>PAEP01000043.1 GCA_002700765.1 Synechococcus sp. MED850
GATCTCCAGCCATGCCCAGAGCCTGCAGTCCTGTTCGGGCGGGGCTTCAGGGCGTGTGGTGGGCCTGATCGCGGCCGAGGCTGAGCGAATGGGGGCATTGATCAGCGTGATGCTTGATTTCGCCCGCGGCGATTCCGGTCGGTTGGGTTTGGCCTTGGAGCCGATGGATCCCGAGGCGTTGTTGCTGGAGGCCTTCGAACGCCTGTTGCCGCTTGATCCCAGTCGCTTGTTGCTGGCGCCGGCCTTGCGCGATCCACTCGCCTGGATCGAGATCGATCGCGAGCGGGTGCAGCAATGCCTGGCGGCACTGGTGGACAACGCCCTGAAGTATGCAACGGGCCCGGTGGAGTTGGCGCTCAGCCAATCCCCAAGCTCCGTGGTGCTGCACGTGCTCGATCGTGGTTCAGGAATCCCGGAGCTGGAGCGCGCTGCGGTGGTGCAACGCTTCGCACGCGGCAGCACCGCCGTTGGTACCCGCGGCAGCGGCATCGGCCTCGCCACCGTCACCCTGCTCATGGAGGCGATGCACGGTCAGCTCGTCATTGCCGAAGCCCCTGGGGGTGGTGCCGACATGCAATTGCGCTTCAGCGCTTCGAATCGCCCACCCGCGCCATGAACCCCACGCCTCGAACCGTGTGCAGCAATTGGGGTTTGCCGCGTTGCTCCACCTTTTTGCGCAGATAGCCGAGGTAGACATCGAGGGTGTTCGGATCGCCCACGAACGGCGCACCCCAGATCGCTTCGAGGATGGTTTGCCGCGGTTGCACGTCACCGGCGTGGCGCACCAGAAACGCCAGTAATTCGAATTCCCGTTGCGACAGGGCAATGGTGTGATCGCCGCGCTTCACCCAGCGTTCCAGCGGGTCGATCACCAGATCATCCAGCAGCAACCGCTCGCGGGCAGCTGCGTTGCCGGCCTGATAGCTCCCCACCCGCAGCCGTGCCCGAACCCTTGCGTGCAGTTCCTTGAGGTTGAACGGCTTGGTGAGGTAGTCGTCCACCCCGGCATCAAAGGCCTGCACCCGTTCATCGATGTCATCCCGTGCGGTGAGCATCAGCACCGGCGTGGTGTCGCCCGAGTTGCGCAGTCGCCGGCAGAGCTCCACGCCGCTGAAGTCCGGCAGGGTCCAATCCAGCAACACCAGCTGAAACTCCNCCTGGCGCAGCTGCAGCAGNGCGTCCTGGCCNTTGTCATAGCCGCAGCAGTTGAGGCCGGCCTGGCTGAGTTCATCGATCAGGAACTGCAGCAGTTCGGGGTCGTCATCGACGATCAGCAGCCGTGCAGGCGCGTCTGCCAACGGGNTCTTCCAATTGCTTCAGGTTAGATCTGCAGCAGGGGTGNCCCTNAACAAAGGATCNGAAGAGAACGCCCCATCGTCGTTGTGGTCTTCGTTGCGGTCGCAGCTGTGNCGTGCCGTGCCGTGCCGAGGGGAATGCTTTGGCACGTCCTCATTTCAGGCGATCGCCTTGATTATTCCCAACGTCGATTCACCGCCCGGCTTTCCTGATGGNTCGGCTGGCTTTGTGCTGCCGNNGGCACTCNCCCTNTCAGCGGTGCTGTTGCTCAGCAGCCTGTCGCTGCAGACCCTGTCCNTGCATGCCCGCCAACGGGGCCACCACCCCTGGCGATTGGCCGCACGGNCTGACGCGGCCCAGTCCGCCGCCATGGACTTCGCCCGCCGCAGTCAGGGGGTGCAGGCCTGTCTGCTGCACTGGCCATCCCAGCGCTGGCGGGATCCGCAGGTTTGCCCTCAGGCCGATCCGCAGCTGTTGCAGTCCGGCGCGGTGGGNGATCTGCGCTGGAGCCTGGAGCGATGGCAGCCCAATGGTGCGTCGGGCAGGCTGCAACTGTCCCTGGCGGAGATCGGTTCAGCCAGTGTCGTGATGACGCTCCATGCCGCTGGTGCCCAGGTCGCCCNGGTGACGCCATGACCNTGAGCGAAGTNGTGGTGGCATCGCTGGTGNTGGGCATCAGCAGCCAGGTGAGTGTGCAGGGNTGGTCAACCTCCGCTCGCTCAGTCGCAGTCGGCGACAACCTGCAGCAGACCCTGCAACGGACCGATCAACGGCTTCTGGCTGTTCGTCGAATNCTGCAGCACGCCGACCCGANGGAGCTGTTGACGAACGATGGCTCCTGTCGACTGGACCCGCGCGCCGTGTTTGCNGGGATCGCGGCTGCTCTGCCGCCAGATCCGCAGTTGCAGCAGCACTGGTCGGCNGANGAGANGGGCGCAGGCCTGTGGCTTGANCTGTCGAAGTCATCGTCCGATGGGGTGCCGTCCCTGCAACGTCGGCAACTGTTCACCGCTGCCGGTCTTGGNCTCTGCTNNGCCATGGAGGCGTCATGAGCCGCGGTTTCACCGTGTTGGAGCTGTTGGTGGTGGTTGCCGTGTTGGCAATCCTCGCTGGGATGGGCGTTGCCCATGCGGGGCGTGATCGCGAACGCCTGCAGCTGTTGTCGGCCATGCGTTCACTGCGCATCGGGTTGGATCGCGGTCGGATGGCGGCCGAACGNCAGCGCCAACCCTGCGGACTCAGCCTCACTGAATCCGGTTGGCAGGCGCCTGTGGACAGCACCATGCCCGCCTGTGCNGCCATCNCCACACCGCTGNGGGAAGACGCTGGTGATGCGGTGCANTGGCNCAGCAATCTGCCGAGCGTGGTGCGGTTCACGGCCAATGGGCTGGTGTTGGATGGCGGGGTGGTGGTGCTCAGCCATCCGCTGGTCCCGAGGCAGCCCTGTCTGGTGCTGTCGCTGCCGTTGGGCATCACCCGCTTGGGCCGCTACACCGCTGCAGCGGACGACCGCCTGCGCAGTGACGCCTGCCGTCCGGATGCCCATGACTAAAGGCACCACGGAGGGATTCACCCTGGTGGAGCTGCTGCTGGCAGCCGCTCTCGGCCTGATGCTCTGCGGCGTGATGGCCAAGTTGTTGATCGGGGAAGCCGCCTTGAGTGGTTCACTGGCGCGTCGGATTGAGCAGAAACGTTTGCAGCAACGCACCCTCGCTCTGATCAAGGGCGATCTGACGGGGGCGGATCGATGGCACCTGGACCCTTTCACCGCCCCCTTGGCGCCCTGCCCGATGGCCGGTCGTCGCCCGATCCTTTCCATCGTTCCAGCGCAGGGATTCGCCCCTGTGGTGTACAGCGTTGGTAAGGCACCCTCAGCGATCTGGCGTGGTGCCGTGCTGATGCGCTGCGGACCGGCCTTTGATCTGAATGGCCGACCGAATTACAACGCTGCTTATCAGAACCGGGTTCTGCTTGATGCGGTGGAGGATGTCCGAGCAACGCAGCATCCCCAGCTTCCCGTGCTGCAACTCGACATCGTGCAGATCATCAAGGATCGGCACGGGCAGCGTCAGCGAATTGGTTCTTCAGCGGCCGGTTGAGGTTCAAGCAGAAAAAACGCCACAACACACACCTCGGAAATGGCCAGCAGCACATGGTCGAGCCAGCCGAATTCCACGCCCATGCCCATGGCGGTGATCCAGCAATTCACCACCACCATCACCACCGTGAAGATGCCCAGCACCATGGCTGGGAAAGGCTTCAGCTGGTGGCGGTGACGCCAAAGGTTGAACAGCAGGGGCAACAACAGCAAGGTGGCGACCCCATGCAGGATCCGCATTGAGACATCGCTGTGGAGGTGGGGCGTGATCGCGGCCCAGAGGTTGACTGGGATCAGCAGTGAACACAGAACGAGGTAGCTGATCATTGGGCCAAGCGCACGGTGAAACAGCTGCCTTCATCCAGACGGCTGTGAAGGTCAATCGTGCCGCCCATCCCCTCAACAAGCAGCTTCACCACAGACAGTCCCAGCCCTGATCCGGTGCGTTCCGGGGCATTGCTGGCGCGATGGAAGCGTTCAAACACCGTCTTCAGCTCCGCCTCGGGAATGCCGATGCCCTGGTCGATCACATCGATGCAGAAGGCCTCGGATTCCTGGCGCATCACCAGTTGAATCGGTCGATCAGCTGGGGAGTACTTGTCAGCGTTCTCGATCAGATCGAGCAGCACCTGTCGCAGGCGGCCTGGATCCGCCTGGGCGATGCCATCCCGTTCATCAGGGTTGGTTGGCAGGTGCAGCTCAAGAGGGCGATCCATCGTGCTGCGCGCGAGATCCGTCACCTGTTCGAGTTGATCGGCGAGATGCACCGGCTCATTGCTGATCGCCAGCCGTCCGGAGTCGCCCCGTGAGAGGTCCAGCAGGTCATCCATCAAACGCCGCATGCGAATGCTCTCCTCCTCCGCGGTCCTCAGTCCGCGGATCTGGGCTTGGGTGAGGTTGTCACCCCGTTTCACGGTGCGGTTCAAGTAGCCCTGCACGATCGTGAGTGGCGTGCGCAGTTCGTGGCTCACGGCACTCACGAACTGTCTCTGCTGACACCAGGACATCGACAACCTCTCCAGCAGGGCGTTGTAGGTGCGTCCGAGTTGCAATACCTCAATCGGCCCTGTTTCGAGGGGCAACCGCGCAGACGCAAGGGTTTCGGCCGTCACCTGATCGGTGGCGGCATTGAGTTGTTCCAGAGGCTGCACGATCCGCCGAACCAGCCAACTCACCGCCAGCAGGGTGACCACCAGGCAGCCACTCCAGATCAGGATCATCAAGGCCAGGTAATCACTCAGGGCCCTCTGGTTGGTGCTCACCTCCTGGCTGATCCATAGCCGTTCACCGGAGGGGTAACGCTGCACCAACTCGGTGAGATAAAGCTGTTCCCCAAGCCGGATCAATTCTTGACGTCTCTCGATGCGATCCGGGTTTTTGGCCATCGCCTGCCGGATCGCCTGGTCGGAGATCTCCAGGTGGTCACTCTGGGGAAGAACCAGTGAGCCATTGGGATTTTCCACCCAGAGGCTGGTGCGCATGCTCGAGTGCAGCAACAGCTCCTGCTGCACGAATTCCCGGTCGGTGCCGCCCTTGCTCAAACAAGCCTGGATGGCGTCGGCGCTGCGTCGCAGTTCATTGGCGTTGTTCTGAATCAAATTGCGCTGTCCCGTCCAGAGCCCCACGGACGATGCGCCGGTGAAGCCCACAAACACCGCCAGATAGGTGGCGAGTTGCAACTGTCCTTGCAGGCTGCCCAGCAGCTGGTTTCGCCAGGGGGTTGAGGACGCCATGGCTTCATTGTCGCCACCATCAGGGGACAATGCAGCGAACCCGGGCCGGCCTTTCTGTTTTGTCCGTCAGCCTTTCAACGCGCATGGCCCGCTGGGGCCTGGTGATCGTTGCCCTCTATGGGGTGATCGCCTTGATCACGCCGCTGTTCACAGCTCTCGGTGTGTTGCCGGATGCCAACACAGGTCTGAGCAATCCCATCTACGACGCCCCCAGCCTGAGCCATTGGTGCGGCACGGATCGACTGGGCAGGGATGTTTGCGTGCGCACCATGGCCGGGAGCGGTGTGGCCCTGCAGGTGGTGCTTCTCGCTGTTGGGCTGGCGCTTCTGCTCGGTGTGCCCTTGGGCATGGTGAGTGGCTACCTGGGTGGAGCGGTGGACCGTGTTCTGGTGCTGCTGATGGACACGCTGTACACCTTGCCGGTCCTGCTGTTGTCGGTGGTGCTGGCGTTTCTGCTGGGCAAGGGCATCCCCAATGCTGCCGCCGCCCTCTGTGTGGTGTATGTGCCGCAGTACTTCCGCGTTGTGCGGAACCAGACGGCTCAGGTGAAGAGTGAGTTGTTCATCGAGGCGGCCCAGTCCCTCGGAGCCGGACCGATCTGGATTCTGCGGCGTTATCTGTTCCGCAACGTGATCACATCAGTTCCGGTGCTGCTCACCCTCAATGCCGCTGATGCCGTGCTGGTGCTCGGTGGCCTTGGATTTCTGGGCCTCGGCTTGCCGGAGACCGTGCCGGAGTGGGGAGGGGATCTGAACCTGGCGCTCGCCGCTGTTCCGACCGGTGTGTGGTGGACCGCCCTGTTCCCAGGCTTGGCCATGTTCATCCTGGTGCTGGGCCTGTCCTTCCTCGGTGAGGGCATCGAAGCCTGGGTCAGCGGCGGAGATGGACGTCCATCGTCAGACTGACAACATTGCTGGCCTGGTGACCATGCCCTGGTGGACCTGCCTGATGCTGCTCAGTTCCTCTTTGGTGCTCTGGCTGTTCGGGAGGAGGAACTCAGACGATGTGATCGGTCTGTTGGAGAAGATCCTGGCGATTGCAGCAGCGATGGTTGTTCTGGTGTTTGATCGCAATATCACCCTTGAGCTGCTGTTCCTCGGGTTGGCCTTCTGCCTGCCAGATGCCTGCCCGGATAAGCGTTCTGGGGGGGCGTCCTCAGTTGGAGGATCGCCCCGGTCACCCTTTTGAGCGTTAGCTGCTCTGCGGTGTTTTCACTTCACGGATCGAGATCCTGCAGGACGAAGGAAACAAGGCATGGGCGGCCTCAACCGCGTGGCCAAGGTCGCTGGATTGGAGGATCTCCTCTCCCCATTCGTCGCCGCAGTGATAGGTGACAGCGAACTGGTGCTGTTGTTTGTGTTCCATCCCAGACACGAGGCTGCTTTCCGTTATGGCTCAACGTTCCGTGGGATACAAGAGATGTCGACTGTTCAGCAGCGCAGCTTCACGTTGCGAGGCAGATCCTCCAGCAATTCACCCTGGTCATCCAAGGCGGGATAAGGCCTGCCCAGCTTTTGGCACCAAGCGGCCACCTGTGGATAGGACCACTCGAACAACAACCGCTTGTAGTGGTCTGGCTCAAGGCCTTCACCCGCTGATGGAGCTGTTCCATGGGCCTGCCGTTGCCGCAGGGCCTCGAACAGAAGCGTGGCGGTGGCCACGGACACATTCAGGGACTGCACCATCCCACGCATCGGGATGAACAGGGCCTGGTCCATCAGATCGCGAGCCCGATCCGTCAGGCCCCATTTCTCTGCACCGAGCACGAAAGCAGTCGGGCCGGTGAAGTCACAATCGCGGTAGTCCTTGGCGTTCACGCCGAGGTGGGTGCCGAACAAGTGGAAGCCTTGATCCTTGAGATGACGAATGGCGGTTTCGATGTCGGGGTGATCGTGAAGTGCCACCCACTTCTGACTGCCCTGGGCCGTGCTGTTGAAGGTGCGGGGCCTTCCTTGCAGGCTCACTGCATGGGCTTCGAGTGCGCCGACGGCATCGCAGCTGCGCAGGATCGCGGAGAGGTTGTGGGGCTTTTCCACGTGTTCGAGCAGCACCGTGAGATCCGCCATACGGCAATCGAGCACGGATTTGAGCCGCTCGAACCGGCGCGGCAGCAGGGGCATCAGCGGTGGTCGTGGTCAGAGGAGCAGGTTTGATCCCTTCAAGGACGTGATGCCTGGCAACTTCACCGCGAAGTCCGCGGACTGATCGCCATCAAGATCAACCGAAAGGGTTTCCTTGGCGAACCGTACGTCTCCAGGGGCGCCGGTGAATTTGTCCGAGCCGATGAACTGCAGGTCATCGGCCATGGCGCGCAGCTTGATCTTGTCTTTCTTGCCGAATCCGAAGATCTGATCCCGTTCTCCTTTTGCGTTAGGGGAGTCCTCCAATTCGGCGTAGATGAAGCGGTTCTTGCCTTTGCCGCCGATCAGCAGATCTGCCCCAGCCGCTCCAAACAGCCTGTCGTTGCCTTTCAGCCCGATCAGCAGATCATCCGCGTTGTCGCCGTTGAGGCGATCATCGCCATCCAGCCCGATCTTCACCTGATCAACCTGTTCGAAATCGTCCGATGTGAGCCCGAGTTTTTCAGGGTTCAACTTGATGTCTTCCAAACTTGGAAACAGAGGAGTTGTCTCTCCCTCAGGGATCGAGGCCAGCACTTCCACCTTGAAGCGGAGAGCACTGTTGGCTGGAATGCCTGGACGGTCGGTGTCTCCGTAGGCCAGATCAGCTGGGATGGTGAGTTCCACGACTTCGCCCAGGCGACGGTTGTTCAGACCCTGCTCCCAACCAGCAATCACCTGGCCACCCCCAAGGGTGAATTCAAAAGGGTTGCTGTTGACAGGCCCTAGAACAAACGCTCCATCCTCTTGGAAGTAGTTGACGACAGGGGGGAGAAAGCTGGTGAAGTCAAAGTTGGCGTCGAAACGATCACCGTTCATCAAGGTGCCGTCGTAGCGGACCAGCAGGTTGTCTCCGTTGCTGACCTTCCTGCCTTTTGATGCACGCAGAACGGTTGTCTTGAGCTTCTTGACGGACGCTTCGGACATGAAAACTTCAACCAACATCTCTACTTTGACGACAATCCGCGCCTTTGCAGGGGGTGAGTGAGGTTCCCTTCGATCGTCGGGTTTTTGCCATGGTCAGTTGTATCCCTGAGGGGCAACTGGCCACCTATGGGCAGATCGCGGACTTGATCGGTGCCTGGGGCTGCGCCAGNCAGGTGGGTTGGGCTCTGCGACGGCTCAAGTTGCCGTCGGATGTGCCCTGGCATCGGGTGGTGAATGCCCAGGGTCGGATCTCGATGAGCCTCAGCCGCGAAGGGAGCGATTGGATCCAGCGGGAGCTGCTGCTGAAGGAAGGCATCCCGGTGGATGAGGAGGGACGTTTACCGCTTCGGCAATTCCTTTGGAGTCCGGACGCTAGCTGTGGAGTTTGACGCGCTTCGCCCTTGCCCCCCTCTTCGATCACTGGGCTGGCATCAAGGCGGTTGGCCTGGGATGTGTTGCTCGCCGTCGCGGCGGGGGCCTATGCCGATGTGGCTCTTGAACGGGCTCTGCGGGANCAACCGTTGCAGAGTCAGGATCGTGGCCTGGCAACCGAGCTCGCCTATGGCGCCATCCGCCGGCGGCGCTGGTTGGATGCCTGGTTGGATCGTCTGGGCAAGGTTCCGGCCCTGAAGCAGCCGCCCAAACTGCGTTGGCTGCTGCATCTGGGCCTGTATCAGCTGTTCTGGATGCAGCGGATCCCCGCATCCGCCGCGGTCAACACCAGCGTGGAGTTGGCCAAGGCTGTGGGTTTGGCGCGATTGGCCCCTGTGGTGAATGGCCTGCTGCGGGCAGCGCTGCGGGCCCGTGATGCCGATGAAGTGTTGCGGCTGCCGGAGGACCCAGCCAGGCGTTTGGCCCTGGAGCATTCGTTGCCGGATTGGTTTGCGAAGCAGCTGCTGGATTGGCGGGGTGAGCAGGCTGCCGAGGCTGTGGCTGCCGCNTGCAACCGAGTCCCATCGATGGATCTGCGCATCAATCAACTGCGGACCAGCCCGGCCGCCGTTGGCGATGCCTTTGCAGCCGTCGGTATCTCCACACAAGTGATCCCTGGCTGTCCTCAAGGGCTTCAGGTGCTCGAGCCCAGCGGCGATCTGCGCAACTGGCCCGGTTATCACGAGGGTCACTGGTCGGTGCAGGATCGCGCCGCCCAACGGGTGGCTCCATTGCTGGCACCGATGCCGGGGGAGCGGATCCTCGATGCCTGTGCGGCGCCCGGAGGGAAAGCAACCCATCTGGCGGAACTGATCGGTGATCAGGGGGAGATCTGGGCGGTGGATCGCTCCGCTGGACGGTTGCAGCGCGTTGCCTCCAATGCCGCCCGTCTAGGCATGGGGTGTCTGCAGGCGTTGGCGGCTGATGCTGCTGATCTCGCGACCATCAGACCGCAATGGCACCGCTGTTTTGAGCGCATTTTGATTGATGCTCCCTGCTCAGGATTGGGCACCCTCGCGCGCCATCCCGATGCCCGTTGGCGGATCACACCAGCATCAATCGACGATCTTCTGCCCTTGCAGAAGCAACTCCTGGATGGACTGTTGCCGCTGCTGGCTCCTGGAGGTCGCCTGGTTTATGCCACCTGCACGGTTCATCCGGCTGAAAACGGACAGCAGGTTTCTGCGCTGCTNCAGACNCGGGAGGACCTGGAGTTGGTGGCCGAGAACCAACACTGGCAGGATGCGCCNGAGGGAGGTGATGGTTTTTACACCGCCGTGCTGGAGCTCAGGACTTGATCAGCGCTCCTGCACCTGCGGGACGAGCCAGTTGCGGGGTCCTTCCTCCACTGGTGCTGCAGGTGGCGGCGGCGGTGGTGGCTCATAGACCGGTTCCGGAACAGGAGCAGGAGCAGGGCCTGGCGCAGGTATTGGTTGGTTGTCGTAGCGAGGCTCCTCGTAATACGGAGGGGCATAAGGGGAGTCGTCGAAACGCTGAGGTGGTGCGTACTGATCCTGTTGATACTCGTAGCCCCGATACGGCACGGCCTGATTGGTCCTCTTCTTCGGCTTGTCTTTGCCGGGAGGGCGAAACTTGCGATTGAGCACAGGTTTCTCTGGGAAATAAGTCACCGCAAGATCACCTTTGATCTTGGTCATGTATTGATTCCAAGCCCATGCGGCCTGGCCGGAGTTACTTTTCGTTTCCCTGTTGTTGTCGTAACCGAACCAGACCCCTGTCGTGAGTTGAGGAATGGAACCGATGAACCAGAGATCACGCGCACCTTCGGATGTTCCGGTCTTGCCTGCGACCTGTCGATCCTGAAGTTTGGCTGCCCCACCAGTGCCTCCATTGACGACCCGCTGGAGCATCCAATTCATCGCATCAGCAACCTCGCTGTCCAAGGCGCGGTTGCCCCGATCACCATCCAGTTTGCGACTCCAGATCAGTTCACCTCCCGGACCACGGATCTCCTCAAAGGGGGTGGGTTTGACAAACACGCCCCGGTTGGTGACTGCTGCATAAGCAGCAGTCATCTCAAGAACGGTCTGTTCATAGGCTCCAATCGCCATGGGATAAAACTTTCCGAGCGGTCGTTTGGTGCCGATGTCAAATCCGTTGGCTGTTTCGATGATCGCGTCAAATCCGATTTTGTCTTGAAGTTGTACGGCGACGGTGTTGAGCGAATTTTTCAAAGCATCAGCCAGTGAAATCGGACCAAAATATTTATTGCCAAAGTTTTTGGGGCAATAGCCGTTCCAGCAACGTTTGGAGTCATTGAAAATGTCTTCCGGTTTCACACCTCTGTCGATCGCTGCTGCATAGGGGAATAACTTGAATGTGGATCCTGGCGAACGCAATGCCTGTGTACTTCTGTTGAATTGACTCTTGGAAAAATCTTTCCCCCCCACCATCACGCGAACCAAGCCTGTTCCAGGTTCTATGGAGACAATGGAACCTTCGAGATCACCATAGGTGTTGGTTTTGATGACCTCGCGTGCTTCTTTCTGCCAGCGGAGATTTAAGCTGGTGCGGATGCTCAGTCCGCCAACTTCCAGTTGCTCTGTATTCAGAATTTTTGGCAGTTCCTGTGCAACCCAGCTGGAAAAATAAGGAGCCGCGCTGTTGAAATATTTGGGGACTGCTGGTTTTAGGTTGAGTGGAGATTGAGTGAATCCAGCTGCTTCACTTGCGGTGATGAATCCCGCCTGAGCCATTCGGTCCAGAACGATGCCACGACGTTGTTTGGCCAGTTCCGGATTGACCAGTGGCGAATACACCGATGGNGCTGGCGGCAGGCCAGCGATCAACGCTGCCTCCACCACGGTCAGCTGATCGGGCTGCTTGCTGAAGTAGATCCAAGCGGCATCAGCAACGCCGTAGGCACTGGATCCCAGATACACGTAATTGAGATATTGATCCAGAATCTGCTGTTTGCTGAGCTGGCGCTCGAGCTTCAGGGCCAGCGCCGCTTCTTTGAGCTTTCGCGTGATGGTGCGGTCCTGGCTGAGAAACACAGTCCTCGCCAGCTGCTGNGTGATCGTGCTGGCCCCCTCTCGAACTGAGCCCTCCCGAAGGTTGGTCACAAGCGCACGGGCGACTCCCCAGCTGTCCACGCCGTTGTGTTCATAAAACCGTCTGTCTTCTGCAGCGATGAAGGCTTGCTGCACCAGGAGTGGCATCTGTCCGGCTTTCACCTTCTCTCGGGTTGCTGGACCGAGCTTCTGGATCACCTGCCCGTTGCTGGCCAGCAGGGTGATCGTGCCGGGGCGATTGAAATTGGCGATCCCCCGTGCATCGGGAAGCGTTGCATCAACGATCTGGACGAACGCCCTGGTGCCAAGGGCTGTTCCAATACCGATCGCGGTAGCTGAGCCAGCAATCAGAGCCCAGTGCAGTCGGGTCCGGATCACATCCCCTGAATCAAAGAGCTGTGGCCGATGGCCAGCGCCGTGACCAACATCCCAAGCACAAGGAAAGGCTGGGCGCTGGCCTGATATTTCACGTCGTAAGCGACNGGATCACGCAGAAGCCATATGTCCTGGAAGGTGATCTGAGGCACGACCAGCAACACCAGAAGAACCGCCGCAAAATGTTGACCGATGATGATCAGAACGGCAACCATTGCCAGCTGAAACACATCAATCATTCCGGCGCTGATCCAGCTGGCCCGCTTGATGCCAAAGACCACAGGCAGAGATTGCAATCCAAGCGCGCTGTCTCCCTCAACGCTTTTGAAATCGTTCACAACAGCGATGCCAAGCCCGGCGAGGCTGTAGGCCAGGGTGAGCAGAGCCGTGGCCCATGTGAGTTGACCGAACAGGGCCTGCCCAGCCCACCAGGGCAGGGCGATGTAGCTGGCCCCAAGGGCGTAATTCCCCAGCCAGCCGTTTTGCTTGAGTTTCAGGGGTGGAGCTGAGTAGATGAAGCTCACAAACGAGCCCCCCAAGGCCAGNAGCAGGAGCACGGGTGTCGCGTGGCCAGCCCAGAGATCAAGGCCATAGGACACCACCAGGCCGGTGATCAGCAGAACCCAAATCTGGAGTTTNACCTGACCNAGCGGGATCGCTCCTGACGGGATCGGCCGGTAGGGCTCGTTGATCGCGTCGATGTCCCGGTCGTAGTAGTCATTGATGGTTTGGGTGTACCCGGCCAGCAACGGTCCACTCATCACCATGCAGGCGATTGCAGCCAGCAGATGGTCCAGTTTCCATTGGTAGTGACCACTGGCTGCGGCACCGCAAATCACCCCCCAGATGAGGGGGATCCAGGTGACTGGTTTCATCAGCTGCAACCGCAGCTTCCAGATGTTGGTGGTGCCGGAGGCACCTTTCATGCCAAGCAGCTGACGTGCGTCACTCACAGGAGCAAGCCTCAGGCAGCGGCGATTTCATCTTCAAAGAACCAGCAGGTGGAGCCGTTGCTCAGTTCCACCACGACGCCGATTCCCTTGCCATCCACGGTGCGAAAGTCAGTCACAGTTCCGCTGGCATCAGTTTTNAGTAGCTCAACCAGGGACTGAGGAATGCGATCACGGACGCGTGTGATGCGNATTTTCGAACCGACAGTGATCGATGCAGCCTGGGACATGGCCTGCGAGGCTTGGAAAGTGCGGCAACCCTAACAGTCGCTTTTGCGCCGGAACGATGGTCGCTCTTCGCTTGATTCCTTGCCTGGATGTTGCCCGCGGACGGGTCGTGAAAGGCGTCAATTTTGTTGGATTGCGTGATGCTGGCGATCCGGTGGAACTGGCATGCCGTTACAGCGGAGCAGGCGCTGATGAGCTGGTGTTTCTCGATATTGCTGCCAGCCATGAAGGTCGCGCCACCTTGGTGGACCTCGTGCGTCGAACAGCGGAGTCCGTNACCATTCCGTTCACGGTTGGTGGAGGCATCAGCAGCGTGGAGGGCATCACCGAACTGCTTCGCGCCGGCGCTGACAAGGTGAGCCTCAATTCCTCTGCTGTGCGACGGCCTGCGCTGGTGTCCGAAGGGGCTGAGCGGTTCGGCTGTCAGTGCATCGTTGTGGCGATCGATGCCCGGCGTCGCGATGCCGGTGGTTGGGACGTTTACGTCAAAGGGGGTCGAGAGAACACGGGGCTTGATGCAGTGGCCTGGGCCCAAACAGTGGTCGACTTGGGTGCTGGTGAAATTCTGCTCACGTCGATGGACGGAGACGGAACGCAGGCTGGCTATGACTTACCCCTGACGAGAGCGGTGTCGAAGGCTGTGTCGGTGCCTGTGATCGCCTCCGGCGGCGCTGGATGCATTGAACACATCGCCCAGGCACTGGATCCAGGTCCCGATGGGGGCCATGCNTCGGCTGCTCTGTTGGCCTCTCTTCTTCACGACGGCGTGCTCACCGTGGAGGAGATCAAACACGACCTTCTGGCTCGGGGGCTGTCAATCAGGCCCTAACTTGCGTAGAACCTCATCAAGGCCGCGGCCATGCCGCTGGAACTCACTCTGATTCATTCCAGCTGGTCACTCCCTCTTGGCCTCATTTCGATTGCGGCAATCACCACCCTTGTGATCTGGGCTCTGCGTTTGATGCAGGCCGCGTCCGATCAGCAGGAATTTTCTCTGATGCTCGCTGGCTGCATGGTGTGTTCTGCCGCTGTTGGTTTGGCCACGGTGATGGTGATGACGCTGAATGGAATGCCGCTGTGAAGCCCGGCGATCCTGCTGCTGTTGAGCAGTTGTTTGAGGCTGTGGCGCCTCGTTATGACGTTCTCAATGACCTGCTCAGCCTTGGGCTGCATCGGCATTGGAAGCGCCAGGTTGTTAGTTGGATGAATCCCAGACCCGGGGAGACCTGGTTGGATCTCTGCTGCGGAACAGGAGATCTGGCCTTGATGCTGGCGCGTCGGGTNCGACCATCTGGACGGGTGGTCGCGCTGGATGTGGCATCAGCTCCGCTTGAGCGTGCTCATCGGCGTCAGCAGAGAGAACCCTGGTTGCCCGTTGAGTGGTTGCAGGGTGATGCCCTCGATTCAGGTTTGAAGGATGGCTGCGTTGATGGCGCTGTGATGGCCTACGGCCTGCGCAATTTGCAGAATCCAGCTGCGGGGCTCAAAGAGTTGAGGCGATTGCTTAAACCAGGCGGTCGTGCCGGGATTCTTGATTTCAACCGCTTGGATCCAGACGATGCAGACGGACGGTTTCAGCGTTTCTACTTACGGCGTTTGGTGGTGCCGATCGCCGCTTCGTTCGGTTTGCGTGAGCACTACGCCTATTTGGAGGAGAGCTTGCGGAACTTCCCGGATGGAGGCGAGCAGGAGCGAATGGCATTGACGGCCGGTTTTGCTGTGGCCCGGCATCGGTCGTTGGTGGCTGGCCAGATGGGTCTGCTTCTGCTGCAAGCCTGAAGAGATGAATCTTCTGTTGTGTCGCTTGCGATGCAACCCCCTTGTGCTTTAGAAGATAAAGAGAATGTTAAGGAGGTAATTGCTATGGCCTTTCCGTTACCCACGCTGTTGCCCACCATCGAAGACCTGTTGCTTGAGGTGCAGTGGCTGGATGGGCTGATCCTTGTCACCGATTCACAGAGAGCGACGTTTGTTTCGTTTGCTCAGGTGGATCCGCTGCTTCGAAGGTTGCGGCAACGGCCGAAAGGNCAGGAGGTCGCGGAGAAACTTTGCATGTCACTGCTTGAATCTCA
This sequence comes from Synechococcus sp. MED850, assembly GCA_002700765.1. The sequence continues at coordinate 15,267 of PAEP01000043.1, forward strand.
CGGCAAGGGTTCATGCAAGCCTGTCCTTGTGTTCCAGGGAGATGGCAGTTTTTGGTTGGGGATGATGGGACCGTGCGACAGCAACCCACATCGTCATCACGCGATTGCACATTTGTACCGCTGCTTCGATCTCAGCAATTGAAGGTGTAGTCGCGACACTGTTTGAGCTCCAGACAACCATCAAGCATTCTATTCAGCATTTTGATCTGAACGAACGTCCTGTTCGTGTTGTTGAGCCGTGAAGATGTGATGCGCGCCGAAATAATCCATGAAGTCATAGCCTTTTCGCTGCAGTTCTGCGATGAACTGGCTTTCGGCAAGGGCTTCGGGGATGTTTTCCCTTGAAAGCCGGCCTCGGAGGGCAAGAAACTTGTAGTAATCAGCTTCAGGCATTTTTGAACCGACAGGAATGAATCGTGGCTCGTTCATGTCGCTCTCAATGTTGGAGCTAGCCTAGTTGAAGCCGTCGATCTGACGACAGGTGAGATGAATTGTGTTCTAAGCGAATGAGAGAAGTTCAAGAACTAGACAACGAGTCGGGCTAACCGATCAAAGCGCTCTGATTGGCTCCGTTGTGAATGACAACCTGTGTGAGTTGGATCATAAACAGTAGCAATTGGGCAATAATGTCTTCACCCAATCAAGCAAATGTCTTGATCGATCACCATTGTTTTCGGAGAAATTTCTTGCCCTTGAGATTTAAGCCGCAAGGATAATCTTCAGCTGATTGATGCACTTTATGCTTCAGTGGAGCCAAGCGTGACAGGTTTTTCCACAGACTGGTGGAAAAGGGTTTTCCGGGTGCTGTCGCGTTTCGTNCTGAATCCTTTGCAGCGACTGGGTCCTTGGGCTACTATTTCCACATCCCCATCACCCGGCCAGCAGTCACCTGCTGGCTTTTTTGTTGAAAAGCACAGGTGCAGAAGGCGTTGACACTACATCTGGTGGTGTCGTGCAAAGTTGACAGAGCTGAGTTGATTTGCTGATGGCGTGCTGCCTGTGGTCNACTACAACTCAGAAGACGCACGCCTTTGGCGGCTAACGCTNTGAGGCTTGAACCGTAAGTACCAATTTCAAGGATATGGCTGTGACGCATCGCCGACAGAGCACCGGATTCAAACCGGGTGATCTTGTGTTGGTTCAGCCTCGTTTGGATGCCGGCAGCCTGAAGTCACCAGAGTGGTGGATGGGTTGGATTGTTCAACTTGATCCTGGTCCTCGCCCTTCAGTGCTTCCATCAACATTTCAAGTTGCCGACTGTGACACAGGAGCCTTGCAATGGGTCCATGCGGATGATGCCACTCGCCTTGTGCTTTCAGGGATGAATGCAAACGTGGTTCCCATGATCTGATCATGATGAGAACATGAGAACCAATGAAGACAGGAGACGATGGCCATGGCAGTTGTTGCCATTCCTGTTGCTCTGGATGGCGCCGGCGTCGGTTTGGGCGGGAGGGACAACGACTGCTGAAGGTCCAAGTGCAGAGTCTGCAACGGTTCGCGCAGTCAGATTAAAACCAATGGATTCAGACGTGGTTGATGTAACTTGTCGCATGTTTTATGCAGCCGGGAGTCAACGATTCCGTTGTGTTGTTGAATATGTCTTGACGGCAGAGCAACAACGTGTTGATTGGTTGGGGCGATCAGTCAAATAAAGGCTTTTAGCAACACCAGATTTTCACCATAAATACAAGAGATATTTGAACAATGGTCACTCAATCTTGATCATTCACCTGGTCACACTAGGAGCATCAACACAACAATCATTGTTGTTGTTTTCACCCTCCATCAGCACCATGGAACGTTTTGTCAGTTCACTCCTAGGCCTTGCGGTAATCTGTGTCACCACAAGCTTTTTCAGCGCTGAGAGTGCCAAAGTTCTGGGTACTCATCGTTTGGATGCTAAAAACATGCCGCCGCTATCTAAGGTTCGGAAACAATTGGTGCTCCAGAGTTTGTAAATCAGATTTCGGTGCCTGGTGCCCACCATCGTCATCAGAGGCCCTGAGTGCAGCCGGCCGCTGCATATCGCCGCTGCATATCGTGCCCGCCTATGGAGGCTTGTCCATAAGCTCAAGGACAAAAAAATAAAACAATACGATTGATGCCGTATTACGGCGCNNCAGTACCTCTCAGGCGGTTTAATCCTTCAGAAGCGATAGCGAACCTGATGGATTTAGGAATTCATGTATAAAAACATGCTATTTCAGCCTGTAAGCTAACAATGTAGATCTGTATTTTATTGAATTATAAAAACGGCATGCNCAGCATCTGCGCTCTCTCGTTGCAGAGCAAGAATCAAAACTCAAGAGAAAGCAGGGCTCAAGAGGAAATGGGAAGCAATTGAAAGCAAGAATCCCAACACGATGGCAGGAAGTGTAAAGCTCATGATGAAATCGTAAGCAACTATCTAATTTTATAGAGGAATTATGCTCGTGCAGCTACATTGAATACATAAAACTTCTCCAGGCAATAATGCCTAGTAGAGGTAATTATACTGATTGCTGTCGTCATTTTGCATCTTTGGATGCTTGTTTAACAAGGCATATCAAGTGCGGCTGGCTCCTGTGGTTGGCTCCGCTTGTTCAGCCAGTGGGATGCCAAGAAAGCCAAACTCTTCGCGCTCACCTGAAACAACCTCCATGGCTCGCAGGACTAAGTCCGCTGTTTTGTTCCATTTGTAGTTTGTGCAACGTAAATTGCGGCTCGTGTGTTGTGGTGCGTCCGTTTGGCTGTTGGCTTGCGGCATGTTTCTTTCCTGTTGTGAGGGCAAACTAAAGTGATTAATTTATTCACGTGAAAGACCTTTACGTCTCTTTACTGATGTAACGATAAGCACGTTTTTGCTGTATTCGAATGAACGAATCATCTGTTGTTCTGCTGTGAGTCGCTATCGATTCATGCCTCTTTGGAGGCGAGTCGACAAGAATGTATCCACTTGAACGTGATGGATCGCCTGCGGCTGATCATGATGATTCATCGATTCACGGCTTTTCATCGTTGTCGAACCAGCTTTGTTGGGTTCGAGGGAAACGTCTTTGTTTTGTCACCTCGGACTTCTGGTTCAGCATNTATGAGCTGCTGCTCTAAATTGGTTTTGGGTGAGATTGATTGAATCGATGGATTGGCTCGCTGATGCACAGGCTGCTCTCAAGAAAGATGTCCCTTTTTTTGTGCGTCCAGCAGTGCGACGTCGCGTTGAAGTCATGGCTTGTGAAGCTGGGATGGATCAGGTTGATCTCAATTTCTATCTTGAGGCCAGGGCTGCGATGGCCCCCAAGTAGTCAGCTCACCTAGCTCTTTCNNACTGTTATGCATTGGGCCGATTGAAAGTGTTGCTTGATCGAATCAAGGCTCACTTGAGGAATTCATTCGCAATGTTCTCCTACGCCAGTAGTGACTTCAACGATGATTCTTGAGACCCCAAGAAAAAGCATGATCTCGTGACCACTAGCTTTGATAACCACCCCTTCGCGCGACCAGAAGGCAGTACATTTGTGCTGTCGATGCAATAAACCCAATCCCCAGTCCTCGGTATGGGGGGCTGGGAGCGATGAGCGTCAGTGTCCAGACCTGCTCATCCTTGAGCAATTAGTTTTCCAAAACGACCCTGCTTTGCAGGGGGCTTTTGCTGATGAGACACGGGTGACACCACATATGGTGTGGCCATAAAAAAGCCCGCCTCAAGTGCGGGCCGGGTGATGGGGAATTTTCAGGCTAAACCAAAAGAGCGCTAGGTGCAGCGTCGATCACACTCTCAGATGCCTTTACCTAACTTTACGGCAATCTTTATTCACTGTTATTTGCCCCCACATCTAGAGCCATAGGTCTATTATTTGACCATCAGATCAATATCTGGTGCTGGCAGTCGGGTGATGGGGATTATTCGACTGAAGAAACCGCCCTCAAGGGCGGTTTTTTTGTACCAGCACCTGACGAGTTATACCCACCTGATCCGAGTCGGCAAGGTTGCTCGGCATTATTTGCTCAGCTCCAGATCTGCCACGTTTACCCCTTGCACGTCTTATCTGGCTAACCCTGAGAACACAGCAAATGATGGCAAGCTTTGCAATCCCGTAAAAAAGAAGGACTTCGTCAGCAACACAGGATTTTTTTAAAGCCTTGACACTCGAGGAGAGTCAAGCGTTCTGATGATTTTCTTGGCCAACAGGTTCTTGTGGTGCAAGATATCGATGACTTGCTCCAAGGCCCAATGCTTTTCATTCTGGGTGAATATAGCTTTTGGCTACATTCACCAAGTGCGATGNCAGGTGTTCCGATAAATAATGAATTGGTAGGGTNCACATCTTGAAGAGATGCAGTTCCTATGAAAACCATTGGTTCTGTAGCTCACTGTTGTGCTGCACAGTGATTAAAATTCTGAATCTTGATTGTGTTAGTCCNAGTCCCTAGAAAAGCTCCATCCCATACTCGGCATTGCAATTATTTCTGAATTCATCATCTACGATGCGAGGGTCCATCATGCACACAAGAGCACGCGGTTCATCTAATAAAATAGTGTCAACAGTTCTTCCTTTGTTGTTGCTAAAGATAAAGCCATNACCAATCTCAAAATCTCCATCTTCGCCGTAGAGTTCGTTTTGGGCATTCCTCATGGCTCTGTCGTTATTTGTACCATGAAGATTTCCTCTCTTCGCTTTGTANAATGACTTTTCAAAATCTTCAGATCCNATCAAGAGGTCTTTTTTCTTATTGAGCTTGCCATTACCGTTTANGTCTAGGTATACAGACGTTGTCTGTCTTTGCTTGTCGACTAAAATAAATCCCTTGGCTTGACCNGCTGACTCAGTATCATTCATATCAAGATAAAACTCATCCAATGTAAATTTGAGTCGAGCATACTGCTTTTTCTTGTTTTTCTTTTGTCGTTCAAANGTGCCGTAGAAAGTGAACATCGGTACATTTTNTCTTCCATAAGATTAGCCTTGGCTTTAGGAACGAAAAGTATTCCCCGATACTGCACTATTGATGCAGGAGTAGCAAAANTTATTGCTGNTNGTGATGGTTGATGTTGTNCTGAGTGATGGAGAGGTTGTTTGCTGCATTAATCACGGGTGCAGTCATCGATGTGGTTAAAGTAACTATTTGCGAGTTAGATTAGTCTGGCGACAGATGGAATCCGCCTGAGTTGACCTGCAACGCCGAATGAAATAATAGTTGTTAAAGCTGTGGCAGCGATTACAATTAACCAAGGATTGAGTCCGCTAAAACCAATTGCCATTAGCACCATGGAGAGAACCAATGAATGAATGACATATGCTCCATAGCTGTTAACCCCAGCCGTTGCTAACCATTGGCCGAACCGATCTTCATTGCGCTGAAACCACAGCAGCAGATAGGAGAGAATTCCCCATGCTATGCAGGGATAAAGGAGATATAGCGAAAGTAGAGTAACTTTGGCGAATGCGGCTGGTAGGTCCGGGTTAAATGAAAAAGTCAGGCTTATAGTTAACAAAGCTAGAGTCAAGAAGACAGAGAGCCGGAACCACTTCACAACCAAATGAGTGTCAAGCCGTTCAAACCATTGATGGAAGGATGCCTTGCATCCCAGGAAAAATAAGAATGCATATGTAAAAATGTGCATCCCTTGCATGCCTAGCGCATCAAGGTTTGAGTGCACCAATGCTGTCCACAGATTGGTTTGCATCGCCATCACAACCTCAAGGATTCCTAGAACAACCGCACTGATTAACCAAGATCGCATCCTTGGCGTGGGTACAGAAGCGTCGACAGAATATCGATCTCCTCGTAGGCCAACCCACGCGCAATAAAGCAAATTGAAGGTAAACAAAACGATCAGAAACCACAGTACACCTACTCGATTGAACGGAATGTTGGTCCAAGGCAATTCAGCAAATGGACTGGATGGAGAAAGCCTCCCCAACAGTGCTGACGCATTATTAAGCAACAGGAGACCAATGCAGAATGGAACTCCAAGTCGCAGGAGGCGATCTTTAAGATACTGAGCTATACCCTTTTTATGGACTGAGCGAGGAACGAAATAGCCTGAAATTAAAAACATCATATACATGATGAAGGAATTTATTGCATATCCATACCAGCGGAAAAATCCTGTAAAAAGAGGATCAGATTCGATAATCCCAGCAATACGGATTCCGTACCAGCCCATGCTAAATACCATTGGAACATGGAGAGCAATGACCAATGCGACGATGAGTGCCTTGATTTGATCCAAATAGAGCGAACGCTTTTTGGTGCTTGATGGTTGGCATTTGACAGCATTGTTATCATCACGAATGCTAGGTGATTTCTCTTTTGAATTTATGACTTGCCTGACTTTTGTGTAAGAAAATTCCTTGGATGGGTTGAGGTACATTGATGTAATATGGATTGCGAGGGTGATTGCCGCGTATGCTTTTATTCTCGCTTGAATAGTTGTTTTTAATGTGGTATT
>PAEP01000044.1 GCA_002700765.1 Synechococcus sp. MED850
GTGCCGACACCTTCATCCTCTCCACCGGGAGGGATCGCATCGTTGATTTCAACATCNACGATGGGGATNTGATCNTCATCCCAGANAATCTNAACCTCAATCTTTCGGNCAGNCACCGCGGNNATGACGTNGTCATCAAGGATTACGCCAATGATNTNCACACNCGGATCCTCAANATCAGCAAAGAGGATCTACTCCAGCACCAACCCGACATCCTCGGTTAACGACCAGAAACAAGCAAAGCCGCAACGAAAATACTCAATTCATTGAACAATAAAAACCATCGGCGCAATGAAAGCATGGCCAATATCANNGCANCTAAGAGCNCCCTTGATCAGGCACAGTTCCGCCNTTTCTCATGCACGAAATGATTCATTTTGAACGCGCATGCTTTAGCGAATATCGATCGCTTTGATTGCTTCAGCTGCGAATCGTGGCGTAGAGCGATTTGAATTGTGCCTGTTGCTCTTTGTGATCAATCAGCGGTTCGGGGTAACCACGTCGTTCCAAAGCACCGATCTGACCGCTCAATAAATCCTTGGTGTTCACGTGCTTCAGTTCAGGCACCCACTGCCGGATGTATTCACCGTCCGCATCAAATTTGGACGCCTGGGTAGCCGGATTGAAAATGCGCAGCGGCTTGGGATCCATGCCACTGCTGGCNCTCCATTGCCAGCCGCCGTTGTTGGCGGCCAGATCACCATCGACCTCCAGTTCCATGAAAGCCCGTTCCCCCCAGCGCCAGTCACAGATCAGATCCTTCACAAGGAAGGAGGCCACAATCATCCGGCAACGATTGTGCATCCAACCGCTCTGGTTCAACTGACGCATCGCGGCATCAATGATTGGCATCCCGGTCATTCCCTCGCGCCAGGCCGCAAACCACGCTTCGTTGTTCTCCCAGGGGAAGCGACGCCACTGCTCGCGATAGGGACCGTCTGCCAGCTCCGGGAAGTGGAACAGGGCCTGCTGATAGAACTCTCGCCACCCCAACTCCTGCTCCCAAACACCAATCGCTGCGCGCTGCTCATCACTGCGGGCCAGCTCGCGCGCGCCCTGTGCGGCACACCAGGCCTGGCGGGGACTCAACGTGCCGACACTTAAGGCAGCACTGAGGTACGAGGTCCCAACAACTCCTGGAAAGTTGCGATCCGGCTCATATCCATACAGAGCGGCGTCGCAGAAGCTGTTGAGCTGCTCCATCGCCGCACGCTCTCCAGGCCGGCAGGGGCAGAGTTCAGTGCCCTCAAAACCATGGCTGGCTTGATGCGAAGCCAGCGAGGTTGAATCCACCGCCAACTCCGGTGCCAGATCAACCAAACCGGATGGAGCTGAAACGGTCACGGGTTGGCGGGCCTGGACCTGCCCGCGCCAGTTGCGCAAAAACGGGCCATAGACGCGATAAGGATCGCCAGCGCCGGTCTTGAGCTGTTCCGGTGCAACCAGCAACTGGTCCCAATCCACCATCACCTGGCGACCACCCGCCTGCAGCTGTCTGGCCACCTGCCGATCCCGTTCACGGGCATAGGGCTCCACATCGCGATTCCACACCACCGAAGCCGCTCCGATCTGCTCCGCCAACTGCGGCAGCAGCTGCACCGGATCCCCTTCAAGAATCAGGAGTCGGCTTCCCGCTTCACGCCAGCGCTCCTGCAGCTCGAGCAGGCTCTCGATCAGAAACCACAGCCGAGCCGGCGCCATCGGCGGCAAGTGCTCCGGCGGGTTGATCACCCTTGGATCCAGCACATAAACACCGGTCACCGCCGGACTGATCGCAACGGCAGCAGCCAGGCCGAGGTTGTCGGTCAAGCGCAGATCCCGCCGATGCCAGAACAGAACGCGAGGGGTGCTCATCCCAAGCCCAGCAGTTGCTTGGCGCGATACCAGGCGGTGACGCTCTTCCCGTCCAGCCATTCCTCACCCGAAGCCAACCGGGCATCGAGATCCATGGGGGTCATCAGCAGCACCTCAAGGTCCTCGTCGTCATCCCCAGCAGGGGGGTTCTCCAACGGGGTGAGATCGCGGGCCACAAAGCAGTGGATCACCTCATCGGAATACCCCGGGCAAGGCAGCATCGGACCCAGGGCATCCCAGCGTGCGGCGCTGTAGCCCGCCTCTTCGCCCAGTTCCCGCTGCATGGATTCCAGCGGATCTTCTCCTTCCTCCAAGGTGCCGGCTGGGAATTCCAGCAAGCGCGCCTGCACAGCGAAGCGATACTGCCGCAGCACCACCACCTGACCATCGTTGGTGAAGGGCACCGCCAGAGAGGCACCGGGGTGGCGAATCAGCCCGAAACTGGCCTCCACACCCATCGGCAGCTTGATCCGGTTGCGCTCGAAGCGGATCTTGCGAGCATCCATCGCTTCAAGGGTCTCCAGCAGCTGATAGGGCTCCTGGGCTGGCAGCGGCGCCATGGCACTGGCCGAAACGGGCCACCAGCATGGCGGTTGTTACCCCAGGAGCGCTGATCGCTTCAGAGGGGGCACGGTTCTTGTTCTCAAGACAAAGGCACTGATCCGAAGACGCAACTGTCCCGTTCCAATAACGGGAACTTCCCGTCGAACCAGCGGCGATGACGTGATGGCATCAGCACCAGGTGGTCGTGGTCTGCATCGCCTGCAGCAAGGGCTCCATCACAAATGCGCGCAGATGCAACCGCGGATGTGGCAACACCAGGCGCGGGTGGTCCAGGCGCAATTCGCCCCAGAACAGCAGATCCAGGTCCAACGTCCTTGGACCCCAGCGTTCTTCACCAGCGCGATCGCGGCCGAAGTGCTGCTCCAGGGCATGGAGATCATCCAACAAGCGCAGTGCGGCCGCTTGATTGGGTTCCGACGGGATGCCCTCCACCACCAGCACACCATTGAGGTAACGGGGCTGATCCACCGGTCCCACCGGGGCTGTGTCCAACAACGCCGACCAGCGAAAGCGGAGCGACTGCCGGGCCCAGTCCCCAATCACCGCTTCCAACCGTGGACGCACGCTGATCAACGTCTGGCGTGGGTTGCCGGCGGCACTCGGACGGTTTGCCCCCAGGGCCACCGCCAGGGGAGCGTCGGCAGAGGAGGGCATCGGCGAGACTGGCGCCCACGAAGGAGCTGAACGCATCCATGGTGGCAAGCGGTGTGGCGGCAAAGGACGACCGGGCAACCCGTGCCTTTCCGCTGGCTGCGATCACCGGCCATGGCACGTTGAAGCTGGCGCTCCTGCTCGCTGCCGTGGATCCCGGCCTCGGCGGCGTGGTGATCGCCGGTGGTCGGGGCACCGGCAAATCGGTGCTGGCCCGTGGCTTGCATGCCCTGCTGCCACCAATCGACATCCTTGACATCGATACCGGCATCGGCCGCAATCTCGATCCGCAGACGCCTGATGAGTGGGATGCCGCCACCCGTGCGCAGATCAACGGTGATCCACCCACCCGGGTGATCCCGGCTCCCTTCGTGCAGATTCCCCTGGGGGTCACCGAAGATCGCCTGCTTGGGGCCGTGGATGTTGCCGCCTCCCTCTCCAGCGGCCGCGCCGAATTTCAACCGGGCCTTCTCGCAGAAGCGCACCGCGGTGTGCTCTATGTGGATGAACTGAACCTGCTTGATGACGGCATCGTCAATCTGATGCTGGCGGCCGTGAGCAGTGGTGAAAACCGCGTGGAACGGGAAGGCCTCAGCCTCAGCCATCCCTGCCGGCCGCTGCTGATCGCCACGTACAACCCCGAAGAAGGCAATGTTCGTGATCACCTGCTCGATCGCTTCGCCATCGCGCTGTCGGCCAATCAGCTGGTGAGCACCGAACAGCGGGTTGAGATCACAGCAGCGGTGCTGGCCCATGGGCAGTGCAGCCGCTCCTTTGCCGAGACATGGCGCGAAGAAACCGATGCCCTCGCCACCCAGCTGCTGCTGGCGCGTCAGTGGCTGCCGGATGTGCAGATCAGCCGGGAACAGATCCAATACCTGGTCACCGAAGCGATCCGTGGTGGCGTCGAGGGGCACCGCTCAGAGCTCTATGCCGTGCGGGTTGCCCGCGCCCATGCCGCCCTCAGCGGCCGTGATCAGGTGGAAGCCGACGACCTCCAGGTGGCGGTCGCCCTGGTGATCGCCCCACGCTCCTCCCAGGTCCCGCCGCCGGACCAGCAGATGGAGCCCCCACCACCGGAGGATCAGCCGCCGCCACCGCCACCGGAGGGGGAGACGCCACCGGACGAAGAGCAGGACCCACCGGACGACAGCAACGACGACGACAACAACGAAGACGAGGACACCGAGGAGGACGACAGCGAAGACGACGACAGCCCGGATGACGCTCCACCGCCGTCGATCCCCGAGGAGTTCATGCTCGACCCGGAAGCGGTGGCGATCGACCCGGACCTGCTGCTGTTCAATGCCGCCAAGAGCAAAAGTGGCAACAGCGGCAGCCGCTCGGTGGTGATGAGCGACAACCGCGGCCGCTACGTCAAGCCGATGCTGCCCCGCGGCCCTGTCCGCCGCATCGCCGTGGATGCCACCCTTCGCGCTGCTGCGCCTTATCAGAAAGCACGGCGTGAACGGCAGCCCGATCGCAAGGTGATTGTGGAAGAGGCCGACCTACGGGCCAAGCTGCTGCAACGCAAGGCCGGCGCTCTGGTGGTGTTTCTTGTGGATGCCAGCGGTTCGATGGCCCTCAACCGCATGCAGAGCGCCAAGGGCGCTGTGATCCGACTGCTCACCGAGGCCTACGAAAACCGCGATGAAGTCGCGCTGATCCCCTTCCGTGGCGATCAAGCCGAGGTGCTGCTACCTCCCACCCGCTCGATCACCGCCGCCCGCCGGCGCTTGGAATCGATGCCCTGCGGCGGAGGTTCCCCGTTGGCCCATGGCCTCACCCAAGCGGCCCGCGTCGGCGCCAATGCCCTGGCCACTGGTGATCTTGGCCAGGTGGTGGTGGTCGCCATCACCGATGGGCGCGGCAACGTGCCCCTGAGCACCTCCCTGGGCCAACCCGTGCTGGAGGGAGAGGAGAAACCCGATCTGAAACAGGAAGTGCTGGATGTGGCCAGCCGCTACCGGATGCTCGGGATCAAGTTGCTGGTGATCGACACCGAACGCAAGTTCATCGGCAGCGGCATGGGCAAGGACTTGGCAGAAGCCGCTGGAGGGAAATATGTGCAGCTGCCGAAAGCCAGCGATCAGGCCATTGCAGCGGTGGCCATGGACGCCCTGGGCACGATTTAAGCCCGGTGAATAACATCCAAAAATCGCTGAATCATCAAGGCTTGGATGTTTCGGCTGGATAGATCTCAGCGAACAGTTCACCCAGACCGATCGTGACATTGCGAAGACCTTGCATGAATTCCTCATCGGAGGTGAGCTTCTCCACATCACCCCCCACGGCATTGATCTTGGCCGTGAGCTGACTGGCATTGGCAGCGGTCTGCCGCAGTTCATTCAGCGTTCTGGGATTATCCAAAGCCGCCACGATGTTGTTCACGTGAAGTGCCGCCTTGGCCGCATCCTTGGTGGCTGCATTCAAGTTGGCGATCATCGGATCNACCTTGGCAATCTCCTTCTGCANTTGCTTGACCATTTGTTCGATTTCACGCGACGTCCCATCTGCATTCTTGAGAAACAGCGATGCATCCTTGGATGTTTCCTCAAACTGCTTGGTGGATTGCGCCAATGCAGGAACAAGGCCTGCCTTCTGNGCCTGGGTGAGCAGTTTCTGCATCGTCTGCGTCACGCTGGTGATGCTGGGAGCCTGCACACCGCGGATCGTGCCGCCATCACACAATTGCTTGGAGGCATCGCAGCTTNCGGAACGTGGCAGCTCCGCATCCGCTGCCAGAGCCCGACCGGAACTCACCAGGGACACCTGAGCGTCACCACCCAGCAACGAGCCGGGAGCCACGGTGGCGGTCACCGGCAGCGGCAGCTTGAGGTCGCCCTGATTGATCTCCAGATCGGCCACCACCGCATCCGGGGTCACACGGATTTTTCGCACCGAGCCCACGAGAATGCCCCGGTAGGTGACTGGAGAGCGTTCCGCCAAGCCGTTGGCATCGGAAAACTCCGCCGTCACCTTCCATTCGCTCGCACCGATGCGGATGCCGCGCATCCAGGCCATGGTCGCTGCGAAACCGATGATCGCTCCGATCACGGAGAACCCGACAATCGCATCACGGATGCTGCGTCGCATAGGAGAACTAGTGCGCAGGCTGCATGGGTCCGCGCAGGCTACCTGTCCTGAATTGCTCAACGAACGGATTGTCCGTGGTGCGGAACTCCTCCACGGATCCCTGCCACTGGAAGTGACCGTCGTAGACCAGCACGACCCGCTCGGCCGAGCGTTCNATCGTGCTGCGCACGTGACTCACCACCACCGAGCATCCCTTGGCCACGGTGGTGGTCTTCACAATCAGATCCTCAATCCGGGTTGAGGCGACAGGATCAAGACCGGCGGTGGGCTCGTCATACAGCAANAGGGGCATCGACTGATCCGCGCGCTGGGGATCATCGATCAAGGCCCGCGCGAAGCTCACCCGCTTCTGCATGCCGCCGCTGAGCTCTCCGGGGTATTGGTGGGCGACATCAAAGAGGCCCACAGCCTCTAGGCAGGCGTCCACCCGTTCTCGGATCTCAGCCCCACTCATTCGTGCTTTCTCCCGCAGGAGAAAGCCAACGTTTTCAGCCACTGTGAGCGAGGCCAGCAAGGCTGGGTTCTGAAACACCAGCCGCACATCCGGTGGATTGATTTGATCCAGCCGTAGATAGGTCTGAGGCTCGTCGAACAGCCGCAGCTCACCGCCTGTGGGCAGCTGTAATCCGGCGAGCAACCGCAGCACCGTGGATTTGCCAGCCCCGGAAGGCCCCACCACGGCCAGCCGCTCACCGGGTTGCATCTGCAGATTCACCGCATCCAGCACACGCCGCTCCCCCCACTGCATCGTGAGGTTGCGCATCTCAACCACCGGCTGGGACTCGGACACGATTCNGGNTCAGATCAACGACATCCTGGCTCGATTGGACAGGCTCCGTACAGTTCAGGCAATGTCGANCTTCACGCCCCCTTGGCGACCGTGACTCCGCGCAGAAAACGCGAAGCCCGGTTGATGCGGGCCCAGCGACGTCGCGACCTGGTGACCCGCTCCCAGCGTGCGGTGCGNTGGTTGCAGCCTGGACTGGTGGTCAAACGCTGGCTGCTCACCTCCGGCCTCGGTTTGCTGATGGCGCTGCTTGGCGCTGCCGTCTGGGCCGATCTCAAGCCGATTTACTGGATCCTGGAAACCCTGAGCTGGATGCTCAGCACGATCACCACCGTGCTGCCGCGGGAATTCACGGGCCCCTTGGTGGTGATCGTCGGGGTGGGCCTGGTGCTCTGGGGTCAAAGCCGCAGTTTCGGGTCGATCCAGCAGGCCCTTGCCCCTGATAAGGACACGGTGCTTGTGGATGCTCTGCGAGCCAAAAGCCGACTCAACCGTGGCCCCAACATCGTCGCCATCGGCGGCGGCACAGGGTTGTCCACCCTGTTGAGCGGCCTCAAGCGCTACAGCAGCCACATCACGGCCATCGTCACCGTTGCCGATGACGGCGGCAGCAGCGGTGTGTTGCGCCGAGAGCTGGGTGTGCTNCCNCCNGGGGACATCCGCAACTGCCTGGCGGCGCTCTCCACCGAGGAGCCATTGCTGACGCGCCTGTTNCAGTACCGCTTCTCCTCCGGAAGCGGACTGGAGGGCCACAGCTTCGGCAATCTGTTTCTCTCCGCTCTCACAGCGATCACCGGCAATCTGGAGACGGCGATCACCGCCTCCAGCCGAGTCCTTGCTGTGCAGGGGCAGGTGGTGCCTGCAACCAACGCCGATGTGCGCCTCTGGGCCGAACTTGAGAACGGCGAGCGCATCGAAGGGGAAAGCAACATCGGTCACGCCCCGAGCCCGATTGTTCGCCTGGGGTGCTTACCCGAACGTCCACCGGCGCTGCCCCGGGCCCTGGAAGCCATCGCCAATGCCGATTTGATTGTGTTGGGACCNGGAAGCCTGTACACCTCTCTGCTTCCCAATCTGCTGGTGCCGGAGCTGGTCACAGCCATCCAGCGCAGCNGATCGCCGAGGCTTTACATCTGCAATCTGATGACGCANCCGGGCGAAACCGATGGCCTGGATGTGGGCGGTCATCTGCGCGCGATTGAGGCNCANCTCGCCAGCCTCGGCATTGATCAACGCCTGTTTAACGCCGTTCTGGCCCAGGAGGACCTGGCCTCTTCACCTCTGGTGGACCACTACAGAGCCCGGGGGGCGGAGCCGGTGATCTGTGATGCCGAAGCGTTGAAACGGGATGGTTTCGACGTCATGCAAGCGCCGCTCCAAGGCGCACGTCCCACGGCCACCTTGCGGCATGACCCCCGCAGCCTTGCTCTTGCTGTGATGCGGTTCTATCGCAAACACCGCAGAGACCAGAGTGGACGAGAGGCTTGATCTGGGCTTAGTAGGCGTCCTGCAGTTCGTAGAAATCAGGTTGCACGTAATCCTTCCGCAAGGGCCAACCCTTCCAGTCTTCGGGCATCAGCAAACGCTTGGGATGGGGATGGCCATCAAATTGAATCCCGAACATGTCAAACGTTTCACGCTCCTGCCAATCAGCACCGCGGAACAAGCCGTAAATCGAGGGGAGTGAAGGTGAACCTTCACGATCCAGAAACACTTTCAGTCGCACTTCTCGCAAGGACGATGACGCACCAGAGGCGACAGCATCAAGCTGTTCAGCCATGGCCAGCAGGTGATAGAAGCAAACCAGCCGTTCACCAGGACCTTCGTCGTAACCACCCTGGCACTGGAGGTAATCGAATCCATTCCCCTTCAATGCGGCCGCGATGATCGGCAGAAGCATGGGCTCCACGCCGATCTGCTCGATGCTGAGATGATCGGGCGCCAACGGTTCGTGCTCAAACCCCTGTTCGTTCAACCATTGACTGACAGGTCCGGCTGCAGGAGCCGCAACAACGGCCGTCTCTTCTGAAGCACTGTTCTGGGGAGTTTCGCTCATGACTCAACAAGTTCAGTCGCAGGGGTGAGCACGGCTGCATCCGTGCTGAGTTTCTGGCCAGGTGCTGCCTCGAGGGCCGCGCGTTGGCTGTCAGCCTTGAGGTAGGAACCCGTCACAGCAGGTGAAACACGCTTCATTTGGTGTTTCACCGTGAAATACCGATGGGTCTGCTGATGCTTACGGCGCTCAGCAAGGGATTCATCACCCACCTTTTTCCTCAGCTTGATCACCGCGTCAAAAATCGCTTCCGGCCGCGGAGGGCAGCCTGGGAGATAGAGGTCAACAGGAATCAACTTGTCGACACCTCGAACCGCCGTCGT
The DNA here is from genome assembly GCA_002700765.1 of Synechococcus sp. MED850. The sequence continues at coordinate 9,329 of PAEP01000044.1, forward strand.
GGAATCAGCNCTGAACATGCCACCGGTGATGGTGCAAGCACCCATGGCGATGACGTATTTCGGCTCCGGCATCTGCTCATAGAGCCTCACCAGAGCAGGGGCCATTTTCATGGTCACGGTGCCAGCCACGATCAGGAGATCGGCCTGCCGCGGTGAACTGCGGGGCACCAGTCCGAAGCGATCGAAATCGAATCTTGATCCGATCAGCGCTGCAAATTCAATGAAGCAGCAGGCTGTCCCATAGAGCAGGGGCCAGAGGCTGCTCAGCCGAGCCCAGTTGTGGAGATCATCCAGGCTGGTGAGGATGACGTTTTCACTGAGATCAGACGTAACCGCCGGNGAACCGATGGGGCCACAGGTGGCTTCCCGAAGGTCACGGACAGCGGTGATGGACGGAGAAGGAATGTCNGTCATGTCAGTTCAGCTCCACTCGAGGGCACCCTTGCGCCAGGCATACGCCAACGCCACCAGAAGGATGGCAATAAAGATCAGTGCCTCGATGAAGGCGAGTAATCCAAGACGGTTGAAAGCAACGGCCCANGGATAGAGAAAAACGGTCTCCACATCGAAAATGACGAAGACCAGCGCAAACATGTAATAACGAATNTTGAACTGAATCCAGGCACCACCGATCGGCTCCATGCCGGACTCATAGGTGAGCTGTCGTTCGCCAGCTCGACTGGTGGGTGCCAACANTTTGTTGGTCACCAANGCAAGNACAGGCACGGCTGCTGAAATCAGCAGAAACCCCAGAAAAGCGTCGTAACCGGGCAGGGCGAACATTGAAGTCCCCTTCGTTGTATGCAGTCTGGCATTCACCGCGGGGAACCGACGCCGATAGAGTCAGCCGGCCTGGCATCACAACGGTGAGCGACGAGCTTCAGTCCACCGAGGAGTCCACATCCCAGACTGACATCGTCCCCGATGCTCCGGTTGCAGAGGAACCTGAGTCCGACCCTCGAACNCATCGCTTCGAATGCCGCAGCTGCGGGTACGTCTACGACCCGGACGAAGGCGTGAAAAAAGTCGGCATCCCGGCCGGCACAGCCTTCGAAGACCTCGACCCGATGCGGTTTCGTTGCCCGGTCTGCCGCAGTCGGGTGCCGGCGTTCCGGGACATCGGCCCACGCATGAAAGCGAGTGGATTTGAAGAGAATCTCGATTTCGGCTTGGGGGTGAACCGGCTCACCCCGGGTCAGAAAAATGTTCTGATCTTCGGCAGCCTTGCGCTCGCCTTCGCCTTCTTCCTCTCCCTGTACTCCCTGCGTTGATCGGCCAGCCCATGAATCGCCTGCTCTCCTCCGTCCTCAACCTGTTGCTCGTCCTGGTGGTCAGCGTCAGCCTCAGCGGTTGCGTCACCACCCGACTGCCCATGGCCACTGCAAGCCCTTGGCAGTCCCAAACACTGGACACAGAGGCGAATCCCCTGGACGTTGCCTTCACGGATCCAAATCACGGATTCCTGGTGGGCAGCAACCGCATGATTCAGGAAACCGACGATGGTGGAGCCAGCTGGAACGAACGCAGCCTCGATCTTCCCGANGAGGAAAATTTTCGTCTGATCAGCATTGATTTCAGGGGCCAGGAAGGCTGGATCGCTGGCCAGCCAGGGCTTCTGATGCACAGCACCGACGGTGGCCAGAACTGGACACGCCTGTTCCTGGACACGAAACTGCCCGGCGAGCCTTATTTGATCACTGCACTAGGCAAGAACACTGCAGAACTGGCCACCAACGTTGGGGCCGTTTATGAAACGCGCGACAGCGGAGCCAGCTGGGAAGCAAAAGTGACCGATGCCGCTGGAGCTGTGCGTGATCTGCGCCGCAGCGATGACGGCAGCTACGTCAGCGTGAGCAGCCTCGGCAATTTCTATTCCACCTGGGAGCCGGGTGATTCCGTCTGGCAGGTCCATCAGCGCGTCAGCAGTCAACGGCTCCAGAGCATCGGTTTCCAACCCGACGGCAATCTCTGGATGCTGGCCCGTGGCGCTCAGATCCGTCTCAACGACGAGTCCGGTGAACTGGACAGCTGGAGCAAGCCGATCATTCCAATCACCAATGGTTACGGGTACATGGACATGGCCTGGGACGACAACGGAGCGATCTGGGCTGGGGGAGGCAACGGCACCCTGCTGGTCAGCAGTGACGGTGGTGATAGCTGGCAGATCGACCCAGTCGGAGACCGTCAGCCCAGCAATTTCACCCGCATCGTGATGGAGGGTGACCTCGCCTTTGTCATGGGGGAACGGGGCAATCTGCTGCGCTGGGTCGGCAACGCTGTGTAACCGAGCCGCCAAGTCTCCGGCAGGTCTCCCGATCAGACCACTAGGATCACCGAGCTAAACCACCCCAAGCCATGGCTGCAGGCTCAACAGGGGAACGACCGTTCTTCGAAATCATTACGAGCATCCGCTACTGGGTGATTCACGCTGTGACACTCCCGTCAATTTTCTTGGCAGGGTTTTTATTTGTGTCCACGGGTCTGGCCTACGACGCTTTCGGCACGCCTCGTCCTGATGCTTATTTTCAGGCGACGGAAAGCAAAGCTCCTGTTGTGAGCCAACGCTACGAAGGCAAGTCCCAGCTTGATGTTCGACTGAAATAACCGATGTCCCAAGCACCTGTCTCCACAACGCCGCGCAACTACCCGATCTTCACGGTGCGCTGGCTTGCTCTCCACACGCTCGGTGTTCCAACGGTCTTTTTCCTTGGAGCCCTTGCCGCGATGCAGTTCATTCGTCGCTGATCCAAATTCATGGAACGCAATCCCAACCCCAACAACCTTCCGGTTGAACTCAACCGCACCAGCCTTTACTTAGGGCTGCTTGTGGTGTTCACCACTGGCGTGCTGTTCTCCAGCTACTTCTTCAACTGAGGTCCCTTCGATGAGCAGCAAGAAGTCTCTCTATCCAGACGGTCGGATCCCGGATCGTCTTCCTGATGGCCGCCCTGCCGTTCCCTGGAGATCCCGGTGGACCGAAGGCGTGCTTCCACTGTGGCTTGTCGCTACAGCTGGAGGGATGGCAGTTCTCTTTGTTGTGGGATTGTTTTTCTACGGCGCATACACCGGTGTTGGTTCCGCTTGACCAAAGCCTTATCTCATTCTTCAAGGTCCGGCCAAACGGCCGGCTTTTTTTTGCCCCTNAAAAATTGAGGACTGGGAGCATGGCTTACCATGGNCCNCGAGAGGTGAGAGTGAGTGACACATCTCACTCAAAACGCAGAACTCCTTACGAACAAGTCGTCCCCCAATGCCAACGCCTTCCAAAGACTTCTGGTCATCCATAAAAGACTCCTTGCTTGTGATGAGCAACCAGGAGGCAAGGCAGATCAAGCGGCTTTTGGAAGAACTGATCGAACTTCAGAAACAAACAGAGCACCCGTTCCAAACACTTCAAAATATTGACGTCAGGGTCTGGAAAGAGCTGTGGAAACCCTTGGTCAAAGATGCCACTTGGTTGACAAACAATGGCAACCCTGACCTTGCTCTATCACTCCTTGAGCAAGCCAATCTTGCAGGGTTCACCAATCCATGGACTGAAGAAAGTCGGGCAAAAACCCTCGCCAAACTTGACCGATGGGAGGACGCCCTTTCGATCTGGACGAAACTTTCGAAATCCAATAACAAGTCCATCCAAGAGGCGGCAATCAAAGCCATTGACGATCGATTGGATGAACGAAAGAGGATCGACGACTTCATCGTTGAGATGAATCAAATCATCGAACAGACTGGTAGAAAAGCCAAATACTTTCCCGACTCAGCACCGCTGTATTTAAAGCAATTCCAAAAACCAATCCTCGCTGAAGCGACAAGATTTCAGAAATCTGAACTTGCTGACGTCTCACTTCAGATCCTTGAGGCAAGCAACAAAGCGGGGCTTCGCTCACCAGCCATCGAAGAAAAACGTGCCAGATGTCTTCTGGATCTGAAGCGAAACAACGAGGCCGTCCAGATCTGCGAAACACTGCTGAAAAGCAAAAACGAAGATGCGAAGCAATCAGCCCAGGAGATGCTCAAGCAACAGTCTGAACGTCTGCTGACCAAACTTCAAAAAATACTGAAGGCAGAAGAGCTACCAGGTCGCCATCTCCCAAAAAAGCCACCCGCAGAATTATCAAAACTGGAGCAACCCATTCTCAAACAAACCAACGACCTTCTCAACAAAAAGAAGCCGGTGGTTTCATTGCGCATGCTTCAAACCAGCATCAACTTTGGACTATGCACAGACCCCATCAAAGGGATGGAAGCCAAAGCTCTTCACAAAAAGAAGAACTACAGTGAAGCCATCCAGATTTGGCAAGCGCTTGTCCAAAGCGACAATCCTGAAGTCAAGCAATCAGCCAAAACAATGCTTCGGCAGCATTCAGAAGAACTGAATTCAACNCTTCGAACCTTGTTAGCCACTGAAGGCGTACAGATTCAGCATCTACCAGAACANCCNCCTGGAAAANTCNNNAANCTNGAANAANCACTGCTCAAGGAAACAANNGCACTNATCNANAACNNAAAANCAGGANTNGCACTNCGCATGCTCAGAACCAGCATCAAATACGGCCTGNANACAGATTTAATCCGAGATGGAGAAGCCAACGCCCTTTTGAACAGAAATCGCAACAACGAAGCGGTTGCCGTTTGGCAATCGCTTCTACAAAGTAACAACCATACCGTGCAAG
>PAEP01000045.1 GCA_002700765.1 Synechococcus sp. MED850
CATCAGGATGTTGTGCTCGGCCTGGAACACCAACATGAAGTTGAAGGTGCCAGAGATGCCCAGGGGCATGCCGTCAGAGAAGGAACCCTGACCGAAGGGGTAGACCAGGAACACGGCGAAAGCAGCCGACAGCGGAGCGCTGTAAGCAACGCAGATCCAAGGGCGCATGCCGAGGCGGTAGGAGAGTTCCCACTGACGCCCCATGTAGGCGGAGATGCCGATCAGGAAGTGGAAAACCACCAGCTGATAAGGACCGCCGTTGTACAGCCACTCATCGAGGGAAGCAGCTTCCCAGATGGGATAGAAGTGCAGGCCGATGGCGTTGGAAGAAGGAACAACAGCACCGGAGATGATGTTGTTGCCGTAGATCAGAGAACCAGCGACTGGCTCACGGATGCCATCGATATCAACCGGGGGAGCGGAGATAAAGGCAATGATGAAGCAAATGGTTGCTGCCAAGAGGCAGGGAATCATCAGTACACCGAACCAGCCCACATAAATGCGGTTGTTGGTATCAGTGACCCACTGACAAAAAGCTTCCCAGTTGCTCTGGCGTCCGCTGCGGATTGCGGTGGACATGAGAAATAAAGAAGACAGATCAAGCCAACCCTTTTGACAGGGAAGGATGAGAAAAGGCTATGGAGTGATGCGCTGATGACACGTCAACTCAACAAAGCGACTCACCTCTCAATCTTTATTCATGAAGCACTTCATGAAGTGCTTCATGAAGCTGGATGAAGCAACCACTGGCGAGACTGTTGCATGAACCCACTCCAATCGAGACGTTCGTCCTGAGCGGCTCTTGCCACCAGCAGTGGCGCCTCCCGCTTCAACAGGTCCAGATCCGGTTGGGCGACCCCAGCGTTCAAAGCAAGCCAATCCGCCATGGCACGTCCCACCACCCGCGTCAGATAGGCGGCGCTGAGAGCCTGCATGGCCCCGGCCGCCAGCCATGCCCCCCCATCAAGCTTGGCGAGACTGAACAGCATCTGGGAGCTCCACTCCACCACCCCTTGGGCTAAAGCAGCCCGAGCCAACACGCCTGCAGATTCCTTCATCACGTCCGCACTGAGCTGACAGCCCCAGATCTGCGCCATGTCGCGAATCATCAGGCCATTCGCCACCGCAACGGCCAGGAGATCAACGCTCGCGACAGGGGACGCCATCACCGAGGCCGCGACGATCCATTGCGTGCGTTGCTGGAGCGACTGGAAACGACGGCGACGCAGGCTCTCGAGATCCGACTGCCAACGACGATGCAGATCAGCGAGCATCCGCCGGCGTGTGGCGCTTCGGTTGGACGCGGCGGACCGGCAGGCCAGTCGCAAAGGCTGAACGCAACGTCGGAGATCGACCCCCTCCTTGCGGATCAGAAGGTGTTCCTTCCATCGCTCCGGCAGCTGCGACACAAACGCTTCCTCGTCACCCATCAGACCGTCAACCAGCAGCCATGCGGGCTGATCATCCGGGAGTTGCTGAAGCCACAGCAGATCTGCTGCCATCAAGGGAGCTTTCAGGACATGCAGCAGAACGTCCTGATCGCGCAAACCCTCCGGCCAGCACCGCTGCCCGTCGGAGACGGCAAGGGGATGGGCCATGGACAGGATCACGGGCTCATTCCCTGCCATTGCCCGTTCCAGCTGAGCCACCTCAGGCATGGAGGTGCCCTGGACACAGACAACGCCAAGCCGCTGCGGTCCGTCGCGGCTGATCACCCGCTGCAGAGAGGCGTGGCGCTCCTCTGAATTCAGGCTTGGACCGTGTTCAAAATGATCGAACTGATCGAGCACCTGCCGGCAGCGATCAATCCATTCCTGCTCCGATTGGGGAGTCTTGAACTGCGGCGTTGATGATCCCCGACTGATCAACCAGACCCCTGCACCAGCAGCAAGCAGGCCCAAGCCACCCCCTGGCAGATGCATCACGTCCGCCAAGACCCACTGGCCAAGCAAGAGGCTGCCGCCAACAACAACCGCGCGGCCAATCAGTCCAGATCTCAGTGGCAGAACCTCAGCCAGCGGGAGCGGGAGTTTCACGGCGGAGCGCTCTGGTGCAGCAGATGTCGTCCTAGCTCACTGTTGCCATTGCGACCAGCGACACAGGTCGAATTGATCAACCTTCCATAGCTTGGATGAACTGAGCGGATCTCAGATGCGAGCCAAGTCTCACAACGACAACGGACATCCTGGAGATCACCGTGGAGAGGTTCGCTCGGTGCTGATGGTGGCTCTTGGCGTCAACATCGGGATGTCACTGCTCAAGCTCAGCGTGGGGTTGATCAGTGGCTCCCTCGCGGTGATCGCCGATGCGATGCACAGCGGCACCGACGCTCTCTCCAGTCTGACGGGCCTGATTGCCAACACCTTGTCGGATCCAAGACCCGACAGAGATCATCCCTACGGCCATCACAAATATGAAGCGATCGGAGCCCTCGGGATTGCCGGATTCATCCTGTTCACAGCCTTAGAGATCCTGCTTCGTTCCGGGGAGCGCGTGCTGGAGGGTCTTCCAGCGGTTCGAATCACCTGGACTGAGCTGATGTTGCTGCTGCTGGCTCTGGGATTCAATCTGCTCCTGGCGGGATATGAGCATCAACAGGGCCGACGGCTGAACAGCGCTTTGCTCAAGGCTGATGCGCAGCATGCAGCCAGTGATGTGTGGACCACCATGCTCGTGCTGGTGGGCATGGCGGGTGCCCTCCTGTTCAAGGTCAACTGGCTCGATATCGTCCTGGCGATTCCCATGGCGCTTCTCCTGATCCGGGTGTGCTGGAGCGTGCTGAGCAGAAACCTGCCCTGGCTGGTGGATCACATCGCCATCGCCCCGGAAGCGATCCATGCCGAGGTGATGGCCGTTCCAGGGGTGCTGAACTGCCATGACATCGCCAGCCGTGGCGTGCTCGGGCAACAGGTGTTCATCGACATGCACATGGTGGTGGAAGCCGACGACCTGACCACGGCCCACCGGATCACCGAGCACGTGGAGGAAAAAATGGACCGAAGCTTCGGGCCGGTGCGCTGCACCATTCATCTCGAACCGAAGGACTACGTCGAAGAAGGGATCACCTATTCAGGCACCCATGGGTAGTGGCAGTCGTGAAACCGATCCACTCGAAGCTCTAACAAACAGGCAACGGCAGGGGCTTATCGACATCGTCCGTGAAGTGAGGACTTCCGCTGCATGGAGCTGGACGCTCCCTGTTCTCTTGCATGACCCCAGCTGGCTGAGACTGCTCCGCATTGACCTCAGCGAATTACGCCGCTGTCTTCCTCCAGATGGCAGACACGAGGCACCGGAACTGATTCGTTATCGAGCTCTGCTGAATGAAGGAGTCGACGCCCTGCTGGCCCAGCAGACCTGCTGGGATGAATTCGGCATGAAGGATTGTCAGAGAGCCCTTCAGCTCTTCTGGGCTGGAGAAGATCAAACCTCCCATGGCTGGACGATCAGCCGCTATCTGGAGCTTGTGAGCCAATACAAACAATTGTTCGAACAGGGGCATGCGACTGTTCCGATGCTTGTTCTTGCCCAAAAAGACAGTCGCGATGATCACGAGCTGCACTGGGTCGCGGACAGCACACCGATGATGCGGCACACTTGCGCCTGATTCCGGCCTCAGGCCATGAGTGATTCCTACAGCAATGACCCCCAGCAGCAGGGTGGTCAGGGAGATGGTGGCCGCGATGGTTACCGCGGTGGTGAAGGTGGTCGGGGTGGAGACTCCAGAGGTGGGAACCGAGGCGGTCGTCCCCCCGGTGGTCGGGAGGGTGGCGGCTTCCGCATTCGTCTGAGCGACAACGAGATGCGCTCAGCCCGCGCCCTGCAGGAGGCCTTCAACCTGCGCTCGACTGTGGCTGTGCTCGGGTTCGCCGTGCGCACCCTCGGTCAGATGCTTGAAGACGGCCAGCTGGGTGAGCTGATTGAGCAACAACGCTCCCAGGCGCCCCGAGGCGGCCGCCGTGAAGGTGGTCGTGGCGGAGACGGTCGCGGTGAGGGTGGCCGCGGCCGTCGTCATGACGATGATCGCCAAGGTGGGGGAGGTCGAGGATCCCGCCCGGATCCCTTCGCACGTCCTGCCAAGCCGGCACCACCTGAACCGGAACCCGAAGCCGAACCTCAGCCTGAGGCGGAGACCGACCCAGCAGCTGAGGTTGAACAATCTGAGCAGGTCGACCCAACAGTCAGCGTCGACGACACCGTGGCTGAGACGTCCGGCACGGAGGCATCCACCTCAGACGACGCCAAGCCAGCTGAGGCCTGATCGATGCCGCGCCCCAGGGTCCTCTCCGGTGTACAGCCGACCGGAGCTTTGCATCTCGGCAACTGGCTCGGGGCGATTCGCAACTGGGTCGACCTTCAGAACACCCACGACACGTTTGTCTGTGTGGTCGACCTCCACGCCATCACCGTCCCCCACGACCCTGGGAAGCTCAGCCAAGACATCCGAACAACCGCAGCGCTTTATCTGGCCTGCGGAATGGATCCGGAGCGCTGTTCGGTGTTCGTTCAGAGCGATGTTCCTGCCCACAGTGAACTGTGCTGGCTGCTGAACTGCGTGACCCCGCTGAATTGGCTGGAGCGGATGATTCAGTTCAAGGAAAAAGCGTTGAAGCAGGGAGACAACGTCTCCGTGGGACTGCTGAATTACCCCGTGCTGATGGCTGCGGACATCCTTCTCTATGACGCTGACCTGGTGCCTGTGGGGGAAGACCAGAAGCAGCACCTTGAACTGGCCCGGGACATTGCCCAACAGCGCATCAATGCCCGCTTCGGAAGCGAGGAGCATCCGGTGCTGAAGGTTCCAGAACCGATGATCCTCAAGGAAGGAGCTCGGGTGATGAGCCTCACGGATGGTCGCAGCAAGATGAGCAAGAGCGACCCCAACGAGGCGAGCCGGATCACCCTTCTCGATTCGCCGGAGCTGATCACCAAGAAGATCAAGCGCGCCAAGACCGATCCACAACGGGGACTCGAGTTCGGCAACCCCGATCGGCCGGAAACCGACAACCTGCTTGGTCTTTACGCCCTTCTGAGCGGGCGGGGCCGGGATGCAGCGGCAGAGGAATGCGCCGAGATGGGCTGGGGACAGTTCAAGCCCCTGCTGGCTGAGGCGACCATTGCAGCGCTTGAACCGATCCAAGCGCGCCATCGTGAACTGATGGCCGACCCTGCAGAACTGGACAAAGCACTGACCGAAGGCCGTGATCGCGCCGCCGCCGTGGCAGACGCAACGTTGAAACGGGTTCGCTCAGCGATGGGATTCACGCCACGGCCCTGATCACAGCAAACAGCATTGATAAGGCTGGCTAATCAGAACAGTGGCTGGCAAGACGAACCGGAACCCCGTCACAAAGGCGGTCGAACCAGTTGCAGCACAACGAGTCTCACGAGACACGCTCGCTAGTGATTTTTGCCTATTCATATTCGGCCTTCATCGTCAACCCTCCCTGAACCGATCTCGCAACCGTCAGCCAGGTCGTCCAAGTTGGCGTTCCCAATCGACAGCACTGCGTGCATCCGTTCGGTACCCAACACACAGCTGTTCTGCACAACGTGTGCAGAAGCGTCCTTCCCGTTCTCAACGTCGGAGCCGGACTCGCTGTGTTTTGTGCCAGCACGGCGCCTTTGGCCGTCGCCACCGCGGAACACGAGCGACCTGCAGCACGGGCCGCCGTGTCACGGGCCATGCTCGCCAACGTCAGTGAAAGCGGCCCGTATGAGCTGACACCTGAGCGTCGCGCCCTGCTGAACACGATCCGCTATGCCGAGGGAACCTGGAAAGATGGCCAGGACAAGGGCTATCAGATCCTCTACGGAGGCGGTGAATTCAAGGACCTGTCGCGACACCCTGAACGGGTTGTGGTGAAGCGCTACACCAGTGCTGCTGCAGGTGCTTATCAGTTCCTGCCAACAACATGGAAAGGCGTGGCCAAGGAGTTGAAGTTGAAATCCTTCGAGCCGAAGCATCAGGACCAGGCCGCACTGCACCTGGTGAAGCGACGCGGTGCACTCCAGGAAATCGACAGGAACGGGCTCACCGAGGCGGCCATGGCACGCCTGGCTCCGGAATGGGCGTCATTTCCGAACAGATATGGACGCAGTGCCTATGGACAACCCGTCAAAACCCCAACGGAGCTGGCCAGTTTTTACAGCAGCAATCTGAAGAAACTGCGTCTTCGCCACGGGGTCTGACAGCTCAGCGCTGCAGAGCCGCCAATCGTGCGGCAAGGCCCCAGACCTCGGTCACCAGTCCATGCCAAGGCGTCATCGCTTCCATGGAGACCGCCATCGGCTGGGCCGAGGCCGCCACGAGAGACCGCGTTGCCGCAATCGCTTTCTTCCCTTCCGCCAAGCGTCCTGCCAAAGCCTCCTGATCTGACGCTGACATCACTTCATCAGGACATTCCTTGAGCAGATCTTCTCCTCGCTGAAACCAGTGATCGAAATCATCGAGCAGCGATCCGAGCAGAGACGACAGAAGGGCACCGGCTTCGGACGATGGCCGCAGAGATCCGCTGTCCATGGCAAAACCACCGAAGTCACGCCAATAGGATGGCGGGCCCCGATCCGGAACCGGTGAGCAGCGCGGCCGCAACCACTTCAGCCCCTTCAGCGCCAGTGGTTCTGCCGAAGACCAGCGAAAGCTCCCAGCTGCTGAAGATCCGCCACTCGATGAGCCACGTGATGGCCATGGCGGTTCAGAAACTGTTTCCCAAAGCGCAGGTGACCATTGGTCCCTGGACCGAAAGCGGGTTCTACTACGACTTCGATAATCCCGACCCCTTCACCGAAGCCGACCTCAAGGCGATCAAGAAGGAGATGGGGAAGATCATTGGCCGCCGTCTGCCGCTCGAACGGATCGAGGTGAGCCGTGAGGAGGCCGAGGAGAAAATCAAGGCTCAGAACGAGCCCTACAAGCTCGAGATCCTGCAGGGGTTGCAGGAGCCGATCACGCTCTACACCCTCGGTGACCAGTGGTGGGATCTCTGTGCAGGGCCTCACGTCGAGAACACCAGGGAGCTGAATCCCAAGGCATTTGAACTGGAGAGCGTTGCTGGGGCCTACTGGCGTGGTGATGAGACCAGAGCTCAGCTTCAGCGCATCTATGGAACCGCCTGGGAGACCCCCGAACAGCTGGCAGAACACAAGCGCCGCAAGGAAGAAGCCCTGCGTCGTGACCACCGCCGCATCGGCAAGGACCTTGATCTGTTTTCGATCGAAGATGAAGCCGGCGCAGGACTGGTGTTCTGGCATCCGCGCGGCGCCCGAATGCGTCTGCTGATCGAGGACTTCTGGCGCCAGGCCCACTTCGAAGGGGGCTATGAGCTGCTCTATACGCCCCACGTGGCCGACATCAGCCTGTGGAAGACCTCAGGCCACCTCGACTTTTACGCCGAAAGCATGTTCGGCCCGATGCAGGTGGACGAGCGGGAGTACCAGCTCAAGCCGATGAACTGTCCGTTCCATGTGCTCACCTACGCCAGCAAGCTGCGCAGCTATCGGGAGCTGCCGATCCGCTGGGCGGAGCTGGGAACGGTGTACCGCTACGAGCGGCCGGGCGTGATGCACGGCCTGATGCGCGTGCGGGGCTTCACCCAGGACGATGCCCACGTGTTCTGCCTGCCCGATCAGATCAGCGACGAAATTCTGAAAATCCTCGATCTCACCGAGCGGATTCTCTCCACCTTTGATTTCAGCAACTACGAGATCAACCTTTCCACCCGACCGGAGAAATCGATCGGAGACAACGCCGTCTGGGAGCTGGCCACCAAGGGCCTGATCGAGGCCCTGGAGCGCAAGGGCTGGGCTTACAAAATCGATGAAGGCGGCGGCGCCTTCTACGGCCCCAAGATCGATCTCAAGATCGAAGACGCCATCGGTCGGATGTGGCAGTGCTCCACCATCCAGCTGGATTTCAACCTGCCGGAACGGTTCGAGCTCGACTACATCGCCGCCGATGGCAGCAAGCAGCGGCCGATCATGATCCACCGGGCCATCTTCGGCTCACTGGAACGCTTCTTCGGGATCATGACCGAGAACTACGCCGGTGATTACCCCTTCTGGCTGGCACCGGAGCAGGTGCGACTGCTGCCCGTTACCGACGAGGTGCTCCCCTATGCCGAAACGCTGCTGGACCAACTCAGCCAGGCTGGGGTGAGGGCCACGGTTGACCGGAGTGGTGATCGCCTCGGCAAATTGATCCGCACCGGTGAACAGATGAAGATCCCCGTTCTGGCGGTCATCGGCGCCAAGGAAGCGGAGCGAAACGCCGTGAGCCTCCGCAGTCGCCGCGATGGAGACCTTGGCGAGACATCGGTCGCCGAGCTGCTTGCAGCAGCCCAGCGCTCCAACAGTGAACGCCTGCCAGGACTGGTTGCTTGACGTGAGCGACCTCCCGATGCAAACCCTCAAGGATTTGACGCAGCTGCGCAGCGCACCTGAGCTGAGCGAGCGGGCTGCAGCTGCTCTCCGGAGCGAGTTGTCCGAGGCCATGGCATCTGCCAACTGGTTCACCATCGGTGTGATGGCTCCATCGGCGGACGCGGCCCTGAAAGCCTTGCGCGCTTTGGAAACCAGCCAGACCTGGGAACCGCTTGCGCTGATTGAAACCAGTGAGCAACCCGGGCCGGTGTTCCTGAAGGCCAACCAGAAAGGTGGGTCCATTCGGATCCGCATCGAGCATGGCCTCGGGCAGGGGATCCTGATCACCGGTCACAGCGACGACGACCCGCAAGCAAGCAGCACCTGGGGACCTCTACCGCTCGATTTTTTCTAGATCTGGTTCACAGGCCCACATTCTTCGTTGCCGAGTTGTTCTGCCGAGACCAGCCTGAGACAAGACCCCCTGGCACGCGATGGCCGCCAACACCCTTCTTGCCGGCGATATGGGAGGGACCAAGACCCTTCTGGCCCTGTACCGGCTGAACGAAGGACGCCTGGAGAATCTCCATCAGGAGCGGTTCAAGTCCAGCGAATGGCCGTCGCTCGAGCCCATGCTCCAGGCGTTCCTCAGCAAAAGGCCTGACGCTGTTCCCGCCCCTGATCACGGCTGCATCGCCGTGGCTGGTCCCGTGCGGGACCGCACCGCCCGCATCACCAATCTTCCCTGGAAGCTGAAAGAACAGGATCTGGCCGAGGCAGCCAGCATGAAACAGCTTGAACTCGTGAATGATTTCGGGGTGCTGATCTACGGCCTGCCCCACTTCGACGAAGAACAGCAGGTTGTGCTTCAGACCGGCACGCAGGACAACGGTCCCGTCGCCATCCTCGGGGCAGGCACCGGTCTGGGCATGGCCCGTGGCGTCCACACCCAGAGCGGGCTGCTGTCACTCTCCTGCGAGGGGGGACATCGCGAATTCGCTGCTCGCACCGACGAGGAATGGCAACTGGCGTGCTGGTTGAAACAAGATCTCAACGTCGACCGTCTCTCAATCGAGCGAATCGTGAGCGGGACCGGACTCGGTCACATCGCCCACTGGCTGCTCGAACAACCCCACGCCAGTCAGCACCCCCTGCGCGAGATGGCGCAGGCATGGCGCCGCAACACGGCGATGGACTTTCCGGCTCACGCCAGCAAGGCGGCGAGTGAAGGTGATGCGCTGATGCAACACGCCTTGCAGATGTGGCTTTCCGCTTATGGAGCCGCGGCAGGGGACGTGGCATTGCAGGAGTTGTGCAGCGGTGGCCTTTGGATCGGTGGAGGCACCGCCGCCAAGCAGCTCGAAGGCCTGCAGTCGGTCACCTTTCTCGCGCCGCTTCGTCAGAAAGGCCGCTTCCAGGAGTTCATCAGTGGATTGCAAATCACAGCCGTGATCGATCCGCTCGCGGGCCTGTTCAGTGCGGCCTGCAGGGCAAGGATGCTTGCGGAGTCAGGTGAGACACTGGCTTGAACAGATGAGCAGGGATGGCGCAGCCGCGCATCGGCCAGAAAGTGGTGGTGGATGTCCCCGCAACCACCGCCAACCTCGGCCCCGGTTTTGACTGTCTCGGTGCGGCGCTTGACCTCAACAATCGATTTGCCATGCGGCGGATCGAAGGCAATGGCGAGCGTTTTGAACTGATCATCGAGGGCACAGAGGGCAGTCACCTTCGTGGTGGGCCTGACAACCTCGTGTACCGCGCCGCCCAACGGGTCTGGAAAGCTGCTGGCCTCGAACCTGTGGCTCTGGAAGCAAGGGTGAGGCTGGCGGTTCCACCGGCACGGGGCCTGGGAAGCAGTGCCACAGCCATTGTGGCTGGCCTGATGGGTGCCAATGCACTGGTTGGCGAACCGCTCAGCAAAGAGAAACTGCTGGAGCTGGCGATCGACATCGAAGGCCATCCCGACAACGTCGTGCCATCCCTGCTCGGAGGCCTTTGCATGACCGCCAAAGCTGCATCCCAGCGCTGGCGCGTTGTGCGCTGCGAGTGGGCCCCCAGCGTGCAAGCCGTTGTGGCGATTCCATCGATCCGCTTGAGCACCAGTGAAGCCCGACGTGCCATGCCAAAGGCAATTCCAGTGAGTGACGCCGTGGTCAACCTCGGAGCACTCACCCTGCTCCTGCAGGGATTGCGGACGGGCAACGGCGACCTGATCGCCGATGGCATGCACGACCGTCTGCATGAGCCCTACCGCTGGCGGCTGATCAAAGGTGGCGATCAGGTGAAGGCTGCGGCCCTTGAGGCGGGTGCATGGGGCTGTGCCATCAGTGGGGCGGGGCCGAGCATCATCGCCCTCTGCCCGGAGGGCAAGGGAACCGCCATCAGCAGGGCCATGGTGCGCAGCTGGGAGGCGGCAGGGGTGGCCAGCCGCGCCCCGGTCCTGAATGTCCAGACCTCAGGCAGCCACTGGCAGCCGGCGGATGATGGGTAGATCTACCCAAGTCGTAGCGTCGATGCTGTTAGCTTTGTTCACGATTTAGGTCAGGGAATGGACGCAGAACTGCCGTTGTTGGCCGCGTCCCAGGCCTCATTCCCCTGGCTCTCACTCATCGTTCTGCTGCCGGCGGCCGGGGCGATGCTCATGCCCCTGCTTCCAGGGTCGTCGGGAGACAACTCCCCCCTGCCACGCAACCTTGCCCTTGGGGTTCTGCTGGTGGATCTGCTGCTGATGCTGGTGGTGTTCGCCACCCAGTTCGATCCCTCCCAAAGTGGCTTGCAGCTTGTGGAGCGGGTCAGCTGGTTGCCGGTGATCGGGCTGGAGTGGTCTCTCGCTGCCGATGGACTGTCCGCTCCGCTCGTTGTTCTCAGCGGACTTGTGACCCTTCTGTCCGTGGCCGCCAGCTGGTCGGTCACCAGCAAGTCACGCCTCTATTTCGCGCTTCTTCTGGTGCAGGCCTCAGCCCAGGGCCTCGTGTTCTTGTCGCAGGATTTCCTTCTCTTCTTCCTGGCCTGGGAACTTGAGCTCGTTCCGGTTTATCTGCTCATCGCCATCTGGGGCGGTCAGAACCGCCAGTACGCCGCGACAAAATTCATCCTCTACACCGCATTGGCGTCGCTGCTGATCTTGATCAGCGGCCTGGCTCTGGCGTTGTCCGGCGATCAGTTCACCCTGAATCTCTCCGAACTCGCCTCCCGTTCGCCAGGTGGAAGTTTTGGGCTTCTCTGTTATCTCGGCTTCCTCGTGGGCTTCGGCGTGAAACTGCCGATGTTCCCGCTGCACACCTGGCTCCCGGATGCCCATGGCGAAGCCAATGCTCCGGTGTCGATGCTTCTGGCGGGTGTGCTGCTCAAAATGGGGGGTTACGCGCTGCTGCGTTTCAACGTCCAGATGCTTCCGGATGCCCACCTTCAACTGGCTCCGGCACTGGTCATTCTTGGGATCGTCAACATCGTGTACGGAGCGCTCAACGCGTTCGCCCAGGACAACGTCAAACGACGCATTGCCTGCAGTTCAGTCAGCCACATGGGTTTTGTGCTGCTCGGGATCGGAGCGGTGGATGCACTTGGAGTGAGTGGAGCGATGCTGCAGATGGTGAGCCACGGGCTGATCGCGGCCGCCATGTTCTTCGTCACGGGGGTGTTTTATGAACGCACCAAAACGCTGTCGATTCCGAACATGGGGGGGTTGGCCAAGGCGCTTCCCATCACATTCGCCTTCTTCCTGGCCAGCTCTCTGGCTTCTTTGGCTCTCCCCGGCATGAGCGGTTTCATCAGTGAGATAACGGTGTTCCTGGGAATCACCAGCCAGGAGGGCTTCACCTCACTGTTCCGATCGATCACGGTGCTCCTGGCCGCCATCGGCCTTGTGCTCACCCCCGTCTATCTGTTGTCGATGTGTCGTCGCGTGTTCTTCGGGCCGAGGATTCCAGCCCTTGCGGTGATCGACGACATGCGACCCAGGGAGTTGGTGATCGGCCTCAGCCTGCTTGTGCCGACCCTGGTCATCGGTGTGTGGCCTCGCATCGCCATGGACCTTTACGAAGCCTCCACCGATGCACTGGCGACACGTCTCGGAGAACACACCCTCATGGCCCTGATCCAGCGACTCCCCATCGGTTGACATGACATCCACAACAAAATCGCCCCTGCTTCAGGGTCATGGCCTTCCCGAGTACGCATCCATCACGCCTGACCGGGTTCGCCAAGACATTCCCGTCCTGCTGAAGAACCTCGAGGACGAGTTCAGCACCCTGGAATCTGAGCTGAAAACACTGATCAGCAACGGCTCACCGCTCCGCTGGAGCACCGTGATGACTCCGTTGCAGAGCATCGGCGAGCGACTGCGCTGGAGCTGGGGTGTGGTCTCCCATCTCAACGGTGTGTGCAACTCGCCCGAACTGCGCGAAGCCCATGCCAGCCAGCAGGCTGATGTGGTGCGGCTGGGGAACCGACTCGGTCAGAGCCGGACTCTTTATGAAGCCCTTCAACACCTGCGCGATGCATCAGAGGAGCCTCTCGACGGCACCCGCCAACGGATCCTGGCGAGTGAACTGCTCTCCATGGATCAACGCGGAGTCGGTCTGCAGGGCGAGGAGCAACAGGCCTTCAACCGCACCAGCGAGAGGCTGGCTGAACTCTCCACCTCCTTCAGCAATCACGTTCTGGATGCCACGCAACAGTGGACCCTGAAACTGACCGATCCAGAGCAGGTCTCCGGCCTTCCGAAACGAGCTCTCGAGGCTCTGGCCGCCTCAGCCCGCGATGCCGGAGACAAGACGGCCACCGCTGAGCAAGGGCCCTGGTTGCTTGGTCTGGATATGCCCCGCTATCTGCCGTTCCTCACCCACGCCGAGAACCGCGGCTTGAGGGAGACCGTCTACCGGGCCCACGTCAGTCGAGCCAGCCACGGTGATCTGGACAATCGCGCCCTGATTGAGGAGATTCTGCGTCTCCGCATCGATCAAGCTGCTCGTCTGGGCTACGCCCATTGGGCGGAACGCAGCCTTGCCAACAAAATGGCTGCGGATGTGGATGCCGTCGAAGCATTGCTCGAAGAACTGCGCAAAGCAGCCTTCCCTGCAGCGCAGAAGGAACTGGACGATCTCAAGGACTGCGCACGGCGGCATGGTGCGAGCGAATCCGATGATCTGGCTCCATGGGATCTTCCCTTCTGGTCCGAACGCTTGCGCAAAGAGCGCTTCGATCTGGATCAGGAAGCATTACGGCCCTGGTTTCCGTTGCCGCAGGTGCTGGAGGGGTTGTTCAACCTCTGTGGACGTCTCTTTGATGTTGAGATCCATGCCGCGGATGGTGAGGCTCCGATCTGGCATGCCGATGTGAGATTTTTCCGGGTGAGCCGACGGGACGGCACCCCAATCGCCGCGTTTTATCTGGATCCCTACAGCCGCCCAGCCAGCAAGCGCGGAGGCGCCTGGATGGACGATTGCCTCGGCCGGAGTGTTTCAGCCGACGGCAGCACAGTGCTTCCGGTGGCTTATCTGATCTGCAATCAGACACCACCCGTGGGAGATGCGCCAAGTCTGATGAGTTTTGACGAGGTGGAGACGCTTTTCCATGAGTTCGGTCACGGTCTTCAGCACATGCTCACCACCGTCGATGAACCGGAAGCGGCAGGCATCAACAACGTGGAGTGGGATGCGGTGGAACTTCCCAGCCAGTTCATGGAGAACTGGTGTCTGGATCGCACGACGCTGAACAAGATGGCGCGCCACTGGCAGACCGGTGAACCGCTGCCCGATGAGGAATACGCCAAGCTGCGGCTGAACCGTACCTTCAATGCAGGACTGGCCACGCTGCGCCAGGTGCATTTTGCACTCACTGATCTACGCCTGCACAGCCGCTGGCAACCGGACCTCGGAGTCACACCGGATCAGATGCGACGCGACGTGGCATCGACCACCACCGTCATGGAACCGATCGCAGACGACCAGTTCCTCTGCGCATTCGGCCATATCTTCGCCGGGGGCTATGCGGCCGGCTACTACTCCTACAAATGGGCTGAAGTGCTCAGTGCCGATGCCTTTTCCGCATTCGAGGAGGTTGGCCTCGACAACGAGGAGCAGGTGCGTGCCACAGGGACTCGATTCCGGGACACCGTGCTCAGCCTTGGCGGCAGCCGTGCGCCGGCGGACATCTTCGAACGCTTCCGTGGCAGACCCGCCAGCAGTGAGGCCTTGATCCGCCATTCGGGTCTGGTGGCGGCTTAAGCCGCCAGAAGATCAGCCCGGAAGGCCTGCAAAGCCCTGGGATGGGTGATCAGCTGCTGATGGGTCCAAACATCGATCACCTGATGCGATCCACAGGGAAGGATGGCCGTCCAGAACGGGAACACCATCAGGTCCCACCGACAGCAGTAACTGCGGCAATCCAGCTGGTCCAACAGCATGGTTGTGCCATTGAGATCACGCAGGAGAGCACTGCCCACCTTCATGTCCGCAGCACCCGCCAGCAGGAGGCGCGGAATCGGCTGGGCCGCCAGGGTGCCGTTCTGAGGGCTGCCCACGCTGAAGAACCGCCGCGTCCTTCGCACGCCGTCCAGTTCCTGCAGCCAGATGCGGCTCACCACACCACCCATCGAAAAGCCGAACAGATCAATCGGCGTGTCCGTTCCGAACCGCTGCTGGATTGCGTGATCGAGATCACGGGCCAGTTGTCGCAGAGGAACCGCCCCAAAGCGATGGGGCAGATGCGGGGCCAGCAACGGCAAGGCCGGTTGATCCAAGTGCTGGATCAACCGATGAAACAACCGTGGCGTATCCCATAGCCCGTGCACGAGCACAAGGGGGATCTGCATCGGGGACGCAGTCATCGCTTATCAGGATCTGGAGCACCGTGTCGGGACCGTTCGACGGAAACGACACCACCGAAGCCCGGAACCGGAGCTGCGCACTTGCTCAGGACGAGCGTCATCGGCACTGGGCCATAAAGAGCCTCCAACCGGTCCAGGATCTGTTCACTGAAATGCTCAATGGTGAGGCAGCGAATCGTTCGAGCCAGCGTCTGAAGATCGCGGATGGCCAGGCTGTAATCCGCGCTGGCTGAGAGATCATCGTGAGCTGCTGCCTGGGTGAGATCGAGATAAAGACTGATCTCGAGACTGAACCACTGACCATCACGCCGTTCATGATCCAGAACTCCGACATGGGCCCAGAGGCGCAGATCCCTGATGTGAATAGCGTCCATCAAGGTCAGAGAGGAAGCTCGCGGTGGCTGAACTGGCGCGTTCCGCTGGCAAAGTCAGCCGCGATGTGGCCATCTCCTTTCAACCGATACCGGTAGGTGACAAGCCCGTCCAGACCAACGGGACCACGCGGAGGCAAAGTCTGCGTGCTGATGCCCACCTCGGCGCCAAAGCCGTAGCGAAATCCATCGGCGAAACGGGTGGAGCAGTTCTGGTACACACCGGCGCTGTCCACGGAAGCGAGAAAGCGATCTGCAGCTGCCTCATCTCTGCTGACAATCGCGTCGGTGTGCCGCGATCCATAACGACGGATGTGCTGCAGCGCTGTGTCCATATCCGGCACCACCCGGATCGAGAGGATCAAATCGAGATACTCAGTGCTCCAGTCCTCCTCAGTGGCGGCAAGCTCCACACCGAGGCCCTGACTGATGGCATCACCACGCAGTGTCACTCCCGCTGCCTTGAACGCCGGGAGTGCCGCAGCCATGAAATCGGGGGCGATGGCTTCATGCACCAGCAGCGTCTCGATGGCATTGCAGGCGGCCGGATACTGGGTCTTGCTGTCAAGAGCGACCCGCAGCGCCAGGTCCGTGTCGGCCGCTGCATCCACGTACAGATGACAGATGCCATCGGCATGCCCGAGCACGGGAATCCGGGTGTTGTCCTGGATGAAGCGGACCAGTTCATTGCTGCCGCGGGGAATGATCAGATCCACGAGACCATCGAGGCGCAACAGAGCCAGGCTCTCCTGCCGTGTGGTGAGCAGCGCGAGAGCATCGGGGGAGACATCACTGCGGCTCAACCCGTTCTGCAGAGCCAGGATCACAGCATTGTTGGTGCAGCGGGCTTCACTGCCGCCTTTGAGGATGGCCCCGTTCCCGGATCGAATCGCCAGAGAGGCGATCTGCACCACTGCATCGGGCCGCGCTTCAAAAATCACACCCACCACCCCGAGGGGCACGGTCAGCCGTTCCAACACCAACCCTTCGTCCAGCTCCCGGTGCAGCGCCCTGCGGCCAAGGGGGTCCTCGAGCGCCGCCACTTTGCGTACACCGTCGATCGCTGCGGCCAGCTTCGTCCGATCGAGCTTCAGACGTGCCATCAGCGCAGGGGCAAGGCCCTCGGCAGCTGAGCGCTCCAGATCCTCCCGGTTGGCCGCAACAATCACATCCGCCTCTGCAGCCAGGGCGTCGGCCATCGCCTGCAGGGCATGAGCGCGCTGCTCATCAGAGGTCTGTCCCAGCGCGACCGCTGCAAGCCGGACAGCCCCCGCCCGTTGCAGCAAGTCAGCTGAGGGCTCAGGAACGGAACTCATGACACCTTGCCCGCCAGACAAACCCAATCAATAACATTCAAGCAGGACCAAACCTTGCCCGACAATGATCCAATCAACAAATCATCTTTGCAGGGCAATTATCAAACAATGAAAATACCTAAATTTTTTCAAATACTTTTGATCGGACTGGGAAGCCTGACAACCGTTATTGCAATTTTAATCGCATTTGTTTTTCAGGCAACATCAGGCCTAACCGCAGCCGCAGACAAACTCTTCAGCAAGCTCAAAGAAGGGAACACAAAGGCCGCCATGCAATTATTCTCCCAACAAGTTGATGATCAAACACTGGAAAAAGAGCTAAAAACCTTTGCACGCAAAAATTCCTTAGACGATTTCAAGAACACGTCCTGGAGCAATCGCTCCATTACCATGAATAGCGGAACACTGGAAGGGAGCATTAACCTTGAAGATGGCACCACCATCCCAGTCACCATTTCGTTCCAAAAAAGCGGTTCTGACTGGTCAATTTTTTCAATCAAAGAAAAACGATCTGGCGTGATTTCCAGCGCGTCAACAGAAGGCGTTCCAAGCGAAAAAGACCTTCTTACGATCACAGCTGAAACAACAGACCTCTTTGCGACATCCATCAAAGAAAATGATTTTCAAAAGCTCTACAGCGCCAGTTCCAAGACTTGGCAAAATGAAACCACACCAGATCAACTCGAACAAGCATTCAAACCATTTTTCAAACTCAGCAAAAACAAACAATCACTTACTTATCTCAACAACCTAACGAGAAGCACTCCTGCCTTCACAGAAGAAGCCATCATCAATGATCAAAACGTGTTGATCATTAAAGGCCGTTACATGATCGATCCGCCTTATACATTCACGTACTCTTACGTCATGGAAGGTTTCAGCTGGAAACTCCTTGGGCTAAAAGTCTCGATCTGACCGCTCGGATCAGATCAAGTCGAATGATTTAAAGCCAGCCGTTGCAGAGCGAGCTTGGCTGCTCCCAGCCGACCGGCTCCATTGCCGAGAGCACAGGCCTCGATCCTCAAGCCTTCGCGCGAGACCGCCTGCACCCGTTGCTCCACCTCGCGACGGACCGCAGGCAGAAAATGATTGGCAGCACCTGCAAGCCCGCCTCCGAGAAGCACCAGCTGCGGCGTGAACACATACACAAGAGAGCTCACGCCCACCCCGAGCCGAGCGCCGTACCGCTCCCACACCTCCTGCGCCTTTGCATCTCCTTCATCTGCGGCCTGAGCAAGCTGCCGTGGGTCCTGATCACACAACCTGCGCAGAGCAGCAATGCTGGCGTACTGCTCAAGCGAGCCTCGGTTGCCACTGTTGCAGGGAGGACCATCAGGATCCACTCCAATCAACCCTGGCTCCGCAGCGGCGCCGTTATGTCCGGTGAACAGGGCTCCATTGAGCAAAACACCGCCACCGACACCGGTCCCGAGCGTCAGCAGCACCACATCCGCAAAGCCCTGAGCGGCTCCACGCCACGCCTCACCGACCAACGCACAGTTGCCGTCGTTGGCCAGGGTGACCCTGCGATCAAGACGCGGCTCCAACCAATCGGCAAGCGGAACCTCCTCCCAGCCCGGCAGATTGATGCAAACCCTGGCGACCCTGGCTTCGGCATCCATCGGACCAGGAAGACCCACACCAACCCATCGAGCCTCTCGCTCAGGATCCAGCTCCGCGACAGCCTCGCAGAGTGCCATCGTGACGGCACCAGGCACGGCCGGCTGCGGGGTGGGGCGCTCCAACTCCGCCAGTCGGGCTCCCTCATCTGTGAAGCGGGCCAGCTTGATCGCTGTGCCCCCCAGATCAATCCCAATGACCTGGCCCATGGATCAGAAGCGGAAGAACAGCCGCAGCTGGCTTTGCCAGGTTCCCTCAGAATCCACCGAACCGCTCAGCGTCGTGTTGGGGTTCACTTGATAGGTGACCGTGGCCTGGGGCGGCACATCGGAGTTGTTCGGCGCCGCCAGCACGGAGAAATCAAATCGATCGCTCACGTCGACACCAACTTCAGTCACAACGGTGAAGGTGGGCGGCACCCTGCCGGAGGTTCTCTCCCTCTCCGAATTCACGGAGGGAGTCACGTAGGTGGGATACAACGCGATCTGCAAACGTTCGCCCATCACATCACTCAAGGTTCCAAGAACGGGAGACAGCAGGGTCTGCCCGACCACCGTGGCAAGAGCTGCACCCGCACCACCGCCGGCGAGGCCAGCCAGGGAGTTGCCGCCGATCAGAGACAGGAGCTGGGCCTGGGACAACGGCGGGGAACTGCGCAGTTCAAGGTTGCCCATCAGTCGGTTTGCCGGACCAGTGGCCTGCACGGTGACCTTGACGAGTCTCAGCTGGCCGCCACCGGGTCCCATGGTTCCCTGGCCGTTGGTTTCGAACACATTGGAACTGGTCACTCCCGTGGTTCCCGCCTGAACGGAATCGGACACCTGGGATTTCATCGCAATGTCGACATAGGGGACGAGTCCGAGGGAAGGGGTGAACACCGCGACATTCGGCGCTTTGTGATCCAGACGGAAGGTTGTGGAGAACAAGCTGATCCTTCCGCGATTGAGACGCACAACGCCACGGACCTGCAGAGAAGGGTCAAGCGGACCGTTGAGCAACAGGTTGCCGCCACCACGGAAATTCAGAATCGGCGGCATTCGCACCGTGAGATCAGGGCCGAGCGCGAGACGCAGGTTTTGAAAACGCACCCGCGACAGATTCGGCAACAACGCCTGAAGCTGGCTGGTCGACGACGGATCAGCACCAGGTCCGAACAGCACCAAAGGCTCCTTGAAATCCCACTGCTCCTCAATCAGAGAATTCAGGGTGACCGCCTTGAGGGTTGCAGCAACAAACGGTTCGGAGTTGCGTTGCTGCCGACTCGACCCCACCGCCCCGCGCACTCTTGTCAGCAGACTCCCGCGCGGCCGGATCACGCCACGGTTGAGATTCACCTCGCCTGCGAACACCGGATTAAGCAGAGAACCCGTCACGGTTAGATCCGCCTCCGCCTTCACCTCGACGATCGAGTGGCGGATGCTGCCATCGCTTAGTTTCAGGCTTAGAGGCTGCTGCTCTGTTCTCGCATCGAACAGACCGATCGCACCCGCACCCTTGAGCGACCCCCCGGAGGCCAGCTTGGCGTTCAGTTTCTGAACCTCAAGCCGATTGAAATCAAAGAGCAAGGAGGCTTCAAGATTCTGCAGGCCCTGACCACCGAAGACCATGTCGGCGTTCTGAACCACCAGAAAGCCATTGGCTTGCGGTTCTTCAAGGCTGCCGCGCAGGATCAGGCGAAGGTCCGTGCTGCCCCGCTTCACCTTGATGCTCTCTCCCGCGAGCTGGGTGAGAAACGTGAGTGCATCGTTGTGGCTCTCAATGAGCACGTTGATGTCCTCATCGCTTCGCAACGGAATGGAGCCACGCACCGTGATCGGTTCCTGGCTTCCGCTGCTGCGCAGGGCCAGATCGAGCTTGAGACCGTCTGGACCGAAGATCACCTCCTTGCGGTCCAGGACCAAGGCGTCCTCTCCCAGCTTCGCGTTATCCAATGCCAGATCGGCCTCGATGCCAGGCAAACCGCCATCCAACCGATAGCGGCCGTTAATCCCAACAGCCCCCGTGAGCGATGGGGGAATCGGAGCGAACAGGGCAAGCAGTGAAAAGGGAAGATTCAGCAGCGTGAAGACCCCTTCCCCCTCCCGGAAAGGGCCGCGGAGCGTTGCGACAAACGGCTCCATCTGCAAGTGAACATCCTGATCTGCCTCGTCCAGCCAGAGATGCCCTCTGGCCTCGAGATCGAGCTCAAGCGCCGAGAGTCGAGGACCGTTGACACCAAGTACAGCGTCGAGACGGCCCCGCAGATCCTTGGGATCAAACCCTTGCTTGGGATTCTCCAGCTCATAGGCCTCAAGGGCTTCGCGGGAGAGGGCAAGGGCCTTGAGCTGACCGTCCAAGCTGCCACC
Source organism: Synechococcus sp. MED850 (assembly GCA_002700765.1). The sequence goes on from PAEP01000045.1 coordinate 20,843, forward strand.
GAACGTATCGATCAACAGGGCTCCGAGATCCTCAGCTCTGCCGGGCTCAGGGTCTGATGCGGAGTTCTGTTCGCGCAGACGCCGCGCCAGATCCACAAGCCAGGCCACATCGAGCCCTTTGGCTTCGGCCCGACTGCTGAGATCGGCTCCGATGTTGCCTCGGCCCTGAAAAACGATCTCACCATCGGGTGGTTGCAGATCACCCTCCAGCTGGAACCGGCCATCCGCAAGGGTTCCCGAAAGACGAAGGGCTTTCAGATCGATGCCCATGGCCACGGGACCATCAACCTGGGCGTCTCCGCGAATGGAGAAGGGATTCAGAGCGAGTTGTCCCTCACCACTGAGATCCCCAGAAACCCCCTCAAACAGACCCTGCGGCGGAAACGCCACCTGCAGCCCGTCCAGAGCGAGTTGATCCGCTCGCCAGCTGTAGCTGCGATCGGCACCCTTGACCGTCAAGCCCCCCCCACCCCGTTCCAAACCGAGTCGTGTCGGCCACCAGTTCGAGGCGAGATCCACCGTGAGCTTGCCGTCTACAAACGATGGGGAGTCCGACGCGAGACGAAGTTCAGCACCTTGGCCCAGCACCCCACGCAGCCTGCCCTGCCAGCGCTCGGGCAGCATCAGCGGACCGAACCTGGGCTGATTCAGATCAAGAGCGATCTCCGGCCGAAGCGCCTTCAACGGTCCCTGCAAGCGACCCCGAGCGGAAAGCATTCCTCCCATGGGCACGCCGACCAAGGGCGAAAGCTGATCCAGGGCAAGAGACCTGAGTTCAAAACCGGCGTTCAGCTCTCCCGTCTCCACACGACCGTTGTCCATCGACAACGGCATCTGACCTGATGCAGACAGCTGAGGGCTGTCCAATCGATTCAGCACAGCAAGGCCCGCTGCGTTCGACCACTGCGCCTTCAAACGCCAACGCTCCAGCAATGGATTGACGGACTGCGACAGGTCGAAACGCACGGATGGATTGGTCAGCGTTCCATCCGCGGCAAGACGACCCTCGATTGGAGCCTTCGCACCAAGCGTTCGGTTCAGCGCTGGAATCGATTGCCACATACCAGGGCTCACCACCAGCTCTCGGCTCTGCAGAGAGAGCGCTGGGAAAAGATCTCCCGCCAGGCGCAGCCGCAGGTCTTGAGCGGCAACATTGAGGTCGTCAACGCTGACCCGTGGAGGACCTGATCTGCTCCAGGGTGTGCTCACCTGCCCGACCAGCTGTACCGGTCCCTGGATCGGTGCATCAGCAGGAAGCTCGAACCCAGCCTTGAATCGCCAACGCGGCGTCGTCCAAGGGCCATCGATGCGCAGATCGATCTTGTCTTTCCTCTTGGCATGGCGGAGTTGAACCGCCATGTCGATGGAGCGATTCACCGTCACGGAGCCTGAGGCCTGGGCAGACCAGTCCTTCAGCTGGAAGCGACTATCGGTCAGTTGAACTGTGCGATCCCGACAGCTGAGCTTCAGCAGATCTGAGCGGAATGGCGCCGGCAGCGATGGCGCCTCCACTTGCAGGCCCTTGAGCTGCAGCGCACCAAGACAATCAGCCTGACCTGATTTCAGACTGAGACGAAGATCTCCGTTGAGACGCCCACCAACCTGCGTCTCCGCCGGAACTGAAGTGAACAGGGCCAAAGTGCCGAGATCAACCTGTTCAGGACGCATCCGAACAGCGATTTCTGGCTGATCCCAGCGCCCGCGGACCTCAAGGTTGACCGAACCACCACCATCCAGCGACTGAAGCTTCGCCCGGCCGCTGAACCAGCGATCCCCCAGGACGACAGATCCGCGGCTGAACAGCCGCAGGGACTGATTCACCGGCGCAACGCTGATCTCTGCGGGCTGTTCCAGCTCGTAGAGAAGAGTGATCCGAGGCAGATCACCAGTCATGCTCCGCTTGCCTGCAAGCCAGTACTGACCTTCCTTCGAGCGACGCAGGGCCGCACGTGCACCCTGCAACCGCAATCGGATCACCGGTTGCCAGTTCCGAAGACTGGCAAGTGGATCAACCTGAACCACGATCGACGCGAGAGAGACCTCAGAACGGTCATCCGCTGTCGGGAGAATGCGCGATGGCCCAAGAGCGATGCCCCAGGGTCTCAGCCCTGCATAGGAACCGAATTGAACGGGATGCCCAAGAGGACCTGCAAGGTTTCGCTCCAGTGTTGGAGTAACCCGATCGACGAGATCGCGAGCGGCGCGATCAAGCGCCCACAGTCCAAACCCTGCTCCACCGAGAAGGAGAACTCCACCGGTGAGAGCGATTCCAGTAGAAGGAATCCGCCGCGCTGAACCCATCGACCACAGCGCCTGCCTTTAAAGCCAGCGCAATATAAGGAGATCACCGCTTGAGGACCAGCGTTCATGCCCTTTGATCAGCTGCTGCTCACCACTGCGCCATGGCTGGCGTGGGCTGGTGCCGGATTCACTGTTCTGACGGTGATTGCTTTTTTCGCTGGCTGGGGATTGCGCTTTCGTCTTGTCGGCGTGAGCAGCTTCACCTTCCTGCTGGCCGTGAGTTGCTGGGCCTTTGCGTTGAGCTACAGCCCTCCTGTCCTGGTGGATGGTGCTCGGCGCGTCCCCATCGTCTTCGACAACGGTGATGACCTGGTGGTGGCTCAGGCACAGGCCGATCTGGCGGTGGATGCGGTTCAGCCAACGCTGGAGCAATTGGCCGCCAACCTGCGTGGCGCTGGGCGAAGCAGCAGTGTTGTCGAAGTGAGATTGAGAACGCTGAGATCCAAGGGAGATGGCGTCAGCCAACCTGTGATTCTTGGCAAGACATCGCGAGATTTCCGTGGCTCACCGATCCGATGACATCAGCCAAGGACAGTGATCAACAGCCTCTCTCAGACCTGCCGCAATCCTTCCGCCATGAAGCCGAAGATCTCAAAGCTTCAGGCATCAACAACTGGGGACGTTTGCGTTCCCTCAATGACGCAGACCTGAGCAAACTTGTCAGGACCGGACGGTCGTCCGCCCGCAATCTGCATCGCTTGAGAGGGATGGCGACGCTCATCTGTGAGCTGGGGCTCGCACCCCAGGATGCAGCGCTTCTGATGCATGCGGGAATTGCGAACCGAGCCGCCCTGGCCGGCTGCACACCAGAGCGACTGGTCCGCCAGACCGGTCGCCTGGAACGCAGTCTGGGACTAGGAAAGAGCAGACCAGCCTCGGTGGATCTGAGCACAGCGCAGCACTGGATCCGTCGAGCCAGGCAACCGACGAACTGACCCAAGCTCTTACCACACCGCCTAAGGGCTGGGTAGTTGTGAGATACGTAAGAACGGCAGTCTTGCTCAAGCACCTTCCCCTGGTGATCGTCTTGGCACTCTCAGTGGTACCTTCTGTCAGTGCTGCTGAGTCGAAGCTGCTTGAAAGCGTCAAGGACAATCCACAGGAAGCCAAGTCGCTCTGCGGCAAGTTCCGCAAAATGAACACCAAGGGAAAGTCCGCTTACAACAAGAAGACCACCAAAACACTTGCTAACAGCAAACAGCTCTCCATCAGCGACGCTGAGGTCCTCGTGACCTACGTGGTGGGGATGCATTGCCCTGATGTCCGCTGAAAAGCGCGAAGCCGTTCTGAGACTGCAGGACGGCACTGGGTTGCATGCAGATCTGTGGTGTCCAGCGCGTGGAGGCCCATGGCCCACGTTGTTGATGCGTCAACCGTACGGAAAGAGCATTGCCTCAACCGTGACCCTTGCAGATCCCACCTGGTGGGCCGCTCAGGGCTACCTAGTGGTCATCCAGGACGTGAGGGGGCAGGGCGACTCAGAAGGAACATTCGGTGGATTCAGCCAAGAGGCCGCGGACACAACGGAGACGCTGAGCTGGGTGAGAGCCCTGCCGGAAAGCAATGGGAAGTTGGGTTGCTACGGGTTCTCGTATCAGGGGCTGACCCAGCTTCTGGCGATCGAAGGAACGCCACCTCCGGACTGTCTGGCTCCAGCGATGGCCGGTGTCGACGAACGGGATCACTGGAGCTGCGAGGGGGGCGCGCACTGGTGGCACCTCGGGCTGGGCTGGGGGCTGCAGCTGGCCGCATTGCAGGCGAAGAGACGGAATGACCACAAGGCCTGGGATTCGATCCGTCGGAGCCTGGAGGACGGAAGTTATCTGCGGGACGGTCCAGACCTGTTGAAACGCCACGACCCAGACGGCATGGCCCATCGCTGGTTTCAAAACGATCCTCGCCATGATCCCGATTGGGTCATTCACGCCATCCCTTCGACGTGGCTGAAGCAACCGATGCTGCTGATCGGAGGTTGGTGGGACCCCCATCTGCGCGGCATCCTGGATTTACGGCAACGAAGTATCGACGCTGGTGGTCATCCCCAGGTGCACATCGGGCCAGCAAGCCACCTCCAGTGGTGGCCTGGTGCTCAACAACTCCTGCTGACTTTTTTTGACCGGCATTTGAAGGACGGCACGCCTCCGGCGGAAGCATCCACCACTGAATGCTGGAACATGACCACGGGTCACTGGCAGACGCCAGGGCGGGCAGAGTCGATCGAATGGCAGATGACGGGAGACTCACTCGCCTGTCATGACCCTGATCATGGCGCCTTGAGTCAGGGGACAACCGGCTCTGGCACGGTTCGCATCGTTCACGATCCCTGGCGACCGGTGCCAGCGATCGGTGGGCATCTCAGTCCAGGGCCCGGTGCCGTTGATCGCCAAGACATCGATGCCCGCTCGGATGTGGCGACCTTCACCTCAGAGCCGCTGTTCCAGGCGCTGACCCTTGAAGGCACACCGGAACTGACTCTGGAGGCTCATGCTGACCAACTCGGCTTTGATCTCTGTCTGGCGCTGTCGAGGGTGAGCGCGAATGGCGATCGCGTTGAGCAGCTGAGCACAGGCCATCTGAGACTTCGCGGATCTGAGGCGCGCCAACCCCAACAAAGGTCGATCCGCATGCAACCGCTGTTGGCAAGCCTTCAACAGGGCGATCGTCTGCGCCTTTCCATCGCCGGTGCAAGCTGGCCTGCGATCGGCGTCAACAGCGGCAGCGACACCGTTCCCTGTGGCGCTCCCTCCTGCCGGCACCGCGTCATCGCGATGACACTGCAGCTTGCTGGCTCACATCTGACCCTGATCCCGTTCAGCGCCGGCAGACTGCAGCACAAATGATTTGATCCGCCGTGAAGCTGAACGCAGCGCTGCTGGCTCTATCCCTGGCGGTCCCCGTCGGTCTGACAGCTACAGGTCTGCCTCCTGCAGCGGCTCAGGAAGCAACATCGACAAACCTGACACCCGCTCAGGCCAAAGCGGCCAGTGAGCTCTTGCTTGATGCCCTGAAAAGCCGGGACGGCGCCGGCCTTCACGCCAAGCTGGCCGACAGTGTCAAAGGCAGCGTGAGCATCGAAGCGGTTCAACGCCGTCTCGATGCCAAAGCGAGCATCACTGACACCAGCATTGTCACCGTCGCTCCCGGTTACAGCGATACGACCGTCGATGCGGTGGTGACGACCGCCGAAGGAGACAAACCGCTGATCCTGATCCTCGATGAGGAGGGCAAGCTTCTGGCCTGGAAGTGGGTTGGGGAATCCCTGCCCATCGAATCCACGGCACTGCGCTTCACCGAAGAGCTCGCCGCCGGCAGATGGGTGCAAGCACGGAGCCGCCTTGAACTGAGCTTTCAAAAGGAACTGGCCCCTGGGGATCTCAAGCGGAAGTGGACCAAACTTGAGCGAGTCTCAGGTGGGTTCGTCAAGGTGAAGGATGCTGTGATCGCCAGTGCCGGTGGTGATCAACAGTTGGTGCTTGTGAGTGTTGAATTCGGCAAGGCCACCTCAAACCTCTTCGTGATTTTCGATGCGAAGGGTCGAATCATCAACGTTGACATCTCAAGGGATTTCGTCTGACACCCAGCTCCTGAAGCCGGATTTCGGGCTTAAGCTCCACCACAATTTTCAGGTCTCCCATGGGTGGCGCGGCAGTCCTTGACTGGATGGTTCAGGACGGCGAACGACTCGCCAACTGCAGCCACGACCACCCATTCGCCATCCTTGGCCCCCAGCCTCAAGGTGGTGAGTGGGTCGTCAGAGTTTGGATGCCTGATGCGGAAACGGTCACCCTTCTGGTGGGCGATCGCGAACTGCCGATGGCAGCGCCGAATCATCCCTGGGTGTTCGAAGCGTGCCTGTCCAACAACCCTGGCAGTCATTACAAAGTGAGGGTGCTGCGGGGGGGAATCACCCACGAGCAGCACGATCCATGGGCCTTCCGAGGGGACTGGATGGGCGAGATGGATCGCCATCTGTTCGCCCAAGGCAATCACCACCACATCTGGCAGCGCATGGGGGCCCACCCCGTGGAGCGGGATGGGATCAACGGGGTGATGTTCTGCCTGTGGGCACCCCACGCCCGCAGCGTTTCCCTGCTGGCCGACATCAATTCATGGGACGGACGTCACCATCCCTTCCAATTGCGAAACGGCGGGATCTGGGAACTGTTTGTCCCTGGCATGGAGGAGGGTGCTCTCTACAAATACGAGATCCGCTCGCGCGAGGGGCACTGCTACCAGAAAGCGGATCCCTACGGTTTTCAGCATGAGGTGCGACCCGCGAACAGCTCGGTGATCTCACATCTCGATCGCTTTGGCTGGACCGATCAGGAGTGGATGACGTTGCGCGACAGCCGCAATCCACTCGACCAGCCCATCTCGGTGTACGAGATGCACCTCGGCAGCTGGATTCATGAATCCGCGGATGCGCCCTGGATTCAACCGGACGGCACCCCACGGCACCCGGTTCCTGCTGCCGACATGAAGCCAGGCGCCCGACTGCTCACCTACACGGAACTGGCCGACCGATTGATTCCTTACGTCAAGGAAAGGGGATTCACCCACATCGAGTTGATGCCGATCACGGAACACCCCTTTGATGGTTCATGGGGTTATCAGGTGACGGGCTGGTACGCACCCACAAGTCGCTACGGCACACCCGATGAATTCCGTGCCTTTGTTGATCGCTGCCACGCCGAGGGGATCGGCGTGATCATCGACTGGGTTCCCGGCCATTTCCCCAAAGACAGCCATGGCCTCGCCTTCTTCGATGGCACCCACCTCTATGAACACGGCGATCCGCGCATCGGTGAACACAAGGAATGGGGGACTCTGATCTTCAACTACAGCCGCAACGAAGTCAGGAACTTCCTTGTTGCCAATCTCGTTTTCTGGTTTGAACAATTCCACATTGACGGAATTCGGGTTGATGCCGTCGCGTCCATGCTCTATCGCGACTACCTGAGACCGGACGGCGAGTGGTTGGCGAACGACCAGGGCGGTCGTGAAAACACCGAGGCCGTTCGTTTCCTCCAACAGGCCAACCACGTGCTGTTCCAGCATTTCCCAGGCGCCCTCTCGATTGCTGAAGAATCAACCACGTGGCCGATGGTGACCCAACCGACAGAAAATGGTGGGCTCGGCTTCAACCTGAAGTGGAACATGGGTTGGATGCACGACATGCTCGACTATTTCGAGCTTGATCCTTGGTTCCGCCAGTTCCATCAGAACAACATCACCTTCTCAATTTGGTACACCTACACAGAAAACTTCATGCTGGCCCTGAGTCACGATGAAGTGGTTCATGGCAAGAGTCATCTTCTTCACAAGATGCCGGGAGACGATTGGCAGAAGTACGCCAACACCAGGGCTCTTCTTGCCTACATGTGGACCCATCCAGGCAAGAAAACGATCTTCATGGGCATGGAATTCGGTCAACGAGCGGAATGGAACGTCTGGGGTGATCTGCAGTGGGACCTGCTGAATTACGAGCCTCACAAAGGAATTCAACAGCTTGTTGATGATCTGAACGTTCTTTACAAAAAAGAGCCTGCACTATGGCGTGATGATTTCGATCAATTCGGTTTCCAGTGGATCGACTGCAACGACAACCGTCATTCCGTGATCAGCTTCATGCGTCGTGAAACCAGCAGCGGAACATGGCTCGTCGTCGTGGCCAACTTCACTCCCCAGAGCCACGCCAACTATCGGGTCGGCGTTCCACTGGCCGGTTTTTATGAAGAGATCTTCAACACAGATGCGGCCCGATACGGGGGCAGCAATCTCGGCAACATGGGTGGCAAGCATTCCGAGGAATGGGCCATTCATGACTACCAGAACTGCCTGGAACTCTGCCTTCCTCCACTCAGCTTGATGGTGTTCAAGCACGACCCGAAGCGCAGCCTCCTGGCTGAGGTGTCCACGACGGCGGACAACGCCTTGTAAACACAGTCCAGGAGTTCAGGTAGGTTTCCGGCTTGATCTTCTGTTCTGGATGAGCGACTCCCTTCCCCTGTTGCTGCGCGCCGCGCGTGGTGAATCAGTGGAGCGTCCTCCCGTCTGGATGATGCGTCAGGCCGGTCGGTACATGAAGGTCTACAGGGATCTCCGGGATCGTCATCCCAGCTTCCGCGAACGCTCGGAAAACCCTGATCTCTCCTATGAGATCTCGATGCAACCGTTCAAGGCGTTCAAGCCGGATGGTGTGATCCTGTTTTCGGACATCCTCACGCCGCTTCCAGGCATGGGGATCGACTTCGACATCGTCGAAAGCAAGGGACCGTTGATCAACGATCCCATCCGCAGCATCGAACAGGTGAACAACCTGAGACCTCTGAATGCGCAGGAGTCGATGCCGTTCGTCGGGGAGGTGCTGGGTCGCCTGCGCGAAAGCGTGGGCAACCAGGCCGCTGTGCTCGGATTCGTCGGTGCCCCCTGGACCCTGGCGGCATATGTGGTGGAGGGCAAAAGCAGCAAGAACTACGCGGTGATCAAAGCGATGGCGTTTCAGCAGCCGGAGCTTTTGCACACCTTGCTGAACCACTTCGCAGAATCGATTGCTACGTACCTCCGTTATCAAATTGATTCCGGTGCCCAGGTGGTGCAGATGTTTGATTCATGGGCGGGACAACTGAGCCCCGCTGATTACGACACCTTTGCAGCTCCGTATCAGAAAAAGGTTGTTGATCTGGTCAAGCAGACCCACCCAGACACTCCGTTCATCCTCTACATCTCCGGCAGTGCTGGCGTGCTTGAGCGGATGGCCACCACCGGCGTGGACATCATTTCTCTCGATTGGACCGTCGACATGGGCGAAGCCCTCGCCCGTCTGCCTGATCACATCGGTGTGCAGGGCAATGTGGACCCCGGACTGCTCTTCGGCACTGCGGAGGCCATTGAGGCTCGCATCGATGACTGCGTTCGCAAAGCCCGCGGCAGGAAACACATCCTCAACCTGGGCCACGGCATCCTGCCGGGGACACCAGAAGAAAACGGTGCTGCCTTCTTCAGCTCTGGCAAGAGCGTGATGGATCGGATCGGGGCTGACGCTTGACCCGGATCCTGGTCACCGGCGCCAGCGGTTGCGTCGGTCAATACGTCTCCAGATGGCTGCTTGAACATTCCGACGCTGAGCTGCTGCTCTGGCTTCGGGATCCCACCAAGCTCACCGCTGTCGATCCGAATCATCCACGGATCAAGCTGCTGGTGGGTGATCTTCGGGATGCTGATCCTTTTGCCAGCGAACTGGCCACCGTTCAACGGGTGATTCACACGGCAACCGCTTGGGGTGATCCGGAGCGAGCCGAACAGGTGAATGTGCTCGCTGTGAAACGTCTGCTGCAGCTTCTCAATCCTGCAGTTCTGGAGCAGTTCATTTACTTCTCCACGGCAAGCATCCTGGATCGGCATCTCCGTCCATTGCCCGAAGCCCTGGCTTACGGCACTGAGTACATCCAGACCAAGGCGCGTTGCTTAAGGGATCTGGAGGAGCACCCCTTCGCAACGAGGATCATCGCCGTCTTCCCCACCTTGGTGTTCGGCGGCCGCGTGGATGGGACCAGCCCTTTCCCCACCAGCTATCTCACGGCAGGTCTGGCAGAAGCGTCCAAATGGTTATGGCTGGCGCGCTGGCTGCGGGCGGATGCCAGTTTTCATTACATCCATGCGGAGGACATCGCCCGCATCTGCGGCCAGTTCGCGACACGACCACACGAACTGAACCATGAACCGGGTCAGGGGGCTGTGCGTCGGGTGGTGATGGGTCAGCCTGCCATCTCCGTGGACGAGACGGTGGCAACACTCTGCCGTTGGCGTGGCGTGGCCCGGGTGCCCGGGATCCCTCTCTGGCCCTGGCTGATTGAAACGCTGATCAGGGTTCTGCCCATCGAGGTGAACGCCTGGGATCGCTTCAGCATCCGTCAGCGCCATTTCATTCATGAGCCGGCCAGCACCCCTGAACGGTTCGGATTGAGCAGCCACGCACCGGATCTTGACAAAGTTCTGCGAGATTCCGGCATGCCTCAGCGCGGCAAACCGAGAAGCCAACGTAAACTCCCTGCAACGCCTTAACCATTCATGGGCTCCTTTCTTCGCACCCTGGCCGCGGCCTGCTGCTCGCTGCTTGTTCTGTTCGGACTGAACATCGGTTCCGCTCAAGCTGCCACCGTTGAGGTGAAGCTGGGCACCGATTCCGGAATGCTGGCTTTCGAACCCGCCACTGTCACCATCAGCGCTGGTGACACCGTCAAGTTTGTGAACAACAAGCTGGCCCCCCACAACGCCGTTTTCGACGGTCATGACGAGTACAGCCATTCTGATCTGGCCTTCGCCCCCGGTGAGTCCTGGGAAGAAACCTTCAGCGAGGCTGGAACGTTCGACTACTACTGCGAGCCCCATCGCGGCGCTGGCATGGTCGGCAAGGTGATCGTTGAGTGATTCGTCTGAATCACCTCTGAAACGTCGCCACAGTTACAACACAACCCCCATCAGCAATTCCTTCATTTGCTGATGGGGGTTCTTACGTTTGTGAAGGTCGCTGGATAGCTTGGAGGCACAGCACCAGCCAAGACCGACGCATGAGACGACTCACCGCATTGCTTGCACTGCTCGTTGTCCTCATCCTGTCGCCGATCACGACCAGGCCAGCTCTGGCCCTCGATCATTCCCAAGAGCTCGGGGAACAGATCTTCACCACCAATTGCGCGGCATGCCACATGGGGGGTGGAAACGTCCTTCGCGCCAGCCGCAGCCTGAAGATGCGTGATCTCAACGCCCATCTTGATCAGTACAACCAAGATCCCCTCATTGCTATCGAACAACAGATTGAAGAAGGCAAAAATGCCATGCCCTCCTATGCGGGAAAGCTCAGCGAGTCTGAAATCATCGCTGTCGCAACCTATGTGGAACAACAGGCTGAATTGGGTTGGTGAATCGTGAGTCGTGAAGCGTTGAACGACTTGGTGCGGGCCTGTGAGCGCAGTCCATCACTGCGTCGAGCTCTCAGTGCAAGCTTGAACACCAAGGAGTGGCTGATCGTGGCGCGGGATCATGGTTTCTTCGTGAACGAAGCCGATCTTGTTCGCGACGATCTCAGCTCGCGTACGGACGACTGGTTCCAAAAAAGCCGCATCTCCCAATCGTTTCGATCGATGCCCTAATCGATTGATCAAACAGGATCACTCAAGCGTCATCGGGCCCGTGCCGTGTTCAACACCGCGAGATAGAGCTCTTCATCAATTTCGCGGATGTCGTATTCCGACGGTTTGACACCGTGATGGTGCTCGTGGACCACCATCCAGCAGCAACGTTCCAACTCTCCACCAGCTGAGGCGGAAAGAGCGGCTGCCTGCCCGACCAGAGCATCAACAAGGGATGGATCGGGCCGTGTCATGGAAACCAATCAGATCGGTGAACTCTAAAAACCACACCGGTTCTCCGCCCCCAGGCGTGAAGCCCCCCAACGATTCCATCGGTTTGCCGACCAATGACGAGAGGCCTTGCCCATACGGTTGATTCACTCAAATCAAACGACTCCTGAATGCAACCCACGGCGGAACAGTTCACTGAAAAAGCCTGGGCCGCCATCGTCGCTGCTCAGCAACTCGCCAAAAGTGCCCGTCACCAACAACTCGAAACGGAGCACCTGCTGCTGGCACTGCTGGAGCAGAACGGCCTTGCCACAAGAATTCTGACCAAGGCCGGTGTCGATTCCACGAGTTTTGAACAGGCGGTGCGCAACCATCTGAAACGGTTGGGGAGCATGAGCACCACCCCTGAATCCGTTTTTCTGGGACGTGCCCTGAACGCCTGTCTCGACAAGGCTGAGCAACAACGCGAACNATTCNGNGACAGNTNCATCNCCATNGAGCATCTGNTNCTNGCCCTNGCNGANGATGATCGCTGCGGCCGGCAACTGCTCAGCCAGGCCGGAGTTGATCGCGGCAAGCTCAAGGATGCGATCAATGCTGTACGGGGGAATCAAACCGTGACGGATCAGAACCCGGAGGGAACGTACGAATCGCTGGAGAAATATGGCCGTGATCTCACAGCGGAGGCNCGTAACGGCAAGCTTGATCCGGTGATCGGTCGNGACGACGAAATTCGGCGCACGATTCAGATCCTCAGCCGCCGCACCAAGAACAACCCCGTGCTGATCGGTGAACCNGGNGTCGGCAAAACCGCCATCGTGGAGGGNCTGGCTCAGCGCATCGTCAACGGTGACGTGCCATCCGCCCTGCAGAACCGCCAGCTCATCGCCCTGGACATGGGGTCCTTGATCGCGGGAGCCAAGTACCGCGGGGAATTTGAAGAACGCCTCAAGGCCGTCCTTAAGGAGGTCACCGCGTCCGACGGACAGATCGTTCTGTTCATTGATGAAATTCACACCGTGGTGGGTGCGGGAGCCACAGGCGGCGCCATGGACGCGAGCAATCTGCTCAAACCGATGCTGGCTCGCGGTGAACTGCGCTGCATCGGTGCCACCACCCTGGACGAACACCGACAGCACATCGAGAAGGATCCTGCGCTCGAGCGTCGCTTCCAACAGGTCTTGGTGGATCAACCCACCGTTGAAGACACCATCTCGATCCTGCGTGGGCTGAAGGAACGCTATGAAGTCCATCACGGTGTGCGGATCGCTGACGGTGCCTTGGTTGCCGCCGCAGTCCTCAGCAGTCGCTACATCGCTGATCGGTTTCTACCGGACAAGGCAATCGATCTTGTGGACGANTCCGCTGCGCGACTGAAGATGGAAATCACCTCCAAACCGGAGGAAATCGACGAAATCGACCGCAAGATCCTGCAACTGGAGATGGANAAGCTGTCTCTGGGCAGAGAATCTGACGTTGCCAGTCAGGAGCGGCTGGAACGGATTGAACGGGAGCTTGCTGAATTGTCTGAACAACAGAGCAACCTCAACGCTCAGTGGCAAGAAGAGAAAGGTGCAATCGATGATGTTTCCGCCCTGAAGGAGGAGATCGAAAGAGTGCAACTGCAAGTGGAACAAGCCAAGCGAAGTTATGACCTCAACAAGGCCGCTGAACTCGAGTACGGAACGCTGGCGGAGCTTCAGCAGCAATTGCGGCAGAAGGAAGAGCTTCTTGCGGCGGAGGACGGCTCTGACAAAACCCTGCTGAGGGAGGAGGTCACGGAGGATGACATCGCCGAGGTGATCGCCAAATGGACAGGAATCCCAGTGGCAAGACTGGTGCAGAGCGAGATGCAAAAACTGCTGCAACTTGAAGCGGACCTGCATCAACGCGTCATTGGCCAGAACGAAGCTGTTACAGCCGTTGCTGATGCCATTCAACGATCGAGAGCCGGACTGAGTGATCCCAACCGGCCAATCGCAAGCTTCCTGTTCCTCGGACCGACCGGGGTGGGCAAGACCGAACTCTCCAAAGCCCTTGCCAACCGATTGTTCGACAGCGATGACGCCATGGTGCGCATCGACATGTCCGAGTACATGGAAAAGCACACCGTGAGCCGCTTGATCGGAGCGCCACCCGGATACGTGGGATATGAGGCGGGCGGCCAACTGACAGAAGCCGTACGCCGCAGACCTTATTCAGTGATTCTGTTTGACGAAGTTGAGAAAGCCCACCCGGACGTGTTCAATGTGATGCTTCAGATCCTTGATGACGGTCGCGTCACCGATGGGCAAGGGCGAACGGTGGACTTCACCAACACCGTGTTGATTCTCACCAGCAACATCGGCAGCCAGTCGATCCTGGAACTGGCGGGGAATCCAGAGCATCACAATGAAATGGGCCAGCGCGTCAATGAAGCGCTGAGAAACCACTTCCGCCCTGAATTCCTGAACCGCCTGGATGATCAGATCATTTTCCGCAGCCTGACGAAAGATGAGCTTCGCAGAATCGTCAACTTGCAAGTTGATCGACTGCGGCAACGACTCGAGAATCGCAAGCTAGATCTTCACCTGAGCGAGGAAGCGTGTGATTGGCTGGCCAACGCTGGTTACGACCCTGTTTACGGAGCCAGACCACTGAAGCGGGCCATCCAGCGAGAACTGGAAACACCCATCGCCAAAGCAATTCTCGGAGGACGCTACGCAGAGGGGCAAAGCATTGCTGTTGAAGTGGATTCAGAGCGATTGTTGCTAAAGGAACCAGTNACCACAAACTGAGCCAGGAGGGAAAGTCCACAAAAAAGTATCCATTGATTCGTTCATGAACAAACAATTGGATATCGCCAGACCGCATCAATCGCTACTCTCACACGCGCAAAGCTAGTAATAGAGGGAAAACAAATAGCGGCCAAAGAGGTCAACGAACTCCCAAAAAAATAAACACTGTTAAAATGTAACAATTNGAACANTTCGCCCTGCAAAGAATTNCTTACCTTTATTAAGTNCTTCATACACCGTTCATGGAAAGGCAATGAATCAGAACACTGCAATGACGGTCAGCATTGGCGTTCTTGGCGGGATTGATGTATTCATTACAGCTACAATTCTGCCAATCCCAGTCTGGATAACCTTCACAGCTTGGGCTTCATTTTTCGCCTGCGGTGGAGGAACAAAAGGATTGATTCAATCAGTCCTCTGCAATTGGACAGGAATCATCATCGCAACACTGTCTCTTCTTGCCATCGAATTGATTCAGGTGTCTCCGATCGTTGCTGCCATNTGCGTCGGCATTGGCAGCGCCGGCATGGTGCAAGCATCACGCATGGGATACACCAAAGGATTTACACCAGCAATCGTCTGGGGGTTCTCTCAAACCGTTGGTGCCACTGCGGCGGGTTTCGCAATTATCAATACAGACATCGTGAACCATGCAACAGCAATTGCTATCGTCGCGATGCTTGTGGGCGCAATTTTCGGCTACGTGTCTGAAATGGTTGGCAATGCATTAACNACAAAATAACCATTATTTTTCAACCCATAGCTCATGAATCAAATGATTTCTCTTTCGTTCAAACGCACGGCTTTTCTCGGCACTTCCTTACTGTTGCTGACAATTGTTCTGGCTGGCCCTGCCCAAGCCCATCATCCGTTCGCGATGGGCGACAGTTCCGAACTGAATGCATTTCAAGGCTTGCTGAGCGGCATTGGTCACCCGCTGCTTGGCCCAGATCATCTCTTGTTTATGGTTGCCCTCTTGTTTCTGGGTCTTGCCAAACCCAAGGAATGGGTTCTTCCGTTGGTAGCACTGGGTTTGCTGGGCAGTGGGATATCTCAGGTCATTCCGATTCCAGCTGGACTTGAAACAGCAGGAGAAGCACTGGTATCGCTTTCACTTGTCGTGGAAGGCTGTGTTGCTCTGAACCTCTTGCCAACGTGGATTTTGCTTCCATGCATAACATTGCACGGCTATCTACTTGGAGCTGCAATTACAGGCGCCGAGCCGACACCCTTGGTCGCCTATTTTGCAGGGCTTGCAATCGCTCAGACCTCGATGTTGCTTGTCGTGAGTCTGATCTCCGAGCGCTTCATCAAAATGATTGGAATTTCCTGGACAAAAATTCTCGCAGGCATATGGATGGGAATTGGCTTTGCATTTGCATGGTCTGTCGTCATCCCTTGAACAGGTCTTGATCGACAGTTGGTCGACAAAATCTCAACAACAGCACATCCATTCCCCAATCCATGAAACTACAACACACACTGGGCGGTCTACAGGGTCTTGGACCCGTTGATTTCCAGAAGAAGGTTTTCGTTGAATCCTGGGAAACCAGAATTTTCGGAATCCATACAGCGATGATGGCGCTGAGCACTCATCTGGACGGATCCTTGCCGGATTACACCATGAGCGACGTGCCATCGACGTTCAAGGACATCTGGACCTGGGCAGACCTCCGTCGAGGGGCGGAGGGGATTTCTCCTTTTGCCTATTTTCAGTACCGCTATTACGAGAAATGGCTGGGCGGCATCTCAGGATTCTTCCTCGAGAAGGGATACATCACCGAAGATGAACTAGNGGAGCTCACTGAAAAATATCTCAAAGAAGGCAATATGAGTACGATTCCTTTGCCGGTCAAAGAAGAGCAAGGAATTGATACGCAGATTATCAAATACCTTGAGGAAGGTGACTCAGGTCGAAGAACACCACAACAGGCCCCGTTGTATCAGACCGGTCAAAAGGTCAAAATCGCAGATCCGGATTGCAATGATCACACGAGGCTGCCCGGCTACTTGAGAAACAAAATCGGAACAATCGACCTTGTTTATCCAGATTGCTACGCCTACTTCCCAGGCCCTTCAGATTGTTTACAGACTCCGCAAGTNAGNTACAGCGTTAAATTTGATCCGAAGGATATCTGGGGAGAAGCATATAGNGAATCAGGTTCGATGATCTATGCAGACCTATTTGAATGCTACATCGNAGCATCAGCCTAACCCNAAAACTTTGCCCAATCAAACAAAACTCTATCATTTTGAATCATGACAATTCCTGGCGATGAAATGTTCAGCTACAGCGCAAACAGGGAACTCGAAAGCGCTGCCAAGGTGAATGCTCTTGAAGCTTTGCTAATTGAAAAAGGGGTTCTGTCATCNTCTTCTGTTGACAAGATCCTCGACTACTTTGAAACACGAATGGGACCATTTAATGGTGCCAAACTTGTGGCCAAAGCCTGGGTTGACCCAGAATTCAAACAATTATTGATCGACGATTGCAATGCTGCNTGCTCCAAGATGGACATGCCGACGGGCATGTCTGGAGCNGAGGGTGAAATCATGCGCGTTGCTGAAAACACCTCTTCTGTNCACAACCTGATCATCTGCACGCTTTGCTCCTGTTATCCATGGCCAACCCTTGGCCTGCCTCCTTATTGGTTNAAAGATCCAACCTTCAGAGCAAGGGCTGCTCGNGAACCACGAGCGGTCCTTTCAGAATTTGGTCTGAACCTCGACGACTCAACAGAAATCCGCGTCTGGGACAGCAGTGGCCAAATCCGTTGGTGGGTGCTGCCTGAACGTCCAGAAGGAACGGAATCAATGAGTGAAGAAGAGCTGGCGAAGTTAATTACGCCAGANGCAATGATGGGTGTGGCCAAGGTCGCAACGTAAATTATGTACACACACTTTGAGGAATATGCTGTTTCTTCCCTCAATGGAGGAAGCAGCAATCTTCCAAAAGCGAACGGNAAACTCAATTTTGATTCAGAGTGGAGTCAAAAAGCCTTTGCCATTGCAATTGAGCTCTCCAAACAAGGCTATTTTGAGATGGAAGAATTCAGACAAATGATGATTGAGTCCATATCCGAATGGGAGAAAAGTCACAACCTGAGCGACAACTCATGGAGCTATTATTCAATCTGGACAACAGTGCTTGAAACATTGATCTACAAAAAAGACATCCTTGATCAAGCGGAGGTAAAGCAAATTTTCGACGCCACATTCGACTGTAAATCCATCACTCGCTCCTAGTACAACCGTGCAGATGCCAACAAAAACTCCCGTAACCGTAATTACGGGCTACCTCGGTGCAGGCAAAACAACCTTGCTGAACAATTTATTATCAAAACCAAATGGCAAAAAACTCGCAGTCATTGTCAACGAATACGGTGAAATAGGAATTGACGCCGATTTGGTCGTGAAGTCTGACGAAGAAATTCTTGAAATGAATAACGGTTGCATCTGCTGCAATGTGAGGGGAGATCTGGTAAGAATTATTGAAAAAATAACAAACGAACGAAAATCATTCGATCACATTGTGATCGAAACAACAGGACTTGCCGATCCAGGCCCCATCATCCAATCATTCTGGGTGGAGGAGATTCTCCGCGAAAGAACCCAATTGGATGGTTTTGTCACCGTCGTTGACTCCTTACATTTTTTCAAACACGAGAATTCCTGCGAAGCAAAAGAGCAAGTTGCATTTGCAGATCAAATCATCCTGAACAAATGTGATCTTGTGGATGGCTCACAAATGAATCATTTGGAACAGACCATCAAATCAATGAATCCACTTGCAAAAATCGAAAAGACAAATAATTCCCAAATCATCGCAGACATTCTCAACCTCGGGGGTTTTGACCTATCCAAAGCCCTTGCGATTGAACCCGATTTGCTGGAATCGGACAGCCATGAACACCAAAATAACATCTCAGCCATTTGCCTCAACACTGTCGGCCCCATTGATGGGAAGCTTTTCAACAAATGGATTTACGGCTTTGTGCAAGCAAACGGGGAGAACCTCTATCGTTGTAAAGGGATTTTGAATATTGATGATCAGCCCCGTCGCTTCGTTTTTCAAGGTGTTCACATGACACTTGACGGACGACCAGGTGCAGCCTGGGACTCAGATCAAGTGCGCACAAACCAGATTGTTTTTATTGGTACCCAGTTGGACGAGACCGAGATCAAAGAGCATTTCTTGCGTTGTCATCAATCGGAGAATGAGAAGACATTGGTCACCATTTGAATTCAACCGACCCTCTTTTGTTGTGAGGCCAGGACGACCTGGCTAGTCTTCGCAGGCGCTTTGTCAGCGATGAAAGAGATCGAACCTGCTCCCGTTGGTTTTGGCATCGGCTCTGACCGAGGCCCAAGTCGGTTCAGCCTTGGCCAAACGGTTCAGGTTCGCGATGATTTGCAACCGATTGGCCACTACAGAACACCCCATTACGTTCGTGGCAAATTAGGCACGATTGAACGCGTGTTGGCCTATTTCCTCAATCCAGAGGAGGAAGGTTACGGAAAAAATGCTGGAACAACTCAACGGCTCTACCGTGTGAGGTTTTCTCAGTCAACGTTGTGGAAAGACTACAACGGACAGGACAGTGATGTTCTGGAAATTGAAATTTTCGAACCTTGGTTAAAAGAAGCCTGAGCTCTTATGACAACTCACTCCCACGACCACGCTCCGATCGAGACAGCAGAAGCACCTTCTTATTTTGAAATTCTTGAAATCAGCGTTCGCGAATTACTGACTGAAAAGGGCTTAATCAGTGCTGATGAGCATCGTCGACATATTGAGGTATTGGATTCAAGAAATCCAACTCTTGGTTCAAAAGTTATTGCCAGGGCATGGATCGATTCTGATTACCGTGAACGGTTGCTTGAAGATGGATCCACAGCCTGCGAAGAATTGGGGATCACGATGTATGACGACACCAAACTGATTGTTCACGAAAACACCAATGAAGTGCACAATGTAATCGTTTGTACATTATGTTCTTGTTACCCTCGTCCTGTNCTGGGGCTTCCTCCAGACTGGTATAAAAGCAAGTCATATCGGGCCAGAATCGTGAAGGAGCCGCGTCAGGTTCTCTCGGAATTCGGCCTGAAAATCGCCGACGAAAAGACGATTCGAGTGCATGATTCGAATGCCAACATGCGCTATTTAATCCTTCCACAGCGGCCTTCAGGAACCGAGGGTTGGAGTGAAGATCAGCTTGCCTCGATCGTGACTCGAGACACCATGATCGGCGTTGCAGAGCCGAATCCAAGCGTCAGCCATTCTCTTTGAACCCAAGCCTCAAAACTTTCCGCAACATCCACTCCCAATCATGGACCTGAAACCAGACATCAACCGCCTCTCCACTGATTTTGGTGGGCTTGATGCTCCTTCACCAGTGGATCGCAGTGAGCACGACATGCTGCCTTGGGAAAAGAATTGTCATGCCTTGCTTGATCTCCTCGACTACCACAAAATTGTCAATACAGAAGAAAAAAGACGGGGGATCTCTGAACTTGGATCCGGTCTCGTCTCCGGAACCAGTTACTACGAGAAATGGATTCTTTCTGCAGCCAGAATTCTGATGCAGAAAGGTGTTCTCACTCCAGGTGAACTGGCCACCAAAAGTCATGACGTGGCCGAACGCTATCTGAACGACTGAGACGCTTCGAGGCTCTTATTGAACCAATCTGGTATCGCGTGAAAACAAGCAGCGTTGCGTGGGTTCTCTCGTGCCTCCACAGCCCAGCAACACGTTCTTCCCCCATCACGTTGATGCAGAAGCTGATTGGCCCATGTCCAGATCAGCTCAGCTGTGGTTTCCATCCCCACATTGGACATCACCCTCAGATCCAGGGCACCCAGATCGTGAAGCCGCTCCCATTCCTTCAGCAGTGGATCGTCGGCATTCACCAGAAACGTGTGGTCGAATTGCTCGCTCAATTGCTGCTCGAAAGGCTTCAGACTTGAGAAGTCGACGACAAAGCCGCAGGCATCAAGGTGAGTCGCAGCGAACCGAAGTAAAAAACTGCGGCTGTATCCATGCACAAAGTGACAGTGGCCGTCGTGCCGCCACTGCCGATGGCAACAGGGGTACCCCTCAAACAGCTTGCTGCACGTGTGCGGAGTGGGCGGTGGGAGCACGAGGCGAGTTCGGTGGAACGCTGCGGGAGGATCGGGTCAACGGCTCAGCGCAGGAGGCCAGATGAACCCCCTCAGCCCCGCTTTCATGGACCAACTCCGTTTTAACGAGGCAGGGTTGATCCCAGCTGTTGCGCAGGATTGGCTTGACGGTGCCGTTCTGATGGTGGCCTGGATGAATCGTGAATCAATCCAGACAACCTTGCAAAGCGGAGAGGTGCATTACTGGAGTCGTTCCAGGTCTGAGCTGTGGCACAAGGGAGCCACCAGTGGGCACACCCAGATCCTGCGGGGAATCCGCTACGACTGCGATGCGGATGTGCTGCTTCTAACCATCGAGCAGACCGGAGACATCGCCTGCCACACAGGGGCTCGCAGTTGCTTCTACGAAGCGGACGACCAGCCTTCTCAGGGAGGATCTGATGCATTGCCACCTCCTGCAGATGCCTGCACAGAGTTGTATCGCGTGATCTGCGGACGCAAGCTCAACCCTGAAGAAGGCAGCTACACCAACAAATTGCTGAAGGGTGGCGACAACAGCATCCTCAAGAAAATCGGGGAAGAAGGTGCCGAGTTCGTGATGGCCTGCAAGGACGACAACGCCCAGGAGATTGCTGGTGAGGCAGCTGATCTGATTTTTCACATGCAGGTGGCCCTGGCCCACCACGGTGTGCCCTGGCGACAGGTGCTGGACGTGTTGGCCGAACGTCGGGGAGCTCCCCGACGTCACTGAGTCAGGGAGCCGGGGCTGGCCCGAAGCGGTTGGGCTGACGACGAACCCAGTCGAGCGTGCGTTTGTCTCGATCCGTAGGAGTGAGCACCGGCTTGGCGCCCTGATGAACGGCCAGAGCATCGAGGGGCTCGTCGCTGTGACCCCAGAGACCGAACGCATGACCAAGCTCATGCAACGCCGTGGCCTCGAGCGCTTGAGCACGCAGCTCCGGAGACACCATCACCTCCACCAGGGGCTCACGCCGAAATTGGCCCGCGCGGACCAGCTCAGCGACCTGAAGGGTGCTGCGACCATTGCTGGCGCGCCAGCCGTTCGGCGTGCGTCGACGCGGGGGTCGTCGCCGCAGGATGCTGATCTGGGCCCGGTCGGGATCATCCACCACGGTGATCGGGACAACACTCCGCCAATTGCTGAGCGCTGATCCAACGGATTGATGCCAGCGCCGGCTCCAGCGATCAGAGGGGTCAGGCTCGGGTTCGATCCAGACGCACCAATGGTTCAGGCTCGGCAAGCCAAAACCCGTGGTGGCCAACGCTTTGACATAGCCGGGAGCGGGCTCCTGAACAGCCAGGCGTTTCAACGGCTCATCGAGCAACCGGATCTCAGCAGCAGGGGGGCAGGGATCCGGTTGCATCAGGCAGCCGGAAGACCGACGCCTCGCGCCATCAAGGTGGCGAGCATCGGAATCGAAGCGAATCCGACCAGCTCGATGTTGATGATCCAACCAAGCCGGGATGCCAGTGCCTGACTCACCTTGGGAAGTTCACCCTTGCGCAGAGGAATGGCCCAGAGGATATAAGTAATGGTGGGATACAAAGACAGTGCGCCCACAGACAGGTAGACGCCAACCTTCCACCAGAACAAAGGATTCTGGGTATAGAACTCAGATCCTTGGCCGAAATGAATCACCCTCAGAATGCCACTCACCAACAGGGCGAGTGCAGCAATGCCATAAACGATGTCCGTAATCACCATCGCTGTCGCTTCACCGCGGTTTGGATCGGCTTTGATCAGGCGCCGTTCCAGCACAAGAGCACCGAAGCAGAGCATGAAGCTCAGGTAGTGGACGTAAGCCACTCCGGCGTTTTTGGCGAGATCAGCCGTGAGAGCGACGGCCAAGGTCATGGTTCAGACAGCAGTGACGCGTGGACCCTAGCGGCTTCAACTCCCGCATCTTTCAAGATTATCTTCAGGACAACGAACAAACCCTTTAATCATGCATTAAAAATGAATTCCGCAGTCTTTATTACACCGGCCAAATAAAAACACTTTGGTTCTAGGTTCATTTCAGCGAAAAGTTTCCGATGGTGAGCTCTCTGAGTGCATTTCTCGGCGAAATCGGGCGCCACCAGCTGCTTACCCCAGAGCAGGAACTGATGATGGGGAGAAAGGTTCAGGCCATGGTGGCCATCACTGAACGGTGTCAGCTTGCCGGCGGAACAGGTCCAGCATGTGATTACAACGATGAAGAAAAGGTTGTGATTCGTCGTGGCGAAAGGGCGAAGAATCAGATGATCACGTCCAACCTTCGTCTTGTTGTCAATCTCGCGAAAAGATATCAAGGAAAGGGATTGGATTTACTTGATCTGATTCAGGAAGGAACGCTGGGGCTGACCAGGGCTGTTGAGAAATACGACCCAACCCGTGGGCATCGATTTTCGACCTACGCCTACTGGTGGATCCGTCAGGGACTCAACCGTGCCCTTTCCACCCAGAGCCGAACCATTCGTATTCCGGTCAACGTCAATGAAAAGCTCACCAAGCTGAGGGCGGCCAAGGCCAGATTGATGCAGACCAATGGTCTCACTGCCTCCACGGAGCAACTCTCCGAGTACATGGGCATTCCAGTCGCCGAAGTCGAGGATTTGCTGGCCTGCGAGCTCCGCAGTGTCACCGTCAGCCTGCAGGGCGTTGTCAAATCGAAGTCCGATCCTTCAGAGCTGGTGGACGTTCTGCCCAGCGATGAGTTACCTCCGATGGAGCGGGCCGAAATTGCCGAGCGAACAGCATCGGTGTGGACTCTCCTGAACAAGGCCAACCTCACACCGAAGGAGAGAACGGTGGTGACACTTCGCTTCGGACTGGATGGAACCCATGAGTGGCGCACCCTGGCTGAGGTGGCCCGACATATGAATTGCTCTAGGGAGTATTGCCGTCAGGTTGTGCAGCGCGCCCTCCGCAAACTCCGCAAGACGGGCATCCAAAGCGGACTGGTGGAATCCACCCACTGAGGGTTCGGTAGCCCAGCTGGTCAGCATCTTCAGGATAGGCGAAGTTAAATACGTCTACAGAGAGTGCGATGGGATGAGCAGACCTTTCACTTCAACAGGCCCTTCCGCATCGGAGGCAACGGTTGATGCCACCTTGTTGGACAGCGAGGTGGTGGACCAAGGGCTGCTCAAGCGGCTTCTGAACCGGGCGGGGCGCACCATTGCCGGACCAGCACTGGAAGCCCTTGAGCTGGTGCTTGATGCATCAACACCGCCACCTGTGCGTCTCACAATGCTGGCGGCCCTCAGCTACCTCCTGATGCCGGCTGATCTGATCCCGGATTTCCTCCCGGTTGCCGGGTTCACCGATGATCTGGTGGCGCTAACGGCAATGATCGGGATCTGGAACAACCACATCACACCTGACATTCGCGAGCGCGCACGACGCAAACTGGATCGCTGGTTTCCCACGGGTCCCTGAAGCCGATGTCGATGTCTTCCTGGAGTCCTGAATTCGAACAGGAGCTAACGCCACTGCTCAAGGACTGGTTGAAGCATCAGGGCCGAACGCAAGCGGATCTGCGGAGGAGTTTGCGGGCCNTCTCCACCCGGATGCCCGCAATTCTGGAGGTGCTGGAACGGGAGTTTCGACTGAACGGTCTTTCCGGTCTTGCTTCAAAGCTGTGCCAAGTGGAGCGGGAATGGCAGGAGGAAGACGGTTCGACGTCCTCCTCGGCAGAACCAGCGCCATCCGATCCCTTCAGCCAGTTGGATCTACTTCTTCAGGAAATCCGTGACGACTGTCCCAACTAGGGGGCATCAGCGGCAAAGTGGTAATTCCAACGACCGATTGATGGATCTGGTGAAGCTGCTTCCTGCGCTCGGATTGACGCTCGCGATTCCTCTGCTCGGGAGTGTTCGGGTGCTGGCTCAGTCCGAAGGTTGGTTACTGGGCCCAAACAGCAATGTCGGGAAGCAGAGCCAGATTGTGCCAACCAACTGCGTCACCAGTGCTGACGGAGCAATCAGCTGTGACACGAAGGTGGTCAATCCCCCCAGTGACACNTCAGCGCGGCCTTACTACAACCCTTTCAACGACTGATCCTTGGTGAAACAGCCCCATCGCCAGGGGAATTCTTTCCTCTCGCTCGTCGATGCCGGAGAACGCGAGGTTGCTCGGTTTCTCACNCTGATCACTGGAGTCGTGATCGTCGCAGCCCTGATCCAGTTGATGCTGTCGATGGCCAGCAAGCTTCTCCAGGGGACTGAGGCCACCTGGCTTGGAGATGACCTGATCAAGGTGCTTGGGGATCTGCTCACCGTTCTGATCGCTCTNGAGGTTCTTCAGAACATCACCAGCTACCTCAGACGCCATGTGGTGCAGATCGAATTGGTTCTCGTCACTGCTCTCACCGCCGTCGCACGCAAGGTGATTGTTCTTCCGACTGGAGCTGAAAACAAACCGCAGCTCCTCTTCGGACTGGGAGCTGCCTCGATTTCCCTTGCAGCCTCCTACTGGCTGGTCAGACGTTCAAGCCGGGTGACGCGGAATCAACCCAGTGCAGTGCCAACCAAATCGTTCCTGGAGCAGGATCCGTCCGTTCAACCCGATGGCGACATCGAGGAGGCAGATGCAGATGATCACCTGCACTGAGATCAACCAAGCGGTCTGGATCCTCGATGCGCAGCTGAGCACTTCCTTTCAGCACCATCACCCATTCATGCTCAACCTGGTCCATCCAGAGCCCCTCTGGACAACACGCCTCGTTGGAGGTGATCAGAACAAGCCGCCATCCGTCGCCGCAATGCAGCACGCGTTCAAGCTCCTCACCAGTTTCAGGTAGGGGACTGAGGAGCAGGTTGTCGGACTTCAGCGCGGATGGCTCGGGCTCTCCCCAACGCCGACCGATCTCGTACCCCCAGCTGTTCGCCAGTTGGACCACCTGATTGTGGGATGAACAGCCAGCAAGCTGTTCGCGCCGATGGGGTTCAGCTTCCAGGCTGTCCACCAGTTGCTTCAGCTGCGTCACCTTGTCCAGGAAGCGCATCAAATCCCGCTCCGCCATCCGCTTCTCAGGTGCTGAAGCCGTGATCCTGGCAACAGACGGAAAGGCCAGGTCGCGGCGAAAGTCAGGACTTGCTGATCCGACTGTTGCCAATGCCGACTGCAACCAAGGCGCTGACCATCGGAGACCTGGAAGCAGGATTCGCCACGTACTGCCAGGCGCTCAGACGCCTTGTTTCCTCAGGCCGCGATCTGAAGTCGATCCGCCGCACCATCTGCTGGGACTATCTTCAGCGGCTGCACACATCTCTTCCCCAGAGCTACCGCTCCCCTGAAGAACTGGTGCAGCGCTATCAGCGAACACTGAACACCGCTGAAGCAAACTGAGCGGCAAAGCCGAATGCCTCAGTGATTGAACGCAATCCATCGGTGCTCCAGAGGAGATGGTGGAGATCAGTGCTCGTTGGAATGGCACTGAACCTTGGCCTGTTCATCCTTTCGCCGCAATGCGCCTTGGCGGAAGACCAGTCCAGCCAAGGCGCCGTTTTGTTTGAACAGCATTGCGCGGCTTGCCACATCAATGGAGGAAATATCATTCGCCGAGGCAAGACGTTGAAATTGGCAGCGTTGGAACGTCGTGGTCTTGCATCTGTGGATGCGATAGCTGAGATCGCAGCCCATGGAATCGGTCAGATGAGTGGCTACCAGGATGCCTTGGGTCCGGACGGCGACCAGTTGGTGGCTGAATGGATCTGGACGCAGGCTCAGAATGCCTGGATCCAGGGATAAACCTCTACCTCAGTCCAGATTCCCTGCGTCCAATAGATATCGGCATGGATCAGGTCTTGCACGGTTGACAGTTCCTCTGCCTCAAAAATTCCAAACACATGGGTGCTCCCTTCTGTGGGACCCAGCGTCACAAGAGTTCCCTCCTGCTTGAGAGAATGCAGGCGAGAGAGATGCTCATCGCGAAAAGGTGTTCGCTTCTCAAGCGCATCCTGGCAGTAAGTNCCCCAGAGAACGAAACGAGCCATAGGAAAACCTGGTCCAGATAAAAACAATCCAGGCCAAAGGATGGCACAGATGGTTGATCAAACGCTATGTTGTCGATGTTGATTCAATTTTCAAACAATGCTCACAGGGAGCGACCTTCTCAACAAAGTCAAGGAGCTGGGTGATGTCAGCAAGTCTGATCTGGTCCGCGCCTGTGGCTACGTATCCAACAAGAAAGATGGTGGCGAGCGACTGAACTTCACTGCTTTCTACGAAGCACTTCTGGAAGCCAAAGGAGTCAGTCTTGGTATCGGTGGTGTAGGTGGAGTCGGCAAAGGTGGTCGCAAACTAAGCTATGTGGCCACCGTTCAAGGCAACGGCAACCTGCTGATTGGCAAGGCCTACACCGCACTGCTNGATCTGAAACCCGGTGATGANTTTGAAATCAAGCTCGGGCGCAAGCAGATTCGCCTGGTCCCAGTTGGTGGCACCGACGAAGACGAAGAGTGATCAACAGGTGGGCGCGAGCCAAAGCTCTGAGCCGTTTTAAAACCTGAAAACCCTAATGCCCCGAGTTGTTTCGGGGCTTTTTTAATGTTGGTTGAACTGTCTCTGTGCAGCGTGATGCGAGCCAATCAGTTGGCNGCCTNACGCAACTCCAGGCAAAACTTTTCAGCTTCTGCGGCAACCTCTGTTCGAGCCGCAGCAGCCATTCTTTTCACGAGAGCACTTCCAACGATCGCACCATCAGCACCCCAGCGACGAACCTGCTTGACCTGATCCACACCGGAGATTCCAAAGCCGACGGCAACGGGTACTGGCGATGACTGCTTGAGCTGATGTACCAATCCCTCCACTCTGGTTTCCATCTGGGCACGCTCTCCTGTGACCCCTGTAACGCTGACGAGATAAGTAAAACCCCTGCTCCTCAGCGCGATCCGTTCCATGCGCTGGGGGGGAGTTGTTGGTGCAACAAGAAGCACGAGATCAAGGCCACGTTCAGCCGCCAGAGGCGATAGACGCTCTGCTTCCTCAAGCGGAAGATCTGGCACAACCAATCCGGACGCACCTGCGGCAGAGGCTTGATCGCAGAACAACTCCATTCCCACATTGAGCAATGGATTGCTGTANGTGAACAGAATCACAGGAATGGAGATTTCACCTTTGAGACTCGCCAACATCTCCAGGACACGCGCAGGTGTGGTGCCCGCCGTCAATGCACGCGAAGCGGCCGCTTGAATCACAGGCCCATCAGCAAGGGGGTCGCTGTAGGGCATGCCGAGTTCCACCATGTCTGCCCCACCACGCTCCAAGCCAAGGAGTACCCCCCGGGTGGTTTCAAGATCAGGATCACCAGCCATCACGAAGGGCATGAGTGCAAGCCGACCGTCCTGTTTCAGCTGTGCAAATCGCTGCGCGATGGAAGTCACGTTTCTGCCATAGACGGAACAACCCGTTGAGCCTATGAGTCTGATGTCGATGCGTCTCCGTTCAGGTCAAGCCGTCGCAGCAGCTCCTGCTGTTCAGCTTCCGGAAGGGCGTTNAAGCGATCCTCAAGATCTTGCTTGGCTTTCTCGTCATAGACGTCGCGGTACCGACGTCGCTGCTCCATAAAGGTCATCTGACCGGTGATCACGCGGAACAGATAAGACCCTGTCCACACGAGCACGATCAGGACGAGNAGGGACTGGGCGGCGATTCCTGCCGAGAATCCCTCCAATCCCGCAGCACTGAATCCGACATAACCGACAGCACCAAGCCCCAGGATGATGAGGCCAACAAGCAGAACCTTCGCTCTGGTCAAATCAACTGTCTCCNTGGCCGCTGAGACGGAAATTCAGAAACGGAGCGAACACAACCATTCCCGGGAAAAACAGGAAGACCAGTCCGTAGATCCCCAACCGTTCCACGTTGCCCATCCGGTGCCAGCGCCTGTTCATCCAAAGGAACAGCAAGAGGGGAACCACCAGAAGGTAAAGGCCTGCCAAAACCACGTAGGCCGCCACAACAAGCAGGGTGTCCTGCGGAATTCCGCTGAGCAGGGACTGGAGGTCCAAGACCGACAGGCGAGTTGTCGAAATCTAGAATGGCCAGCATGGGGGCATGGCGGAATCGGTAGACGCACGCGACTTAAAATCGCTTGGGCTGAAAGGCCTGTGGGGGTTCAAGTCCCCCTGCCCCCACTTGTATGCANGCAGGCGGCAGCCTTTTTGAACCTGACTACCTTGTGCTTGTGAGCCTGTCAGGGCATGAAAGAACCCGCTGAAATAGCCCGCCGCACACAGCGAGATAACGGGGAAGCCAACTGGGATCTCTGGGGGACCTATCTATCTGAACGTCAGTGGGGGACGGTCCGCGAGGATTATTCCCATGACGGCAATGCCTGGAATCATTTTCCCTTTGATCACAGCCATAGCCGCACCTACCGCTGGGGGGAAGATGGGTTGCTTGGGTTCTGTGACGACAAGGGCCGCATCTGCTTCGCCATGGCGCTGTGGAATGGCGAAGATCCGATTCTGAAAGAGCGCCTGTTCGGACTCAGCAACCCGGAAGGCAATCACGGCGAAGACGTGAAGGACTATATGTTCCATCTGGCGGGAACACCCACCGGCAGTTATTCAAAAGCGCTTTACAAATACCCGCAGCAACAATTCCCCTACGAACAACTGAGGGAAGAAAACAGCCGTCGCGATCGATCGCAACCTGAATACGAACTTGTTGACACTGGAATCTTTGATGAAAACCGTTATTTCGATGTTGAGATTGAGTATGCCAAAGCTGGGCCAGAAGACATTCTGATCCGGATCACCGCCACAAACCGAGGCCCGCAAAAAGCAGATCTCCACGTGCTTCCGCAACTCTGGCTGCGCAACACCTGGAGTTGGGGCACAAAAGGTCAAACCAAGCCAAGCATGCACGGCGCCGATGGTTCCATCGTCACTCCAGCCATCGCGACGCTTCCCCCCTACATCCTGCGATGCCGGCAAGACGCAGCGATCTGGTTCACCGAAAATGAGTCCAACACCGAAAAGTTGTTCGGGCTGCCGCTGAGCAATCCCTATGTGAAGGATGCCTTTCATCGCCATCTTATTGAAGGCGACACATCTGCAATCAATCCCAAATCCATGGGAAGCAAGGCAGCCTTTCACCTCAAAGGCACCATTGAAAGTGGTGAAAACTGGACGGTTGATCTGCGTTTAAGCCGCAGCGACATCACCACGCAAGCGGATGTGTTTACGGATGAGCAATTTGATCAATTGCTCAAGCAGCGCCGGCAGGAGTGGCAGGAGTATCTGCGCTGGGTGGCCCCTGATCTCTCCGATCAGGATCGCAGCATTCACACTGCGGCAGGGGCTGGTTTGTACTGGGGCCGTCAGTATTACAACTGGTTCGTGCATCGCTGGCTCGTCGGCGATTCAACCGGGCCGCAGCCTGCTCAGCAGCGCTGGAAAACCGAGCAGTCCTACTGGCGAAGCATGAACGCCAGCGACATCATCTCAATGCCAGATTCCTGGGAATATCCCTATTTCTGCCAGTGGGATCTGATGTTCCACGCCGTCGCATTCGCTGAATACGACCCCTACGAAGCGCGACGCCAGGCTGGCATCCTCCGAACGCACAACTACACCGCGACAAACGGCCAATCACCCGCCTACGAATGGTCGCTCTCCGACCCCAACCCTCCAATCGGAGCATGGGCGACGCTGAGGATTCATCAGATCGAGAAAAAACGGCATGACCAGCCCTGCCTCTATGAACTCTCAGCTGCTTATCAAAAACTGCTTCTGGAATACGGCTGGTGGGCCAACCGGACAGATGTGAACAAGGATGGCATGTTTGACGGAGGTTTTCTCGGCCTCGACAACATTGCCATTTTCGATCGCTCCAGACGCTTGAATGATGGCAGCAGGATTCAACAGCCAGACGGCACATCCTGGATGGCGATGTACAGCCTCAACATGCTTGAGCTTGCCGTTGAAATCGGCAAGAAGCACAAGGGTTACAGCGACTCGATTGGTCGTTTCATCAAAGATTTTTGGAAACTGACCTATTCCCTGAATGCCAATGATGGTCGGAATTATGTGTGCTGGGACGAGCAGGACGGTTTTTACTACGACGTTCTCGATCGAGTTGACGGCAGCGCTGATTACCTCAGAACCCGTTCACTCGCAGGACTGATTCCGCTGCTCGCTGTCGCCTCCTTCGACCGAAGCACAGTGAACCAGTTCCCAATGCTGGATATACAACCCATCCTTCAGCAAAGAGCCATCGACCGTGGAGAGCCCTTCCCTGAATTGGATTACCTGGGTGAATGGCACAATGACCGAATTCTTTATGCCCTTGTACCAAAATCAAGACTAATTAGAATTCTGGAACGGGTGTTCGATGAGGCTGAATTCCTTTCACCTTACGGCATCCGTGGATTATCGAAGCACTACGAAAACAACCCTTACACCTATCGAGAGGGTGATGAAGAGGGAAGCATCTCCTACAGCCCTGCAGACAGCCCCGTTCCCATGTTCGGCGGCAACTCAAATTGGCGCGGTCCTGTCTGGATGCCAATCAATTATCTAATCATCGAAGCCCTCCAAAAATATGCTCATTATTATGGCGACGACTTAAAAATGGAGTTCCCGACAGGCTCAGGCAATCTTATGAATCTATGGGAAATTTCACTCGAACTTGAAGAGCGCCTGATCAATATCTTCCGATGCAACGAAACCGGAAGTCGTCCTTTCAATGGTTCCATTGACTACTTCAACCAAGATCAGCACTGGAAAGACCTGATCCGCTTCAATGAATACTTTCATGGCGACAACGGTTCAGGCCTCGGCGCCAGCCATCAAACAGGCTGGACAGCCATCGTGTCAAAAATGATCAACCAGCTCAATCGATATCGTTAATTGCCCTCCAGAAGAGCATTGAGTTTCTCCCGAAATTCACCCTTCTGCATTCCGCCTTTGAGTTCTCCTTGAATGGTGAATTCTCCTTCTGGGTCATTCACCAGCAGATACGTTGGCCAACCCATCCCTTCCTTATTTGGATACTGCGCAAGCAGGATGCGTCGATATTTGCGATAGGCCTCTGTGTCCTGAAGCATCACAGACACGAAGCTACATCCGAGTTCCTCGGCAACCTTGCCGTCGTAGTGGCTCATTCTGTGGCACGTGCCGCAGTCTTCCGAGCTGAACTTGATCAGATGCATGCTTTGAGCTTCCAGGGAAGGATCTCTCCAGCATGGAAGGGCACAAGCCCGTTTACAAGGTCCGGAACCAGCTGATCCACCCGCTCAAGCGTGATTTGATCCGTGTTCACAGGCAGTCCATAGAAGGTGGGCCCATTCAGGCTGGTAAAACCCTCCAGTCGATCCAGAGCTCCCTCCTGATCGAACACCTGCGCGTAGCTCTCGAGAGCATGGGGCGCATTGAAGATACCGGCACATCCGCAGGCGGTCTCCTTGGCAGCACGGCTATGGGGAGCGGAGTCCGTGCCCAGAAAAAAGCGGGGATCCCCACTCGTGGCTGCCTTTCGCAGGGCCAGACGATGTTGTTCGCGCTTCGCGACGGGCAGGCAGTAAAAGTCACTGCGAAACCCGCCTGCAAACATTGAATTTCGGTTGATGTGGAGATGATGCGGGGTGATCGTGGCGGCCAGGTTGCGTTCTGACGAGCCCACAAAATCAACCGCCTGCTCCGTTGTGATGTGTTCGAACACAACACGCAACTCGGGATAGTTCCGACGCAAGGGTTTCAGATGCCTCGTGATGAATTCCGCTTCGCGATCAAACACATCCACATCCGAATCGGTGACCTCGCCATGGATGAGAAGAGGCATCCCGATTCTCTGCATGCAGGCCAGCACAGATCCGATCTTGGCGAGATCCGTCACCCCAGCTGAGGAGTTGGTGGTGGCGTTGGCCGGATAGAGCTTGGCCGCCGTGAACACACCGGCACGAAAACCGTCCTCAAGATCAGCCGCATCCGTGGTGTCCGTGAGGTATGCCGTCATCAACGGTGTGAACGCAGGCTGCTCAAGGCACGCTTCAAGAATTCTCTGGCGGTAGGCCCTCGCTTGTGACGCCGTGGTGACGGGAGGCCGAAGGTTGGGCATCACAATCGCCCGCCGAAACACGCGGGCGGTGTGCCTCACCACCTGATTCAGCATCTGACCATCGCGCAGATGCACGTGCCAATCATCCGGTGCCGTCAGGGTGAGGCGATCAAGCATTCCTTCGGTCTGGAGTCAGCGAACCCACCGCCAGCGTGAGCGCCTGCAAGCGGTCGGTCGTGATGTGATCGGACGGCAAACGATTGAGCAGCTTGAGTTTGCGCAGCCTGCTCTCGGTGCTGCCGGTTGCACCCACCATGAACACCTGACGTCCGACTTCCATCGCTTCCTTCACAGCGTTCTCAAGTGCAATGGCTGCAGTGACCCCCAGATGAGAGACCTCGGACAGATCAAACACAACAACCTGACAGTTGCCGATGGCGTTGTGCTCCCTGGCGATGGCTTTGGCCACACCGAAAATCATCGGGCCTGCCAGCTGAAACAGGAGAACCTTCCCCCCAGCCTGATCAAGCATCAATTGCTCTTCTGAGCTGAGTTCAACATCGTCATCCGCCGTGCTGATCGTCTTCACACGCTTGGATTGCAGCGTGCTCATGCGATCGATGGTCAGCACATTGGCCACAAAGACACCGATTCCCACGGCGGTGATGAGGTCAACCAGCACCGTGAGCATGATCACGCCGTACGTGATCACAGCCGCCTTCAACGACAGGTGATGGGCCCGCTTCAGAAATTCCCAGTCAATGATGTCGATTCCAACCTTCAGTGCGATTCCCGCCAGCACAGCCAGAGGGATCTTGGAAGCCTCCGGTGCCGCCAGAAGAACAACCAACATCAGAATCGTGGCCCGAATCACACCGGACAGTGCCGTCCGACCGCCGGCCTGAATGTTCACCACCGTTCCCATGGTGGCTCCGGCTCCAGGCAGTGCACCGAACAGCCCGGAGGCCACGTTGGCCATCCCCTGACCGATGAGCTCCTTGTTGGAGTCATGCTCGGTTCTGGTGAGACTGTCGGCCACCACGGATGTAAGCAGAGCATCGATGCAGCCGAGCATCCCGAGCACTGCTGCATTCACCACCATCATTCGCATCTCACCACCGGAGAAGTCGGGAAGGGTGAAGGTTGGAAACTCGGCAGAAAATTCCGGAATTTGACGCAAACCGACCTCTTTGAACACGGTGACCGCCAGGACCGTTCCAACGATCAGAGCCAGGAGCTGAGGAGGGCAGAACTTCTTCACGCGTGATGGCGTGAACCAAAGGATCGCAAGTGTGATCAACGCCAGAAGCAACTCCATCGGGCGAGTGCCCTGAATGAGAGCCGGCAGCTGGGTCAGCGTGTCGATGACACCTCCCTTGGGATCCTGACCAAGAAAGGGCGCAAGCTGCAGGAGAACCAGAATGATGCCGATGCCGGACATGAAGCCCGAAATCACCGTGTAGGGCATCATCGTGATGTAACGACCCAACCGGAACAATCCGAAAAGGATCTGAAACACGCCGGCGAGGACGCCGACGCCGAACGCCATCGCAAGGGCTTTCTCAGGGCTTTCCGCCGAGCTGGAGAAACTGATCACCACGGAGGTAAACACCACGGTCATCGGACCAGTGGGCTCCGAAATCAGGGTTGGCGTCCCCCCGAAAAGCGAGGCCACAAGGCCGATGATCACGGCACCCCATAGGCCAGCTGCTGCACCAGCTCCGGGAACACCAGACGCGTTGCCGACGGCGATGCCGAAGGCGAGGGCCATGGGCAGAGCGATCACTGCAGCCGTCAGACCACCGAAGACGTCACCGCGAAGATTGGTGGCGTTGATGCGGTTGAGCAAAGCTGAAACGCCTGATCGATCGGTGAACCTTAAGTCGATTTGGCGGCAGAGCAGAATCACCGCCACCCCCTCCTCAGTGGTCGAATGCCCGAGGCGCCTCTTTTTCTGATCTACAGCCTCGAAGTGATCGGGGGAATTGTTCTGCTGTTTTTGGGGGGTGATCAGTTCGTCAAGGGCTCGGTCACGGTTGCGACCATCTGCGGGATTCCCCAGCTGGTGATCGGTCTCACCGTGGTTGCCTTCGGGACAAGCGCACCTGAACTGTTTGTGAGCGTGAGCTCGATCCTTCAGAACTCAGATGATCTGGCCGTCAGCAATGTGGTGGGAAGCAATATTTTCAACATCCTTGTTGTTCTCGGTTGCTCAGCGGTGATCTTGCCGCTGCGGGTCGAGAACCGTCTGGTGCGCAGAGATGTCCCTGTTCTTCTGGCCATCTCCGCGGCCGCCTGGGGGATGGCCTCTGCCGGTCGGATGACCTGGCAGGCAGGAGTAGCCCTGTTGATCGGATTGGTGATCAACACGGTCTGGGAAATCCGAACGGCAAAAGAGGAGATCCATTCCGATGAGATCACTGCCGGGGATGAAACCCAACCACGCACAAACCGCCGGGCGATGCTCATCGCCTTCATTCAGTTGCTGATCGGGATCACGCTTCTCGTCTTCGGTTCACGGGTGCTCGTGAACGGTGCCAGCTCGGCTGCAGCTTACCTCAATGTTCCTGAGTCCGTCATCGGACTGACGATCGTTGCCACGGGGACCTCGACTCCGGAGCTGATCACCTCAGTTGTGGCAACGATGAAAGGACGCACCGATCTTGCCGTTGGCAATGTTGTAGGCAGCTGCCTCCTCAATCTGCTGATGGTTCTTGGAGGATGCGCTGCGATCAGTGGTGCCGGAGGACTCCAGGTGAGTGGTGAGCTGATCTCGGAGGATCTTCCGGTGATGATGATTGCCACCATTGTCTGTCTTCCGATCTTCTGGACCCGTCGCAGCATCTCCAGATTCGAAGGTGTGATTTTGCTGGCCGCTTACAGCCTCTATCTCACAGACAATGTGTTGCCCCGTTCTGCTCTGGCTTCCTGGCAGGACGAATTCCGGTTGGTGTCCCTTTGTGTTGTGATGCCCATCTTGTTGACGGTGATCGTCGTCCAGGTCCTGGGCTATTGGAGATCGCAGGCTCAGTCTTGAGAATCGCGGTAGCAGAGAACACCTGAGCGAGTGAGTCAGACAACTCGGCCAGTTGTATTTCCTTATGGAGGGATGACCGTGCTTCAACCCTTGTCCATCCTTCAGATGTCTGCCGCTCGGCTTGCCGATGCTCGAGCTTCTTCCTCCGCTCAACGACAAAAACCTTCCCTGGCTTGACGTCATTCACCCGATTGTCGTGCACTTCGTGATCTCCATGGCGCTGATCACCGTGGTCTTCGACGTGATCGGAGTGGTCACCAGAAAGAAAAATCTGTTCGAAGTCAGCTTCTGGAATCTGATCGTTGCCACGGTGGCGATCTTCGTCGCGATCATCTTTGGTCAGGTCGAAGCCGGCCTGGCCAATCCCTACGGGGCCTCACGCGACATCCTCAACTACCACAGCACGATTGGCTGGTCCCTGGCTGGCGTGCTGGCGCTGCTCACCGGCTGGCGCTATGTCGCTCGTCAGAAAGATCCCGGCAAATTGCCGAAGGGTTTCCTCGCCATCGACTTTGTCTTGGCTGGCCTGGTGATCGCCCAGGTTTATCTGGGCGACAAGCTTGTGTGGATCTACGGCCTGCACACGGTGCCTGTGGTGGATGCCATTCGCGAGGGGGTGCTGTCATGACCCTGATCGCCTCGATCACCTCGCCGATCAATGAGATCAGCGACTCCCTGGGTGCCAATGATTTGCCTTACGCGATCCCGCTGCACCCGAATCTGGTGCATCTCACCATCGGGCTGTTCGCGATCGGGATCGCCTTCGACTTCGCTGGCGCGTTTTACCCCTTGGAGAAGCGGGTGTTCCGTTTTCTCGCCCTGCCCGTGACCCGCAGCGGCTTCCACGATGTGGGTTGGTACAACCTGGTGGCCTGCAGCGGGATCAGCTTCTTCACGGTTGCTGCCGGGTTCTACGAAATGCTGCTGGCGGTGCCACTCCCCGGCGTCCGAAGCATTCTCGGACAGACCGCCATCGACACCATGCTCTGGCATGCCATCGGCGGCGTCGCCATTCTCCTTGTGATCGTCGCCATGACCGTCTGGCGTGGCTATCAACGCTTTGTTTGGCGCAAGGACATGGGCCGTCAGGTCACCTGGCTTTATCTGCTGGCAGGAGCCTCGATGCTGGTGTTGATGGGATTGCATGGAAGTCTCGGCGCCTGGCTCGCCAGCGACTTCGGCGTGCACATCACCGCTGACCAGCTGCTCGCCGCTGGTGCTGATCTGAACGAGGTGCTGCCATGACCACCACTGCTCCCAAGAAAAGCCCGAACATCGGCGCCATTGTGATCATCACGATCGCTGTGGCGATCAACCTGGTGATCGCCAAACTGATGGCGATGTGGTCCTACAGCTGGTTTCCACCCCAGGCCTCAATGGCGGCGCCCTACGTCGACGATCTGTTCGCGCTTGAAACCGGCATCGGCTCCTTCATCTTCTTCGGCTGCACCGGAGTGATGGGTTGGGTGCTGCTGTTCAACCGGGCTGGCAAGTACGACGAAAGCGATGGTGCGCCGATCGAAGGCAACACCAAGCTGGAAATCATCTGGACGATCATCCCGCTGGTGAC
Source organism: Synechococcus sp. MED850 (assembly GCA_002700765.1). The sequence continues at coordinate 58,021 of PAEP01000045.1, forward strand.
GGTCTTCGCGATCGCTACCTACACGATGAACGTGAACATGAAGCTTCAGAACCTCGGTCCGAAGCACAAGTACGCCATCGGTACCGATCCAACAGCGTTGATGGAAGCCGATCCCATCGCCGACGTGGGACCGATTGACGTGATCGCCCGCCAGTGGAGCTGGGAATTCGTCTACCCCAACGGGGTGCGCAGCTCTGAGCTGCATTTGCCCGTGGATCAACGCGCCAATTTCCGGTTGATCTCGGAAGACGTTCTGCACAGCTTCTTCGTTCCAGCGTTCCGTCTCAAGCAGGACATCATCCCCGGCAGCATCATTTCCTACAGCCTCACGCCAACCAGAGAAGGCCGCTTCCGGTTGCGGGACGCCATGTTCAGCGGCGCCTACTTCTCCCAGAACCAGACCGACGTCATCGTCGAATCGGATGAGGCGTATGGCGATTGGCTGAAGGCGACCGCCAAAAAGCCCCTGCAACCCGGACTCGATCCAGGCCGCGCCTTGTATGACCGCCGCATCGCCCGCGGTGACAAGGGCTGGGCCACGGTTCCACCGGCACCAGCCCCGATGGTGAACGACCCCGGCGATCCCTCCATCCCCCACGACGCCTGAGACGTGCCATGACAACCACAACCACCAACTACGACCCCCGCGTCCTCAAGGCACCCCATCCGGTGCCCGGTGCGCCGGACAACTGGAAGCGCTTCTTCAGCTTCAACACCGATGCCAAGGTGATCGGCATCCAGTACATCGCCACCTCGCTGTTCTTCCTGCTGGTGGGAGGTCTGCTGGCCATGATCGTGCGGGGTGAGCTGATCACACCCCCGGCCGATCTGGTTGATCCCAGCGTTTACAACGGCCTGTACACGATGCATGGAACGGTGATGCTGTTCCTGTTTCTGTTCCCGATCCTCAACGGCTTCAACAACCTGTTGATCCCCACGATGATCGGCGCTCCGGACATGGCGTTCCCCAAGCTGAATGCCGCCGCCTTCTGGCTGGTGCCGGTGTTCGCCGTCGTGCTGATGGGCAGCTTCTTCGCTCCCGGAGGTCCAGCCTCTTCGGGATGGTGGTCCTATCCGCCGATGAGCCTGCAGAACCCGCTGGGGCATTTCATCAACGGAGAATTCCTCTGGATCCTGGCGGTGGCACTGTCGGGCATCTCCTCAATCATGGGTGCCGTCAACTTTGTGACGACGATCATCCGCATGCGGGCCCCCGGGATGGGCTTTTTCAAGATGCCTGTGTTCGTCTGGACCGCTTGGGCCGCCCAGACGATTCAGCTGGTGGGCCTGCCGGCCCTCACCGGTGGTGCCGTGATGCTGCTGTTCGACCTCAGCTTCGGCACCAGCTTCTTCCGTCCGGAAGGCGGCGGTGACCCAGTGCTGTTTCAACACTTTTTCTGGTTCTATTCGCACCCCGCCGTGTACGTGCTGGTGCTGCCGGTGTTCGGCATCTTCTCTGAGCTGTTCCCCGTCTATGCCCGCAAGCCCCTGTTCGGCTACCGCTTCGTAGCCATCGCCTCCTTCGGCATCACGTTCCTCAGCCTGATCGTGTGGGCACACCACATGTTCTACACAGGCACACCGAACTGGATGCGCCACATTTTCATGTTCACCACGATGTTGATCTCGGTGCCCACCGGCGTGAAGGTCTTCGCCTGGCTG
>PAEP01000046.1 GCA_002700765.1 Synechococcus sp. MED850
ATTTGCATAACTTAGACTTGCATAACTTAGATTTGCATAACTTAGATTTGCATCAAATAGATTTGCATAACTTAGATCTGCATCACTTAGATTTGCATGACTTAGATCTGCCTCAGTTAGATTTGCATCACTTAGATCTGCATCACTTAGATCTGCATAACTTAGATCTGCATAACTTAGATCTGCATCAGTTAGATCTGCAGCACTTAGATCTGCACCACGTAGATCTGCATAACGTAGATCTGCACCAGGCTCAATAACGTATCCATTAACGATTAACTGAATTCCATTCTCCTCTGTTTGCAGACCTGAATCATCGGTTGAGGTGCTGCTGGCTGATTGCTCAGAAGAATGAACCTGAGTGACCGATACCGCTTCACTCAGATCAATATTATCTGAAGCCCCAGCTCCTACCGCTGCATATGAATCATCGTCAAAAGCACGNTGCTTNCGCGAATCACTGGATGGAAACACNNTGACTNAGCATTAGANGCNNTCAAANTTTAGCCGTCTCAGCCAACTCTCACCTTTAAGTAAAGATACCGATTCATGAGCGGCTTAGGCCCTGCGAGAACAGATCTCTCGTCAAAATTGGCTCGCCGCCCACGCCGCCCAACGTGGCCGCTCCCATTTGCCCGCTGCATTCACGGCAAGTCCTGAGCAATGCAGCCATTGCTTTGGACGTTCGCATGCNGACAAATCAAGGCATCGTTTACACAANTCAGGCAACAATTGATCCTNCTCCTCTTCAGATAACGCATCATTCCATCGCACCAANCCAACCAATTTTTCGCCCCAAGTCACGTNCGGAACACCAACCAACAACAACGATTGAACCGGTAATCCTGCGAACAAAGCACCCATTCGTTCTTCCAGACTTTCAAGAAAAAGCGTTTCACCACCGCTGTTGATCACAGCATCACGGCGTCCGATCAGCTGCAAAGAACGCCCCTTCGCCCCCTGCCCCGGCAACCAACGCGCCAGATCGCCCGACCGCCACCAACCGTCGCGATCCCTCAACACCACGGGTGCAGCGGCTGGATCNCCGTTCCAACGGCCAGCCGCCAGCCGCTGCGTGCGCACCATCAGGCCNCCATCAACATCCAGGCNAAGCTCCACATCGCCAAGCGCATCGCCNCANCCCTCCATCCCCTCCAGAAAGTCCTGTGGCGGCAAGGCCGTCACCATCGCCGCCGTTTCCGTCGCCCCATAACAGGGCGCCAGATTCAACCGATGCCCTCTCGCCACCGCCCNCTGAGCAGAAGCCAAGCCAGCACCACCCACCCAGATCACGGCGCAGCGTTTCAAACAGGCGAGGCCGTCGGGATCCTCCATCAGGCGGATCAACTGCGTCGGCACCAGAGACAGCAAACGGGGCACATCCGCTGCATCCCCAAACGATCCCATCCGCTCCGACAACAGCTCTGGTTGCTTCAGCCAGGAGGGCTCCAGCGGCACGTGCTGTGCTCCCCAAACGCGACTGCGCCACCAGGGCATCAGCCCACTGATGTGATGCAGCGGCAACGGGTTGAGCAGCACTGAGCGCCGTGGATTGATGCCGATCCGCTGCAACCATCCGGCAGTGGCTTGAGCGGATGCATCGAGATTCGCGGTTGGCTGCAGACAGACCCCCTGGCCACCGGTGCTGCCCCCGCTGGCGATCACAAACCCTGATCCCGAGGGAAGCGCCGCCTCAGCCAGCAGTGGCAGCGGTCGCTGCGGCGGNTGCAGCTGAATCCAAGCCTCTCCAGTGCTCAGAGCGTTCAGCGTCGCAACGTCTTTTGCTCGGCTGCGGAGCGATGGATGGAACTGCCGGACTGGCATCAGATCGCCGCAGCGGCCCACACCTGTTGTGGATCAGCGCTGAACAACGGGCCAGGGGGGCACCAACCGGGCGCCAGCCCCGGGGCTGCTGGCGTCGGCCCGTTCATCTGCAGCGCCGCCAGATGCTCCAACCAGCGACGCCCGATGCCCGTTTCAAACGCCGTGCTCACCATCCGCCATGGCACACCCTCCTGCAACTGACGCAGGAGGGATCGCGGATCCCCTTCCTGGGATGGCCGTCGCACCTGCCAGCTCAACCAGCTGTCCCGCAGTCGAGGATCCCACTCCAGCGACTCATCCAACGCCACAGGNCCCTTTTCACTGAGGGACTCAAGCCCCTNTCGATCCTCTGGCGGCAGGGGTTGTTCCAGCCAGGCAAAGCGGGGATCCCCCACCAGAGCCTTCATCCACGCTTGAGCCGTCGCACGGTTCCAGCCGCCGTTGGCATCCAAGCGCAGCTGCGCCGTGGAGGGGAGCCGCTCCATCAGCTGATCGAGCCAACGCCGCTCCAACCCGTCGGCTTCAGCGGCCACCTTCCACTTCAGGGTCAATCGCCGCCGCCGGCCCCGCTGTTCCAGCAACTGATCCAACTGGGACAGCATCAGGCCACCGGCTGGCAACAATTGAGCGCTNGCGGGGGCAGACAACCATCCCTGCCGGGAGTGGCTTCCCACCAGGCCATCCAACTCAGCGAGGGCACCGCCGAGACCAAACCCAAGGGCTCCCGAGAGCTGGGGCAAACGAGGCTCCAGCTGATCGCGCTCCAACAGGCTGGGCAGGCTCTTCAATTCCTGCTCACAACGCTTCAACCAAGCTGGATTCAAGGGCGCCACCTCACCCCATCCAACCGCTCCGTTGCCGGCTTCTAGCCGCAGCAACCAACCGCGGCGGCCCTGCAACACACCGGCAGCCGTTCGCAGCGGCCGGGTCAGCGCAAACCGGAACGGACGGAACTGCAGCTGAAGGTCCATGCCCTCATCATGAGAGCCGCAGCGCACCGAGCACCAGCCCAGCACTCAGACCCAGACCATTCAGGGCCTGAAACCGCAGCGCGAGGAATTTGCTGCCNCTGATCCGGGATGGCTGGTCGTGGTGCGTTTGCAGCAACCGCACCAGAGCGATGGCCGCCGGCAGACCCAGGCCACTGAGCAGNACCGAAACCGGCCAGATCCCCAGCACCACAGGACTCCACTCCAACGCCAGCGTGACCGCGATGCACCACGGCACAAGAGCCGNTGAACGCTCCGTCCCCAAGCGAACCACCGGTGATCGCTTGCCGTGGGCCGCGTCCTCCTCCACCTGATGGAAGTGGGAACAGAACAACACCAGGGTTGTGGCCAGGGCAGGCCCTGAGCCAAGGGTGAGCGCCGCGGCCCAGGGGATGGTGTGATCGCCGGCAGGACCCAGCACGAGCAGGGCCGCTGCCGTGGCGAATGGCCCAAAGGCCAGCCAGCAGAGGGGCTCCCCTAGCCCTTGGTAACCCAACCGAAACGGTGGGCCCTGATAGGCGTAACCGATGCCGCAGCAGATCAGCACCAATGCCATCACAGCGGGACTGCTGCGCCAGGCCAGCCAGGCCATCAGCAGCAGCCCTAACAGCAGTGCCGCGCTGGACAGCAATGCCACCCGATCGCGACGTCCGGTGAGGTTGACCACGGAATGGGGTTTGCCGATGGCATCAACACCCGTCTCCGCATCGAAGACATCGTTGCTGAGGTTTTCCCAGAGCAGCAGCAGAATCGCCGCCAGCAGGAACCCGAGCAGCTGATCCCAACGCATCGGCTGGCCTTCACCGATCCTCCAGCCGGCTGCCAGCAGCACCGGCATCACTGCNACGGAATACATCGGCCATTTGATCGCCGCCTTCCAAAGCTTTTGGCGTTGGTCGTAACGGGATGCGACAGCCTGCGGCTCTGGCATGGACTGAGGCGCTTCAGCATGGCTGGTGACTCATACATTTGAGCAGTCCACCCGCTCGGCTTTGTTCACGGATGCCGGCTGACGTCCGTTTCAATGACCTGCTTGACGCAGCCCTGAGGGGCTGGACAGAGCGTTGTGGCGATGAAGCACTGTTCAGCCTGGCCCTGCCGCTGCATGGGATCGATCCGTTGGATGCCCTGCCGTTCCTGCAGGAGCCCGATCCATTCCGTTGGCTCTGGGATTGTGCGCCGGGTCTGTCTTTAGCGGCCAGTGGCCGATGTCAGCATCTGGAACTGGCGGGCTCCAGGCGTTTCGAGCTGGCCCAACGCTTCTGCGACATCACCCTCGGGCGCCTGCAGGACGCCTCGCCGACCACTCCCGCGCAGGCCCGCCCTCGGGTGCTGCTGGCGTTCAGCTTCTTCGATCAGATCAGAGAAGGGCTTCAACCACCGGAGGCTGTGCCATCCGTGCAGGCCGTGCTGCCCCGCTGGCAGTTGAGCCGGCAGGGACGACGCGGCTGGCTTCGCTTGAACGGAACGGCGCAGGACAACGCTGAAATCCGCTTGATGGTGGAGCAGCTCTGGCAAAGAGCAAGAGCTCTGGAGCAAGCCGGCAGCCTCCCGGCCGATCGATCGACGCTGACCATCGTTGGACGCAGTGCTGCGCGCCCTTGGCAGGACTGCTATCGGAGTGCTCTCGATCAAGGCCTTGAGCTGGTCAACAACGGAGAGCTGCACAANCTCGTGCTCGCCGTGCGCCAATCCTTTGATCTGGAGATGCCTCTGGATCCATTGCCACTGCTCCAGCGGCTGCGTCGCCAGCAGGCGGGCAGCTGCCGTTTTCTATGTCAACCCCGGAGCGGTGAATCATTTTTCGGCGCCTCGCCTGAACGTCTGCTCAGCCTGCGGGGTGGCCACCTGCGCAGCGATGCCCTGGCTGGAACCGCCGGTCGAGGCGATGACGGCACCGTGCTGATGCGCTCCGAGAAAGACCGCCGCGAACACGAACTGGTGGTGGAGACGATCACCAACCTCCTGCGTCAGAAAGGCCTCAAACCCAGCCGCCGCCGCAGCCCCCAACTGGCGCGGCACGGGCAGCTCACCCANCTGCANACGCCGATCACGGCAGATGCCGGAGGGATATCCGCCCTGGCTCTGGCAGAACAGCTGCATCCCACCCCTGCCGTCGCAGGCCTGCCACGCCGTGAAGCCATGGCATGGTTGCGAACCCTGGAACCGTTTGAACGCGGTTGGTANGCNGCNCCAATCGGTTGGATCGACATCGCTGGAGATGCCGAACTGCGTGTGGCGATCCGCTGCGGCCATGCCCGCGGATCGCAGCTGGATCTGACGGCGGGAGCTGGGTTGGTGCGCGGTTCGATCGCCGAGCGGGAACTCCAGGAGGTGGGGTTAAAACTGGCGGTGCTGGCCGACCAACTGGAGCACGCGGTTCAGATCAAGCCCCGCAGCCGCTCCATCACTTGATCCGCGAGGGGCTGCTGCATCAACCGTTCCACCTCCCGGATGCCGGTTGGACTGGTGACATTGATCTCACTGAGCATCCCATCAATCACGTCGATACCGACAAAGAACAGTCCTTCGGCGCGCAATGCCGGAGCCAGAGCAGAGCAGATCCGCTGCTCCCGCTCGGTGAGTTGGGTGCTTTCCGCCTGCCCACCAACCGCCAGATTGCTGCGGAATTCACCGGCTGATGGCCGGCGGTTCACAGCGCCGAGCGGATCACCATCCACCANCAGGATGCGCTTATCGCCCTCTGTGACCGCCGGCAGGAAGCGCTGGGCCATCACGGGCAAGCGCTCCTGCTCGGTGACCAACTCCAACAGTGCCTTCAGACCTGGAGCATCCGCCGACACACGGATCACACCCAGACCGGCACGGCCACCCAGAGGCTTGAGCACCACTTCACCCTGCTCGCGGGCAAAGTCCGCCAGTTCATGCACACGACCTGCCACCAGGGTTGGTGCCATCCACCGGGAGAACCGCANCGCACCGAGTTTTTCGTTCCAAGCCCGCAGGGCACTGGGTCGATTGAGCACACGAACGCCGGCCCGTTCGGCCACATCGAGCAGATGCGTGGCGTACAGGAAAGCCTCATCCACCGGTGGATCCTTGCGCATCCAGATCGCATCAAAGCCGGTGAGCAGGAGCCGTTCACCGGGGCCGGTTGTGAGCCAAGGCTCGGGTGTGACGGGCGTTGCCATCGCCAGGGGCTCATCGCCGCGGGCGATCAAATCCGAGGGACAACAGGCCCACACCTCATCCCCGGCTCTCTGGGCCGCCTGCATCAATGCTGCCGATGAATCCTTCTCGGGATTGATCTGACGCAGTGGATCGAGAACGAACAGCTGCCGCATCGATCAGCCGGCCAGCAAGGCATCCAGGTTGCCGGCGCGCTCCAGAGCGTGGAGCTCGTCGCAGCCTCCGATGTGCTCATCGTTGATGAAGATCTCAGGCACACTGCGNCGCCCTCCNCTGCGCTCCGCCATGGCATCACGGGCACGTTCATCGCCATCGATGCCGTATTCCGTGAAGGAGACCCCCTTCTGATTCAGCAGCGCTTTGGCGCGGATGCAGTACGGACAGAAACGCCAGGTGTAGATCTCAACCTTGGCCATGACGGAGAACAACGCCTTTGAACGGATCCTATGCAGCACCGTCGCGCTGATAGCGTCAAACCCTGATCAGAGCGCAGATCTTGCTGGATCTCACCGATTTCAAACGCGATCTCTCCGAGCTCACTGACCGCCTGGGCAATGCCCAGGACTGTCTTTGACGTTCCTGCTCTGAAGGCAAGGCAGCAGGATCTCGAGCAACTGGCGGCACAGCCGGATTTCTGGGATGACCAACAGAACGCNCAGAAACAGATGCGNCGCCTCGATGAGGTGAAAGCCCAGCTGCATCAGCTGGCGTCCTGGCGTGGTGCCGTGGACGACGCCAAGGCGACCCTGGAGCTCTACGAGCTGGAAGCGGACGAGGAGATGCTCGGCGAAGCCCAGGAGGGGCTCAGCCAGTTGCGCCTGGGGCTGGACCGCTGGGAGCTGGAACGACTGCTCAGTGGTGATTACGACAAAGAGGGGGCCGTGCTGTCGATCAACGCCGGTGCCGGCGGTACGGATGCCCAGGACTGGGCCCAGATGCTGCTGCGCATGTACACGCGCTGGGCAGANGATCACAGCATGAAGGTGACCGTGAACGAGCTCTCCGAGGGGGAGGAAGCGGGCATCAAAAGCGCAACGATTGAGGTGGAAGGGCGCTACGCCTATGGCTANCTNCGCAATGAAAAGGGCACCCATCGCCTGGTGCGCATCTCGCCGTTCAACGCCAACGACAAGCGTCANACCAGTTTTGCCGGCGTGGAAGTGATGCCCAAGATTGATGAGGAGGTGGATATCGACATCCCTGAAAAGGATCTGGAGGTCACCACCAGCCGCTCCGGTGGTGCAGGCGGCCAGAACGTGAACAAGGTGGAAACCGCCGTGCGGATTTTGCATATCCCCACCGGACTGGCGGTGCGCTGCACCCAGGAACGCTCCCAGTTGCAGAACAAGGAAAAGGCGATGGCCCTGCTCAAAGCCAAGTTGCTGGTGATCGCCCAGGAGCAACGCGCCGCTGAAATCGCTGACATCCGAGGCGACATCGTGGAAGCGGCCTGGGGCAATCAGATCCGCAACTACGTCTTCCATCCGTATCAGATGGTCAAAGACCTGCGCACCAGCGAGGAGACCACGGATGTGCAAGGTGTGATGGATGGCGCACTCGATCCCTTCATCGATGCGTCCTTGCGCCAAGGTGTGGACCGTCCCGGCGGTGATGCCGACAGCTGACACCCATGGCTCCTGACCCCTCGTCCGCAGCAGCTCCGCCCAGCTTCGTCAAACAGGCCATGCGCAACATGGTGCGCAAAGGGCGTCAGAGCCTGTTTCATTTCGGGCTGACCGCGGCCGGCTTTCTTGGTTTCATTGTGCTGGTGGCCTGGCTTGGACGACCGACCCTGCCCCAGTGAGGGGAGAGTGGGTTTGATCAGCATTGATCTGGCCTTTCAGGCCCCAGAAGAGTCCTGCAGTCGCGAAGCGATTGGGGATGAGCTGATCTGGAACGCAGCNCTGATCAANTGGGTCGNTCACATCCGTGGCGATCGATNCATTCCTTGCCCACAAGTTGTTCGTGACTGCGCAGAAATCAGCCTGGGGCTGCGGTTCACTGATGACGCAGCGATCGCCGAGCTGAACCGGATCTGGCGTCAGCGGCCTGAAAGCACGGATGTGCTCTCCTTTCCTGCGCTNGAGGATGCCCCTGAACCGTTTGAGATCNCCAGCGTTGAACTCGGCGACATCATCATTTCCATTGAAACGGCTGGCAGACAGGCTCTTGAGCAGGGCCACAGCCTCGAACATGAGCTGCNTTGGCTGGTGAGCCACGGCTTGCTCCACCTGCTCGGTTGGGACCACCCCGACCAGGATTCGCTGGAGCAGATGCTCGGCCTGCAGGAGCATCTCCTTGAAATCAGCGGTAACGTTCAGACCCGGGGGGTCGACCCGGTGGAACCCCATTCCAACCGCGATGACCACTGACACCAAGCCTTCGGTGCCCGAGGAGGTCGCCGCCATGCCCGCCCAAAGCCACCGTGCACTGCGGAGAGGGTCCTGGAGAATTGCCGGTGATTTGCCGGCGAGCTTCCGTTATGCGGGGCAGGGTCTGGGTTANGCCTTCATCACCCAGAGAAACTTCCGCATCCACGTGATCATCGGGGCCGTGGTGTTCAGCCTCGGGATGTGGCTCCAACTGGATCTCACCCGCATGGCCGTGCTCGTGCTCACGGTTGCCGCNGTGCTGGTGCTGGAGTTGCTGAACACGGCGATCGAAGCGGTGGTGGATCTGGCCATCGGACGACGGTTTCATCCTCTGGCACGCATCGCCAAGGACTGTGCTGCGGCATCGGTGCTNGTGGCGGCGATCAGTTCACTGCTCATCGCTCTGTTCCTGCTGATGCCCCCNCTGATGCTTCGTCTGGGACTCTGATCACNAACACANTNCACCCTGCACACCGACGCTGATGCTGCTGGTCATCGACAACTACGACAGCTTCACCTTCAACCTGGTGCAGTATCTCGGTGAACTGGCGGTGGAGCACCCCATCGCAGCGGACCTGAAAGTGGAACGCAACGACAGCCTGAGCCTCAGCCAGGTGGCCGACCTAAAGCCGGATGCCATCCTGTTGTCGCCAGGACCGGGGGACCCCGATCAATCCGGCGTATGCCTGGGGATCATCCAGGAGCTGTCGCCCTCCATTCCCACCCTTGGCGTTTGTTTGGGGCATCAGGCGATTGCCCAGGTGCATGGNGGCAAGGTGATCCGTGCCCGCGAGCAGATGCATGGCAAAACATCACCGGTCCTGCACGGGGGAGAGGGCGTCTTTTCAGGTCTGCCCCAACCGCTCACGGCAACCAGATATCACTCTTTGATCGCCGATCGCGATTCCCTGCCGGCGTGCCTTGAGATCACGGCATGGCTGGACGACGGCACGATCATGGGTTTGCGACATCGCGAACACGCCCATCTGCAGGGGGTGCAGTTCCATCCGGAAAGCGTGCTCACCGATGCCGGTCATCAACTGCTGGCCAATTTCCTGATCGAAGCCGAGCGGCACTCTCAGGGCCAAGAGCAACGCTGAACGCTGCTACTTTTCAAGACCACAAAAAAGTGTGATGTCAGTCCTGCGTACGACACTCACCGCCGTCGCGGGACTGACATTCGGATTNCAGACNGCAGCCACAGCNGGTGGTGGTGTGACAATCAGCAGCTATGGCCAAAGAGCCCTGCTGATCCAAGGCGGAGGGCAATCCGTGCTGATCAACCCGTTCAGGGCAGTGGGTTGCGCCGCTGGATTGGCTGAACCGCGGGTGAACGCCAATGTGATTCTGGCCAGCTCGGAATTGGCCGACGAAGGGGCCCAGGGCGTTGCCAGCGGCCGGTTTCTGGTGTCTCCTGGGTCCTACCGAATTGGTGGCCTGGAGCTGGAAGGCTTCTCGAGCCCCCATGACCGGTTGGAAGGTCGCCGTTTTGGCAATGCCACCATTTGGCGCTGGCAGCAGGGCGGCTTGAGCATCGCCCACGTTGGCGCTACTGCCGGACCAATCACCGGTGCCGACCGCGTGCTGCTGGGCAACCCCGATGTGCTGATCATCGGCGTTGGNGGTGGCAGCAAGATCTACGAGGGACCGGAAGCAGCATCACTGGTGAAGCAGCTGAACCCAAAACGGGTGATTCCGGTGCAGTACGTGAATGGCGATGCTCCTGCTGGCTGTGATCAAGGAGGTGTGCAGCCGTTCCTGGACGCCATGGCCGGCACCACCGTGCAGAACGTGGGACGCAGCATCAGCCTCCCAGGAAACCTTGGTGATTCGACGGTGGTGACAGTGATGCAGTAGGTGGCCGGCCGGAGCAGGTGCTCGACTGCATTGGCTGGCATCAACTCCGGCAACGCCAACGACGTTGACAGCAGCGGCACACCGAAATCTTGATCGGTCCCAGGCGACGCTGCAGGCATCAGTGGGCGAGCTCGCGTTGAGAGATCAATGCTCCCAGCTCTGCGCGATCCAAGCCTGCAATCGACGCCAACAACAACAGCACCCTCGCTTTCTGGGGATTGAGGCGGCCTGCTGGCAGCAGCCCGAGCCGTTCATCCTCGGGATGGTGGTGCACCGATCCAGACCCACAACGGTTGGCCCGCAGCATCAGCGGCCGCGGCCGCGACCAGGCCTCCAGAGCGCTCCGTTCTCCAGTTGAAAGCTGTCCAGCACCTGTTCCCGTGAACACCAGGCCCGCAACGCCGGCTTTGAGACATGCGCTGAGCATGAGCGGCTCGGGCTCCACACAGCCGTAGAGAATCGGCACCTGAGGCCATCGCTCCGGTAAAGCGAGATCAGAGAACGGCACCACTCGCGCGGCAAGCGCCAGCGGCAGATGCACTCCAGCATCATCCACCCAGCCCAGCGGACCGCTGCCGGGACTGGCAAAAGCTCCCACCCCCTGGGTGGCCAGCTTGGTGACCCACTGGGCGCGATGGATCTGTCCATCCATCACCACCAGCACACCCTGCCCGCGCGCCTCAGGGCTGACTGCCACCTGCACCGCCTGCAAAAGATTGAGGGGTCCATCGGCACTGAGGGCCGTGGCCGGCCGCATCGCCCCCACCAACACCACTGGCCGCGGGTCATCGATCAACAGCTGCAGCAACCAGGCGGTTTCCTCCAGGGTGTTGGTGCCATGGGTGATCACCACCCCGACCAGCTCTGGGTCCGCCGCAAAGGCCTCACGGATGCGCACCACCAAGGCGCGCCAGTGTTCGAACTGCAGATCAGCGCTGTCGACATTGGCGATCTGCTCCACGTCGATCGCCGCCAGCTCCTGCAACTGGGGCACCGCTGCCAGCAGGGCATCACCCCCCAGCACGCCCGCGGTGTAGTCGTTCAGGCGGGTGGGATCCGCAGCCTGGCCGGCGATGGTGCCGCCGGTGGCCAGTAGAAGGACCCGCTTCAAAACGATCCGATTGCGACATCTGCCGTCAACTCAAGCAGCTGCGATTGCCTCAACGTTGTCCAGCTGGGGCGACTCCACAGCACGGTTCACCAGAACATCACCAGAAATGCCCTACGAATCCAACCAAACCTCCCCAAACAGTCTGAGGAACCCGGCGGATGGTGAAGGAGTCGATCTCGCCCTGCCCCGCGATGACCACCCTCCAGGAACACGATCTCCTTGATTACATCAAGGANCTCAGGCAACACGGCCAAGATGGAGCTGCCGAACTGCTGGCCAGCCTGCTGGACACGCAACGTCCAGTCAGGCGGGAGCCTGCTCCTGTTCAATCAGCAAAAAGGCTTTGACAAAGCGCTGCATCTGGCTGGTGGTGCCAATGCTCACCCGACAGCAACCATCGATCAGCGGCTTGCCGGCCATGGAACGCACCAGAATGCCCGCCGCGCGCAACTCGGCTTCAACATCCTTCACCGATCGCGTCGGCCAAATCAGAAGGTAGTTGCCACCATCGCAGTGATGGCGAACACCGGCCTGCTGCAACGCCTCCACGGTCCAGTCCCGGGCCCGCATCACCTCCGCCACATAGGCATCGACATAGGACTGATCCGCCAAGGCGGCAAAGGCTGCTGCCACCGCAACACTGTTGACGTCATAGGGGCCGGTAACGCGACCCACCCGGTCGACGACATCAGCATGACCAATGGCAAAGCCAATGCGCAGACCAGCCAGCCCGGTCGTCTTGGCGAGTGATCGCAACACCAGCAGGTTGGGCGTGGTCGCAAAATCAGCGGTCGGCAGCACACTGTCACCGGTGAACGCCTCATACAACTCGTCCACCACCACCAGCGTCTGGGGCGCTGAAGCCGCCAACGCGATGATCTGCTGCGGATCCAGACGGGTTCCTGTGGGGTTGTTGGGGTTGCAGATCAACAACAACCGCGGGGAAGGTTGCTTCAGTGCCGCTTGGATCGCTGCCAATGGGAAGGCAAAGTCGTCTCCTGCGTAAGGAACCGCGTCGATCTGCATGCCCTGCATGCGGGCGCAAGGTGCGTAGTACCCAAAGGTTGGGGCCGTCGTCAGCAGCACGTCACCCGCATCGCCATAGGCCTGAAACACCGCATGGATCGCTGCATCCACGCCGTTGAAGATCCCCACTTGATCAGGCTGCAGCCCAAGGCGACATCCGGTTTCCGTGAGGTTGCGCACGACCGCCTCCTTCAGGCCGTCGTATTCGGGATAGATGGCGATCTCTTCGCTGCTGAAGCCCCGTAGAGCATTGGCCACCAGCGGGCTTGGACCAATCGTGTTCTCGTTGAAGTCCAGACGGAGCAAGTCCCGACGACCCTCCAGCGGAGCGCTGTAGGACGTCAGCGTCTCCACGGCAGGTCGTGCTGCAGGGGCTCCGGCGGTGGTCAGTCGACGCTCGGCTTTGCTCACATGCGTTCGAGGGTGGAAATTCCCAGCAGTCCAAGGCCCAGTCTGAGGGTGTCGGCCGTCAACCGACACAACGCCAATCGAGATGGCAGCGCTTCCGGCTCTGCTTTGAGCACCGGCACCTGGTCGTAGAAACGGTTGAACACCTGGCTCAGCTCGAACAGGTAGCTGCAGAGGCGATTGGGCAAGAGCTCTTCCTCCACCTCGGCAATCACGGCATCGAACTTGAGCAGCTCCCGCACGAGAGCCCACTCCTGAGGCTCACTGAACTGAAGTTGAGCAGTGGTGGCGGCAAGGTCACCACCCTTGCGGGCGATGCCGGCAATCCGCACCACGGCATAAAGGAGATAAGGCGCCGTGTTGCCCTGCAACGCCAGCATCCGATCGAAGGAGAACTGGTAATTGGTGATCCGGTTCTGGCTGAGGTCGGCGTACTTCACCGCCGCCAAACCAACAGTGCCCGCCACGTGCTGGATGAACGCCTCAGGCTCGCTGCGCTCCTCCTCCTTCAGACGCGAGCGCAGGTCAGCTTCGGCGCGCTCCACCGCTTCATCNAGCAGATCCCGCAACCGCACCGTGTCGCCGGAGCGGGTCTTGAGCTTCTTGCCGTCCTCCCCCTGCACCAGGCCGAAGGGCACGTGCTCGAGTCGCGCTCCCTCCGGAATCCACCCGGCCCGCTGCGCCACCTGGAACACGCCGGCGAAATGATTGGCCTGGCCTGAATCCGTCACATAGATCACCCGGCGGGCTCCATCGCCGTCCGGAGCCGCACCAAAGCGGTAGCGGATCGCTGCCAGGTCGGTGGTGGCGTAGTTGAAGCCTCCGTCGCTCTTCCGCACGATCACCGGCATGGGCTTGCCGTCCTTCCCCTGCACACCCTCGAGGAACACACACTGGGCACCGTCGTCGGTGACCAGCAGCTCGGCGTCCTTCAAGCCATCAAGGACCGCCGGCAAAAACGGGTTGTAGAACGACTCCCCGCGCTCGCTCAGGCGAATGTCGAGCCGGTCGTAGATCTTCTGGAACTCGCGCCGCGACTGGTCGCAGAGCAGGCCCCAGGCCTTGAGCGACACCGGATCGCCCCCCTGCAGCTTC
>PAEP01000047.1 GCA_002700765.1 Synechococcus sp. MED850
ATCTGGAAGACGGAAATCCAGGGGAGAGAGGGTGAGGCTGGCGTGAACCAGGTCGGGCCTCAACCGTTCCAGCGAATCCCTCAGTTCCTTCTGCGCCCCGGGTGAAGGGATGGTGTACACCTGGGATTTGATGAGATATGGAAGGCTGACGTCTGGATCGTTAGCGAGCAGTGACGTGGCATCACTTTCAGGGCTGCCAGGGTTGTCGAAATGGATGAAATGCGTGTGATGCCCACGGGCTCGGAGCGCTTCCGTGGTGCTCAATCCGTAGGAAACGTTCCCGCAGAACGGTGTCTTTTTCCCCAGCCAGGCGATCTGCGCCAAACGTTAGGAGCCCCATCAGGCGAAAACGAAAGTTAGCAGCGCTTCCAGGGACGTTCCAGCACTGCTGCCAAAGCCGCCAGGACCGCCAGCAAAATCAGGACAGGCTCAAGTCCCACGCTGCTCACCAGCGTGCCTGCGAGAACAAGCGGCAGGCTCAAGGCGATGTTGATCAGATTGTTCTGGAGACCGAACACCCGTCCACGCTCGGTTTCAGGGGTGTCCTCCTGGATGGTTGTCTGCGCTGGGATCGCCACAAAGGCGGCACCGATTCCCAGAACCATGCAAAGCGACAGGGTGATCAGCAGTCGCCCCTGGAGTTGGCCGAGCATCACCAGGCAGAAGGTGATCCCGGCTAACCCGGCAGATCCCAGATGATGCCTCTTGATCCGATGGCCGAGTTGCGCGGTGAGGATCGCGCCAATGGCCATCCCCAGGCCGCTCATCGCTAGCAGTGAGCCGAAGCCGGTGGGGCCCAAGGGTTCGATGGATCCCGCCAAGCTGATGGCAAGGACGTACATGGCCGCGAGCAGGCTGTACAGCAGCACCAGATTGCGCATGGCCCGACGCACGGACGGCCTTTTGACCAGCACCTGCAACCCCTCGTTGACCTCAGTCCAAAGACCGATGGGTGCTCGTTCACGCTGCGCTTCCTTCAAGCGGATTGTGCTGAGGCTGAGGGCTGCCATGCCGTAACAGAAGGGAAGCAGCAGGAATTCACCCCCCTGGAGGCCGAGGGCGCTGAAGGTCTGATTCAGCAACCGCAGAATCGGCTCACCAAGAGCGAAGCCAACAATGGTGGCCGCCATGCTGGTGGCTTGATACAGCGAGTTGGCTGCGAGCAGGAGCTCGCCGGGCACGAGCAGAGGAATGGCAGCTTGTTCCGCTGGGGCGAAAAACTGCGTCAGCACCGACTCCAGAAAGGTCATCAACAGCAGCGCCCAGTAGCCCCAGCTCAGGCCGAGAAACAAGGGTCCAGGCAGCAGGCAAACGGGAGCGAACAGAACCAGAAGCGCTCGCATGGCATTGGAGGCCACCATCACGCGCCGTTTGGGCCAGCGGTCCGCCCAAACACCGGCGAGCATGCCCAGCAGGATGGCTGGAACCGTGTTGGCGACATAAACACCGGTCGCCAGCAGCGTGATTCGGCCAGCCCTGCTTTCGATGTCCATCCTGATGGCTGATGCCACCTCAGCCAGTGTTCCGTTGCTCTGCGGGTCGCTGCTCACCCAGTACTGGGCGATCAGAAACACCATCAGAACGATGTAGAACTTGTCGGCCAGTTGGGAAAAGATCTGTCCGATCCAGAGGCGACGGAAGTCCTCCAGGCGGATCACCGCCTGCAGACCGCGACTCCCTTCATTCGGAACGCTGGTGTCTGTAACGCTCAAGACGGATTTGCTTCGCCGCCATGATGGCCCACGCCTGAAGAGATCAGGCTTTCCCGGAGCATGGCCAGCGCCCGACTGCGGGAAAGATGGGTGCGCATCCAGAGTTCAACCACGCCCAGCAGTCGCAGCCAGACCGATGGGGGACCCATCAGATCACCATTCTTTCGTTTCGGCAGGTCGGGTCGGATCAGGCGCTGAAGGAGGGCCAATTCCGAGGGATTGAGTTGCAGTTGGGATCCGGGCTGGGACCCGATGGCAAAACCATCTTCTGGCAACAGGCTGCAGCGCCATGCCCACTGTCCGATCGGTGGCTCTAGCGGAGCTCCACTCAGACAGCAGCTCTGCAGCGGCAAGCTGTAGCCCCCAAGCGTTAGCAGATGAATGGTCGCTTGAACCGTTGAGGCAAGCACCAGAGCCTGATGCCCGCTCAAGCTTTCGAGACGCTCCAAATGCAGCATCAGGGTTGGTAGGAGCCCTTCGATTGGATCCTCGTCTCCCGTCACTTGAATGCACAGGTCGCAGAGGGCTTGGGCGGCAGCGAGAGATTCCAGGTGTTGCCCCAGCCCTGAGAAACTCCGTTTCACCCGGAGCTGCCGAACGCGTGCCAGCCCTCGGTTTCCGCTGACCTGCAGATCCAGCAAGGTCAGGGGTACAGCAGCAGCAAGGCTGCTTCGGGGGCGACGTGCCCCAGGCACCGCCAAACGGGTGACTCCTTCGGCGCAGCTGAGCAGAGTCAGCAGCCTGTCGTGCTCCCCGAGCGGGCCGACTTTCAGCGCGAACCCCTCCAGGCGCCTCTCAGCCATTCAGCATCAGCCAGCTCATTCGAGCGGTTGGCGCAGGGCTTGAAGCAGTTGAGGAGCACTGCTGGTGCCGAGCAGAGATGCTCCGGCCTCCACCAGCTGCACCACCTGGTCGATCGTGTGGATCCCCCCTGCCGCTTTGATGGCGCAGCGCCCTTTGCACAGCGGCAGGAGTTGCTTCACCTGGCTGGTGTTTGCTGCCGGCCCGAATCCGTTGCCGGTCTGAACTCCACCCGCTCCCGCGTCGATGGCGGCTTCAACAGCGATGGCCAGCAACGCCTCCGTCAATCGCGCCATGTCCAGCACCACACGCACTGGCAGCCCGATGTCGCAGATCTCAGCGAGCTCTTCTCCAAATGTGCTGGTGTCGCCATTGATCAGTGCCGTGAAATCCGGCACCACATCCAGTTCATCTGCACCGTGGGCTGCTGCCCATTCCGCTTCAGCCTGCTTCAGGTCCCGAGGCAGGGAACCGAAAGGAAAACCGATCACTGCGATCAGCTTGGGGCCCTCGCGGCCCCCCAGTCGCTCCCTCAGTTGCGGCAGTCGCCGCAACGTGGTGCAGATGGCCCTCACCTTTTCTCGCCGGCCGGCATCGCAGACCTCGAACAGCTGGTCATGGGTCAGAAGCGGATCGAGAACGGCCTGATCGAGCAGGGGCGGCAGATCCGGCAGATCTCGGGCGGCAGTATCGCCATGGGGGCTCACCGATCAGTTGCGCGCTTGGATCACGCCATAACCGCCATGGTTTCTGCGGTAGATCACCTGAAGCTCGCCGCTGTCCTGATCTCGGAACAGGTAAAAGTCGTGATCGATCAGGTCCAGCTGCCGGCGCGCGTCCTCCACATTCATCGGCGGCATCGAAAAATATTTTCTCCGCACGCCTGGATCCGGTAACGCCGGCTCGCGGCCCTGGACCAACGACTCTTTCACTTCACTTTCGGCACTCACCGTTTCGGTGCCAGGCGTGATGCTGGCCCGATGGCCATGGCTGTGATGGTGGTCACTGTGGCGATCCTTCCAACGCCGCAACTGGCGGCAGAGCTTGCCGGCGGCGAGGTCGATGCTGGCGTAGAGATTCTCGCTGCGCTCCTGGGCACGGATCACCGTTCCATTGGCGAAAACAGTCACCTCGGCCGTCTGCTGAGGAACCCTTGGATTGCGCGCCACGGAGAGATGAACATCTGCCTCCCGCACCACATCGCCGAAATGATGAATGGCCCGTTCGAGTTTGGTCTGGGTGTAATCCCTGAGGGCAGGTGTGATCTCGAGGTTGCGACCATGGATCAGCAACTTCATCCCTCGCTCCTTGCCGGTTGTTAACAGCAAGTTAGGACCGGTCGGCGCATCGGCACACCCTCGCCGCGCTTTTTGTTTTCAGCCTGAGCAGCTGCTGCCGTTCGAGCTGGCATGGGCGGAACAGCGCCGTTGGCAACAGCAGATGCTGGCGAAAAGAGAGCAGCCCGAGGCTGTCTGGCTGCTGCAGCACCAGCCCTGCTACACCCTGGGCAGAGGAGCGAGCAGCCAGCATCTCCACTTTGATCCAGCGGCTTCACCAATCCCTCTGCATCGCATCGATCGCGGGGGTGAGGTGACCCATCACCTGCCTGGCCAGCTGGTGGTCTATCCGGTTCTCGATCTGCAGCAGCGCCGTCCTGATCTGCACCACTACATGCGTCAGCTGGAGCAAGTGTTGATCGACGTGCTGGCAGCGCTTGGCCTGAAAGGTGAACGCCAGCCTGGTCTGACCGGGTTGTGGCTGGAGGACCGGAAGGTTGCGGCCATCGGCATCGGCTGCCGCCGCTGGATCACCCAACACGGTTTGTCCCTCAATGTGAATTGTGAGCTGTCCGGATTCGAACGGATCACCCCCTGTGGGTTGATCGGGCGATCGGTTGGTCGTCTCTCGGACTGGCTGCCTGGGCTCACGGTTGCGGAGGTCCAACCGCTGATGCGCGACGCCATCGCTGCACGATTCCAACTGGTGTGGACTCCGGAATCGTGATAGGCCTAACGCCATCGATCATTCCTCTTGGATGCGCGGCCCCAACGGAGTTGAAGCGAGGGCAGGCTGGACCCCCACAGCGTTGGAGCGGCGGGCTCTGCAGCTCCATGACCACGTGCGTCAGCTTGCTCGCATTGATGCGATCTGGCCTTGGCTGGCTGAACGCCACGGCGATGTCACGGCAGTGGATGCTCCCCATGCGGTCCACCCGGAACGGTTCACGTTCCGTGAGCTGAACCAGCGGATTCATCAGGCGGCATCTGCTTTTGGCCAGCAGGGCCTCAAGACGGGCGATGTGGTGGCTTTGTTCTCTGAGAACAGCCCCCGTTGGCTCGTCGCGGATCAGGGACTGATGCGTGTCGGTGCGGCCGATGCCGTCCGTGGAGCCTCGGCGCCTGTCGAAGAGCTCCGTTACATCCTGGATGACAGCGCAGCGTGTGCGCTCGTTGTTCAGAACGCAGACCTGCTGCAGCGGTTGGCGTTGCCGGAGGAACGGAGGAAACAGCTGTTGTTTGTCCTGCAGCTGGAGGGTGAGCCTGCAGACGGAGTTCTCGGTTGGGAGTCTTTTCTGGCTAATGGTGCTGGGACGTCAGCCATGGCATCCACTGGCGACGCATTGACTGTCGACGCATCAACAGCCGACGCATCCACAGCCGGCGGCGATGCCACCGCCACCATCCTGTACACATCGGGCACCACAGGACAGCCCAAGGGTGTGCCACTGACGCACGCCAATCTCTTGCATCTGATGCGCACGCTGGCCTGTGTGGCCTATCCCTCCCCCGGGGATCCCGTGCTCAGCGTTTTACCGATCTGGCATGCCTATGAACGCAGTGCCAGCTACTACTTCCTCTCCTGTGCCTGTACGCAGACCTACACCACGATCAAACAGCTGAAGAAAGATCTTCCCCGCGTGAAACCGATCGCTATGGCGACGGTGCCGCGGCTCTGGGAAGCGGTTCAGGCTGGTTTTGAGGATGTCGTCAAGACGTTTCCTCCATCTCGCCAACGGTTGTTGCGGGGAGCTCTCGCCAACAGCTCAGCCCAGCGTCAGGCCTGGCGACGGGCCAGAAATCTGATGTTGGCCCCGGTCCCGCCATCGGGAAGGCTTCTGGCTGCTGGGGAGGCGGCTTTGCGATGGCCCCTCCATGCTTTGGCATCAACATTGATCTGGCCGAAGTTGCGGCGTCAGCTCAGTGGCGGTCAGCTCGCTTACCCGATCAGCGGCGGCGGCGCGATTGCGCCGCACATCGATGCTTTTTTCGAGGCAGTTGGCATTGAGCTGTTGGTTGGGTACGGCCTTACGGAGACCAGCCCTGTGGTGAGCTGCCGCCGGCCCTGGCGCAACATTCGCGGCAGTTCAGGTCTGCCGATGCCGGATACACAATTCCGGATTCTTGATCCAGAGTCCTTTGCTCCTCTTGGATTCCATCAGCGCGGCAGGGTGCTGGTCCGTGGGCCCCAGGTGATGAGCGGCTATCTCGGCAAGCCTGAGGCCACTGCCAAGGTGCTCGACTCGGATGGATGGTTCGACACCGGTGACCTGGGCATGCTGCTGCCGGATGGTTCCGTTGTGCTGACGGGCCGTGCCAAGGACACAATCGTGCTCAGCAGTGGCGAGAACATCGAGCCAGGGCCGCTGGAGGAAGCTCTGGTGGCAAGTCCCTTAATCGAGCAGGTGATGTTGGTGGGGCAGGACGAACGGCAGCTCGGGGCGTTGATCGTTCCAAGACCAGAGGCGATTTGCGATTGGGCTGCGAGACAAGGGTTGAACCTGTCTGCAGATCTGGGAGGTCAACCCGGAAACCCTGCACTGTTGAAATTGTTGATGCGTGAGTGCAACCGGTTGTTGAAAGAACGGGTTGGATCCCGCGGAGATGAGCGTCTGGCTGGTGTGGTTCTCGTGGACCTCTTCAGCATTGAAAATGGACTTCTCACGCAGACGCTCAAGCAGCGGCGTGATCGGATCACAGCGCGAGATGCTTCTCTGATCGAGGGCCTTTATGGACGTTGAATCCTCGATCAAGGGATGGGATCGGTTCTCCGGTGATTGACCTCAGCTCGCCTGGCTGAGACGCTTGCAGCACACTCTTTTGTCTGATGTCCGACGGCACCATCCTGACGATCAAGCGTCCGATCACTGTTCGTGCCGTGGTGACTCCCACCTGGAAGGAAGAAGCCGAACGAGAGATCAGCAACAGCATTGCTGGGTTGGACCAGCAGCTCGCTCAGCTTGAGCAGGAGGGTCAGCAAGTTGTTGATGAGGTGAGGCGCCAGAGCGCCAATCCCCTTGATCCAAGGGTTCAAGACCAAGTGGCCCAGATTCAGCAGCAGGTTGCAGCTAAGCGTTCGGAATTAGAGGAGCAGAAACGCACCTTTCTTCAGCAGCAGTCCCAGGTTCGAGATCTCGAAATGGATCAGATCGTTGAGCAGGGTCAATTGGAGAGCACGTGTGATCTGAAGGTGGGCGACAACCTCGTCGCCAAGATGCAGATGGCGATCGTTGTTCGCGATGGTGTTGTGCAGGCGATCGAGGGTGCCTGATTCAGCGTCAGCAAGCCCGTAAAATCCCCTGATCTGCTTGCTCGGAGACGGTTTTGGCAACCACGGACATCTTCATGCCTGCCCTCAGTTCCACCATGACGGAGGGGAAGATCGTGGAATGGCTGAAGCAGCCGGGCGACAAGGTCGGTCGGGGGGAATCGGTTCTGGTGGTTGAGTCGGACAAGGCCGACATGGATGTCGAGTCCTTCCAGGACGGCTATCTCGCCGCCGTGCTGATGCCAGCTGGCAGCACGGCTCCTGTCGGTGAAACGATCGGTCTGATCGTGGAAACCGAGGCGGAGATCGCCGACGTCCAGGCCAAGGCCCCAAGTGCCGCGCCCGCTGCTGCAGCCCCTGCCCCCAAACCGACACCAGCACCAGCTCAAGCTTCGGCCCCAACACCCGTTCCTACGGACTCCCCGGCGGCACCAGCACAGGCACCGGCACAGGCACCAGCACCGGTGGCCGCGGCTGTTGCTCCAGCACAGCCCGTGACGAACGGACGCGTTGTTGCCAGTCCCCGCGCCAGGAAGTTGGCGACACAGCTTGGTGTCGACCTTGCCAAGCTCAAGGGAAGCGGACCCCATGGCCGCATCCAGGCTGAGGACGTGGAGATGGCCAGTGGTCAGCCCGTCAGTGTTCCTCGCGTGGCGGAAGGTACGGCTCCCGCCGCTTCAGCCAATGGAGCTGTTGTTCCCGCTGTTCAGGCTTCTCCAGCAGGGAACAGCTTTGGTCGACCTGGCGACACCGTTCCGTTCAACACCCTGCAAGGGGCGGTGAACCGGAACATGGAGGCCAGTCTTGCGGTGCCCTGCTTCCGAGTGGGTTACACCATCACCACCGATGCTCTTGATGCTTTCTACAAACAGGTGAAACCCAAGGGGGTCACGATGACGGCACTCCTGGCCAAGGCAGTTGCGATCACGTTGGCCCGCCATCCTCAGGTGAATGCTGCGACGACCTCAGCAGGAATGGCCTATCCAGCCGATGTCAACGTTGCCATTGCCGTCGCGATGGAGGACGGCGGGTTAATCACCCCGGTGCTGCGTCAAGCAGATCGCACGGATTTGTATGAAATGTCCCGCCAGTGGCGTGATCTGGTCAAACGCTCGCGCAGCAAACAGCTGCTTCCGGAGGAATACAGCACAGGGACCTTCACCCTCTCCAATTTGGGAATGTTTGGAGTTGATCGATTCGACGCAATACTGCCTCCGGGAACCGGGGCGATCCTTGCTGTTGCGGCCTCCAGACCCACGGTTGTGGCAGGAAAAGACGGTTCGATCGCTGTGAAGAAACAGATGCAGGTCAACCTCACGGCGGATCACAGAGTGATCTACGGCGCTGATGGAGCTGCATTCCTCAAAGATCTTGCCGAGTTGATCGAGACGCGTCCTGAGGCTTTGGCTTTGAGTTGAAAGGGAAAGTTGTTGGCGAAAGGATGCCAGCAGGAGAGGATGATCGATTGATCCCACCAGGGCCCACAGAGGTGCCTGATTCAGGCGATCGACACGATCACCTGCTCAGCAGTTACGACTACACCTTGCCCCGTGAACGCATTGCTCAAGCTCCGGTTGAGCCGCGTCACAACGCCCGTTTGATGATGGTGTCTCCATCGGACCAGGATCCGATTGCTCCTCGTCATGGACGTGTTTGGGACCTTCTCGATGAGTTGAAATCAGGTGATCTTCTTGTCGTGAATGACACACGAGTTCTGCGTGCTCGGTTGAAGGTACGCCGCTCGGGAGGTGGATTATCAGAATTGCTGGTGTTGGAGCCCAGGGGAGATGGCGCATGGCTTTGCCTGGCACGCCCGGCGAAACGGATGCGTTCTGGTGATCAACTGATCATTGATGGCACGACAGTCACGCTGGTGGTCTTGGCGGAGGATGCAGCAAGTGGAGGCAGAATCGTTCAGTTTCCTTCTCACTATCACGACGCGGCATCAATCGAACAATTGTTGAATCGTTGTGGCGAAGTACCTCTGCCTCCTTATATCGAGCGACACGTCGATTCAGATCATCATCGTTACCAAACGCGTTATGCGCAGAATCCTGGGGCGGTGGCTGCTCCAACCGCTGGATTGCATTTCAGCGATGCATTGTTGAATAATCTAGAACAATCTGGAATTAAAATAACTAGGATTACACTTCATGTTGGCCTTGGAACATTTAGGCCGGTTGAATGCGAAAACTTGAAGGATTTGAAATTACATCAAGAGTGGGTTGAAGTTCCAACCTCTGCAGTTTCCGATATTGAAGCTTGTCAGGGAAGAGTGATCGCGGTTGGCACGACGGTTGTTCGTGCCCTCGAAGGTGCAGCTCAAGCCAATAATGGACAATTAAAACAATTTGCTGGACGTGTAGGACTGGTGATTCAGCCTGGATACCATTTTCGGGTGATCGATGGACTGATTACGAATTTCCATCTACCGAAAAGTTCTTTATTAATGCTTGTAAGTGCCCTGATTGGACGTAAAAATCTACTGCTTCATTATGAAGAAGCGATTCAGCAAAAATATCGCTTTTTCTCCTATGGCGATGCGATGTGGATCTCTCCAGAGAGCGTTATCCCTCAGGCTAATTCACTCCGTAAAAAGGGTCCAGCCAGGTGATCGACAGTGGGTCGATATGAAGGAAGGCTGGCTGAAGCAGCAATGCTCCTTCTTTAACGCTGTCATGAATGACCTTGCTTTGTTCCATCAATGAACGTGCAGTGATGGCAGAATGCTGAATACAGGCATCGGGATAGCAAGATTCATCGCTTACACATATGCCTGCATTTGTTAATCCATTACGGATATCAGTCACAAGATGTGTTAGCGATGGCGAAAAAACCTGATCTTTTAAGTAAGCAGCTTTGACTGCTCCGCAACCTTGGTGGCTCATTACGACAACGACTTTAACTTTTAAATCCTCAACAGCATATTCAATTGATCCAGCCGATCCGAAGGTGTTGGTGTTGCCTGCATTGCGAATGACGAATAAATCACCAAATCCAGCGTCAAAAATAACCTCTACCGGAACTCTGGAATCAGAACACGTCAAGATGGCAACTTGTGGATGCTGTGTGTTGGCTAATTCATGACGTCTGGCTTCCGTGGCGTGAGGATGAGCTGATTGCCCCTCAAGAAAACGTTTTAAACCATCTTTTAATTCATTTAAGATGTCTGTTGGTTCCAACGAGGAACCCTCTGAATTGAAGTAAGTCGATTTTTCAGTGCTCATTTTTTGTAAATGTTAAATATTATCATTATAAAAGCAAAACATAGAATTTTCTGTATCAAACAGCGATTGTCAGGGTTTCATAACGGCGGTAAAGTAATTAGGTGTTATGATTGAATAAAATTTGAACGAATGGATTCAAATTTATTTTCTTTCACTCTCAGTCATGCGCATCAAGGATTGGGCGAAGCTGAGAAGGCTTTGAATTCTGCTTCATCTCTTCAATTTTCCTTCCAGGGAGCTTTAGTTTTCTTTGCTTTGTTGGTAATTGTAAGTACAATATTTGATAAAATAGGAAGAAAATTAAGTATCCCCGGCACAATATTTATATTTTTCCTTGGTCTTTTTTCAAATTTTGCGGGGTTCTCATACGAAACTGTACCTCTAGAGCAGGTTCACATCGTAGCTTTGTGCATATTGCTCTTTTTTAGTGGTTTAACTTTTGATCGTTCATTGTTGAAAGAAAATAAACTGCTAGTCAGTTCAATTTTGCTTGCGTTACTAGGTACAGTTTTGAGTATGATATTCTGGATTTTTTATGTTCGTTACGGTCTAAGTTTTTTTGCTTTTGTAGGATATGTTAAAGGCCTAGAGCCTAAGATTCTAACGCTAATGACTGTTGTGATGGTTTACTCACTTGCGGTTCATGATTGGAATAGTTATACATTTGTACGTAATCGTATTCCTGGATTTCGTAAAATCCTAGCGAATGTATTTAAAATAGAGACATCTGTTTCAGCTGCGATATCTCTACTTCTTGCTGAATTAATGGTTCTAGCATGGCTTAATGTCAATCCTGAATATAGTAGATTTGCTGAATTAGATCAATTTTTAGAAATTATTAAGGGAATTGTAGTCGGTATTTTTAGCGGAATTTTGATGGGAATTGTTTTAACATACTTAATCCGTTATTTTGTTTCTGATAAGCCTCAATTAGTTCTTGTAGCCATTGGCTTTACATTTTTGGGTTATATTATATCGGATTTGGTCGTTGAGCATGGGGGTTATTTATGTGCACTAAGCATAGGAATTTCTACATCCTTTACCTACAGAACAGAATCTACCTTGGACGAGATTGAGTTTCTTGGCGAAGAGCTTGAATCATTTAATATTGCTTCTGAGGCTATTCTTTTCTATGCTATTGGTGTCGGAATTCAGCCAAGTCTCTTTTTCTATCATTTACCAATAGCAATCTTTCTTTGGATTGGAATTGTACTTGTCAGACCTATATGTGTTAAACTATTTGTAAAGAGTGAGAGTCTAAATTTAGAAGAAATTAGCCTTCTATCATTTTGGAGTCCAAAGGGTGCTATCTCTATGGCGCTTGTAGTAGGTGCTCCTGAATTACTTGATGAAATGTTTAAGGTTGAAATAACAGAAATCTTCAATGCAGAGGCTTTTTCTCTAATGGTTGATTCCGTCTGTGGGGCAGTCGTTATTTCTATGATCGTTAAATCCTTTTTAATACCAAAAATGCACCCTTATTTCTCTATAAAAGCCTCACATATAGCCGAACAGCCATCTAACCAAAAGTAGATCATGAAGAGTATTCATCCACGTTTTCTGACAGATCGATTCAGAGTCTTACGCTCTCTCATTGTTGGTTTATTAATAACAGTTGTTATTTATCCTAAAATACCCATCAAACCAGCGCTCACATTTGCAATTACGGTTGCGTTGTCTTGGGATTTAGTTGCTCTTTTTGGTAAGACTTGGTACATGTCTATTTCGCAAACAAGATATATATTTGAACGGTGGCAATCAATCGAATCATATGTTGTCTTAAGAAGTGCCTCTTTGGTATTTTTGAGTGTTGGTGTTTTAAGTTTTTGCATAAGTGATATCCATGATACGGTCCATCGACTTCCTGATTGGGTTCATATTCTTGTGACTTTTATTGCATTATTTATGACTTGGTTGGAACTACATAATGGGTTTGCGCTTTACTATGCAAAAAGCTACTATGAGCTGAATACTACTGAGTTATCGGAAGGTCAATCGCAGCAAGGTTTTATTTTTGAAGGATCAGAGCCGACTTTCAGTGATTTTATTTATGTAGCATATTCAATTGGCTTGACTTATTCCATGACCGATTGTAGTGTTGAAGATTCAGCCATTCGAAGAGTCGTTATTATCCACTGCGTAGCTTCTTTTTTGTACACATCAACTGTTTTGTCGATCATCCTTTCGCTGGTTACTCAGCCACCCTCGTAAGAATACCAAGATCACATTGTTCTGAGATCAAAGCATTTCCATCTCGGAAGGAACAAGNNCTTCACAANTCCGCTNGCTGTNCCTATGATGAAAGGAAATTTTTGNATCATTATGTTTGAGCTCGAGTACTTGATCGCATTTGGTATCGGAGCAGGACTGGTTGCTTTGACTCCTGTTGTAGCAACGGTTGCAGGTAAAGAGAGTTCAGTTACAAAATCGATTTCTGGAGCAGGTCGAGGTCTAACGAAGCAGAGCCTAAAAATTGGCTTGGTGATTGGATCCAAGTTTTCTGGATTGTTTTCTGGAGTTAAATCTGGGTTGAGTGAAGTTGGTGAGAGCTTCGGAGATATCCTTGCTGAAGCCAAGGCTGATCTCGCGGAATCCAAATCAGGATCCACTGATACAAAAATGGTTGCGACAAAATCATCGGCAACCGCCAAAGCTTGAAAAACTGTTTATTTATAGCTAAATTTGACTGTTAAAATTATTCATGCTATCAAGAGTCGAGTTAGATTTAAGTTTGAATTTAATATAGATCAATCTCGCTTTCAATTAATAGAAGACTCTTTTTATTATTGTTTTCCAAGCTATACTCTAAGACAATGTAATCAAGGTTATGGCTGTGTTGTTACTTGTTCAAATGATTCAACTCTAATCGCTGATGAGCTGAAGAATTGGTTAATGCTTTTTTTTAAAATGGAATTGGTACAAGGACCGTGTTCNCCACCANNTCTGTGGCAACTGAGGAGAAAAAAACTAAATCATATTTTGATTCAGATGATGATGTTTTTCGCGATCATNGGGTGGATCTTACCAATTATGCCAGGCACACCATTTTTTTTGGTNGCCTGGTCTATGGGTTGGCGCCCTCCAAACTCTAAACATACTATTGACTCAGTTCAAAATTAAGTGTTAACCAGTTGTTGTCTATTTGTGCATTCTTGCANNTTGCTCCAGATTTAAAATCAGAAANATTGATTGAGCGCTGGTAGCCATGATAAAATATAAAAATTAAATGATCTACTTGTTGAATGCGCATTTCTTTTTTGTCGATACATGGCATAAAATAGGAGCGGATCATGTTCTGATGATCTATGCGACTTGTCTCTGTGCCTGTATGGGTTTCAAGTGATTTGGATGTGCTGGCATCTTCTTGCTCTGTCTGCCAACACATTACTTGCATCCATTGNGAGCTAATCTTACTACAAAAGCATNGAATTGCTTCNNATTTNGAACCACANATGATTAANTGGCTAGGTATTGATGAATGCATACCGTATAGACTGACTTTATTGCTGATCGTGGTTAAATTGTGGCCTTCACAGTCTAAGATTGCAACTAATTGGTGNCTATCCCTATTGCTTGTTATGTCTTGAGTTCGCTCAAATTTTAATCTCCAATGCTCATTAAATCGCAGCTTTTTTGAAGATGGCAGTTTTAAACGCATTAATGTTTCAATTGCTGCGAGAGTTTGTTTTGTATGATCCCACCAATTTAAAAGCGGTTCAAGTAGATTTTCGATTATGATAGGACCTTGTTGCATCATCTCAAAAAGCTTAATTCCTTTGATTCCAGGCGGTAAAATGACAATCAAATCACCTGCTTGATTCCCCAGCATGTGGGATTCTATGTGATTAGCAATAAAGATTAGTCTCGTTAAATCGTCTATTCCTGGGAGCGTGGGTAGTTCGAATGCTTCTTTTTCAGATAAATCCAGTAAATCCCACCACTCTTTAGCATGAGGTTTTAATTCTTGCCAAATACTTTCTATTACCNTGAGGTGATTGAATTGCACAATTTTGTTTGATGCGTTGAACTCCGAAAAATTCCAATTTTCGCCAGTAACATCGAGGACTGTACAGAAAGAAAANCAGTCGGTATTTTGAGATAGATTTTTAAAATGCGACTGTAGTAACGTATACCGATCGCAGCTCAGAAATCGAATCACGGGCCTGCTTGAATCGCTGGTGCTTTTTTGAGGATAATGCATATCAAATCACAATTTTCAGGTTACAGTTTGATGGCTTGAACCCCTTTTATGTTCGAATTCGAAATGATTGTTGCTTTCGGTGCTGGAGCGGCACTGATGGCGATGGCTCCAGTCGTTCGAAAAATGGGCAACCATGAACTTGGCGATTCCATGGGCCAAACCGGAAGGAGTATGGCCAAGAGCGGCGTCAAAGTTGGAATTGTTGCNGCAGGAGCTGCTGGCAAGGTCGTCAGAGGTGTTGCCAAAAGTGCAGCAGAAGTTGCCGAATCGTTTGTGGATCTCGTCGAAGAGGCTAAATCTGAAGCTGTTTCAAATGATTCGGTAGACGATGAGACGACGACTGATGATGCGAAGAAATCATCCCCCACGATCACCGAAGTAACGGTCGAATAGCCCCAACTCCTTTGTTGTTCTCTAACATTTGAATTCAATGGCAGCCTCCTATCAACTTGATGCTCCGTCTGCACAGCTTAATCTGGTAGACGGACATGCTCCTCAATCAAANTCAAGGCTGCCACGCTTTATCGATCGTATTTTGCATGCGTCTTCGCGTCGTTTGCGATTCAGTGTTCTATCGACTTTCAAAGATCCTCATAATTTTGAGCGTCTATTGAAGACGTTTGAGGATGTTGAATCTGTACGGTATAACAATTGGGCTTTNTGCTATGTCGTTACTTTTACNTCCGAACAGAGAGTTGATATAATTCAGTGGCTGTCTAAATTGCCNCAGAGAAGTCGAGATATTCCCGTTCTTCCAGAGGTTGAAAAACCATTAGCAGTTACAGCCTCGGAAAATAATTCAGAAGATGACGATGAGTTCGTACCTTCGAGAATCATTCTGCCAGTCTGTTCCCTCGGTCTTGCAATTTTCTCTGGACCTCTTGCACTTCCACCTTTAGCTGTCGGTGCATTCATCATTGTTTCTGCACACCTTAGCTTTAAGCGTGCATGGGANGGCTTNAAAAATGAGCGCAAAATCAACGTTGACTTCCTTGATGCTCTCGCTGTTCTTCTGCANAGTTTAGAGGGTTTTCTGTTGGGCCCTGCAATGATGATTACAATGATTGAGGGAGGAGAAGCTGTTCGGGACGCAACGCAAAGAATTGCTCATTCTTCAAATACAGATCTGGTTTCAAGCCTTCAGTCTGATGTCAGATTGATTACTGATGAAGGTGAAAAAATTGTTTCTAGTTTCNATCTGAATTCTGGTGATCGCGTTNTATTCTTGCCAGGGGATAAGATCCCGATTGATGGCGTCATTGAATCGGGTGAAGCATCACTCGATGTTGTTAAATTAACAGGCGAATCAGTTCCTCGTCACTCAAGTCAAGGCGATGAAATACTGGCAGGCTTTATAGTTTTAGAAGGAAACATTACTGTTGCTGTTACAGCTGTTGGNGATGAGACTCGTGTCGGTCAGATTACAAAAATGATTGAGTCAGCTCCTGTCTTTGATACAAGAGTCGGCAATTTTGCTGCAAATATTGCCAATCGATTCGTACTTCCTACTCTTGCTCTCGCGGGAATTTCTCTACTNCTCAGTGCAGGCAACATCGCCCAAGCAGCTTCACTGTTGATGTTCGATCTTGGTACCGGCCTACGTGTGTCTGTACCAACTGCCATCATGGCTGCATTGACGCGNGCTGGAAGTCAAGGTCTTTTGATTCGTAGTGGACGTGCTTTGGAGCAGTTGGTTGACGTCGACGTTGTTGTTTTTGATAAAACTGGCACCCTCACGGAAGGACATCCATCAGTTGTTCATTTGTCCGTTTTCGATGATCAAGGTTCGCTTGTTGAAGAGCCTACACAAGAGCAGATACATCACCTTCTCCAACTTTCAACATCACTTGAGCAAGGTCTTAATCACCCAATAGCCAAGGCAATCCGAGATTTTGCTGAAGAGAATAATGCCCATGTTATTGATTGTGATACTTGGGATTACAGGGTAGGTCGAGGTGTGTGCGCCACCGTCAATGGAAAGCAAATCTTGCTTGGAAATTCCAAGCTTTTACAAGAGGAAGGNGTCACCATTCCCGATGTANAACACGATCCGTCTTTGCTTGTTGCAACTCCGATCTACCTCGCTATCGACGGACGACTTTTGGCGATCCATCATGCTCTGGATCAAATTAGACCTGACACCCGTGACATGATTGCNGAGTTGCATCGTCGTGGGATCGAAGCTCATATGTTGACGGGTGATATTTCTCTGGTCGCCCACGCTGTTGCTCAACAAATTGGACTTCGTCCGGAAGAAGTTCACTCAGACGCGTTGCCAGATCAAAAAGCTGAACTTGTTCAACANTTTACTTCAAAGGGTAAGAAGGTCGTTTTTGTAGGAGATGGGATCAATGATTCTGCTGCCCTTGCCTATGCAGATGTTTCTGTTTCATTCGCTTCCGGTAGCGATCTTGCACGTGAAACGGCAGACATTGTTCTAACAAACGATCGTGTCTCCGATCTAATCGTTGCGCAGGATCTTGCACGACACACGTTTGCTCTTGTGAAGCAAAANATCGGCATTGTTGGTGTTCCTAACTTATCAGCTTTGGTNATCGGCACCTTCCTGCCTGTCAGTCCAATCGCTGCGGTGTTTTTGAACAATGGTTCTTGCCTTGTTGCAGCAGGCAATGCGATCAGAGCTTTGGGCTTCAAAGCAAAAGAGTTACCCCCTGCGCCGATTTCTTCGGACGTTACATCTACCTCTCAACCCGTTGAAGCCAGTCAGGATCAACNGAAGAGTGTAAATACCTCAGNCCAGGCATCTACTGTTANGGAAAATGGATCCCTGGATGAAGTTCTCAATTTGTCTGCATTAGCCAAACGTGTTGGCATNAGCTATCAAAAAATTGCTGCTCGAAAGCGTCGTAGTGACTTCTCAAGCTGGATTTCTCAACATGATCCTGATGGACATNAATGGACTTATTGCGGTGATCGTAATGCCTTCTTTGCCTCTGCGTCATGATTGCTGAACGGCCTTCCTTGACCCTCGTTCATCAAACACATTCACGGTGGCGTTTCCGTGTTGAGATATCGAATGATCTTCTTGATTGGAACAAGTTTGAGAAAGATTTATACACTTTATTTCCAGATTCTTCTTGGCTGATCCGCATAAACCAAATTTCTAAATCTCTCATAATTCATTGCACTGAATCCGCTTCCTCATTGCAACGTCATTCCTCCTCTTTGATTCAAGCAAAAATTATTCAGGTCCTTGCTCGTCTAGGTGTCAGCAGCATCGTTACGACTCCGTTGACTCCAGTAGAAGTTGTTCTNACCAATCCAAGTTTTGATTTTCACTCGAATCGTGGTTTTNTGTTTGGTTTTGCAAATATTGCTTCNGCTTTTTTTTCTTTTTCGGTGTTGTTAGTTTCTCTGAGTCTCTTTACGGTGGGTTTCATCGGAATGTTCGTTCCTTTCTCGCCAGGAGTTTGGTTGATCATGCTTGGTTCCATTGCGTTTGACCTTGCCCTTTTCTTGCGNCAGCCCTTTNTAAAGGTATCTTGATTGCCAATGAAGTTGACATCTTTTGATCGTGAAAAATGGACGGTTCGAAGTGAAGCCAAAGGAAGAATAAGGATATTTCATCCTGGTTTGTCTGATTCTCCTGGAATTCGGCGTAACTGCGCCTCAATATTGCATCGAACCCACTGGCTGATTAGTCATCGCATCAACGTTGTCTCTTCTACAGTCGTTATACGTTTTCCTGAAGATCAAAAGGATCATCTNCTTTTGATTCTAAAGCGCTGTTTCGTTGATCCGTTTTCTGATTCTGATTTTGAGTTATCTCTTTCTCAGGAAAATCAACTCATTGATATTGCAGGCAATGAGTCNTTTCATGGTGCTATTCGAAATGGCNCCATATGTGCGTCTATTTTAGTGTTAGATGCTTTCTTCGTTGTACCGCCATTTGCCATGGCGACTGCTGCAACTCTTTTAAGTATATCTCTTTTTAAGGAGTTTTTTGTTCAAATTAAAAGTGCGATATTCTCCAAACCTTCTAGTCAGTTGCTGTCTGAATCATCGGTTGAAGTTGCATTGTCACTAACCTTGATTGGTTCTGGCCTTTCTAGTGAATCAATTTTAGATCGTTTTCTCTCTAACTCAACCACTGCCCTGCAATCTGTTAGTGAAAATTCTGATGGCCGAAGTGTTGAGTTTCTAAATTTTATTGATCGTCTTAAGTCTACCATTAAACTTTCCTGCTTAAACGATCAGGATGAAATTTCAATTCCTCTTGGCGAAGTTAAGGCAGGAACTCTTTATCGAATATCTCAATCATGCCATGTTTTCTTGCATTCAAAAATTGTGCAAGGTGAATTGGTTGTTGTGAATAACTTGCTGAATGGTAGCCCTTTGCCGTTTAAGCTTCTGCCTGGTGATGTTGTTCAATTTGGTGCCTCGATTCTGAAGGGTAGTGCGATTTGCGAGGTGATTCATCCATTTGAAAATTCAGATACGTTAGCTCTGCATGATACATTATTTAATAATCAATCCGATGAAGATAATGCTTTGACACTACCAACTTTGTATCAGCAAGTTGCGCCACCAATACAACTCGGATTAGGTCTTTTCTCTCTGTACTTTGGATTGACTGAACGTGCGATTGCCTTCTTTTCTTTTAACCCATTTACCGAATCAAATCGCTCAAAAATTTCTTCTGCAGAGACCGCCCTCGTCGATATGGCAATGAACCAAGTCCATATTTCAGATGCTCGTGTCCTTACAGAGTTGTCTGAAGTTGATAAATTGTTAATTAGTGTTAATGCGGTGAGACATGTCTGCAGTTTGAATTGGTATGAAGATATTTTCATTTCGACATGGCAGCCTGGTGATTTGATTCAGATTCTTTATTCAATCGCGGATTTTATGAATGCCGATATCTCGGAAGTTTTTTGGGGGATTCTGACTGAATATCAAGGCGATTCATTGACCATTGAATCGGTAGAGATGAATGTTGGTGGTGACAATAATCAATTTTATTTTTACAATGTTCAGTTGTCAGGAATGGCATCAGTTGTTATAAAGTTTTCGCGTGAAGTTCCTTCGTTTGATCCCACGGCGATTGACTATCGCGTAATAATTGAATTTTCTCAGCATGATCAAGTTTTTGGTCAGCTTCATCTTGATTGGTCGACTGGAGAAGTTCTTTCGAATACTATTCGCCAGCTTAATTCGCTCGGTGTAAGTGTTGAATTGGTTGGATTTCTTAGTCTGAGTCGAGATGATGAGGCTATTTATCGACTATCAAAAGTTATTGAATTGCAAAAGCAATCCAGTAGAGTTGCTTATTTAGGTGATGTTATCGTCGATATTCCGGCGATGTCTCAAGCGAATGTGGCAATTGGTATGTCTCACGACGAAAATGGATTTGTTTCAAAAACGGTCTGCGACGTTATTTTAGGAAATGATGCCTTATGGCTGTCTCGTCTCATTGCATTGGGTCGCAACTTTAAGGATGCAGTTTCTTTTAATTCAAAATTAATAACTGTCTCATCGGTTTTGCTGACAATCGCTTCTTTGGCTTCTCGATTGACGCCATTGCAGGCCATTGCATTCTTCAACCTTGCTCCAATTCTAGCAGAATTGAATACAATCAAGTCTCTCAATAGTACAAGCTCTAGGACAATCTAGGCGAATTATGGTATTAGTATTTTTATTCCCAAAATCATAAATAGTATGCCGCTGATTATTGCGATCTTTTTTTGACATATTTTAGATTTTAAGAGTTTGCCCGATGTGACAGCGGCAATGGCTAGGAAGATATTTGCGGCGACAGCTCCTGTGAAGACACTTTCGGCGGAAATGTCTGGTCCGGCAGCTAGCGCGAGCAATGCTAGCTGGGTTTTGTCTCCAAACTCTGCCAGAAATGTAGTCGTAAATGAGTTTCTGATCACAGCATTGGCTGGGAGGTGTAACGATGAATCGAACGTTCTTTGCTCTTCTATGGTTGTATTNGCAGGCTTNATGGTTGTTATTCCAAAACCATCGGCGAGTGATTTGATGCCAAACAGTAGAAATGTAATTCCTGATACTGTTTTGATGAGATCGATGGAGACTGTGGATCTCATCCATACTCCAATGCAGATCCATAATCCTGCGCCAATCGTTAACGCAAGAACGCTTCCTGTGAACACCCAGCGAGCTTTATGCCTTGCTGCAAGGAGAAAAGTCGTCAAAAAAGACTTGTCACCAATTCCGGCGACAGCGACTGTGGCGAACGCAGTAGTAAATCCCGCCAAGACCACTAGACGCNNTTTCGACTAATACATAATGGAAAAGCTTCCTTCTTGTTGTATCAGTGAGCAGTTTTTGGATTGATTCATGTGCGTTCAGTGACTTATCGCTTTTCGAACCTTCCAGGCGGTCCGTTGACCGTTTCGCCTGAATCGAAGGAATTCCAGCCCCATGCGTTGAAATCCCTNCTCACCATCCGCCAGCGTTTCAAGATTCGGTAAACGCTTCAGATCAAGAACACTGCAAATGTCTTGGCTTGGCAGTTCAACTGCTGTTCTCTGCAGCAGATCGAGGACCTCAACACGTTCTCGAAGTAGTCGNAGTTTCGAGTATTTCCTCAGTTCTTNATCGGTATCAGCTGCAGCCTCACCTGCCGGAACCATGGCTCCATCTTCNGTTCCCGCAATGGGGACGACCTCTGCGATCAATGTTTCGCGCGGATTGATTTTGCCCAGGTGTTGATAGAGGCTGTTGGCTTCTTCCTGGCGAACCCAGGTGCGCATCCCCTTTTTGATCGGTTCGATCCCGAGTTCCCGGATCACCAGCAGAAGATCGACACGGCTGAGGCCAAGGTCTGCCTCNAGGGTGGCGAGGCTCACAACCTGTGTGGAGTTCATCGTTCAACCTTGCTGAACCAATTGTCTCTTATTTTTTGGGAATGCAAGCAGCTCATCGCGCTTTGCACCNAATGAATCAATCGCTACGGAATACCGNCCTGATGGTTTTNTGCNNNGANNAGGTATCTNATCANNGCTACTTTTCGTTCACATCTGACTGCCGTTCGNTTCATAGGACAAAGGCCCTCATACGNNNNTCGTATGAGGGCCTGGNNTCTATGCAGATTGATTGATCGTAATTTCTGAACAGTTACACAGCAACAGGCTGTTCAATGATGCCCGTGGGCACGTCATTGAACATCACCGAGGACAGATAACGTTCTGCCAGGTCTGGCAGAACCACCACAATTGTTTTTCCTGCATAGGCGTCCTGCTCTNCCAAACGAATTGCGGCTGCGGCGGCAGCGCCACAGGAGATTCCCACCAGGAGACCTTCCTCTTGCGCCAGGCGCAACGCCATCGCGATCGATTCCTCGTTCGTCACCTGTTCCACTTTGTCGACCACCGATAGATCGAGATTTTTGGGGATGAAACCGGCGCCGATGCCCTGAATCTTGTGAGGACCGGGCTTAATTGATTCACCATTCATGGTTTGAGTGATGACTGGGCTGTTGGTCGGTTCGACAGCAACCGATTCAATCGCCTTTCCAGCTTCGTTCTTGATGTACCTGGATACACCAGTGATGGTGCCGCCTGTTCCGACCCCTGCGACCAGAACATCGATGGCTCCATCGCAGTCATTCCAGATTTCAGGCCCTGTTGTTTTGAAATGGATCTCAGGGTTTGCAGGATTGTCAAACTGTCCCGGCATGAAGTATTTGGCCGGATCACTGTCTGCAATCTCCTTCGCTTTGGCGATCGCCCCAGGCATCCCTTTGGCCGCTTCGGTGAGAATCAGTTCAGCTCCCAGCACGGCCATCACACGACGTCGCTCAAGCGACATCGACTCAGGCATGGTCAGGATCAGCTTGTAGCCGCGCGATGCGGCGGTGAAGGCCAGGGCGATTCCGGTGTTGCCTGAAGTGGGCTCAACGATCACCTTCCCTTTGGTGAGTTTGCCGCTTTTCTCGGCATCCCAGATCATGTTGGCGCCGATGCGGCACTTGACGCTGTAGGCCGGATTGCGACCCTCGATCTTGGCNAGAACCGTGGCCTTGCAGTTGCTGGTGACGCTATTCAGCTTGACCAGGGGGGTGTTGCCAATGGCCAGGCTGTTGTCGTCGTAAATGCGGGACATGAATTGTCTGCGGAAGGCCCGAAGAACTCAACCTAGAGATCAACCTAACCGCACAGCCAGTTGTTAATGGCTTTTTCAGGCTTTCCCGCTTCATTGTGCGTCTAGAGCCTGTTCAAAGCGCTGCCAGAGCTCCTCAATCGCCTCCAGCCCAACGGAGACGCGCAGGAGATGAGATGGCACGCCGCAGCCTGAAGCCCACTCCAGTTCCTTGTAGTGGGCCAACAAGGGATAGGGACAAACCAAGGTGAAGTTGGTGCCCAGACTGGGACCTTTGCTCACACGCAGTGCGTCGTACACCCTGTGGGCCGTGGTGTCCCCATGGTTCAGCACGAAGGACAGCAGGCAGCCGTGTCCAGCGCCAGATCGCATCAACGATTGGAATTGAGGGCAGTCCTTGGGGTGCATCACTTGGGCCACCGCTGGATGCTTGTCCAAGCGCTNGGCTAAGGCAAGGCAGTTTGCATCCAGCTGTGGCACCCGTTCACAGACATCTCGGCTGGCTTCTTCCANNGCGATGGCATCGGGGTCGCCCAGCTCAGCCAAGGGTTTCACCAATGCGAGAAATTCATCACTCCAGGGTGAGTGGGGACTGATCAGGAGGCTTCCGGCCATCACATCGCCACGTCCAGCAAAGCTTTTTGTTAGCGAGGTGAAGATCAGATCGGCATGGGGNAGGGCGTTGAGGTTGATGCCGGTGCCGATGGTGTCGTCCGCAATCACGGGAATCCCCCNGGCGTGGGCCAGATCTGCAACGGCGGGGAGATCCACGCAACGCAGCAATGGATTGCTGGGAAGTTCCACGATCACTGCGGCGGGGTCAAGTCGCGCAAGGGCTTTGTCCACCTCGTCGAGGTCTGCGGTCTGGAGCAGTTCGCTTCCATGGAAAATCACCTTTGGTTGCTTNAGCACATCCACATAAGGGAAGCCAAGCTGCAAGGTCGGTTTGGCGGGCCGAAGACGTTGTATCGCCGTCAGTGCCGCATGAAGTCCAGCCATGCCGGAGGGGTAGAGACCGATGCGCTCNGGGTTGATGGCATNAATGNCGGCCAGCCGCTCGCGCACCATCCTTCGGGCGACGTCAGCCGCAGCTGCAGACGGGGCTTTGCTGCGACCCAGAGCAATCGCCGCCTGGCGCGAGGAGGCTCCCAGGCCTGTGTGTTGCCAGAACGCCTTGGCGTGCGGGGTGGCTGTGGCATCGGTCTGCAGGACCACCAGCTCTCCATGCACGGATTGCTGTGCACTGGCGTCTGGTGCCCACCGGAGGCAATGGTTTCGGGCAGCGTTGGCGGCGGCTTCAGTTGGGTAAGGCCAGACGGCGACGTGTTTTTGGGCTGTTTTTTGTGCCAGCTCCGCAAGCAGAGGATGCAACCCGAAGCGGGGGTAGATCGTCTGCAGTGCGTTGCGACAGGCGGGTTCGTTTTCCTCGTAGGCAATGACATCCCGCCAGCGGGGCAATGCCACCGAGACGGCATGGGGGGCATCGGGGAGCGGGTGGCCCAGATCGCAGCCCTGCCAGGCGGGATCGAGGAGCAGATTGCGGGGACTCACGCCAGCAGCTCCAGGGCCTGTTCCAGATCGGCTTGGAGATCTTCGAGGTCTTCGCAACCCACAGAGAACCGCACCAGCCCATCGGAGATGCCCAGTTTGGC
Source organism: Synechococcus sp. MED850 (assembly GCA_002700765.1). The sequence continues at coordinate 24,227 of PAEP01000047.1, forward strand.
CTTCACCTCCGCAGCCACAGCGGCGTGGGTCATGGTGGCTGGGTGGCAGATCAGGCTTTCGATGCCCCCGAGGCTTTCGGCCATGGTGAACCAGCGCAGCTGCTTGCAGAAGGCGTAGGTCTGCTCCTGGCTCGCCCCGCAGCTCACGGTCACAATGGCGCCACCGGCACTCATTTGGCGTTGAGCCACCGCGTGCTGGGGGTGGTCGCTGCGATGGGGGTAGCGAACCCAGTTCACCTTGGGGTGATCGGCCAATTGATCGGCGAGGGCTGCGGCATTGGCCATTTGCTGCTTCAGCCGAAGTGGCAGCGTCTTGATGCCGCGGGTGATGAGCCAGCAGTCGAAGGGCGAGGGCTGCAGTCCCAGAGCTTTCTGGGAGAACACCATCTTCTGGTGCCACTCCGCGTCATTGGTGCACACCGCTCCGCCGAGGGCATCGGAGTGACCGTTGATGTACTTCGTGGTGCTCGTGAGGGAAAGGGTCGCACCCAGATCCAAGGGGCGCTGGACCAGGGCTGTGGCGAAGGTGTTGTCGACTAGCACGGGGATGCCGAGGGGCTGGGTCACGGCGCAGACCGCCTCCAGGTCGATCACCTTCAGCAGTGGGTTGGTTGGGCTCTCCAGCCACACCATTGCCGGTTGGCAGCTGCGGATGCTTTCGAGGGCGGCGGGTTGGGTGAAGTCCACCCATTGGGTTCGAAGGCCGAACTTGGCGAACACCTGCTCGAACAACCGCACGGTGCAGCCGTAGAGGTTCTCCTCGCAGAGCACAAGATCCCCCTGCTTCAGTTGGGACACCACAGCGGTGATGGCACTCACGCCGGAGCCGAACACAGTGCTGTGCGCACTGCCTTCCAAAGAAGCCAGAACGTTGTCGAGGATCTGGAAATTTGGATTCCCCGAACGGGTGTAATCAAAACCGCCGGGATTGCCATGGGCAAAGGTGGACGTGGGAAAGATGGGCGGCATCACTGTGCCGGTGTCCCCCGCGAAGCTTTCCCCGTGATGGATGACTCGGGTGTTCAGGCCTACGTTCACTGACGCTGAAGCGGTTTGAGCAGGCTAAGGAATCAGCTGCAGGATGTTTTGGTGCTCCTTTTGCACCCATCAATCGTTGATACCGACCCAAATAAAAAGTCCCTGCCCGAAGGCAGGGACCGTTGGGGTGATCGTTTGGAATGAACCGATGGATCAGTCGAGGTCAGGCATGCCGAGCACAGGCTCAGCCTGACGGTCGATGCCCTTCTCGAAGCCAGCTGCAGCAGCGCGAGCGCGGCCAGCGTGCCAGAGGTGACCGATCAGGAAGAAGAAGGCGAGCACGAACTGCGTTGCACCCAGCCACTGGCGAAGGTTCACGTAGTTCACCGAGTTGGGCTCGGTGATGATGCCGCCAACNGAGTTGATCGACGCGTTGGGAGCGTGGGTCATGTATTCAGCGGCGCGGCGAACCTGCCAGGGCTGAATGTCGTTCTGGAGCTTGTCAAGGCTCAGACCGTTGGGTCCACGCAGGGGCTCNAGCCAGGGACCACGGAAGTCCCAGAAACGCATGGTTTCGCCACCGAAGATGATTTCACCGGTTGGNGAGCGCATCAGGTANTTACCNAGNCCNGTGGGGCCCATGGCGGAACCGATGTTGGCGCCGAGGCGCTGGTCACGCACCAGGAAGGTGAAGCTCTGAGCCTGGGATGCCTCAGCGTTGGTGGGGCCC
>PAEP01000048.1 GCA_002700765.1 Synechococcus sp. MED850
CACCAAGAACATCCTTCTGAATGAAGGTCTGCGTGCCTGGATGGCACCGGCTGACCAGCCGCACGAAAACTTCGTCTTCCCTGAAGAGGTTCTGCCCCGCGGCAACGCCCTCTGATCATTGATTTCAAGAGAAGAGCTCAAGGCGTCCCGAGGGGCGCCTTTTTTGTTGGCAACATGCCATCGCTCGATGCGTGTCTTTCTGAATGGCGCCAGTGTCTGAGACCGCAAAGCAGTCCAGAGGNGGGAAGCTCTCCCTCTGGCCTCGGTCGATCATCACGCTGGCGGCAGGCTTCTGGCTGGTGATGGTTCTGGTTCAGGCCTGGCGCTTGTTCAGTCTGAGTGCCACCTATGACCAGGCACTGTTTCTGCAGGAGCTCTGGTCGACGTCGCAGGGACGTCCATTTGAAAGCAGTCTGTCCTCCGTTTTGTCTGGAGATGTGGCCCTTGGTGGTGCTCTGCCATGGGTGACGTATTTGCATCTCGGACAGCACGCCAATGCCTTCACCNTGTTGGGGGCTCCCCTGGTTGGCGTTTTTGGTGCCTGGGCACTTCCTCTGATTCAGGTGTCGGCCCTCACCGCTGCGGGTTTNGTGCTCTGGCGCATCGCGGATGACCGATTGCCGCGTTCGCTCGCTGTTCAGATCAGCCTGGCGTACTTCCTCAGCGGCGCTGTGGTCGGGCCGGCCATGGAGAACTTTCACGATCTGATCTGGTTGCCGTTGCTTGGCTTCCTTGTGGTGGCGGCACTCCTGGATGGTTGCCTTTGGCGGGTGTTGCTGTTCAGCGCGCTGCTGCTTCTGGTGCGGGAGGACAGCGGACTGCTGCTGTTTTCGATTGGTCTTTGGGCTCTGCTTCGCCAGCCCAAGGTCCGTCTCCTCGGGGCGTTGCTGATGGTTGGATCGTTCGGGTGGGTGCTGATGGTCACCGGCTGGATTCAGCCGATGGTGGATTCCTCCTTGGCGGACCGTTTCCTCCAGGAGAAATTCGGTCATCTGGTGGAGGACGTGTCTGAAGGGTCCCTGGCTGTCGTGCTCGGCATGTTGAGCCAGCCGTTGGCGTTGTTGCAGTCGCTGATCACTCCGCCGGGCGCCACCCTCGGGTTCCTGTTGGCGCTGACCCTACCCCTAGTGTTTGTCCCGTTTCGATCGCTGGATGCGGCACTACTGGTGGCGGTGCCTCTGTTGATCGCGCTGGTTTCACAGGGCCGCACGGCNCTCNCCGTGACGCTCCGCTACGTGCTGGCACTGGTCCCGGGGCTTTACCTGGGCACGGTTCTCTGGTGGGCGGATCATCCCCGGATCTGGCCCCGCCGCTGGTTACGCCGGATCTGGACCGCCAGTCTCGTTCTCGGCTTGATGATCACCGTTGTGGGCAACCCACATCGCAGCCTGTCCGCGGTGATCCCCGACAGCATTTCGCCATGGGTGCATGTGCCAGCAGAGCAGATGCTGGCTCGCCGCAAGGCCGCAATTGCAGCGCTTGAGCAGATCCCACCNCAGGCCAGCGTCTCCGCTGACACGCCTCTGCTGCCGTTGCTGGCACAGCGGGAAGCCCTGATCCGCTTTCCGAAGCACACCCGCTTTCGCGACAGGGAGGGGCTGGAACAGGAGGTGGATTGGGTGGCGGCCTTNCCCGGNTTCTACACACCGTTGGCTCCAGTGTTCAAGCGGGAGCGCAAGCAGCAGAGTTCGATCCAGGAAAAGCTGGACGATCTGGTCAAAGCGGATCGTTTTCGTCCAGTGCATTGCCAGAGCGGGGTGGTGTTGCTGCGGCGGGTCGACGACACAACGTCAGACCCGATGCCCACTTCCGGCAATGCCAGCCCCTGTCCTTGGCTTCCCTCAGCAGCCGCTGCTGCTTCTCTGGAGAGGAGCCCCAACCCGGATCGGCTGGGTGCAAAAGCAGCACGGTCCATGGAGCGGCCTCAAGATCCAGTGAGGCGCCCCGTTTTGGGAAGCCGATCCATGGCCTCTGGCTGAGCTGGGGCACCAGATAACTGGTCGTGAGCACCGCATCGTTGGAACGCACCATGGTGATGGCACTCCCCACATCACCGAGCAANGGCCATCGCTGCTGNTAGGGGCCTGAAAAGAACCAGGGTTTCGCCAGGGCNAACCAGCAGGNGACAGCCCAGGTNAATCCCCATGGAAATCCACGAGACGTCTGCTTCCGATCGCGCAGTCCATCGATGGCGCCGATCACGGCAACCAACGCCAGGGGAAGGCTGTAGTGGTGGATCAGGCTGCGGTAGCTGGGTGATGCGGAGAGCAGATTCACCAGAAGCAGCGGCAGGCCCATCAGCAGGGTGGACAGCGACCGTCGTCGCCAATGAGGCGAACAACTGAGGCAGAGCAGCAGCAGGTAAAACAACCCGCCCGTCCAGTCGATGCTCTGCAGGATCTGCATCGGTTCGCCGTTCAGGTGGCTGAACATGCGACCGGCAGCCTTGGGCCCCTCACCGTTTCTCAGCCAGGGATAGAGCCAGCGGCTGAGCAGGAGGAGCCACCCGAGTGTGAGACCTGCTGCTGAGCCACTCCAGCGCCAGCGTCGGCGCCAGGCGAGGTCAAGGGCCATGCCCGCGGTGATCAGCACCAGGCCGTCACGGCAGCCGAGCATCACAACAAGCAAGGCGAACCAGAGTCGAGGCCGTTGTGTTCGCTCCGCCCACAGCGCCAGCGCGAAGGCCGGCATCGCCCAGGTCTCCGGGTGAAAGTCGAACAGGGTTGTGTTGAACACCACNGGTTGCAGCCACCACAGTCCGCAGACCATCCAGCAGCGTCGTTNCGTCAGCCCCGCCTGGCGCGCCAGCCACCAGATCGGGATCGCGGTGAGACTCAGGGCAAACGCCTGACTGGCGAGCAGCCATTGGACCGAAGGCAGGATGCGGTAGGGCAGTCCAGCCAGAGCCAACATCCAGGCACCGTGATCTGCCATCACGTGCACGTGTTCCATCGAGGAGATCGGTGGACGTCCGTTGGCGATCAGCCAGATCCACTGGTCGAACAGCCCCAGGTCGTAGGCATTGCTCTGGAGCCAGTGGTGCCGCAAGGCACTGCACCCCCACCCAATCAGTCCCAGGGCGATGGTCAGCCACCAGAGACGGCCGGGCGGTCGACCGGTGGTGGCAGTGTTCAACGGCATCGCCACAACTGCCAGTCCCCTTTGACGGGTGGGGTCTGCAATTGACAGCTTGATGGTGGTCTGTCGCTGANCAGCCAGAAGGGCTCTGTTGTTGGATCGCCTCTGCGGTAGCGCTTCAAGTCACGGCCGGCGTACCAACCCAANGACGGCCGGGTCGGCCCCTTCAAGCGCAGGTCGGCCGATGCAGGCAAGGTGCGAATGGCTTCGGCCACGGGACGCGGGTCCCAACTTTCGTTGAGTTCCCAAAGCCAGAGCTGGCTTTGCCAGAGAGCCAGAAGTGCCAGACACCATCCCAGCAGCAGAACCGCAAAGCCTCGGTGGCGACGTCTGCGGAGATCGCTGCCCATCAGGACGCCTCCGATCAGCAGGCCCAGGCCAGCGAGCGCAAGACTGGCTCTGGGGAGAGCAGCGGAGGTCAGCATGGAGACCGGGAGTCCAGCAAGGAGCAACGCGAGGCCAAGGGCTGACCAGATCTGCGGAACCCAGCGAGCGCTCCCTTGATCGAGCAGCTCATGCAACGGTTCGGCACAGAGCAGAGCGATGGGCGGCCACAGCAGGTGGCTGTACCACGGCAATTGCGTTCGTAATGGCAGCACCATCAGGGCACTGCCGATGAGCAGACCCAGTTCCCAGCGTCCAACCNTGTCGCGTCGATGGATCCACGCCCAGGTCAGGCCAGCGGGGAGCAGAAGCAGCCAAGGCCATCCCCCTTCCAGTAGCTCCGCCCAGGGGGTCCACCAACCGTGACCATCTCCGACGCTGTTGGTCACCCTGGCCAGGCCTTGCCCCCCCCACATCAGCAAGGCATCCTGTCCGCGCACGGACCAATGCCAGAGGTGCCAACCGAATCCGGGCATCAGTCCAAGCACCAGCCAAGGCCAGCGTCTGACGCCCGGTCGATCTGAAGCGCCCCCGATCACAAAGGCCATCACCACGAACCCGAGCAGAGCCGGGGGTTTCAGGAGCAAAACGCCGCTGCCGGCAAGCCCTGCCATGAGGGCGCAAAAGGAACGTTGATGGGAGCCCCTCCAGCCCCACCACCACAGCAGGCTGCAGNTCACCAGCGTTCCATCCAGCATCGCCAGACGTCCATGGCGGGCCATGGGCAGCAGGGTCATCAGCAGGATGCCGCTCAGCAGGGCCACTTGGTCGCGGCGATGCGATTCCTCAGGATCAAGGGATCGGCGCAGCAGGACGATCAACGGCACCGCCAGGCTGGAGAGGAGGCAGGGCAGCAGACGCACCGTGACCTCGTCGTCGCCCAGGTGGTGGATCATTCGGCCCATCGGCCAATGGAGCCCGGGCGGCTTGTTGAGGTAGGCGTCGTCCCACTTCATCGGCAGCAGGGTTGGTGTCGAACGTGCCACCGTTGCGATGCGGCCCTCATCCCAGTCCCTCAGCGGCAGATTGCCCAGCCCTGGAAGCCAGAGCGCGAGGGTGAGCATCCAGAGCAGAAGAGGCAAAAGCCAGTGGCGCCAGGCTCTTGCGTGTTTTTGCACGGTTGGCGACGCTTTCGAGACACCTCCGTTAAGGTTCAAGAGACCAGACCGCAGTGGTGTGGTGGCATCTTCGGTTCTTCTGATCCCTGATGTCATCGAATGCATCGCCGGCGCTCATCAACCCCTTCAGGAGGAGGTGTCCATGCAATCCAGTTCTTTTATGCAGGGTCTGCTGATCGCGGAGAACGCCGGCTGAACGGCGCCTTCTAACTGATCATCCGGTTCCGCGGCACTAGCGGACTCGGCGAGAGCCCTCGGTCGTTCTTCGGCCGAGGGCATCGTTTTGTCTGGGCGATCCCTGCATCCCTCCGCTTCCTTGCAGCAGTNCAATTCATTGGACCTGGCGTGGATCCATCGGCATTGGCCGCTGCAGATATTGGTCCAACGCACGCTCGAGGGCAGGTGTGGTGTCTTGGCTGCGTTCCAACACCACCACCCCATCGTTCAGTGCCCGTGCCGCGTAGCTGTCGCGATGCTCCAGCAACCATCGGCGGCTCTGACGTAGTTGTCTCCAGTCACTGCGGAATGCAACGCCATAACGCTCCAGCATCTCCAGATCAACGGCCACCCAATCCACGGATTCAGCCTGGCCTTCGCGGTTGAGATAGGCGGAGCTGTAAGGGAAACGAACCAGAACATTGCGTTGGGCCAGCAAGGGCACCAGCGGTGTGTTCGCAGACACGCTGGCGTCGGCAGGAATCACCGCCAGCGCTTCCCGGGCTGCCTTGCCATGGCTCCACTGCTGCTGGATGGAACGGTGCACCCAAGGTTCAACACTGTCCGGGATCAGAAAGGAGAGACTGCGGTGGGGGTTGCTGCTCAGCGTCAGGAGCAGTGACAACGTCAGGCAGCATCCCCAGACCAGACGGGTACGGGCCTCAGGCGTGGGCGATGGGCGACGTTGCCACCAGAGGAGAGCGCCGAGCGCAAAGCCAGGAACAACCAGAAACGTGTAGCGGATCGTGATTGAAAGCGGGTCATTGGCCCCCTGGGCCAGAAACAGTCCAAGCAGGCTGGGTCCTGCGAGCAGGACGGTGTCGACGCTGATCAATGGAATGAACAGGAACGGCAGGCTGTGACCCAGCAGATAGAGGAGGGTCTGGCCTGGAGGATTGACCAGTTCCTGGATGAGCAGGAGCGGCTGCTCCAAAGCCCGTTGCACCATGGTGAGGCTGCTGCTGCCCTGGCTGGCTTCACCCTCCAGATACTGGCCGAAGTTCTCGACCATGAAGCGTTTGGCGTTGTCGTCTGAAAACAGCGGCATCAGAACGTTGGTGGTCAGCACCACCCAGCCCCCACCCCACCCCATCAGCATCACTGCCAGAAGCCACTGGCGACGGTGCCGCAGCAACAGCCAGAGTCCAATTGCCACCAACACCACTCCGGTGTCTTCACGGATCAGTGGCAGCAGCCCTGCAGCAACCAGCGTGAGCCAGCTGCGGCGCTCGATCAGCCCCAGCATCAGAGCAAACACAGCCAGTGGCAGCTGGCAGAGGTCAGTGAAATTTCCGAGGGTGGGCCCGATCAGTGCGTTGCCGCAGAAATAGGCATAGGTGATCCAGTTGGCCGTGCGTTTCGGGACGAGTTTGGCTGCGAGGCGGTGCAGGAGCAGCCCTGCTGATGTGACCAATCCCACCTGAACGATGGGCAAAGCTGCTGCACCGATCAGTCCCAGCAGTGGTGCCCAGATCAGCAGTGTCGGCGTGAAATGTTGGCCGAGCCGTTCGTAATCCACGGAGGGAAGCTCTCCGGCGTGAATCACGTTGGTGGACAGTTGTGACGAGAGCGTGCTCTCAAAGAGCTGCCCATGCAACGTGTTCCAGAGGACTTGCTGAAAAATGCCTTGGTCGTAGGTGGCCAACAGCACCTGTGATCGCCACGCCTGCAGCAGCAGGCAGCAGCTCGCGAAGACCAAGGCCGCAATCAGTTCCGGATGCCGCTGGATCAATCGCATGGAGAACGGTTCCAGTCGAACGGATGGTGAGGCTGACAGAGACGTTTTGAAAAACTGACCAACGTCGGGACTCGTTTCAAGCTGTGTTGATCGACTGCAGCTAATGAGACGAAAACTCTGTTATTAAGTAACGATTGATACTGGTCACGCCCGTTTCCGGCACAACTTTACGTTGTTATGAATGGGTAAAGCATTCATGCTCTGGTNGGCGCATTGCGCCTTTTCCGTGTGAGGACCACCCATGAAGCTTTTCCAGCAACTGCTGGTGGCTCCGGCAGCCCTNGGCCTTTTNGCCCCTCTTGCTGTCGATGCCACCCGTTCTGCCCAAGCCGCCGACATCAATGTCGACGCAATGGCTGAGTACGCCCCTTCCAAGAACAAGAAGGAGCAGGTCACCAGCATCACCCAGTTTTCTGACGTTTATCCCACTGACTGGGCTTATCAAGCGCTTTCCAGCTTGATCGAGCGTTACGGCTGTGTNGCCGGCTATCCGAACGGCACCTTCCGTGGCAATCGGGCGATGACCCGATATGAGGCTGCAGCTCTCCTGAATGCTTGCCTCGACCGCATTACTGAGATCACCGACGAACTGCGTCGTCTGATCATGGAGTTCGAAAGGGAACTCGCCATCATTCGCGGCCGAGTTGACGGTATCGAAGCGCGTGTTGGTGAACTGGAAGCCACTCAGTTCTCCACCACCACCAAGCTGAAGGGTGTCACCTACTGGACCATCGGCGCCAACAAGTTCAAGGGTGGTGCCAAGCAGGGCATCCGCGATGCNCTNNTNCCCACCAATGCTTCGGCNCTNGANACCGGCGGTTTCNTNCAAANCANCAACGACGAGCNNNTCNCNATNNCATCCATCCTTGGNCTGAAGAAGAAGGACNTCNTTGANCTGAAGGATGCTGACTTCTTCGGNGNAAAGAGANNCAAGNTNGCAGCNAAAGATTCAGGNGCNNCNANCTTCGGTTANGACCTGCGCCTNCACCTNGANACCAGCTTCACNGGTAAGGACTTNCTGCGNACCCGTCTGCGTNCCGGTAACTACGGTCAGGACGGCANCCCTTANGGCGGTAGCTGGNTACAACGCTCTGANNNCNCTNGAGTNCGGNTNCGGNTCCNNCNNCANNGTTNANGTCGACCGNTTGTACTACAGCTTCCCAGTCGGTGGCGACTTCACCATCGTTGNNGGCCCTCGCGTCCGAATGGACGACATGCTNCCGGTCTGGCCTNCGGCTTANCCNGCTGACATGACCATCGACTTCTTCACCTACGCGGGTGCTCCAGGTGTTTACAACTTGGCCTTGGGTGGTGGNGCCGGNTTCTACTGGCAGAANGATGGCTTCAGCATTAGCTCCAGCTANCTNTCNGTGAATGCCAANGANGGCNANGCGNCNATTCGGNGGNCTGGCCACNGATGGNGCTGCCTCNAGTGCNACAACTCAGTTGGCTTANGCCGCTGANAACTGGGGACTGGCTCTNGGTTACACCTATGCCTCCAGCGACAACGGCGCTGGTCTTTACGGCGGTAANGCAACNCCNCTNGCCAATTTCGTTCAAACCATGGGTGTGACCAACGCCTTTGGTGTGAGTGNTTGGTGGATGCCCGAAGAGTCCGGCTGGATNCCNTCGATCAGNNNCGGTTGGGGCNTGAACAGCACCGACAACAACGGNGACTCTGATCGTTACGTCGANAACGCCACATCNCAGTCCTGGTATGTNGGCCTNCAGTGGGATGACGTGTTCNNGGANGGNAACAGCTTCGGNATGGCNGTCGGTCAGCCGACNTTCGTCACCTCCATCGACTGGGGCNNCAACGCNGACGTCNGCANGGAAGGNGATTCCGTTGCTGATGGCAACTNNGCNTTCGAGTGGTGGTACANGTTCCAGGTGACCGACAACATCTCGATCACCCCNACCGTGTACTACTTCAGCCGTCCTTANGGCGAATTNACCAACGGTCAGTACGGCGGCGGTGGAGATGCCAGCTTCACCAACCTTGGCNCCCTCGTGAAGACAACCTTCTCCTTCTGATTTAGGGGATCNAGGCTGAATTCAGCCTGAAAACCGGTTTCTCACAACANGAACCCATCGCTTCGGCGNTGGGTTTTTTTGATGTCAAGCAGGCGTGNGCCAGAACACTTCAAAAGGTGTCCGTCGCTACGTTTTGTATGTGACGGATTTAACATTCGGTCGACGCCAAGCGTCTCCCTCAATTTTGGTGTGAGGACCTTCATGAAACTCTTCCAGCAACTGCTGGTGGCTCCTGCTGCCNTGGGCCTTCTGGCTCCTGTGGCTCANGCTGCCGACCTGAACATCAACGGTGTGTCCGACTACGCGGCNGACGCGTTGTCCAACAGCCAAGAGCAGGTCACCAGTATCACCCAGTTCTCCGACGTCTACCCGACTGACTGGGCTTACCAGGCACTGTCCAACCTGATCGAGCGTTACGGCTGCGTCGCTGGTTACCCCAACGGCACCTTCCGCGGCAACCGGGCAATGACCCGTTACGAGGCTGCAGCGCTGCTGAATGCCTGCCTCGACCGCATCACTGAGATTACCGACGAGCTGCGTCGTCTGATCAAGGAATTCGAGAAAGAACTCGCCATCGTCCGCGGCCGCGTCGACGGACTGGAAGCTCGCGTCGGCGAACTG
>PAEP01000049.1 GCA_002700765.1 Synechococcus sp. MED850
GTACATCGCCATCGCCCTGATGTGCGGTGCCTTTGCCCACGGTGCGATCTTCTTCATCCGTGACTACGACCCCGAAGCCAACAAGGACAACGTCCTGGCCCGGATGCTCGAGCACAAGGAAGCGATCATCAGCCACCTGAGCTGGGTCTCTCTGTTCCTCGGATTCCACACCCTCGGCCTCTACGTCCACAACGACGTCGTCGTCGCCTTTGGAACGCCTGAGAAGCAGATCCTGGTGGAGCCCGTCTTCGCCCAGTTCGTCCAAGCCGCTTCCGGCAAGGCGATCTATGGCTTCGATGTGCTGCTCTCCAATGCGTCCAGTTCAGCCAGCCTGGCCTCCCAGAACATTCCTGGTGAGCACTACTGGCTGGATGCCATTAACGGCAACACGGATGTGTTCCTGCCGATTGGTCCTGGTGACTTCCTGGTGCACCATGCCATCGCTCTGGGTCTGCACACCACCACCCTGATCCTTGTGAAGGGTGCTCTGGACGCCCGTGGCTCCAAGTTGATGCCCGACAAGAAGGATTTCGGTTACTCCTTCCCCTGCGACGGCCCCGGCCGTGGCGGTACCTGCGACATCTCGGCCTGGGANGCCTTCTANCTGGCNGTCTTCTGGGCNNTGAACACCGTGGGTTGGGTCACCTTCTACTGGCACTGGAAGCACCTNGCNATCTGGTCCGGCAACGTGGCNCAGTTCAACGAATCCAGCACCTACCTGATGGGCTGGTTCCGCGATTACCTCTGGCTCAACTCCTCTCAGCTGATCAACGGGTACAACCCGTTCGGCAGCAACAACCTGGCCGTCTGGTCCTGGATGTTCCTGTTCGGTCACCTGGTGTGGGCCACCGGTTTCATGTTCCTGATCTCCTGGCGTGGTTACTGGCAGGAACTGATCGAGACCATCGTCTGGGCGCATCAGCGCAGCCCCATCGCCAACATGATGGGCTGGCGTGACAAGCCTGTGGCTCTTTCGATTGTTCAGGCCCGTGTTGTGGGTCTCGCCCACTTCACTGTTGGTTACGTCCTCACCTACGCAGCCTTCCTGATTGCATCCACCTCAGGCAAGTTCGGTTGATTCATATCTGATCAACAGTCCATCCTCGAGTCGTTCCATCACCCGCCCGGTCATCCGGGCGGGTTTTTTATTGATGATCAGGTTGTGAGCTCTTGGATTGGACAAAAAAAAGGAGGCTGATGCCTCCTTCCTTCGGTCAACAATCAAGTTTGAATTAAACGTCGCTGATGATGAGATCTGTAAGGGAGGCATCGTCCCCACTGAAATCAATTTCTCGATTGTTGGATCCGCCTGAATACTGAAGATCCTTCTTGCTGAGCTTCGTGTCAAGAACTTTGGCGAGCGTATGCTTGCCGGCTTTGATTAATGAATCACCTTTTTTGTGTTTGATGTTGATATTGCCTTTTTTGTATCCATCGACTCGGATCACATCTTTGTTCTCGTAGTCCTTGATCAGAGCAGTGCCGCCGCCGTCAAGATAGAAATAATCCTTGCCGCTGCCGCCACTCATCGTGCAATCATCACCATCGACATAAAGATGATCTTTTCCGCTTCCACCATTTAGGGTGTCTTTCCCATACCAGGTGAAGATTCTGTCATTACCGCCTTTGCCCTCGTATTTGTGGCTTTCCCAGTGACCACTCATCAGGTCATCTTTCTTCGTTCCTTTGACTTTTGTTTTTCCTACTCTCGGAACAACAACATTGAAGTCTGCATAGTCAAGAACCTTGTCGGCCCAGGGGTCGATGTATTTGCCGTCGACAATCATGTCGTACCCAAAAGCTGCGAGCTCAGAAATACCTTTTGCGATGTCCATGTCGTTCAGTTCATCGATGACAGCGTCAGGGATGTATTGTGCTGGATCAATTTCCTCTTCGATCGTGTCGTAAATTTCGCTGATGACATCGCCAATGTATTCTACGGGTACAATATTCTTGATGTCTTCGAGGTAGTCTTGAACGTCTTCAAATGTTGGAACTTCATCAGAGATGTTCCCTAAAAGCTCTCTTGTCCAATCAAGCCATGCATCGGAGTCGGTTGGGTCCTTAGGGAGATGGGAGATCGGGTATGAAACCAGGACGATCGATATTGGGTCTCTCAAGTCGAGAGCTGTTGAAAGCCATGGTTGTTCCATAGGTAACATCTTTTCATAGCAAGAAATTGAGTTGAATCAGTGTTTGCCGTGCAACTCTCGTTTGCAAGCGTTTTTTTTGGACCATGCGTGCGTCGTGTTCAGGTCCTCTGATCGCTCAAAAAAGTTTTTAGTGTTAATCCAAAAATTTGGTCATGGACCCTCAGTGGGATGGGCTCCTGCGCAACGTTGGCGAATGGAGGGGCAGCTTCGACACCCTTGATCGCGATCTGCACCTGGTGAAGCGCACCCCTTCACAACTCACGCTCGAGCCGAGTCCTTCTGGTGTGCCGATCAACCTCCGTCTGTTGTTCTGGCCTGATGATCCCCCGGAGGACGTGAACCCTTACAGGGGCGATCCGGTCCGGCAGATTCAGCAGAGTTTTCATCACGTCGATCGCCAGCTGGCTTTTTTCCCTTCCGGAAGCTTCAGCCGAGGTTCACTGCAAGTTGCGCCGCTTTCCAGGGTGTATGCAGAGTTCTGCTTCCTTAACCCCGATCGCCGTCTCCGACTGGTTCTGTTCTGGAATGGATCCGGAGGTTTTGATCAGTCGATCCTTATTCGCGAGGCTCGCGCCCATTCATCGTCTGTTGAGGAGCCGGTTCTTGTTGCCGAGGCGCTGCTGGGAACCTGGCGTGGTGAAGAGACTGTAATCAGCTCGAATCCCTATGGCGATCAAGCCGTGGTCAAGCCTTGTTCAACGACCATCGGTGCTGATGCTCTTCAAGGTCTCCGATGTTTGCCGGATGGTGGTGGTTTTCGTGGGCCCGAGCAGGTGAGTCATCGTGAGGGATTCACGATCGAGGCTCTGCAGCTGATCGCGCCGGATCGTCTTGAGCGGTTGGAACGGATGCATGACAACACCGGAGCTTGGGTGATGTCGCGCCAGCAACGGCTCCAGCGAGTGGCCTGATCAGTCTGCTGTCGCTATCGATAGTGAGTCGCGTTTCACTGTTGCCCATGCGTCGCACTCTGGGTTGGAGCATTGCCGCGTGCTTGCTCGTGACAACTGTTTTTGCGCCTTCCGCCGCCGCGGATACGCGCAAGACGTTCTGTCACCTGAATGTGAAAACCCCCGTTCTCAAAAAGACGCAAAACTCGGCGAAATGTCAGTTCAGCCAGTTCCAGGGCAATGCCTACGTGGTCATGTACCCGGCCAGCCGTTCACCCCTTGAATTTCAGTTTCCAGTGGCGCAGCAGGGGCTGACATATCAGCGTGCCAATTATGAGGAAGGCGTGAAATTCACCACCCCATTCCTCACGCTGAAGGTGTTCTGGGCAGATCCAGGCACAGATCGCAAATTTTGATGGGGTGTCCCCCAGTTAAGGATTGATTCAACAAGATCATCCCCCGGTCCAACTGCAATCCCTTGCTCCGACGGGGTCAGGCTGTTTCAGCATCAACCCCATCCTTGCGTTGCGCGTCGAGACAGCTGGATCCATTCCCATAGCTGTATTCATCTCCTTNGAGTTGCGTTCNGGTCCAGCGTGAGATCAACCGTTCAGCCTGGTCTCGCAGTGGATCGAGTGGTTTTGGAGCGAGCCGGCGTTGCAGACGACGCAGCAGATGATCAGCAATTGCCTCCATTCGAGCCCGATCCCGTTCTGATGAAGGGGAATACACCTGCGGTTGTCGATCCAAGAATGCGTTGTCTTGGGGGAACACCTCCCGCCATGGGCACCCCCACACCTCCTGTGCNAAACGGTTGTTNTTGGCTTCGAAGTGCTGGCTTACCTGCAGCGCCAGTTCTGGTGAGAAACCCCAGAACGGTGGGTCATCCCAGCGCCTGAACTGCTCCTCTGCAGTGATCACCGCAGAGGAGTTTTCAATGCGGCGCGCTGGAATCCCGGCCTGCTTGAGGCGGACGCCAAGTTCGCGGGCCAAGAAGGTGCCGCGAATGCCGGGGCTGCGATTCTGGGCCTGCTCGGGACAGTTCTTCCACTNCGGTCCCGGTGGCAGAGACATGAAGTCCAGAAACTGATCAAAGGGATCCTGACCGTTCTGGCGGAAGGGCAGAAAGTTCACACTTAACCCCTTGCGACGGGCCCGTCGCAGCGCATGGAAATAGGCCCAGAAGTCAAAGACGTCCTGGCGCTGGCGTAATGACTTGGCAAAGGCTGATGTGGACGGGAGTTGACCCTTCAGTACATCCTCCACATATTGCTTGAATGTTTCGGTGTGATAGAAACGTTTCAGTGAATAGGTATAGCGTGAGTTGATGTAATCGAGTTGTGTTCGGATGAAAATCACCACCCGTAGCTTTAAATCATGCTGCTTTGCGATTCGATTCAGTGCTTTGATTGTGCGACGCTCCGTTAGCTGCGATCCAAATTGTTCTGCGCTCACCAGGAGATGTTGGCCTGGGCGATGCGCGTGATCGAGATAGTGCTCCCAGGAAGACCAATCTCCCTTCCCAATCGCCTTACTCAAGCGTTTNAATGTTGTGTCCTGTTCAGGAAATTGGTAGGTGATTTGATTGGCAGAAAGCAGGTCTTGATTGCGCCTGAGACGCGCCTGAATGTATGTCGATGCGGTTTTATGTGTGCCGGCATGAAGGATCAATTCATCCGTCATGCCGGCACCTTTCCCGGTAAATATTTTACGCCCGACTCCAGCGTTTCAGCATCAGGTACACCGATGGAACAACGAACAGCGACAACCATGAGGACACCAGCAGACCGCTGAAGACCACGGTGCCAATGCTGATGCGACTGGCTGAGCCCGTACCCATGGCCAGTAACAGCGGCAAAAATCCTGCCAGGGAAGTGACAGCTGTGAGCAGAATCGGACGCATGCGATTCACGGCTGCACCAAGGATCGCTTCGCGCAGCTCCATCCCCTCNGCCAGTCGTTGGTTGGCAAATTCCACAATCAGGATGCCGTTTTTGGCCGCCAGGCTCACCAGCACAAGCAGCCCCATCTGGCCGTAGACATCAAGCGGTAAACCACGCAGCTTCAATCCGATCAGCGCACCCATCAATGCAATCGGAACCGTCAGCAGAATGATGAGCGGATCCAGAAAGCTCTCGTAAAGCCCTGCCAGCAGCAGATAGATCACCACAACGCCAAGACTGAACAGGATCCAGGTGACCCCTGCGGCTTTCTGCTCTTCAAGTGCCAGTCCCGTGAAGGTGAGGCTGATGTTGTTGCCCCCAACCTGATCGCCTGCCTGCTCCAGCAACTTGATCGCCTGCCCTGTGCTCAGTCCGTTTTCAGGGATGGCCGTGATCGCAATGGAACGGTTGAGGTTGTAGTGCGGGATGCTGTTGGCACCATCCTCCCGGCTGAGCGTTGCCACATTGGCAACGGAGATCAGGTCGCCGCTGCGGTTGCGCACCATCAGGGAGGTGAGGTCTTCCGGTGTGGCCCGTTCGCTGCCTTCAAGTTGGACATAGATGTTGCGAATGCTTCCCCCCTCGTAGGTGTCATCGATGTATCGGCCGCCGATGGCTGTTCCGATGTCTCGCAGGGTTTCGCCGACGTCGAGATCCAGGGCCGCCATCCGATCGCGATCCAGCTGCAGACGCCATCGGGGTGAACTGGCATCAAAGCGGGTGCTGATCCGTTCAAAGCGGCCGCTTTGCTTTGCGATGGTGATGAAACGACGAGCCACCGCCTCGAACTCCTGCAGGTTGAGACGTCCACCGCTGCGGTCCAGCATCTGCATCTCCAGCCCGGATTCGCTGCTGAAGCCACGCACGGTGGGTGGTGTGGTCACCACCACCCGCGCATCGTCAATCCGGCTGCGGAGCGCTTGGTTCAAGCGGCGTTTGACGGCATCACTGCTCTGCTCTGGTCCGCGTCGCTCATCCATTGGGATGAGCCTCAGAAAAAAGGCCCCCTTGTCTTCTCCGGTCTGTCCGAAGGAGAAACCGGCGTAGAAATTACCGGTGCGAATCAGCGGTTCCTCGGCGACGACGGTCTGGATCTTGCTCATCACGGCGTTCGTGCGCTCCAGTCCCGCCCCTTCGGGCAGGCTGAAGTAGCCCCGGATTTGGCCTTGATCTTCATTGGGGATGAAGGCCGTTGGCATCCCGGACAAACCAAGGGCGGTGATCAGCAGACCAGCCAGCAAAAGTCCGCTCACCAGACGTCCACGCCGCAACCACCGCTCCAACCATCTGGCGTAGCGGATCTGCAGGCTTGCCATGCCGCGTCGGAGCGCATCACTCAGGCGCCGGATCGGTCCAGGCAGACGTCCGCCATCGGCTCCGAGCGCCCGGGCGCAGGCCATGGGAGTGAAGGAGAGGGCATTGAGGGTGGAGAAGAGAATCGCGCCGCTGATCGCCAACGCAATTGGTTGGTANAGGCGACCGATCGAACCTGGGATCAGCANCACCGGCAGAAACACCGCTGCGAGAACGAGAGAGGTGGCGATCACGGCGCCGGCCAGTTCAGCCATCGCATCTTCTGCGGCCTGTTGCGGGTGGTCCCCCCGCTCGATGCGACCGGTGATGTCCTCACTGACGACGATCGCGTCATCCACCACGATTCCTGTGGCGAGAACCAGTCCGAACAGGATCAGGCTGTTCAGGTTGGCGTCGTTGAGGCGAACCACAAGAAGGCTGCCCACCAGCGCCACAGGCACGGCGAGGCCAGGAATCAACGCCAGCCGCCAGCGTCCAAGGAACAGCACCAGCACCAGCAGCACCAGCAGCACGGCATCCCGCAAGGTGGCGAAGGTGCGATCGAGATTCGCTTGAACGGTGTCCGCCACATCCGTGATCACCTGCATCTCAACCCCCGGGGGGAAGCCGGGCTCCAGCTGTTTGAGTCGAGACATCACCGCCCGGCTCACGTCGAGAGCGTTGGCCCCATCCCTTTGATAAACGCCGAGCCCCATGGAGCGTTCACCCTGCAGATTCATGGCATTCAGCCCATACATGCGCTGACCCAGTTCGGCGCGACCAACGTCCTTCAGACGCACGATGCCGCCGTCCGACAGACGCTTGATCACGAGATTTTCAAAGTCCTCGACGCTGCGCAGGCGCCCCTCGGCTTCCACCGGCAGGCTGATCAGTTGCCCTGGGGGTGCCGGAGACGCGCCGAGATTGCCGATCGCCGCCAGCACGTTCTGTTCCGACAGCGCACGGGTGACGTCATTGATGGTGAGCTTCTCCTGCTGCAGCAATGACGCGTCGAGCCANAGCCGGAAGGCCAGATCGTCTCCACCGAAGATGAACACCCTTCCCACACCAGGGATGGCCAGCAATGAATCCCGCAGTGTCCGGTCCAGCCAGCCCCGCAGGTAGGTGGGCACATAGCGGTCCTTCGGATGGCTGAAGCCGAGGATCATCAACAGGTCATCGGAGGAGCGGCTGACGCGCAGTCCCTGCCGCGAGACCGATTGCGGCAGCCGGCGCGTGGCGAGGTTCACCTCGTTCTGCACCTTGATCGCATTCAGCTCAGGATCTCCCTCGTTGAACCGCAGGCTGATGCTGGCTCCGCCTTGACGGCTGCTGGAGCTGATGCTGTCCACGCCTTCCAAACCATTCAGCTGCTGCTCCAGGACGGCCGTCACACTCTGTTCAACCACCTCCGGAGAGGCGGCCGGGAAGGTGGCCCTCACATTCACGCGGGTCGGGGCCAGCTGAGGCANGTCCTCCAAGCCAAGGCCAAGCGTCGCNGTCAACCCGGCCAGCAAGGTGAGCAGCGTGCAGACGATCGTGAGGACGGGGCGGCGCAGAAACGGCTGGGAGAGCGACCGCAACTGGAGGGTTCAGCAAGCTGNTGAATCCTGGCAGCAGAAAACCCCAGAACGACGTNATGNCGTCGTTCTGGGGTTCGTTGAGGTGTCAGGACGAGGACTTGACGTCAGGACGACCAGCCGATNCGCCGATCAGCCGACGCTCCAGACGCCTGCTGCGATGTTGAACAGATCCTGCACGTGCACAGTGCTGCACAGGAACCAGGCAAACACGGCGCCGGCGCAGCCACCCAGCCAGAAACCGCTGGTGAAATCTGCCCAGCCTGTGCGGGTGAAGAGATCGGCAGGTGGATTGCCGACCGTGGCATCCGAAGGGGGGATGTTGGGTTGCTTGCCGGGCTGGTTGTAGAGCAGGAACAGCAGGGTGAGGATGTGAACGGCTCCGATCGCCGCCAGCACACCGGCTGTTTGCTGATACTCCGTGTTGCGCAGTGGGCCGCAGATGGTGAACGGGCCGTAGAGCAGGTAACCGAAGGCGGCACCGGTCTCAAGACCACGGAAGTTGGGGGAGATGCCCGAGCGGTAGAAGGGCAAATTGTTGATCAGCCCCTTGATGAAGTAACCGCTGTTCACCGGTGTGGCGAGGTTGCCGACGCAGGGATCNGAGACGGGAGTGACAGTCATGGGCGAGGAATGCAGAGAAGTTGGGGGGATCCGCAGCCTGCGGTCACTCGGCAGCGGTGATCACTCGACCGACGAGGACGATGAACACTGCGGGGAAAACGATTCCGGTGATGGGCACAAAAATCGCAGGCAGCCAGGCAGCAGCGAAATCTCCAGTCATGTCGAGCCAAAAGCTTCGCCGGTACTGTAGGGATCACACATCTGACGGCTTCTCCGGAGCCCGATCGGCGACATAAAAGTTCAACCCAGATGCAGAACGTTCTCCTCCCTGGCGCAGCGATTCTCCTTGCGGTGGTGCTGTGGATCAGGGGGCGATCCGGCAAGCCGATGCTGCGCAGCACCGATGCCAGGGACGTGGCAGAGCTCAATCGTGCACAGCTGTCCCTGGTNCTGGAGCCAGGCGANGCACAGCCTCCTCAGGAGCTTGCGGCGATGGAGGAGGCCGTTGCCTGGCAACCTCCNGCGACGGAACGGGATCGGCTGGAGCTGCAGAACCATCTGCGCCGTGCCATGGCGGGAGATCCTGAAGAACGATTGAAAGCCGTTCGTGTGGCCGCGCTCTGGGGCACACCGGCGGTGCTTCCGCTGCTGCGCAGGGCACTCCGGGACAGCGACAGCCGGGTGATGGAAGCGGCGGCAGCGGCGATCGCCCCGCGTCGAGGAGCACCGAGGCGCCGTCCCCTTCAGGCCTCGTCCCTGCCGCGCAACGTGGCGCGGACCCGGTAGATCGGGCGGCCCTGGCTCTCGTGATAGGTCCTGATCAACAACTCCCCCAGCAGTCCGAAACAGAACAACTGAATTCCAGCCAGACCCATCACAACAGCGAGCGTGAGCAGCGGTCTGTTGCCGATGTCCTGTCCCATGAGCTTGATCACCAGCAGGTAGGTGCTCGCGATCAAGCTCATGACGATCGCCACCAGTCCCCCGAAGCCGAAGACGTACATCGGCCGGGTGAGGAAGCGTTTCATGAACCAGACCGTGAGCAGATCCATCAGCACCCGGAAGGTTCGATCGATTCCGTATTTGCTGCTTCCGAACTGACGGGCACGGTGGTTCACCTTGACCTCGGTGATCCGTGCGCCCTCGATGAAGGCCAGCGCTGGCAGGAAACGATGCAACTCCCCGTAGAGACGCATGTCGGAGAGCACCTCACGCCTGTAGGCCTTCAGTGAGCAGCCGTAGTCGTGCAGCCGCACGCCGGTGACGCGTCCGATCAGACGGTTGGCGATGCGGGAGGGAAGCTTGCGCTGGATCGCGGCGTCCTGGCGCTGGTGCCGCCAGCCGCTCACCAGGTCGTAGCCCTCGCGCAGCTTGGCCAGCAGCATCGGGATGTCCGCGGGGTCGTTCTGCAGATCCCCGTCCAGGCTCACGATGATTTCGCCGGTGGCGGCATCGAAGCCGGCGGCCATCGCCGCTGTCTGCCCATAATTTTTGCGCAGCAGAACGGCAACCAGTTCGGGCACTTCCCCGCTGAGGCGTTCGAGAACAGCAGCGGTGCCATCGCTTGAACCGTCGTTGACCAGCACCAGTTCGAAGCGTTCGCCCCCCGGGCGCAGGGCGGCCAGGAGCTGCTCCACCAGATGGGGAAGGCTCTCCTCCTCGTTGTAGAGGGGGACCACCACCGAGAGATCCAGCTGGGAGGGCATCGGGCGGGGGTCGTCTCGGTTAAGCGAGCAACTTAATTCGCGCTGTTTCCAACGAAGTTGGGTTATGGATGGGCCAGCGCCGCCCCTCAACAGCAATGGCCTTGCTCTGGGAGAACCTCTCCAGTCAGCTGGATTCCGTCCGTGCCAGCAGTGGCAGGGGGAGTGCGGCGGGGTCCGGTGGCGAGGAGAGCCGCGAACAGCGGTTGCAGAAAGCTCTTGCTGCNGTCAAGGAGTCGGGCAACAGCCAGATGATTGAATCCCTCAAGGCCGCTCTGGAGGGCCGTCAGGCCAACCTCGAACTGCCGGATCTGCCTGTTCCCGGTCAGACCGCCATGAGCGGCCCCGAGGCCTACCTCGCCCAGATCTCCGATCAGTTCAAGCCAAGGCGATGACGGACGGGTTCAATCCAGGTGGCTGCCGTCATGGCTGCGTTGAACCCGACCAGCACCGCGCAGTTCGGCCCGGTAGTGCGCCGCCACGGGGTGCTTGTCACGGCTGAGGATGCTGTCCACCCCGATGCCGTTCCGCCCATGGTCCCTGCCTGAGCTGTGGCGGTAGCGCCCCCCTCCCAGGTAGAGCCCGACATGGGTGCATCGCCGCGGTGAACCGAAGAACAGCAGATCTCCAGGCCTCAGCAGCTGGAGATGNTCCGGATGGACGGCGACAGGAGTGCAGAACCGCTCCTGCTGGTATGCATCCCNTGGAAGCCAGATGTTTTGGCTCGCGAAGGACAGCTGAATCAGCCCGGAGCAGTCGACATTCGGTCGAAGTGTCCCTCCCCAGACGTAGACGTTGNCTTGTGCCTCGGTCTGCTCGCTCCACTCCAGCACTGCGGGAAGGCGTGCTTCGATCATGGAGCGATGCATCGGTTGTGGACGCCAGGGAGCGCAGGAGGTCGCCTGTCCGATCACATCCTCTGGATCGAACCAGCAGCGGTAGCCGTCTTCCAGCAACTGCACGCGCAGCCGTGGTCCGTTGCTGTGGAGAAGTTTGAAGCGCCTGCTCTGCTGGGCTTGGGTGGCCAGTCCCGTGCCGACGCTCCGGGCATATCCGTTCACATCCGTCTCAAGCCTCCAGATGCTCTCTGGGAGCAGTCGGTCGGGAGTCAGCGGGGTCCCTAAGGTCGCCATGGCCAGTTGCCTTCTCCATGGCGTTCTACCGTCCCGATCCCGCCATGGCGTCCAGGCTGGAATCGCTGCTGGATGAGCTTTCCGCAGAAGGGCGGCCTGGGCTGCGCAACAGCATTGCNCTCACCTGGATTCGCTACGACGATCCCAGNCCNGAGGCCGGTCAGGGATATGGCGCCNGTTGGAACGAAGACAAAATGCTGTACCCGGCCAGCGTTGTGAAGCTTGTCTATGCCGTGGCGGTGGAGCGCTGGCTGCAGAAAGATCTGATCCCGGACAGCGATGAATTGCAGCGTGCGCTCAGGGACATGATCGGCGATTCCAGCAATGACGCCACAGGCCTGGTGGTTGATCTGCTGACGGGGACGTCAAGCGGGCCCGAACTGATGGCTGAACCATGGGATCTATGGCAGCAACAGCGGCAACTGGTGAATGGTTGGCTGGCCAGCCTCGGTTGGTCTGAACTGGAGTCNGTGAACTGTTGCCAGAAGACCTGGGGGGATGGGCCTTACGGACGGGAGAAGGCGTTTTACGGAGCGGACAACAGCAACCGCAACNCTCTGAGCACTGCCGCGACGGCGCGCCTGCTTGAAGCGGTGATGACGGGAGCGGTGGTCTCCCCTCCAGCCTGCCGACGGTTGCGGGACTTGTTGGCCCGCTCCCTTGATCCAGTTCAGCGGCAGGCGGATNCAGAGAATCAGGTGGATGGTTTTCTNGGNGAGGGGCTGCCGCAGGACACGGCCCTCTGGAGCAAGGCGGGATGGATGAGTCAGGCGCGCCATGACGCGGCCTGGTGGACGCTGGACGATCAATCTCCGATGCTGCTGGTGGCCTTCAGCACGGGCCCAGATCGTTCAAAGGATGAGCAGCTTTTGCCCTCTCTCTCTCGATCGCTAAGCCAGTTCAAGCCCACAGAGGAGAACTGACAACGCATGTGGTTTGGTCAACGGAGAGGGAGGGATTCGAACCCTCGACAGAAGTTGCCTCCTGTAACTCCTTAGCAGGGAGCCGCTTTCAACCACTCAGCCACCTCTCCAGCGGCTCCTCGATCTTATCAACAGCAGCGCCAGAGGCTCAGATCAGACCTCCACACGCGGCAGTCTCTGCTTGAACCCGCACAGGATTTCCCAGGGGATCGACCCGCAGGCTTCGCTCCAGAGTTGTGGACTGATCGCAGCGTCGCCGTCGCGACCCAGCAGGGTGACCGTGCTGCCGATCTCCAGATCCGGTGCGTCGGTGGCATCCAGCAGCAGTTGATCCATGGTGATGGAGCCGATCTGCTGGATTGGGCGACCTTGATGCAGGGCATGGATGCGTCCGCTCAGGGAGCGCATCACGCCATCGGCGTATCCGATCCCAACCACCGCCAGTCGGGTTGGCCGTGAACTCACATGCCGATGCCCATAGCTCACTCCCACCCCGGCAGGGATGGAGCGGATCAGTGTGACGCGAGCCCGCACGGACAGGGCCGGTTGCAGAGGCACGACATCACGAAGATGCAGCGCCGGGGCGTGTCCGTAGAGAGCGAGTCCAACGCGCACCATGTCGTGATGCAAACCTCGTTCCAGCAGTGTTCCTGCGGAATTGGCGAGATGACAGCAGAGATCTCGACCCTGCTCAGGCAGCTGGTTCAGAACCTCATGAAAACGTCGATGTTGACGCGCCGTTACAAGCGAATCGTCTCCCTGGGGGTCGCCATCGGCACATGCCAAATGGCTGTAGAGGCCGCAAAGCTCAAGATTTTCAAGTTGGTGGATTGCTTCCACGAGTCGGGGCCCTTCCTGCCAGTCGCAGCCCAGTCGCGCCATGCCGGTGTCAAGTTTCAACTGGACGGGAAAGCGACGGCCACATCCATCGGCAAGGTTGTGGCACAGCAATGCCTCACGCATGCTGCTCAGGGTTGGCATCAGCTGCCAGTGCAGGCAGCTGCGGAGCTCTTCGGCCTGGGTGAGATTTCCAAGAAGCAAGATCGGCGCCTGGATGCCTGCACGGCGCAGCTCAATCCCTTCCTGCAGCGTGGCAACGCCAAGACTGACGGCACCGCCTCGCAAGGCAGCTCGTGCAACGGTTTCTGCACCATGGCCGTACCCATCCGCCTTGACGACAGCCATGAGACTGCTGTCTCCGGAAAGATGCCGACTGAGGGCCGCGGCATTGGATTCGATGGCTGTTGGGTCGATCTCCACCCAGGCGCGCTGGCGCGGATCGATGTCCTGATCGACGTCCTGATTGAGATCCCAGGACGCTTCAGTCGCGTTGCGGCTCAGCTCGGACATGGGATTTGCGTGCTCGGCGTTACCGAGACATGCCAACTGCT
The DNA here is from genome assembly GCA_002700765.1 of Synechococcus sp. MED850. The sequence goes on from PAEP01000049.1 coordinate 13,574, forward strand.
GTCGTTAGCATGACGAATAAGCAGGGAGCTTGCATGGGCCAGGTTCTCGTTCTCAATGCGTCCTACGAGCCGTTGAACATCACCACATGGCGTCGGGCCATGGTGATGATGCTGAAAGGCAAGGCTGAAAGCTTGGAGCAGGATTCCACACGAGAGATCCGCAAGGGGACACTTCTTCCAACCGTGATCCGATTGCGGCAGTACGTGCGTGTTCCTTTCCGGCAGCTGCCTCTCACCCGCCGCAATGTGTTTCATCGGGATGGCCACAGTTGTCAGTACTGCGGCTGCTGCGGAGAACAGTTATCGATCGACCATGTGGTGCCAAGAAGCCGTGGTGGGATTGATTCCTGGGAAAATGTCACCACGGCCTGCCTCAGCTGCAATGTTCGCAAGGGCAATCGCACGCCGAAGGAGGCCGGGATGCCGCTGAGGCGTGTCCCGCGCAGGCCGCTCAGCAGCCTCAGTTTTGAGGCAACACGTCAGATTCATTCCGGCCGCCACAGCGAATGGGCCAAATATGTGATCGGAGCCTGAGTGGGGTTCAGGAGTCGTCTTGATCACTGAGGGCTTCCAGTTTCTGCCGTTGTTCCTCGGCAACACAGGCCCCGATTAAATCCTCGAGCTGCCCCTGGAGGACGGGCTCCAGGGAAAAATTACGCCCAAGCCGGTGATCGGTGGTGCGGTTGTCTTTGTAGTTGTACGTCCGGATCTTTTCACTGCGGTCTCCGCTGCCCACCTGGGCGCGGCGGTTGCTGCTCTCCCGTTCCGCCGCGGCAGCCATCTCACGTTCCAGCAGTTTGGCGCGCAGGATCTCCAGTGCCCGTTCCCGGTTCTGAAGTTGTGAACGCTCCTGGGTGCAGAACACACGGATGCCAGTGGGTTTGTGCAGCAGGTCGACGGCTGTTTCCACCTTGTTGACGTTCTGCCCCCCGGCTCCGCCGGATCTGGCAGTACTGATCTCAAGTTCCTTCGGATCAATCTGGACTTCAACCGCATCAGCTTCGGGCATCACGGCCACCGTCGCCGTGGACGTGTGAACACGGCCTTGTGATTCCGTGGCTGGTACACGTTGAACACGGTGCACCCCCGCTTCAAATTTCAGCTGGCTGAACACGCTGTCCCCTTTCACCGAAAGGATCAGTTCGCGGTAGCCGCCAAGATCAGCCTCCGTGGAGCTGACGGGCTGAACTGTCCAGCCCACTTTCTGGCTGTAACGGTCGTACATCCGTGCCAAGTCCCCGGCCCAAAGACAGGCTTCATCCCCGCCTGCACCCGCTCGGATTTCGAGCATCACACTGCGGTCATCGCGGGGGTCCCGCGGCAGCAGTGCGACAGTGAGTCGCTCGATCAGTTCGGAGTGGCGGCTGCTGAGTGCCTCCAGTTCCTCTTGCGCCAGGGACTCCATCGGTGGATCCCCACGGCTTTCTTTCAACAGCTGCCGAGCATCACTTTGCTCCTGCTCCAATGCTTGCAGGCTCTCGAAATCGAGGACGAGAGGCTCGAGTCGTGATCGTTCCCGGGCGATCGACTCAAGCCGCTTTGGATCAGCAGCGACATCCGGATCGGCCAACTGCCTCTCGAGGTTCCGGAAACTGGCAGCGGCTGTTTCCAGCCTGGTGAAAAGAGTCGAGGCGTCCATGCCCCGCAGTCAGCCTCAGGAGTTGGCGTCCGCTTTGGCAGCGGCGACCTCTTTCGATGGCTCACTCCCTTTTTTCTTCGAGCCCATGCCGTATTTGCGCATGAAGCGATCTACCCGTCCTTCAGTGTCGAGAATCTTCTGGGTTCCCGTGAAGAAAGGGTGGTTGCCGCTCCAGACGTCGACGTGAATCTCAGGCTGGGTGGAGCCAGTGGTCATCACCACTTCGCCATTGCAAATCACCTTGGCATCGGGATACCAGGTTGGATGAATGTCGGGTTTGGGCATGAGTCGTTGCGGGAAGGAAACGGAAATCAGCGTTTGGAGAACTGAGGTGCCTTGCGGGCTTTCTTGAGACCGTACTTGCGGCGTTCCTTGGCGCGAGGGTCACGGCTGAGGTGACCTTCCGTCTTGAGCGGTTTGCGGTTGTCGGCGGAAAGCTCACAAAGTGCCCGGGCCGCACCTTGCTTGATGGCGCCAGCCTGGCCTGTGAGCCCACCACCGCGAACATTCACCAGAACGTCGTATTCGGTAGTTAGCCCCAGTGTGTCGAGAGGGGCTTTCACCGCCGCGATGTAAGCGGGGTTGTAGTTCAGATAGTTGTCACCGGGGCGGCCATTGATGGTGATGGTGCCGTTTCCGGGTACAAGACGAACGCGGGCGACAGAGGTTTTACGGCGACCGGTGCCCCAGTAGACGACGGAATTGCTGCTCATTTGGCGGACGCTGAGGGGTTGAGCTGGAGGGGTTGAGGTTGTTGAGCTGCGTGTGGATGCTCGTTGCCCTTGTAGACCTTGAGCTTTCTGAACATCTGGCGGCCCAAGGCGTTGTGGGGAAGCATGCCCTTGATGGCCTTTTCAACGATCCTCTCGGGAATGCGCTCTTGCAAAGCCTGGAAGGTTTCCACTTTCATGCCACCGGGCCGGCCTGAGTGGCGGCGGTAGAGCTTTTGCTGTGGCTTTTTGCCGCTGACTTTGATCTTGTCGGCATTGACAACAACAACGAAGTCACCCGTGTCCAGATGGGGAGTGAAGCTTGGGTTGTTCTTGCCGCGCAGCACGGCTGCTACCTCGGTGGCGAGGCGGCCGAGGGTTTGATTCTCTGCATCCACCAGATACCACTGGCGGTCGATCGAATCGATGGGGGGAAGGGAGGTCTTGTTCATCGCGCCGGCATGCCGGTTCGGGAATGCTTCATTTTTGGAATGAAGCTGGGTGGGGTTTCAGGCCCGTAGAGGTCCTGAAAAAGCTCAAAGATCGAGCCTACTCCTCGACGTGATCCTCCTCTTTCGAGGAAGTGGATGATCGTCAGAGAACTGAATCGGCTCCTTCCGGCAGAGGTGGTGGATCCCTGGGAGGATCGTTTTCAGCCAGAAAAAACCACGGTTGGCAATCATACCAGCCGGGTTTACTGAAAATGTCCTGCTCGTATCCAACGCGGAGCAGGCATAGACCTCGCGGAGGGGCCGCTTCCTTCACTTCCCAGCGGCGTCGTTCCTTCCAGCGCCGTTCAAACGCTGCGACGGACTGCCGGTTCTCCCCCAACGCCACAAGCTGGGCCATCAGCAGCCGCACCATCCCATACAAAAAACCGCTCGCCTGGATCTCAACGGTGACCAGATCTCCATGGCGTTTCACCAGCACCTCCTGCACCGTGGTGCGCCCATGGGCACGACGACTGCCAGCCCGCATGAAGGCGCTGAAGTCATGCAATCCGATCATGCCCAGAAGCCCTTCACGCATCTTGGATTCATCCAATCGCAGGTGATAGCGATGCCAGGTCCAGGGCGTCAGAAAAAGGTTGGGTCGCCGTCCGTTGTGGATTGTGTAGCGGTAACGGCGGTAAGTGGCTGAGTAACAGGCATGCCAATCCTGTGGACGGGCCACCGATTCGCGGATCCGAATCGTGGGAGGCAAACGCCCATTCAGTGCAGCAGCCCACTTGCCGGGTGGAATTGGCCCGCAGCAATCGAAGTGAACCACCTGAGCGGCCGCATGCACACCTGCGTCGGTGCGTCCGGCAGCAAAGGTCTGGATCGGACGCAACGGGTCGAGCTGTTCAATCGCCTCTTCAAGCGTGGATTGCACACTGGTGCCGTTGCGCTGCCGCTGCCATCCGCAAAAGCCAGACCCCTCGTACTGAACACTGAGAGCGATCCTTTGACGGATCGGAGCGTCAGTTGTTTCAGACAAGGGGTCTCGGCTCAAACGTCAGATTGACGTGAATGGTGATCAGACCAGCTCGATGATTGCCATCTCAGCGTTGTCGCCTCGGCGTCGAACCGTCCGGGTGATTCTGGTGTAACCACCGCGGCGATCGGAATAGCGATCTGGAGCTTTCTCAAATAGAGCATGCACCAGCTGCTTGTCGTAGATGTAGCCGAGGGCGCGACGCCTGGAGGCAAGGCTGCCGTCCTTGGCGAGCGTGATCATGCGCTCAGCTTCATCGCGGAGTGCCTTGGCGCGAGCTTTCGTTGTGGTGACCCGACCTTCACGGATCAGTTGAGTGGTGAGGGCCCGCAGCATGGCCTTGCGCTGATCTGCTGGGCGACCAAGCTGCGGAACTCGGCATTGATGACGCATGGTTCTTAGGACGGTGTCGGGTCGTTGCGTTGGCCAGGCTGCTCTCAGGCAGTGGTCCGGCTCTGGGGAATGGAGATGCCGATGCGTTCGAGCGCCTCGATCACTTCATCAGCGGATTTGGATCCGAAGTTCTTGATCTCCAAAAGATCTTCGTAACTGAAGCCCATCAGATCGGAGACGGAATTGACCTGAGCACGCTTAAGGCAGTTGTAGGCCCGAACGGACAGATTCAGTTCCTCCAGCGGAATCTGAGCTTCAGTGGATGGCTCGGGTTCAATGCCGGGCTCCTCCACAAGGGTGACGGTGGCCAGCGGCTGGAACAGCTCGATCAGCTGATTGGCCGATTGGGCGAGAGCGTCATCCGGCGTGATGGAACCATCCGTGACGATCTCCATTTTCAAGCGCTCGCGAGCGGAGCCACCCTCAGCAACGGCGGTTTCGTCGATGTTGAAATTGACGCGCCGCACTGGCATGAACACCGCATCGATCTGCAGCAGGTCGATGGCGCTTAAATCTTCGTTGCTGCGGTCAACAGGCCGGTATCCAATACCCCGCTCCACATGCACTTCCAGTTCCAGGCTGTGGCCATCAGCAACCGTGGCAATT
>PAEP01000050.1 GCA_002700765.1 Synechococcus sp. MED850
GCAGGAGATCACTGCTGTGAATACATGACCGGTGGCGTGGTGGTGGTGCTGGGCAGCACCGGCCGCAACGTCGGTGCCGGCATGACCGGTGGCGTCACCTTCCTGCTGGATGAGGGCGACCGGGTCGCTCCCAGGGTGAACCCTGAAATCGTGGAGGTGTGCAATATCACCACAGCGGAGCAGGAGGCCACGCTCAAAGACCTGTTGGAAGCCCATCTGGCGGAGACCGGAAGCGCCAAGGCTGCGGCGCTGTTGGCGGATTGGGCCGCGGCGAAAGGGCGTTTCAAGGTGCTGATCCCTCCCAGTGAGCAGGCGGCGATGGGACTGATACAGAAGCAGGCAGTGGCGGCCTGAACGGCCGCTCTCCTGCTGCCAATCGTTCCGGTGCCCTGGTTCGTCAAACACGAAACCTTCACGGCCGAAACCGCTGACTTGCCGATGGCCCAGCGGCGGCCGCACCTGGAGGTCCATCGGGCTTGGGTGGAACAGGAGAGCGCGGCGGGCCGGCGGATTCGCAGCGGATTCCTGGTGGATGAGCAGCGTCGCCCCGGTGGTGGCGGCTTATTGATCTTTGAGGCGGCGTCCTATGCCGAAGCCTTGGAGTGGGTGCAACAGGATCCGATGATCAAGGCCGATCTGGTGCGTTGGACGTTGCAGGAGTGGATCCCCGTCAGCGTGGATGGCTGGCCATGAGCCGCTGCACCTCACCGGCGTGGTAGCTGCTGCGGGTGAGCGGAGTGCTCACCACCTGCAGGAAGCCCAGCTCTTCTTCGCCGACGCGGCGGTAGTGGTCGAACTGCTCGGGCGTGACGAAACGGTCCACCGCCAGGTGCTTGGGGCCGGGAGAGAGATACTGGCCGATGGTGACGATGTCCACCTGATGGGCGCGTAGATCACGCAGCACCGTGATCACCTCGTCGTCGGTTTCACCGAGGCCCACCATCAGGCCGGACTTGCTGTAAGCGCTTGGCCAGCCCTGGCGAACCCGTTGCAGAAGCTCCAGGGACCGCTCGTAAATGCCCTGAGGTCTGGCCAGCCGGTACATCCGCGGCACCGTTTCGATGTTGTGGTTCAGAACATGGGGGGCGGCGGCCATCACGGTGGCCAGGGCCTGCCAGTTGCCGCAGAAATCGGGGATCAGCAGCTCGATTGTGGTGAGCGGCGAGCGTTGTTTCACCTGTTCGATGCAGGCCACGAACTGGGAGGCTCCGCCATCGGCCAGGTCATCGCGGTTCACCGAGGTGATCACCACGTGCTTGAGGCCGAGGCGGGCCACCGCCTCCCCGAGCCGTTCCGGTTCGGTGGGATCGAGGGCGCGGACGCTCTTGTCGAAATCAATGTCGCAGTAGGGGCAGGCACGGGTGCAGCCCGGCCCCATGATCAGAAAGGTGGCAGTGCCGCCAGCGAAGCACTCACCGATGTTCGGGCAGCTGGCCTCCTGGCAGACCGTGTTCAGCTTGAGGTCCAGCAGCAGGTCGGCGACAGCGCCGATGCGTTCCCGCTGCGGGGCTTTGACGCGCAACCACTCGGGCTTGAGCACGGCTGATCATGGTCAATGCTTGACCCTAGATGTTGCAAGGGATCCACTGCCCGCTGGGGGGTTGTCTCCTACGATGGTGCTAACGGGATGTAGCGCAGCTTGGTAGCGCACTTCGTTCGGGACGAAGGGGCCGCAGGTTCGAATCCTGTCATCCCGATTGGGTGAAATCGCCTCAATAACATGGCCTGAAGTTCTTCGAGGCTGGAGTGATGTCGTTCAATGCTGCCTACAAAGTTAATGTTTTCGTGTTTCTTCTTGGTGAAGGCTCAGGAAGCCCTCACGATTAATAAGGCTTTGAACAAGCTGATTTCATTACGTTGAATCCAAGCCGTGATTCGATGAATGAAATCGATATTNGCTGTCATGATGCTTGCTTGTTGTGGCACCGTGGCTTCGCCGGCTGAGGCGGCTCAGGCGACCATGGCTGCAGACTGTCGTTTGATGGACCGACGTGGTGCTGATGTGANAATCCCCTGCAANGTTGTGACCCATAACGACAAGGTGATTTCGTTGAATGTCACGTTGAAAAACAAGGAAAATTATTCACGAGTTTTTACTCAGATCAAGAAGCTGTCCGGTGATCAATGGCTTGTCAAAGACGACACCGGTCGGGAATGGCACGGGCAGGGCCATCAAGGTGGTCTGACCTTCAAAAGTCAGGAATATATGTATGTTGTCTACTACCGTTAAATGTTGATCTTAAGAAGTGGATTTATGCGCCAATTTTATTAACGGCAGTTCTTGCTTTTTGNAGAATGTCTCCTCGAAGGGGCACAAANCCAAGTTTGGGTGCAACGTTCTGGGCTTCATCGCTCAACATGAACTTGAACACTTCTTTGATCGTTTGCGCATCAGGNCCGTTTCCTTTTTCGTAAGCCAGCACCCAGGTCAGNGTTGCAATTGGATAAGCACCTTTCGCCGATGGATTGGGGTTGGTNCCAGCCAGATTCTNGTCAAGNGTGATCTGGTTCAGGGCGATCTCGCCGGAGGTCACACTGGGTTTGAGGAACTCTCCTGATTCGTTCTGCAGCTTGGCCGCAACAATNGGTCCCCTGATGTAGGACTGATTCAGGTAACCAATCGCGCCTTGCTGGTTCTTGATCACAGCGGCAACACCAGCATTGCCCTTGGCGCCGACACCTCCAGGCCATTTCACCGCTTTGGCGGAGCCGATGGTCCATTCCTGTGAAAATGCCTTCATCGAATTGGTGAAGGCTCGTGTGGTNCCTGATCCATCCGATCGATACACCCAGGTGATCGGTCCTTCCGCGCAACCCAGCTCTTTCCAGTTCTTCACTTTGGACAAGGCCACCTTGACGGCCTGTGCCTGNGTCAGCTTCAGGTCGCAACCTGGTTTGTTGTAAGCGAAGGCAATGGTTCCGCCCACCATCGGAATTTGCACAACGCCGCGCTTNACCTTCCGCATGTCNCGCCGGGTCAACGGATCATCGGAGGCGCCGAAGTTCACGGTTTGATCGATGTAGGCCTTGCGTCCGGAGCCAGAGCCAACAGCTTGATAATTCACTCTGATCCCTCCCTGTCCGGCCAGCATTCCAAACCAACGCTTGTAGATCTGTGCAGGAAACGTGGCGCCNGCACCCGTAATGCTCCCTGCCGCTGATGCAGACATGCTGGCGGCTAAACAGAGAACGGAGCTTGTGACGGCGATCTGCCTGATGCGTTGCATTCCCCGAACTTTCACATGTGTTCTGTGCAGCATATACGCAGGATTTGTGATCATCTTTATTAGCTCAGATTGCTGACAAAACAAAGAACGAGGTTATGGATTCTTTAAGGCGAATGGTTTGTTGTCCTATCGAATCAAAGGTGTTGTGCAGTTGCATCGTTGGTCCATTGCAGATCGATGCTGGGGAGATGTGATCGTCTCCCCTCGCATCGGCATTGGTTCTCCATCGACGGATTGCATCGGCATTCACGCAGAACTTGAGTAGTTGAATGTTGTTTGAACGGTCTTGATGACGTTTCCCGTTCACAGCGATGTTGCCCTTCTAAGCCCCGAAGGCATTCACGCATCAGAAATGAAAGGTGGTCATCAGCACGCCGCCGAGTTGTTGGAAGCTGTGCCCTTCTGGTGTGTGTTGACCCAAGGGGCGTGAAAGGTAAAAGAATGCCGGTGTGACTGTGATGTTGTCGCTCACCTGGAATTGCACCCATCCCTCCCACACGTAATTGCCATCATCGGGTGTCTGGTCGCCATAAAGGCTGCTGGCGAAGAACGGTTGTCCCACCGCGACGCCGATGTTGGTGCCGCTCTGCGCAACATCGCCCCATTGGAGACCCACCATCCAGGATTGGCTGTCCTTCACCAGCCCTTGGGTCGNAGTTCCTGCGTCATACACCGTGCTGTTGAATCCCCAGCCGGCAGACACCGAAGGAATCCATCCGCTATCGATCGGTTGCCAGGATCCGCTCAATCCGAAGGCATTGGTGGTGCCAGGGTTCTCGAAACTCTCGAGTCCCAGCTGCGTGGCGTAGGCCACGATTCCATGGCCGTTCTGGATGTTGGTGTAGATCCCAGCCACAGACCAGTTCTCTGCTTCGTAGCCCAGCTGCAACGTGCCGGTGCCAGCCGCTCCAGCGGTGGCGATGCCCCCTTGGCTGGCATCACCGCCATTCCCTTGTGCAGCCACATAGTTCGCGGTGATGCTGAAGCCATCCCCGATCGACCAGGTGACACCCGCTCCGGGCCCTTGGTTCTTGTTGTACGCCGTCGGTGCACCATTCAGATAGACAAGATCAAGCACCGTGTCGCTGGGGTAAATCCAAGGCCACATCGGCAACATGTCGTCCTGTCCGACATTGGCGCCAACGGTGATATTGACGTCTGAGCCGATCGGGAATTGGTAGAAGATCTTGTCGATTTGGATGTTGTTGGGGCCTCGATCCGCTTGGTAGGCCGTTTCCAACGCTGAAAAATTGCTTGGTCCTCCGCTGGACAAACTGTTGTTGTCTCCGAAGTTGCCGGCACGCAGGGTTGTGGTGAGCAGATCCTTGCCCGTGAAACTGGTCAGCAAGGTGAGCTGGTTGTCGTAATTCACACTNGCAGCACCAAAGTCNCGCCGGTTGCGCTTCACAAGCTTGCGAGCCGATCCCTTGAACGCATTGGCTCCGAAGGCGAACGAGATCTGACCGGTGAGTTTGGTGGTGGTGGAAAACTGTGTGACGTCGAGTTCACCCACGCGTGCTTCCAGGCCATCCACACGGCCACGGATCAGGGCAAGTTCCGCTTCAAATTCGAGCAGCAGACGCCGCAATTCATCTGTGATGTCGCTGACCCGATCCAGACAGGCATTCAGGAGTGCAGCCGCCTCAAAACGGCTGATCGATCGATGGCCGAGAAAACGGCCATCGGGGTAACCGGCAACGCAGCCGTAGCGTTCCACCAAGGCATTCAGGGCTTGATAAGCCCAATCGTCTGGTGCCACATCCGTGAACTGACCAATCGTGGTGATCTGCTCTTCGGCAGACAGAGGACTCTCCGCGGGCAGTCGAACCTCAGCCATCTGAGTGTGCGTGTTGCCTTCAGAGGCGCGAGCGGGCTGGTCGCCGAGTCCAGCCCCTGCAGCAAACATGGCCAGAACGGATGGTGCCAGCAGCTGCTGGGCGAAATTCATTGGTTCTCGTGAAATAGACAACAAATTCTTCCGGTGAAACCACCGGGGGGAGCTGCCAACGGCTGGTTCGTTCTGACCTTTGAGGGTCAGTCGATCAGCGNAACCCAGGCGAAGGCCATGCCGNTGCCGATCCAGATGCCGGCACCCAGGCGTTGCCCCTGGCTGCCGAGACGCTCGGTCAGACCGCGGGACACGGCAGACACCAAGAGCAGCAATGCGCCCTGGCCGAGGAACAGGCCCAGGAAGTAGCTGGCCAGGGGGGTGGCTTCCGCACCCACGATCGTGCTGCCCAGCAAGAAGCCATGCAGGCCGAACAGGGGAAGCAGCCAGGCGGCTGGAGCCAGGCTCAGCGCGATCAGGCCTTCAACAACCAGGCTGAGCGAAACGAGTGCCTCGGCCCAGGGGGCAACGGCTTCAGGTAGAGGGATGAACTGAGACAGGACACTGCCACCGAGGCCGATGCTCAGCATTGGGATGACCCAGGCCATCGGGCGCTTCAGGCCCACAAAGGCGATCGCCAGAAGAAACAGCAGATGATCCGGGCCCAGCAGTGGGTGGCCGATGCCGCTGAGCAGCCCCTGCCATTCGGTGAGCTCACTGCTGTCGCCCATGCCGAAGGGATGGTGCGCCAGAGCGGGGCTGGCCAGCAACAGAGCGGCGAAGAGCACAACTGCGCCGATGCGCAGGGGCCTTGCGGTGGCTTGAACGAAAGTCAAGAGTCGATCCTCGTCGGTTGTAGGTCTGGCGGGCGTTCTGACTGACGCCCATGGTGCAGGCGCTTCACAGCTGCGGGACAGCGACGGATTTGCACCGCTCTTTCCCCGTTTCCATCAGCAGCTGGTTCCTGCTGATACCAGTTGAACCAACGTAGGGGGTGCTGGTGAGATGTCTCTCGATTTCGCGTCAACGGGAATAAAAGGACCCAATGGCTGTTGCGAATGAACAGCTGTTGCGAATGAACGGCTGTCGTGAATAAACAGCTGTTGAGAAAAAAGAGTTCGCAAACTGGGCCGAAGGACCTTGTTGAGAATGACTTGCATTTTCGAGAGGCCACCTCTACTGTTGCAAGCAATTCTCAGTTTCATTAGCTGGTGACGTTGTCTGCTTACCGATTTCTGCCGGATGATCCGGTCGCGCCGATGGCAATGCCCCGTCTCCAGACGGTCTTGCTTGACCCGGCAGGTCGAGGCCAAGCCACCGTGCTGGAAGTCATGGAAGGGGTCTGCCGTGTGTACTGCCCTTGCGAAGAGACCGAAGGAATGACCCTTGCGTTTCTTCAATCCGGTGATCGCCTGCGCACCGACCGCCTTTGCAGTGAAGGAGCCTGCGTTGAGGCATTAACAGCTCTGAAGTTTCGACGTGATGCTGTGGGAGACGATGAACTCGGCATGGATGCGGTGAATGAATGGACGCTCCAGTTGCTGCGGGTGAGGCATTTGGGTCAGGCGGAACAGCGATTGCATGCTCTGCTTGCGCTGCTGGTCAACCGTTTGGGTCGTCGCTGCAGTGACGCTTTCCAGCTTCCGTTTCGACTCACCCACGATCGTTTTGGTGAATTGATCGGTGCGACGCGCGTCACGACAACGCGTCTGCTTTCGAAGTGGCGTCAGGCCGAGTTGCTGGAGATGAGCAGTGGGGACTTCACCATGCGCTTTTCCCCGGACTTGATCGAAAGTGCTCCCCTCAGCTTCTGAGTGAAGGATTGGATATGTCAGCCAGTGTTCTGGGAGATCTCTGTCGAGAGGCAGATTGGATTCGGTGCCGCTTACGGGTGTTGAGACGAGACAGCTCCCGTTGCTGTAGCCCGAACTTGGAACGACGATTCACGTTAGAAATGGAAGCCCTGGCAGACCGATGCAGGGAAATTCGTTTGATTGCTTCGATGGTTGGTTCTGCTGGAGCTTCGAATCGGATTCAGCTCTCTCTACTCAAAGAAATCATTGAACGGGCACTGTTGCGTACAACGGCATCAAACNTCTCAACGCGTTAAGACACACGCGTGGTTTGAATCAAGTTCACGGTGATTGCATTCAAGTCAGCATGGCAGCGGTTCAGGCTGGCATGTTTCTGCTTTGATCCAAACAGATTTCAGGTTCAAACGGATCGCTCTGAACGATGTATTTGTTACCTGACTTTTGCACAACCTTCCAACCACAAGAGATATTCTGCTGGATCATGATCATGTCGTCCTTGGACGGGATCGACAGCCCTTAGCCATCTACCTTTGGTCTCGTTGGTTGAACCAGAGGTAGAGAGGGTTGTACAGCAATAATCGATGTGTCTGATGTAATGTCGAATCGATAATTCTGCCACATTTGTTTCATTCACATCGACTCCAACAAGAGAAGACTGGATGCAGAATTAAAGAGGTTCACGTCCGGGAACCATTGCTGAAAACGGAGTGATATTACCCCTGGAGGGGATCCTGTTTTTTAGGTCGTGTATTCCACCATCTGATCGAAAATACGATTCGAAGTCCGGTTTGATACTGGCCGCTGTAAAACATCAACAGAGCCAAGTCGTTATTCGCCTTATGTTTCAATTTTGGCTTTAAGCATGCTGAATAGCGACCCTTCCACCTCTCATCGGCTTGGACCAGTCCATGGATGGAGATCCAAGCGATTAAGGATATCTATCGCGCTGCGTTTGCAAGGCTGGACCTATCATTCCATTGCTGAACATTTATATATTTCTCCAAAGTCAATTATGCGTGATATTAAATGCTATGCAATCAGGATGCGTTTAGAACGGGGAGCTCCTGTTCCAAAGTTTAACTAGCTTGTACGAGCTTCACCAAGGGCAATGCGTGGATGCAGAATAGAATGGGTCAAACACAAAATGATTTGCTTTTGGCCTTATCCATTAACCAGACCTAAAAGGTTTTAGTTGTTGTCTTGCAGCGTTGCGGGCTGATGTTGGCCGTTATCCAGTTCGTTGTCAATAATCAATAAAGCGGCTGATTGATGATCTGCAAATCGAACTCTTCCGTAGAGGTGCGCGAATTCGTGCTCAGATTTCACTTGTTGTTCAACCATTGGATCCAGAAAAACCGTTGATCGAATATCTCCACTGCGTTCAGCAATGGCATAAAGCTGTTGGAGTGATGACGTCAGGTCTGACTCCATCAAAAATGACGAAGCCATCACATCCTCCGCAGATGTCCAAGCTTGACGTGGGACATCGATCTGGTGCAATTCAATGGTTTGTCCTCGTGCAAGCAGGTAGTCACCAAATTTTTCTGCGTGTTCCTGTTCCCCTTGGGATTCGTGGCGGAAGTAGCGTGCGAATCCTCGCAGTTCTCGCTCCGCGAACCAGATCGTGGTTGCAAAGTAGGCCGTGTGGGCTTGCCTTTCCATGTTGAGATGATCCTGCATGGCTTTGAGCAGATCACTGTCCATGGGTTCAGCCATGGCACGACCCATTGGCCCAAAGGTCAAATCAGGAGTGGTTGACAGGCTGGGTTGTGTTGAGGGCATCAGATCTGATCTCGCAAGCAAGACCAGTGAACTGATTTGAAGTTAGAGGCTCGAGCAATTCGTTGCAGCTGGGTTGTGCGATTTGCACCTCAAGCTGCCCTGGGCAACATGTTCTTATGACAATAGTTTGAATGGAATCAAGTCTTGCAACTGTTTTTCTCAGTAGGTGGTTCAGGCTTTAGCGCCAACCATTTTCAGCCATAATTTGAATTGCCATTTTTTGTGTGTCTGCCAGCTGGCTGATGGAGACGTTGTCTGGATTGAATTGTCCAAATGCTTTCAATTGTTTGGATGTTCCATAACCCTTCAAAGGATACTCATAGGTGGGGCCCGACAATTCTTGGCTACCCTTTGGAGATGCTAGATATTCGATAAGTTGAATTCCTTCACTGCGATTTTTTGCAGATTTGGCTAATCCGGCTGCACTGATATTAACGTGAGCTGGATTTGGCATGATTAATTGGACGGATTGACTGATTGTCTGATCCTTTTGTCCTGTCTTTCCGGCTTGCATGCGAGCAAAATAATAATGATTAACTACTCCAATACCGCACTTCCCTTGGCCTACGGCACGAATCAAGGAGATATCGCCAGAGAAGTATGGCTGTTCAACATTGGACACCAAGCCTTTGACCCATTGCGTTGCTTTGGCTTGTCCTTTTAAGACAACTTGGTCAGCTACCAATGATTGGTTATAAACATTTTTTCGTTTGCGTAAGCACAATTTTCCTTTGAATTCTGGTTTCGCTAGGTCTGCATAGGATTTGATTGAGCCGGCTTGTATTTTGCTTGGATTGATGATGATCGCCCGTACTCTGCGGGTTAAGCCGAACCAGCGATTGCTTGGATCTCTAAATTTTTTAGGTACATCTTCGACGAGTTGCTTCGATTGGATTGGTGCAAGCAGGCCAGCTCTGGCAGCATTGTTGATGCGAGCAGAGTCAACCAACATAATAACATCTGCCTTGGAGTTAGAACCCTCTCGTTTCAATCTTTCGACCAGGGAGATGCCAGAAGCTTCAATTAGTCTAACTTTGATGCCAGTTTCCTGGCTGAATTTCTTGTAAACTTCTCGGTCGGTATTGTAGTGCCGCCCTGAATAAACTCTTACTTCCTTTGCTTCCAAAGGTTGCATAACTGCTGTCGCTGCGAGCAGTACCACCCCATGAAAAATGCCAACTTGACGCTTCATTATCAACAATAGACATGCAATCATGTTATGGCTGTTGAGTGCGCTCTGCTGTGATATTCGCACTATTCCTCTGTATAAAAAGATGCATGTTGGTAGTGCGTAGACTATGGGACCGATGGAACTATTGATTGATGGATACGATGACGACAAAATTATTGGATTCTGATGAAATCGCTGAAATTAAAACAATCCTCGAACAAAGCACATCGCAACAATGGCTAGATGGACGCCTTACTGCAGGCGAATTTGCCGCCCAACATAAGCAGAACAAGCAGCTGGCTCCTGATTGTCCTGCTGGTGTTCAAGCGATCGATTTGATCTCGTCAAAACTTCGGCATCTGCCACTTGTCAGGAGTTTTGCGTTGACTAAAAAGATTCACTCAGTGATACTTTCTCGTTCAGATGTTGGCGATGGTTATGGATGGCATGTTGACAATCCTTTTTCAAAATATGGGCGCCGAGATCTTTCATTCACCCTGTTTTTGAATGATCCAACATCCTATGATGGTGGTGAGCTATCAATTCAGGGTGTCCAGGAAGCGGTCAATATCAAATTGCCTGCTGGATACATCATCGTTTATCCCAGTTCTTCATTGCATTGTGTGCATCAAGTTCAGCGGGGATCGCGTCTTGTCTGTGTTGGTTGGATTGAGAGCTACGTCCGTGCTTTTGAGGATCGTTTGTTGTTATTTCATCTCGATGCTGGCGCTAAGGGCCTTTTAGCTCGACATGGTCGTTCCGATGAGTTGGATCTGATTTTTCAGGCCTATGCCAATGCGGTGCGACGTTTCTCTTGCGAGTAAGTGATTTTTGTTACTGGCTCTTGCGCCATATGTTCTTGATGCCAGATCCGTCAATGTTGATAATTATATTTTGGTATTGGAGCTTTGTCGAAGCGATCCCCTGTTTCTGTCTTCTTGGCAGCCACCTCATTGATGGTTGCCTCCACGGCGTCTACCGTTGTTCATGCTCAGGATGGTGGCGGATTAAAGGAGTGGACGACAGATCAAGCTGTTGAAGACAAGAGCAAGATGGATGCTGATGCTGCCGCGATTCAAAGAAAAGCTGAGTTAGAAGATGTTTGTGTACCAGTGGGTGAGGGTGAAAATTGTTGGTGATCTCCTGCTGTTGATCTGTCCAAAGCCTTTTGCTTGAGATATCAACAAAAAAAGGCGCCCGAAGGCGCCATTTTTGTTCAATGAGCTGGGATGTTAAAACTTGAATGATGTTTTGACAAGTCCGCCGAATTTGTTTGCTCCTGCTGTCTGATCTTGTCCTTCTGCGTTATCAATCCAGAAGATGGCTGGTGTCACCGTAATATTATCTGTAATTCTGAAATCATAATATCCCTCAACTGCAAAGTTTGTATCATCTGGATAGCCTTGTCCTTGAACCTCCGTGGCATAGCTTGAGTATGAACCCAGGCCAATACCTAGCTTGTTACCCATCCAGAAGGCATCTTTCCAATTCATACCGATCATCCAACCTTTAACGGCCTCTGCATTGCCATCGTATTCACCCTCTGCCCAGCCGAAATCAATACCACCGCTGATGGAAGGAATCCAGCTGGCATCATCGGGAGTCCAATAGCCACGAAGTCCTACAGCGCTCAAAGGATGTCCAAGGTCCTTCGCTGTGGGTGTGGAATATCCCATGGCAGCCTTTGCTCCTGATGAAATCGAACAGGACGTGACTCCGGCATCATCAGTGACGCAATCTTCCCGCTGACCCGCATTTTTTAAGGCGTATAGGGCAGAAATGTGCCATTTACGATTTCCATATCCAATCTGGCTCAGGAAATAAGCATCCGTATTCTCACCAAACATTCCTTCCCTTGATTCTCCTTTTGCTCCATCGCCACCATCAGCAACATAGTTGGCAGCAATGTTCCAGGCTGCCTCGCCAGGTGACGCATTTTGACGCCACTGAACACCAAATCCTTGTCCTGTACTGGCACCCATGACTGCTCCATAGCCACCAAGTTTGAGAGCTTTCAAAATCGGCTTGTAACGGGTTGGTGTTTCCACCATGTAGTAATTTTCAACCAATGCACCAACGGTGACTTTGAATTCACTACCGATTGGGAATGTATACCATAATTTGTCGACTTTTAGTGTGTTGTCACCACTCTTGGCGTCAGCAAGATAGGAGGTCGATTCGGTCCACTGGTTATTCATGTTGCCAGTGCGCAATCTTGTGTAAAGTCTATCCTTACCTGTGAACGAAGTATTCAGATTGAGAGTCAATCGATAGGAGAAGTTGAATGCATCACTCGTGCATTCCCCGTCAACCTCTTCATTGCACTTGTCACGATCGCTGTACTTGATGGCGCCTGTGAAGAAATCCGCCTTACCTTTCAGCTTGGTGGTGGTGGAGAACTGGGTGGCTTCCAGTTCGCCGACGCGAGCTTCCAGTCCGTCGACGCGGCCGCGGACGATGGCGAGTTCTTTCTCGAATTCCTTGATCAGACGACGCAGC
>PAEP01000051.1 GCA_002700765.1 Synechococcus sp. MED850
AATCCAACCCGGCCCACCTTCCACATGCCCTTGTAGCTCAGCGGTAGAGCACTCCCTTGGTAAGGGAGAGGTCACGAGTTCAAGTCTCGTCAAGGGCTTCACCCCTCAGTAGTAGCACCGCTGACTGAGCCGCGAGTCCACCGGACGAACTTGGTGGGGCCCCACAGGTCCAGAGGACTTTTGCGTTGGATCCGTTGAAACAAGCCGGAAGCGCCTGATCATGGCTGCGGTTGATCCAAATCTGGTGGGAAGTGGCCGTGCCGATCAACCCATCCGAGCCATGGCTGGTCCACTGGGTGGCGCCTGCTCTTAGATCCGGGTAGCGCTGCCGGAGGGCCGCCAGCTCCGCCAAGAAGGGCCGCAGATCGGCCACCCATGGTTCATCCCATGGGAAAGCTTCGCGACATGCCGGTTCCGGCCCGCTGGACTGTTCGGCTTCGGGCCCCCCGGCCAGACCCGCTTCAGTGCCGTAGTAGATGCAAGGGGCTCCGGGCTGCAGGAAGAGAAGCAGCAGCGCCAGCTTCAACGCCGCCACATCACCGTTGAGGCTATGGAGCGCTCTGGGCACGTCATGACTGTCGAGCAGGTTCATCTGAGCGCGATTCACCTGCGGGCGGTACCAACCGGCCGTGGTTCCCCAGATCTCAATCAACGCATCCGTGCTGAGTGGATTGAGGGGATATTCAGGATTGCGGTAACCCTGACGAAGCTGATCTCCGGCCACCCAGCACAGGCTGCTCCAGCCCAGGCGGTAGTTCATCACCCCGTCAAAGTGCTCGCCTCCGAGCCAGGCGCGGGCATCCCCCCAGATCTCTCCAACAATCCAGGCCTCGGGATTCACCTCCCGCACCACCTGCCGGAAGGACACCCAGAAGTCCGCTGGCACCTCCGCGGGAACGTCCAGACGCCAACCGTCGATCCCCCGCTCCAACCAATGACGTCCGGCGGACAGCAAATGGTCCCTCACCGCAGGATTGGCATGGTTGAACTTGGGCAGATCCGGTACGGACCACCAGCATTCGTAACCGCAGTCCTCTCCCTCAGATGGGTACGGCTGCACTGGCCAGCGATACACATGAAACCAATCGCGATATGGAGAAGCCTCGCCGTTCTCCGCAAGGTGGTGAAACGCCCAGAAACCTCGGCCGCAATGGTTGAACACTCCATCGAGCACCAGCCGCATTCCCCGCTCATGCACCGCTGCAATCAGGGCATCGAGCGCTTCATTGCCTCCCAGTAACGGATCAACCTGGAAGTAGTCGTACGCGTGGTAGCGGTGATTGGCAGCTGAACTAAAGATCGGTGTGAGATAGAGGCAGGTGATTCCCATCGCCTGCAGCTGCTCGAGCGCTTCGATCACGCCATAGAGATCCCCACCCTGAAACCCCTGTTCGCGGGGGTCTGTTCCCCAGGGCTGCAGCGCCAGATGGCGCTGTTGCGGCACGCGTCCGCTGCGCCGGAAACGATCCGGAAAAATCTGATAGATCACGGCATCGGCCACCCAGGCCGGTGGATCGCTGAAGGCTGTGATCTCGACCAACCGTTTGCACTGCGCAGACCTCTCGCTAGCAGGGAAGAAAACAAACGGCCATGGCGGATCAGCCTCTCCTTCTGGCATTGGACCAGGGCACCAGCAGCTCCAGGGCTGCGATTTTCAACAGTCGTGGCGACTTGGTGGCCTCAGCCAGCGCTCCGCTCCCGATTCAGTACCCCGCTGATGGTTGGGTTGAACAGAACCCGATGGACATCTGGGAAAGCCAGCGCCAGGCCCTGATCGACCTGCACGGCGGACTCAGTGAAGAGCAGCGCAGGGCCGTGGTGACCTGCGGCATCACCAACCAACGTGAAACCACGGTGTTGTGGCGACGCAGCAGCGGTGCTCCATGCGGACCGGCGCTGGTCTGGCAGGACAGCCGAACCATGGAGATTTGCCAGCGTTGGAAGCAACAGGGCCTCGAGCAGAACTGGTGCCACCGCACCGGTCTGCTGCTGGATCCCTACTTCAGCGCCAGCAAGATCAGCTGGATGCTCGAACACCACGAGGAGGCATCCACTGCAGCGGCCAACGCTGATCTCTGCTTCGGCACGGTTGAGTCCTGGCTGCTGTGGCAGCTCACAGGAGGAGCCCGCCATGGATCCGATGTAAGCAACGCCAGCCGCACCCTGCTGATGGACCTCGAACAGCGTCAGTGGGTGGAGGCCTTTTGCGATCACACGGGCTTGCCGATGCACGCCCTGCCGGAGCTGCTTCCTTGCCGCGGAGAGTTTGGCCACATCGCCAGAGGTCTTCCCTTCGCTGGCCTGCCGATCCAGGCCCTGCTCGGTGACCAGCAGGCGGCCACCCTCGGCCAGCTTTGCCTTGGGCTCGGTGAGGCCAAATGCACCTATGGAACCGGAGCCTTTCTGGTGATCAACACCGGCAGCAGCATCCGCCGCTCCGAGGCTGGTCTGCTCAGCACCCTCGGCTGGACCGATGCAGCAGGAACCCCCACCTACTGCCTGGAGGGCAGCTTGTTCAACGCAGGAACGGTGGTGCAGTGGCTCAGGGACGGGCTGCAGATCATTGACACCGCCGCTGAAGTGAACGAACTCGCTGTGCAGGTGGCGGATTCAGGCGGAGTGATGCTGGTGCCCGCCTTCACCGGCTGGGGAACCCCGCACTGGGACCCGCAAGCTCGAGGGATGATCATCGGCCTCACCCGCGACAGCAACCGCAGTCACATCGCCCGTGCAGCCCTTGAGGGGATCGCCCTATCGGTGGCAACGCTGGTGGAGCTTGCTGAAACCGCTCTCGGCCACGGGCTTGGGGAACTGGCCGTGGATGGTGGCGCTGCAGCATCCAACCCATTGCTGCAGGCCCAGGCGGACAGCACCGGACTGATGGTGAGACGAGCCGCCAACCTGGAGAGCACCGCGCGAGGCGTCGCCCTGTTCGCCGGGGTTCAGGCTGGCGTGGTGACCGATATCGAAGACCTGGTGAATCGTCGAGGCGACGGCGCAAGCCTGTTTGAGCCGCAGATGGACACAACCGTGCGCTCAGCCTGGCGCAGCCGCTGGAATGAAGCTGTTTCCCGGAGTCTGGGCTGGCATGGCTGAACAACCGATGGATCTCGTGGTCATCGGCGCTGGAGCCAGCGGCGCGAGTGTGGCCTATGAGGCGGCCCGGAGAGGTCTGTCCGTGGCCCTGCTGGAGGCGGGCGACATCGGCGGAGGGACCAGCTGCCGCAGCACCAAACTCCTCCATGGCGGCGTGCGTTATCTCGAGCTCGCCTTCAAGACCCTCGATCTCGCCCAGCTCAATCTGGTCCGGGAAGCGCTGCTGGAGCGCGGCCACTGGCTGCGGCAGGCACCGTTTCTGGCCCAGCGCCTGGAGTTGGCTCTGCCCACGGAGAGTTTCTTCGGGCAGGCCTATTACCGCCTTGGCCTTGGCGTCTACGACACCCTGTCCGGCCGGGAGGGCATCGGATCGAGTCGGATGCTGTCCAGGCGTGCACTGGAGCAGGCCTTGCCCCAGCTGAAGCCCTGCCATGGAGCCGTCGCTTACAGCGATGGGCAGTTCAACGACGCCCGTCTCAACCTGCTGTTGGCGCTGACCGCTGAACAGGCTGGCGCGGTGCTGCGAAGCCGCTGCCCGGTTGTGGACCTTGAGAAGGATGCCAACGGCCGCCTCTGCGCCGCCATCAGCGAAAACGCCGATGGCGTTCGTGAACGCTGGCCAGCCCGGGTGATCATCAATGCCACAGGGATCGGCGCCGACTCGATTCGCCAACAAGCGGATTCCAGCGTTGACCCGCGGATGTTGACCAGCAGAGGCACGCACATCGTGCTTCAGGAGTCGCTCTGCCCAGAGGGAGTGGGCCTGCTGGTGCCTTCCACGGATGACGGTCGGGTTCTGTTCATGCTGCCGTTCTTCGGCAGAACCCTCGTGGGCACAACCGACCAGGCCTGCTCTCAGGAGGCTGCAACACGCGCATCAGACCAGGAGGAGACCTATCTCCTGGATTACGTCAAACGCTGGTTCCCTGCTGCGGCTTCAGCGACCGTGACCAGCCGCTGGGCAGGCGGTCGGCCGCTTCTGAAGCCCGCAGGTGAAGGACTCGACAGCAGCCGGGTGGTTCGGGAGCACGAGGTGGAGACGCTCCCCTGTGGTCTGGTGAGTGTGATGGGTGGGAAATGGACCACCTGCCGGCCCATGGCGCTCGACACCCTCGAGGCGGTGGAGCGTCAGCTGCAACAACCGCTGCCGAAGGCCCGACCGCTTCCTCTGATCGGCGCCGCCGCTGATCACACAGCCACATTGAGCGGGCTGGAGCAGCAGCGCATGGAACTCGAGGCGAAGCTTCCGGACACGCCGTTGCGCGACCTGCAACTCGATCACCTGCAAGCCAATCATGGGCTGCAGGCGCTGCCGCTGATCGAAACCTCGGCCCCGCACGACCGTGAACCCCTCAGCGCCGTGATCCCGGTGTGCCGAGCGGAGTTCATCCACGCCGTGAAACGGGAGCACGCCCGCAGTTCGGACGATGTGTTGGAGCGGCGCTGCCGCCTGGCGATGGTGGATGAACACGACGCCAGAAGGCTGCGACCTGAGGTGGAGGACGTTCTGGCTCAGGCGGCACTGTCCGGCTGATTGTCGGCAGGCTCCACCTCCCCGATCAGCCACCAGTTGAATCCGTAAGCAGGCAGATAAACGAACCATTCCGACGAGGCCGCCGGGAATTCACAGCCCCACATCACCTCACGGGTGCGCTCGCCTTCCCAGGGGGATAGATCCAGGCAAATCGAAGACCCAGCCGCTGTGACATTGCCCGCCACGAGAACGGTCATCTCGTCCGTGGATCGGACATACACGATCACCCCAGGGTGACTGCATCGCAGCAGACGGAAGTCTCCGTGGCGCAGCGCCGGCAGCAAGCGACGGGAGGTGAGCATGCGCCGGTGCCAATTGAGCAGCGAACCAGGCAACTGCTTCTGCACCTCAACATTGACCACGCGGTAGTCGTAACCGGGTGCGGTGATCGGCGGCAGCACCAACAACGGATCCGGCGCGGTCGAGAATCCACCGTTCCGGGCTGGCGTCCACGCCATCGGCGTGCGGTTCGGATCCCTGTCCCGCAGCCCCGGCCAATCCCCCATGCCCAGTTCATCCCCGTAGTACAGGCAAGGCATCCCCGGCAGGCTGTACAGCAGGCCGTGGAGCAGGCGGTTGGAACGGGGGTCACCGTTGAGCAGCGGAGCCAAGCGGCGATTGATGCCCCAGTTCAGCCAATGGCCCTGCCCCTGAGGCAGTCCCATCCGGATGGTTTGAATGACCTCCTCGGGGATCAGATGACCGTCGCCCAGCCAGAGCTCGTCATGGTTGCGCAGGGGCAGAGCCCAACGGACCCCCGGGACCGCCTGCTGGGCTTGTTCGAGGCAGTTGCCCAGCTGCCGGGTGCTGCCACTGGCCACGGCCGCGAACAGATGGGCGGTCAGCACGAAATTGAACGCCCCATGCAATTCATCGGCCTCCAGATACGGCGCTGCTTCTTGCACCGGCTGGATCGCTTCACCCAACAGCAGCACATCGCGTTGGTGGGCATCGACGCGTTGGCGCAGGCGTTTCAGGAAGGCATGCGTCTCGGGAAGACCTTCACAACGCGTTCCCTCCTCTTCGCAGAGGAATGGGACCGCATCGAGACGAAAACCATCGACGCCGCGATCCAGCCAGAAATCAACGACCTCCAACATGGTGCTCTGCACCCACGGATTGGCGTAGTTGAGATCCGGCTGGTGGCGAAGGAAGCGATGCAGGTAGTACTGCTCCGCCACCGGATCCCACTCCCAGTTCGATGACTCGAAATGACGGAAGAGGACGGGGGCATCGCTGAAACGCTGCGGATCGTCACTCCAGACGTAGACATTGCGCTCCGGGCTGTCTTTCGCCGCCCAGCGGGCTCTCTGGAACCAGGGATGCAGATCACTGGTGTGGTTCAGCACCAGATCCAGAATCACCCGCATGTCCTGGCTGTGGGCTGCCGTCAGAAACCGGTGAAAGGACGACAAATCCCCCAGATCGGGATGGATTCCCGTGAAATCGGTGATGTCATAGCCGCCATCCCGCAGCGGAGATGGATAAATCGGCGTCAGCCAGAGCGTCTTCACCCCAAGCCAGCGCAGATAGGGCAGCCGTGAGGCCAATCCCTTGAAATCCCCCGTTCCGTCACCGTTGCCGTCGGCAAAGCTCCGGACGATGAGCTGGTACACAACGGTGCCTGACCACCAGGGCTGGGCAGTGGTCATCACCCGGTTACTGCTGCACCACTGCTAGACCCGACGGACATTTTCGTCAGCACTGTGACCCTGAGAGCCAGCCAACTGGAGCTGATGCGCGACCTCGTCGGCCGCGGAGAGACGCGCCCAATGAGCTGGCGCCTCGATCAGCTGAACCGCTTGCGAGCCTTGGTGGAGGAGCACGAACAGGAGCTTCTGGCTGCCCTGGCCTCCGATCTGGGCAAGCCTCAGACCGAAGCCTTCTTTGAAGTGGTGACGCTGCTGCAGGAGACCAAGCAGACCGTGAAGAATCTGCACCGCTGGATGCGCCCCCGATCCGTCCCTCTGCCCCTGACACAGCAACCGGGACGTGCCTCCGTCGTCCCTGAACCGCTTGGCTGTGTGCTGATCATCGGCCCGTGGAACCTGCCGTTTGCGCTGACTCTGCAACCTCTGATCAGTGCCCTGGCCGCTGGCAACACAGCCGTGCTGAAACCGTCCGAGCATGCGCCAGCGGTGTCAGCACTGATCACCAAGGCTTGTGCCAACCATTTCGAATCCGATGTGGTGACCGTGGTGGAAGGGGACGGGCTCGTGGCAGCAGAGCTCGTGGCGATGCCGTTCGATCACATCTTCTTCACAGGCGGCGGAAGCATCGGTCGCAAAGTTCTCGCTGGAGCCTCAGCGAATCTCACACCAGTGACCCTCGAACTGGGGGGGAAAAGCCCTGCGATCGTTCTTCCAGGGGCAGATCTGGAGATCAGCGCCCGGCGTTTGATCTGGGGGAAAGGATTCAACGCCGGACAAGCCTGCATCGCACCCGATCACCTGATCGTGGAGCCCACCATGCGTGAACCCTTGCTGGGAGCGATGGAGAAATCCCGGACAGNGATGTATGGAGAGGATCCGCTGAATTCCGGACAGCTCGCTCGAATCATCAACACACGTCAGTTCGAACGACTAAGTGCTCTGCTGGAAACCGCCAGGTCCGACGGACGGATCCTGCTGGGAGGTGAAGTCAACCCCCAGGAACGGATGATGGCCCCGACCGTGATCCGGGTCGAGGATCGCTCAGACCCCTTGATGGCCGATGAACTGTTCGGACCGCTGCTCCCTGTCCTGGAGTTGAAGGATCTCGGACAGACCCTGGCCGAGATCCGCCGTGATCCGAAGCCTCTGGCGCTGTACCTGTTTGGGGGCAGTGACGCCGAGCAGCAGCAGGTCCTGACCACCACCAGTTCAGGGGGTGTCTGCATCAACGATGTGATCATGCAGGCGGGCATTCCTGAGATGCCCTTCGGGGGTGTCGGGGGGAGCGGCATGGGGAGCTATCACGGCCGTGCCGGCTTCGAAACCTTCAGCCATCAGAAGGCGGTGCTGAAGCGTCCGTTCCGGTTTGACTTCAAAGTCCGCTACCCCCCCTACAAGCTAGATCTGAATGTGCTCCGCAAGCTGGCAGGCTGAGGATTTCAGTGCAGGAGTTCCACTGCGTAGCAAGGTTTCTGAAGACTGGCGCATCCAAAAATTCACCGTAAATTCGAATCAGCTTCAGGACAGGAATGCGTCTGACCAGTCTCACCGTCCTCGCTCTGACGGCTCTGCTACCGATCACGGCTGCGGCAGGCACGATCACCGTCAAACCCGGTGAAACGCTGTCCGACATTGCAGCTCGCTACAACGTCTCAACGACTGCTCTGATGCGTCTNAACGGGATCTCCGATCCTGACCATGTGGAGATNGGAAGCCGTTTGAAGGTTCCCGGTTCTGGTGCGGAGGCAGGATCCGGCCGCCACAAGGTGAGCAGTGGTGAAACCTTGCTTGGGATTGCTGCGCTCTATCAGGTGCGATCCAGGGACCTGATGGCCGTGAACGGCCTCCAGAACGCGGACCACGTGGAGCTTGGTCAGACCTTGAAACTCCCCAAAAATGCTGTGGTTCCAACCCAGCGTCCCAAACCCGCGCCGATCAAGGCTGTTCCTGGGGCGTTGGAGCACACCGTGGGACAAGGTCAGACGCTCACCCAGATCGCCCGGGCTTATCAGGTGCCAGTGGCCAGCCTGATCAGTATCAACAGCCTGGAGAACCCAGATCAGGTGACGGTNGGCACCCGCCTGTATCTCAAGCCCACANCAGCACCAGTTGAGACGGCGATCGTCGACAGCGCGACGGGATCACCCGTGATCAACACCACTGCGACACCAACGCCGGCTGCCTCTCAGACACCAACAGCTGCCGCCACACCAACAGCCGCTGCCACTGTTAAGACAACAGCCACGGCCCAGCCGGCAGCCACGGTTAAGACGGCAGCCACGGTAAGACGGCAGCCACGGTTAAGACGGCAGCCACGGCAGCCACAGCCAACCCAACCCAAGCCAGCGAAGGCAGCCAAGCCGACAACAAAAACCNAGGTTATCGCCAAGAAGGCCGACTGGCGCAGCTATGGCCCGTTGCAGGTGGACTGGGCCAACTGGCAGCCGATGGATGGCAGCCACGTGGTCCCGACCCTCAATTCACAAGGGCAAGCGCTCTACCTGGCCGTGAACTGCTCTGCTGGGAAGCTGAATGTGACCGGGGCAGACGGCGCCTGGAAAGCATGGGCAGCTCCACAGAATTCCTTCGAAAAGGATTTGATGAAGGATCGCTGCAAGGCATCCGTCAGAGCCTGACCGTCGGATCAGGCGGTGTAATCAAGACGCCATGGATCATCGAGATAGCGCCTGCCGCTGTCCCTGAGGTAGAGACGCTGCACACCGTCGTTGCTCTCTCGGATCAATTCCTCCTGAACCAGCCGACGGGCGAGCCAGGTCCACCGGTCACTGCGTCCGGGTTCCATCAGTTCCAGCCGTTCACCNAGCCGGCGGATGTCCATCCCGTTGCGCTCTTCAAGGTGCGTTAAGAGGGTGTGGGCCTGGCTCGACCAATCTCGCCGCTTGGCATGGGCGGTGCAGCGGTCACAACGACCGCAGGGTTCCACCAGTTCTCCCACGGCCAGGAGCAAGGCCTGCTCTCGGCACATCTCCCCCTCTGCCACCGCTTCCATCCGCCTGAGTTGCTGCTGGGCCAGGTCGAGACGATGACTGTCTTCGAGCGAGGCAGAGCCCCGGCTGGCCGCCTGCATGGCCCAGCCAAGGCTGGTGCGATCCCCCGGGGAAAACAGCACAAGGCAAAACGCCGGCTGCCCATCCCGTCCCGCTCTGCCGGACTCCTGCAGATAACCCTCCGGCGTGGATGGCAGGTCGAGNTGCAGCACNAGNCCCACATCAGCGCGGTCCACGCCCATGCCAAAGGCAACCGTGGCAACCAGGACTGGTCGTTCATGCTCCAAGAACAGCGTCAGAGCATCGCGACGCGCCTCCGGCTCAAGACCTGCGTGGTATGGAGTCGCCGGCACGTCCAGCTCCCGCAGACGCTCTGCCCAGCGCTCCACGGAGCGCCGTGTTCTTGCGTAGATCAACGTTGCCCCCCGCCCCTGTTCCAGGGCTTCGAGAACCAGCGGCATGGGATCCCGCGGACGGCGTCGCATGGCGTAATGCAGGTTGTCGCGCCGGGCTGAGCTGACCTGCACCAGAGGACTGCGCAGGTCCAGCAGNCGAATGATGTCGGCTCTCACCCGCGGTGCTGCCGTCGCGCTGAGCGCCAGCATCGGCACGCCGGGGCACAGCCGGCGAATCAGCCCCAGTCGGCGGTAATCGGGTCGGAAATCATGCCCCCAGGCGCTGATGCAATGGGCCTCGTCAACCGCCAGAGCCACCAGGCGTCCCTCGGAGGCATGGTCCTCCAGCATCTGCCGGGTGGCTTCCCCCTGCAGGCGCTCAGGCGCCAGGTAAAGCAATCTCAGGGTTTCATCGCGCAAACTGCGGATGGCCTGATGCCGACGCTCTGGATCAAGCCCGGCGTGCAGGCAAGCGGCAGCAACACCACGCCGTTGCAACTGGGTGACCTGATCCTCCATCAGGGCAACCAACGGGGAGATCACCACGACCAGCCCATTGCGAATCAGGGCTGGCAATTGGTAGCAAAGGGACTTACCNCCACCGGTGGGGAGCACGGCAAGGGCGTCACGCCCCTGAAGAACCGCCTCCACCACGGGACGCTGACCTGCTCGAAAGGTCGACCAACCGAAATGATCCTGGAGCGACTGTTCCAGACGGTCCAAGATGCACCATATCTAGTGGACTTATCGTATCGGCCCCTAGATCTGGTGTCAGGCCAGGGGGGGAGGATCCAGCTGATCCGGTGATTCCTCCACAAGCTGCAGCCGCACCCGCTTGCCGCCTGCCAATTCACCGAGAGACACCCGCATGGTGGCGCCGCTCAGCGTCTGCAGAGCGTCCAAAACATCCCGTAAGTAGGGCGTGCTGCTGCCGCTCTCCACCCACAACCGCTCCTGCAATCCGCCCAGCCGGCGCCAGGAGGTGTGCAGCTTCAACACGGCAGCCTCCAGGGCCTGCGCCTGTCCCACCGCATCCGCCAGCAGGCCCAGGGCATCAAGACGCTGTGCCTCCTGCATGGCCTTCTCAAGGTCCAGATTCCCTTGTTGAAAGGCGCGAACAGCCACTCCAGCCTCGGTGGCCTTGGTGATCCAGCGCGCCGTGCTGGTCACATCCTTGATCCTCTCGAGCTCTGGCTCATCTCGCAGCACTTTGCGGAGATCGTCCTGCTGGGGTTCCGGCAACTTGGCCAACTCACGCACCAGCGGCGCCACAGCCCGGGGAGGCAAAAGATTCTCCTGCGTCATCTGACGAATTTCCTCAGGCAACAGCGGGCTGGTGGCCGCCGTGAACTCATCCGTGAGCCGACGCACCTGCTTACGGGTGATCTCCTGCCCCTCGTTGGCAGCTTCCGAGATCATCACCTGCACCTCAGGTGCCGCCTGAGCGGTCTCTAGAAATGCACGCTTGGAAAACTGGTTGACNCTGTTCTGATCGAGCAGACCTCCACCCACCAGGTCATCCGAGGACTCAGCCAGCTGAATCAAGCCGTAGGCCCTGGTCTTGCTGATCTCCCGCTCTCGCAGCCACTGAAGGAAACCGGCGCCGCGCCCCTCACCACCGCGCTTTTCACGATCCCTCACCGACCGAAGGATGCGTCCACGCCAGATCTCGGTCTGCAGATCAAAGCGATCACACACAGCCCAGGCCTGTTCGAGGCGGGCCAGAAACTCCATCGTGCTGATGTCGTCCCGCTCAGGATCCGGAAGATCGAGCTGCAAAACGGGTTGTTCGGCCACAACGGATGAAGTCAACGGCGAAACGTTCGACGGCAGGGACGACATTCTGTGACGCTGTCCGTTCGTGGTCCTGGCTGGGCGATACGCTCGCGATTGCATCCNTCCATGCCCTGCGATGGCGATCACCCGCGGCGCCAAAGTGCGCATCAAGCGTCCAGAGTCCTACTGGTTCAACGAAGTCGGAACAGTGGCTTCGATCGACCAGTCCGGCATCCGCTATCCAGTGGTGGTTCGTTTTGAGAAGGTCAACTACAACGGCCTTGATGGAACAGACGGTGGCGTCAACACCAACAATTTCGCCGAGGCTGAACTCGAGCAGGCCTGAGGCGTTTGCCTGAACTTCCTGAAGTTGAGACGGTTCGCCGGGGACTGGCGGACCGTTTGAGGTCCTTTGTGATCGCAGATGTTGAAGTCTGCAGATCACGTGCGGTTGCCAATCCTGAGAGCCCTCAGGCCTTCGAAAGCGCCTTGCGTGGAGCCGAGGTCGGTGAATGGACGCGGCGGGGCAAATATCTGATGGCAACGCTGCATCCCGACCGGGGCGTCTGGGGAGTTCATCTCCGCATGACAGGCCAGTTCCAGTGGCACCCGGAACCATCCGAACCCTGCCGCCACACCCGCGTTCGCATCTGGAATCCGCAGGATCAGGAACTGCGCTTCGTGGACATGCGCAGCTTCGGTGAGATGTGGTGGGTTCCCCCTGGTCAACCCGTGGAGGCGGTGATCACGGGGCTGACCCGACTCGGTCCGGAACCCTTCAGTGACGCCTTCACCGCCAAATATCTGAAGGAACGGCTCAAAGGAAGCAGCAGGCCGATCAAGACCGCTCTGCTCGATCAAGCACTCGTGGCTGGGGTGGGGAACATCTACGCGGACGAAAGTTTGTTTGCGGCTGGCATCAAACCTCTGACGCCAGCGGGCCGACTCTCCCTGGCGCGACTGGAGACCCTGCGTGGATGTTTGGTGGACGTTCTTCAGGCCAGCATNGGAGCGGGAGGCACCACCTTCAGCGATTTCCGTGATCTCGAGGGCGTCAATGGCAACTACGGCGGCCAGGCCTTGGTGTACAGACGCGGTGGCGAACCTTGCAGACGGTGTGGAGCGACCCTGATCCGCCAGAAACTTTCCGGCCGCAGCACCCACTGGTGCGCGAGCTGTCAGACGTGATTGGCCCGGAGCAGGTCAGCCAGCNTNGGGCGAAAGGGGGAGCGCAGCACACCGAATTCCGTCACCAGTCCACTGATCAAGTGGGCTGGGGTGATGTCAAAGGCTGGATTCCAGGCCTGAGCCCCAGGAGCCGCCACCTCGAGTCCACGGATGGTCGTGATTTCATTGCCCTCCCGCTCTTCGATGGTGATCCCATCTCCATCCGGAGTGTTCAGATCAATGCTGCTGCTTGGAGCACAGACGTAGAAGGGAACGCCATGGGCCCGCGCGGCGATGGCGAGGTTGTAGGTCCCGATCTTGTTGGCCACATCACCATTGGCGGCGACCCTGTCACAACCCACCAGGACAGCATCCACCCGCCCCAAACGCATTAGCAAGCCGCTGGCACCATCCACGATCACGGTGCAGGGAACTCCCAGACAGCCGAGTTCCCAGGCCGACAGAGCCGCACCCTGCAAGCGGGGGCGGGTTTCATCGAGCCAGGCATGCATCAGCACACCCCGGGCATGGGCTGCAGCGATCACGCCAAGGGCCGTTCCAACCCCTGCTGTGGCGATGGCTCCGGTGTGGCAGTGATGGAGCACGCTGCAGTTGGGCGGGAGAAGGCCGACGCCGTGATCCACGAGCTGTTGGGTCAGCNNCCGGTCATCCGCCTGAATCGAAGCCGCTACGGCTTCCAGCCCGACGGGATCCGCCTCGATCTGGTTGTTGATGGCTTGCTGCATCCTGTCCAGGGCCCAGCCGAGATTGACGGCTGTGGGACGAGCCCCTCGTAGCGCCACCAAGGCTTCCTCAAGGTCGTCGCCGCTTCGAGCCGCCAACACCACCCCCCATGCTGCTGCAATCCCGATCGCTGGTGCCCCGCGNACAGCCATGGTGGTGATGGCCTGCTGAACGTCACGCCACTGATGAAGGCGGAGATAGTGAATCTGCTCCGGCAAACAACGTTGATCGAGGAGTTGCAGATGATCACCGGACCAGACCAGGCTGGAAGGCAGTGGCAAAGGGAACCAAAGCGCCTAAATCCTGTATAGAGGAGAAGGGTGATGGCAGGACGTGAGCGTCTCAACGACCAACCGGAGCGAGTTGATCGCAACCATCCAAGGCCTGCATCAACGCAGATGGTGTGATGGAACAGGCGGTAATTTCAGCGTGGTCGATCAGATCAATCCGCTCGTGCTGATGATGGCTCCAAGCGGTGTGGATAAAGGACAGGTGCGTGATCAAGACATCATCAAAATCAACGCTGATGGACACGTTGTGTATGGCGAAGGACAGGCCAGCGCCGAAACACCTCTGCATCTGATGATCATCAAACAAACGGATGCGGGTGCGGTTCTACACACGCATTCACCGGTTGGAACCGTCTTGTCCCGGCATTACGAACAGAACGGTTTCATCCATTTCGAGGGATGGGAAATGCTGAAAGGCCTACGTGGGATCAACACCCATGAAACCAAGGTTGAGCTGCCGATTGTCGCCAATGATCAAGACACAAACAGACTTGCTGAAGCGATCAGACCCCTGCTTGACANAGCTCCGAACGGGCTGCTTGTTTCAGGCCACGGGCTGTACAGCTGGGGCCGCAACATCGCCGAAGCCCGCCGTCATGTTGAGATCATCGAGTTCCTACTCGACCTGAGCTGGAAGCAACATCTGCTGAGCATTGGCAAATGATCACTGACCTTCTTCTGGACATTGAAGGAACAACCTGTCCTACAAACTTCGTCAGCGAAGTCCTCTTCCCCTATGCAAGAAAGCATTTACCAACGCTCATCAAGCAAGCACAACACGATCGCGAATGCGAGAAAATCATCCAAAATGTTTGGCAGGAATGGCTGACTGACGATGACCCCAAAAGCCAACAATTGCTTCAACAGGTGCCAAACGANGCCAAAAATAATCCCATGAACGTGTTGCCTTATCTGGAGCATCTGATCACAATCGACCGAAAATCAACATCCTTAAAAGAACTTCAAGGCAAGGTCTGGGATCACGGCTACGCCACAGGGGATCTCACCGCTGAACTTTTTCCAGAGGCATGGTCTTGCCTTCATGCTTGGAAACAAGCAGGATTTCAGTTAACGGTATACTCATCTGGGAGCATTCACGCACAAAAGCTGCTGTATTCACACACAACACTTGGGGACTGCTCTGAACTATTCAGCCATTGGTTCGACACACATATTGGCCCCAAAAAANATGCAAACAGTTANCGAANNATCACAACAGAACTGGCNGCCGAACCAGGAAAAATTCTTTTCATTAGCGACAGCAAAGAAGAATGCNACGCGGCAGCATCCGCTGACCTGAGAACACTTTTCAGCCTCAGAGAGGGGAACCCTGGTTTAGACCCAGGCAACCACACTGTGATCACAAGCCTCGATCAGGTGATGGATTTGGCGACCACAAACATGACCAAGANAAGAGCATAGGTGCACAAAAAAACCACCTCATAGCGAGGTGGTTTCTTCAGANGGGGGATGGTGATGGGTTGACCATCAATGATCAACGCTCATCTCCAANCCCTTTAAATAAGAATGTTTTACCTGGCATTGAGCTATTTTCTCAGGGGGCTACCCCCCAAATATCGTCGCCGCTGATGCGTTTCACAACCGAGTTCGGGATGGATCGGAGTGGTTCCACACCGCCATGAACACCAGGATAGTTAAACATTCTCAAGGATTGAACCTTGAGAACTGCATAGGATCTGCAGCTTTCGCCACGCGTCTGAATGAAACAAAGTCTTTTAGGCAAGAACCAAAAAGTTGGTCAAGCCCTCGGTCTATTAGTACTCCTCCGCTGCATCCATTACTGGACTTCCACGTAGAGCCTATCAACGGGTGTTCTTCCCGTGACCTTACTGGGTTACCCCATGGGAACACTCATCTTGAGGTGGGCTTCCCACTTAGATGCTTTCAGCGGTTATCCACTCCGCACATGGCTACCC
>PAEP01000052.1 GCA_002700765.1 Synechococcus sp. MED850
TGGCTGCAACCGTTGATCATTCCGCGTCGCCGAGGAACTGAAGAATCTCCCGGTCCTTGAGGCTTTGGGCTTCTCCGGCGCAGATGTCCCGCAGTTGCCTGCCGGCTGCCACCTCCTGCAGGCAGCGCTGAAGGTTGGTCACAGTGTTCTCGAGATCGTCGATGCGTTCCATCAGGTTGCGGATCACATTGGCTTCCGCATCCGGCAAGGCGGAGTGGGCCAGGGGGTTGATGCGCACACCGCTCTGGTGAATCACTCGGCCCGGGATGCCCACCACCGTGCAGTCTTCCTCGACATCCCTGACCACCACTGATCCAGCCCCAATGCGGGTGTTGGCGCCGATGGTGATGGCCCCCAGCACCTTGGCGCCCGCGCCCACCACCACGTTCTCGGCCAGGGTGGGATGGCGCTTGCCGTGCTCCTTGCCGGTGCCGCCCAGGGTCACGCCCTGGTAGAGGAGGCAGCGATGCCCCACTTCGGCGGTTTCACCGATCACCACACCCATGCCGTGGTCGATGAACACACCAGTGCCGATGCGGGCGCCAGGATGAATTTCAATGCCGGTCAGGGCTCGCCCCACCTGGCTGAGGCAGCGGGCCAGCAGCTTCAGCGGCAGATGGCAGCTCCAGAGTCGATGGCTCAGCCGGTGCAAGCTGATGGCATGGAACCCCGGATAGCAGAAGAAGATCTCCAACCAGCCGCGGGCAGCAGGATCACGCTCGCGGATGATTGCGAGGTCGGCGCGGATGTGGTCGAGCATGCCTCTGCCGCCTGATCCTCAAGGCTGAGGAACATTCTGCAGCGACGCGTTCACATCCGACGCCGCGCTTGGTCAAGCGGCCGGAGTCTGCAGGCCGATCTCCTTGCGCAACTGGTCGATCGTGTCACCGCTGAGGTAGCTCTCAGCGCAGTGCACCTGGGGCATGCGCATCAACTGCGAGCGGTTCTGGCGCAAGCTCTGTTCCACCAGGGGGAGGCTGGGACGGTCACACAGCACATGGCTGGAGGCGCGCAGGAGCGCCAGCAGGCGACTGCCCACATCCGGTGTGGCGGTCATCAGCAGCAGCTCATTGCCGCGCATCGAATGGAGGATCACCTCGGCGGCCCGAAGGATGCCGGGGCTGATGCTCACCAGGCCGACGCAGCTGCCGGGGCGGAGTTCCTTGAGCATGGCCAGCTCCTGGCGGAAGTCGTTGAGGTCCACTGCAACGGCGCGCACGCCATGGGTCTTGGCGAGGTCCTCGACCGGCTGGAGAAAATAGCGGCTGGTCACCACCGTGCCGTTGCTGGAGCTCTCCAGCACGCTCTCCAGCTCTTCCATCGGCACCACCTCGACTGGCACGTCGAGGCTTGGTTCCAGCTCTTCGGCGATCAGCATCGAAGCGCCGATGTCTTCCCTTGGGGTGCTCACCAGCACCCGGGCACCGCAACGCAGGCGCCAATCGATTTCACGGGTGAGCATCTCTCGCGTCTGTTGCAGGGTGCAGCCGGCGTTCAGCAGTCCGTCCACGCATTTGCGCACCTCGCGGTCCAGGTCGGTGACGCCGCGGTTGCGGATGTGAGGCGGGGTTTTGATTTCCCGGGGCTTCTGCTGGTCACGCACATAGATGCCGGAGCCGGCCATGGCTTCAACCACGCCGTCCGTTTCGAGCTGGCGGTACACCTTGCTGATGGTGTTGCGATGCAAACCGGTCTGCATCGCCAGCTGTCGGGTGCTCGGCAGGCGATGGCCTGGTGGGTAGTGCCGCGCCGCGATGGCGAAACAGATCTGGTTGTACAGCTGGGTTGACGCCGGAATGTCGCTTTCCTGCTGGATGTGGAATCGCACGCCGGTGGGCCGGGTTGGAATGCGGCCACCCTAAGGAGCGAATGCTCCGGTGACAATTGGTTCGGTGTCCTGTGAACCTGTGACAATTCCCAACTCAGCCACCGGTCACTGGATTGTTATCCGCACTGCGGCTGTGCCACTGCGCTGCTGGTGGGCACAATCGTTGCCTGGAGGGCACGATTTTGATGTGAAATCAACACCAAATCGTGTCGTTCTCGTGCTCCCTGAGGTGTTTGGCGTCAACGGGTGGGTGCGTAGCGTGACGGAACGGCTGGCGGCGCAGGGATGTCCTGCCTTGGCCATGCCGTTGTTTGCTCGCACAGCTCCTGAGCTGGAGCTTGGTTACGCCGGTACGGATCTGGTTGAGGGTCGACGCCACAAGGAGGCCACCACAACGGAGCAGATCCTCATGGATGTGGCGGCAGCGATCGCCTGGTTGCGACAGCGCCATCCCGAAGCGGACGTTTCCGTTGTCGGCTTCTGCTTCGGGGGGCACGCCGCTCTGCTGGCGGCAACCCATCCGGAGGTGGTGTCAAGCTTTGATTTCTACGGTGCCGGTGTTAGTCGCATGCGTCCTGGTGGTGGTGCGCCATCCCTGACCTTGCTGCCTCAGGTGAAGGGGCAACTCACCTGTCTCTGCGGAACAGCTGATCCGTTGATTCCCCCTGAGGAGCGCCAGGCGATCCGGACGGCTCTTCAGGTTGAGGATCCTGACGGCGAGCGCTTGCGGTACGTGGAATTCGACGGTGCTGACCACGGCTTCATGTGTGAGGCCCGCAGCAGCTTCAACGCAGACGCCGCGAACAGGGGCTGGCAGCTACTGCTTGATCAGCTCTCGGCTTGATGAGCCGACCGATGACGCCTCAACCCTGCTTGCTGGCCACCTTGGCCGCGGTGGGCCGCGGCGGAGCAGGAATCGTGCGCACGGCCTTGGCCGCGGCGACCTCTTTTTCCTCTTTTTTCAGCAGCGGTGTCTTGCGCGGGGTGAGGAACATGATCATGTTGCGGCCCTCCCGCTTGGGAGCCTGCTGGATTTCGGCCTTCTCCTCGAGATCCTTCGCCATGCGCCGCAGCAAGACCTCCGCCAAGGCGGTGTGCTGAATTTCTCGGCCGCGGAAGATCACTGTGCACTTCACCTTGTCGCCGGCTTTGAGGAAGCGCTGGGCCTGACCGATCCGCACGTCGTAATCGTGCTGGTCAATTTTGTAGCGCATCTTGACCTCTTTGACTTCGGTCTGGTGCGATTTCTTTTTGGCTTCCTTGGCTTTCTTTTCCTGTTCGAACTTGAACTTGCCGTAGTCCATGATCCGGCACACCGGTGGATCCGCCTTCTCGCTCACCAGCACCAGGTCCAGCTCCCGCTCTTTGGCGACATCCAGGGCGTCTTCCCTGCTGATCACGCCAAGTTGACTGCCGTCTGAGTCGACCACCCGCAACTGGGGGTAGTTGATCCGTTCATTGATGTTGGGAAGCTCCCGAACCGGAGCTCGGCGGTCAAAACGGGGACGTGGGGGCATTCAGGATGAGAACAGGACACTGGCGGATCTCTGCATGGTTATGGATCCGCATCCTTCACATTAGTTGGCTGTCGATCAGCGTCATCGCCTGATCGACAGGTGTGTCACCGACCAGCCAATGAGCCGAGTGCTGCCGGCGAAACCAGGTGCGTTGGCGTTTGGCGAACTGACGGGTTCGCTGGGCCGTCATCCGGATGGCGGTGGTTGCGTTGATCGCTCCAGCCAGCAACGCCAGCGCTTCTTTGTAGCCGATGGTCTGCAGCATCGGCAGGTCGAGTCCGAACCGTTCAGCAAGCTGCTCGGTCTCGTCCAGCAGGCCATCGGCAAACAGCTGCTTGGTTCGTTGCGTGATCCGCTCTCGTAGGTCCGGGGGATCCAGGCCCAGCTCCAGCACCCGCCATGGAGGTGGTTCCGACCTGGCCTGTTGACTCATCGGTTGGCCGGTGGCGTACAAAACCTCCAGGGCCCGCACCGTGCGCACGGCATCGGCCGGGGCGATTCTGGCGGCGGCCTGGGGATCAGCAGTCCTCAGCAAGGGATGGCAAATGGACTGGCCAAGTCGGGCTAACTGCTCCCGCAGCGATGGTTGCGGCGGCACAGCCGGCGGTCGTAACCCGCCGGTGATGGCTTTCAGATACAGCCCGCTGCCGCCCACCAGCAAAGCCACCCCCCGACGGTTCAGTTGCGCAGCGATCGACGCCTCTGCTTCCTGCTGGAACTCCTGCAGGGTGATCGGTTGGTCCGGACTGCGCAGATCCAGCAGATGGTGCACAACCCTGGCCTGTTGGGCCGCTGTCGGCTTGGCCGTTCCCACGTCCATGCCCGTGTACAGCTGCCGCGAATCCACGTTGTGCACAGGCAGATCGAGACGTTCAGCGATCTCCAGGCCAAGCTCCGTCTTGCCGCTGGCTGTGGGCCCCAGAAGCACGATCACCAGCGGTTGAGAGGACATCGGCAGGGTCAAGGGGTTGCACCCCCAGATGGAACGCCGCCTCAGAGGCCTCTGTGAGCCCCTATGGACGGCCAGTGGTAGATTGAGCCTGCCAGGTCGGGGTTTTCAGCCTTTGAGGCCTTTCAGAACCCTGTTTCCTGGCTCTAGAGCTGCGGCATGAGCGACGCTTCCAAGGTCCAGAACGCCTACGGCGCCGAACAGATCCAGGTGCTCGAGGGCCTGGAGCCCGTCCGAAAACGGCCGGGGATGTACATCGGCTCCACGGGGCCGCGGGGTCTGCACCATCTGGTGTACGAGGTGGTCGACAACGCCGTCGATGAAGCGCTTGCCGGCCATTGCGACGAAATTTTGGTGGTCCTCGCCGAAGACGGCTCCGCTGCGATCAGCGACAACGGCAGAGGCATTCCCACGGATGTCCATCCCCGCACGGGCAAGAGCGCCCTGGAGACGGTGCTCACGGTGCTGCATGCCGGCGGCAAGTTCGGCGCCGGCGGTTACAAGGTGTCCGGCGGCCTCCACGGCGTGGGTGTGTCCGTCGTCAATGCACTGAGCGAATGGGTCCAAGTGACGGTTCGCCGTCAGGGAAAGGTGCATCGTCAGCGTTTCGAGCGTGGAGCGGCGATCGGCACCCTTGAGGCTGAACCCCTGCCTTCGGGAGAGGAGGAACGCACCGGCACCACGGTGTGCTTCAAGCCGGATCAGGAGATTTTCACAACTGGAATCCTGTTTGATTTCAACACCCTTGCCGCACGTTTGCGCGAGTTGGCGTACCTGAATGGTGGGGTTCGGATTGTCTTCCAGGATGAGCGCCAGTCAGCCCGGGGTGA
Organism: Synechococcus sp. MED850; assembly: GCA_002700765.1. The sequence goes on from PAEP01000052.1 coordinate 5,125, forward strand.
GGAGGGTCAGCCCCACGAGGAAATCTATTTTTACGAAGGTGGAATCAAAGAATATGTCGCTTATATGAACAAGGAAAAGGATGCTTTGCATCCGGAGATTATTCATGTGAATGCAGAGAAGGATGGCGTCCAAGTGGAGGCAGCGCTGCAATGGTGCTCCGATGCTTATTCCGACAGCATTCTTGGTTTTGCCAACAACATCCGTACGGTGGATGGCGGCACGCACATTGAGGGCCTCAAGACGGTGCTGACCCGCACCCTCAATGCATTTGCAAAGAAACTTGGAAAGCGTAAAGAAGCTGATTCGAATCTGGCAGGGGAAAACATTCGTGAGGGCCTCACCGCTGTGCTGTCGGTGAAAGTGCCCGATCCTGAATTTGAGGGGCAGACCAAAACCAAGCTTGGCAATACTGAAGTTCGTGGCATCGTTGATAATCTTGTTGGGGAAGCCCTCAGCCAGTTCCTTGAGTTCAATCCATCGGTGATTGGCCTCATTCTTGAGAAGGCGATTCAGGCCTTCAATGCGGCAGAGGCTGCACGTCGCGCGCGTGAGCTGGTTCGCCGTAAAAGTGTCCTTGAAAGTTCAACGTTGCCGGGCAAACTGGCCGATTGCAGTTCCCGAGACCCTTCCGAGTCCGAGATTTATATTGTTGAGGGTGATTCAGCTGGCGGTTCTGCCAAACAAGGACGTGATCGTCGATTTCAGGCGATCTTGCCATTGCGCGGGAAAATTCTCAACATCGAGAAAACTGATGATGCCAAAATCTACAAAAATACAGAGATTCAAGCCCTGATTACAGCTCTGGGGCTTGGCATCAAGGGCGAAGATTTCAATGAGAAAAACTTGCGTTACCACCGGGTTGTGATCATGACGGACGCCGATGTGGACGGGGCGCACATTCGCACTCTTCTGCTGACGTTCTTCTATCGTTATCAGAAAGAACTTGTTGACGGCGGTTACATCTACATTGCTTGTCCACCGCTTTACAAGGTCGAGCGGGGCAAGAATCACACCTATTGCTACAACGAATCTGATTTGCAAAAAACTCTAAAAGGGTTTGGTGAAAAAGCGAACTACACGATTCAGCGTTTCAAGGGTCTCGGTGAAATGATGCCCAAACAGTTGTGGGAAACCACGATGGACCCCACAACCCGCATGATGAAACGCGTCGAAATCGAAGACGCCCTTGAGGCTGATCGTATCTTTACGATTTTGATGGGCGACAAGGTGGCACCACGCCGCGAATTCATTGAGACCCACAGTGCAGAGCTTGATATGGCTGCACTCGACATCTGATGGGTTCCGCAGGTCCTTTGTTGCGCTGGAGCTGGCTGTTGGCCATCGCCTTGCTTGCGCCTGCTGCCCTTCCGGCAGGGGGAGGAGACCGGCGCGCTCCACAGGTGCGGCGGCGTTCGTCAGGAGATGGCCCTCTGCAGACGGTCAGTTCATGTGCGTTGCGTCTCAGTCCGATGGTGCAGGCGCCACAACTTGGTGGTCTTTCCAGTGGAACGCCGTTGCGGCTTCTGCAGCGCTGGGCCGGTGACGATGGTTTTGATTGGCTATACGTGCAGGAGATGTCGGGATCGTTGCGTCGTGGCTGGCTTCGCGCTTGATCCTGTGCTGATCGGTCTTGGTGCCGTGCCCGGGGCTCTGCTGCGATTGCGGATTGTCAATCGCATGGAGCCAATGGTTCCCCGAAAGCACTGGGGCACGTTCGTTGTCAACATTGCGGCCAGTTTTGGCCTCGGTCTGGTGATGGCGTTGCAAGGGAACTGTGGTTCAGCGACCGGCATCGCCTTGCTGTTGGGGACAGGTTTCTTTGGAAGCTTGAGCACCTTTTCCACGTTTGCCATGGAGCTTCTCAATGAACTTCGCTCAGGTCGTGTGTTCGGCTTTGCCTTTCTCGCACTCTCGTCCTTGATGGCGGGTGTGATCGCTGCCGCTCTCGGTTACAGCATCGGTTCCTATGCCTGATCTCCTCCGACCATCACTGAGAGTTGAGCTTGAGGAAATTCTTCTGGTTGCCAGCGGTGCGATTCCAGGAGCCCTCTTGCGTTGGCAGATGTCTCAGATTGTGCAGGATCGGAACCTGCTCGTGAACATCGCTGGCGCCGCACTGCTGGGTTGTTTGACGGGAATGCCTGTTGCCCCGCGCCGAACCTTGCTGCTGGGGATTGGTTTCTGCGGTTCGATCACCACATTCAGCAGTTGGATGCTGGATGTGGTGAAGTTGCTGTCGTCCGGTGCTACTGGCGAAGCGATCGGGTTGATCGGGCTCACCCTTGGCGGTGGATTGGGAGCCGCTGGGCTTGGATTTCTGCTCGGCCGCCAGTTCAGGCCGCCAGTGCCGCCTCGATCGCCGTCTTGAGATCGGAGTCGTTCGGTGTGACCCCACTTTTGAAGCGATCAATCACGGTGCCGTCCTTGCCGATGAGGAATTTTTCGAAATTCCAGGCAACGTCGCCGGCGGGCGCCGTCTGGTTCAGTGTGGTGAAAGGCTCGGTTGTACTGCCCATGGCGTGCACCTTGTCAAAGAGCTCGAAGTTGGCTCCATAGGTGGTGGAGCAAAAGCTTTTGATTTCGTCCAGGGTGCCTGGTTCTTGACCACCGAAATCATTGCAGGGGAAACCCAGCACCTTCAGGCCCTTCTCTCCATAGCTGTCCTGGAGTTGTTGCAGTCCGGCGTATTGCTTGGTGAATCCGCACTTGCTGGCGACGTTCACGATCAGCAGAACGTTGCCGGCGTAGTCACCCAGCGATTTGTCGCTGCCTTCAGGGGTGCGCACCGTCACATTGCTGACGCTGATGGCCATGGAGGAAAAGGTGGTCTTGCGGCACGAGGGTAACGCCCTTACTCCCCATACACTTGGTCGTCAGCTGAGGTCCGATGGCCGAAGTCATTGGCGTCGCCGCAGGCGTCACCGTGGAACACCACATGTTGGCGGATGTCGTGACACGCCAGCTCGAAGCGATGTTGACCGTCGGGAACTACGACGCGGTCAAGTTGCTGCTGGAACCGGTTCAGCCGGTGGATATCGCCGAAGCGATTGGCAATCTGCCCACAACGTTGCAGGCCATTGCGTTCCGGCTGCTGACCAAGGACGAAGCGATCAGCGTTTACGAGTACCTCGGCACCACCACCCAGCAAAACCTGCTCAGCAAATTGCGCTCGAGTGAAGTGCTGGAGGTGGTCGAAGAAATGTCTCCGGACGATCGGGCCCGCCTGTTTGAGGAATTGCCGGCCAAGGTTGTTCGCCAGTTGTTGAGTGAACTGAGTCCGGATGAGAGGCGGGTCACCTCCGAACTGCTGGGTTACCAGGCCGAGACGGCCGGTCGACTGATGACGACCGAATTCATCGACCTCAAGGAGCATCACACCGCTCAGGAGGCTCTCGACATCGTCCGTCGGCGGGCACGGGACACCGAGACCGTCTACAGCCTCTACGTCACAGACGCTGAACGTCACCTCACAGGGATTCTGTCCCTGAGGGATCTGGTGACGTCTGATCCCCAGGGCCGAATCGGTGATGTGATGACCGCTGATGTCCTGAGCGTTCGGACGGATACGGATCAGGAGAAGGTGGCCCGCACAATCCAGCGTTACGACTTCCTTGCCGTGCCGGTTGTGGATCTTGAGCAGCGGCTTGTCGGAATCGTCACCGTTGATGACGTGATCGATGTGATTGAGCAGGAGGCCACCCGTGACCTCTATGCGGCCGGCGCTGTTCAGGCCGGCGATGAAGACGATTACTTCACCAGCAATCTGTTCACGGTTGCTCGTCGCCGGGTGGTTTGGCTTGCGGTTCTGGTGGTCGCCAGTTTCTTCACCTCAGAAGTGATCGCGGCGAACGAGGATGTTCTTCAGAAGGTGGTGCTCCTGGCGGCGTTCATCCCCTTGTTGGGGGGCACCGGTGGCAATGTCGGCGCACAGAGCTCAACGGTGGTGATCCGTGGCNTGAGCACGCAAAGCATCACAGCCCTTGGTCCGATGAAGGCCATCGCACGGGAGGCGATGGCGGGTGCCTTGCTTGGCATCCTGATGATGATCCTGGTGGTGCCGTTTGCCTGGTGGCGCGGTGAAAGNCCTNTGGTGGGCATCTCTGTGGGCATCAGTCTGTTGGCGATCACCACATTGGCGGCCACCGCAGGAGCGGCGTTCCCGCTTGTTTTCGATCGCATGGGTTTGGATCCGGCCTTGATGTCAACGCCGTTCATCACCACCTGCACGGACGTTGCCGGGACGCTCATCTATCTGAAAACGGCGGAATGGCTGCTGGAAAACCTGCCGATGCTTTGGCAGGCAGCANGTATTTCTACCCAATTCCTGGCAGCTGTCTCTTTCTGAGAGCTCCTTTACGTTTCTTAGGGGTAGTCTTTACATAACTCAATGAAGCGCCATGGCACCCGTCGCCGTTGCTTCCAAGTCGCCTGCAACAACTGCCTCTCGCCAAGTCAGTGTCGATGTCGATTTGGTCCGGTCCTACCTGCGTGACATCGGTCGCGTTCCCCTTCTGACCCACGAGCAGGAAATCACCCTTGGACGCCAGGTTCAGGATCTGATGGACCTCGAGTCGATGGAGCATGAGCTCGAAAGCCGCGATGGGGGCAAGCCATCNCGACAGCAACTNGCCCAAGCGGCAGGNCTTTCAGAGCTTCAGNTGAAGCGCAANTTTCAGCATGGTCGTCGCGCCAAGGAGCGCATGGTGGCTGCCAACCTGCGGTTGGTTGTGAGTGTTGCCAAGAAATACACAAAGAGGAATATGGAGCTTCTCGACCTGATTCAGGAGGGAACAATTGGCCTAGTGCGTGGTGTNGAGAAATTCGANCCAACACGTGGTTATAAGTTTTCGACCTATGCGTACTGGTGGATTCGTCAGGGCATCACCCGTGCNATTGCNGAGAAGAGTCGCACCATCCGCTTGCCGATTCACATCACTGAGATGTTGAACAAGCTCAAGAAGGGGCAGCGCGAACTTAGCCAGGATCTTGGACGTACGCCCACCGTCACCGAGTTGGCTCAATTCGTTGATCTTCCTGAAGATGACGTCAAAGATTTGATGTGCAGGGCTCGTCAACCCGTCAGCCTTGAAATGAAAGTTGGCGACGGTGATGACACGGAATTGCTTGAACTGCTTTCGGGCGATGGCGATTTGCCCAGCGACCAAGTGGAAGAAGAGTGCCTCAAGGGCGATCTGCGCTGTCTGCTTAGCCAACTNCCTCATCTCCAGGAGCAAGTCCTGCGCATGCGGTATGGCATGGATGGTGAGGAGCCAATGAGTCTNACAGGCATTGGCCGCATCCTCGGCATGAGCCGGGATCGTGTCCGCAATTTGGAGCGGGATGGTCTCGCGGGTCTTCGCCGGGTGAGTGATCAGGTTGAAGCGTATGTGGCTTGTTGACAAACCCAGTTTCACCATCCGAACGATTGATGACGTGCTTGGCTTAATTTGATTGATTTTGTTTGATTCCACTTGAATCATTCATTGAAGTTTTTGAATCTTTTAAATAAGTTAATTGCTGAATAATTAATATATTTCGTCAAGAATTCACANNCTTAAAAGCATTTCATCAATTTTTAANTTGGTATTATTCTTTTACATTTGTGATTTGAGGATCACTTAAGTTNCAATTTTTGATCTGNGAATGAAGGTAATGAGTTAGNTATGCAGTTTTCGTTTTCTGNCATTGTAANATTCGTTTGNATGAACTTCACGCTGTGGTTTGTTGTAGCAATTGGCAAAGCACAGCATTGACCTCATCTGGTGATTCGTCGTGGGGACAATGACCCGCTTCGGGAATCACGTGGAGNGACCGCACGCAGTTGATGGTTTTGGCCCAGCGGCCTGCTTCCGGTAAGGGTTCCCAGGGGTCTCGCTCACCCCAGATCAGATCCACGGGTTGCGTCATCTCCCGCATCAGGTCTGGTGCCAGATCGTCATCGAACAGGTTGATGAAGCCTCGGAACGCTTCGGCGGCTCCTTCGCGGCGGGTCGGTTCATACAGCAGCTCCACCAGGGCCGCGTCGATGTTGTTGCCGCTGGGATACGCCTGTTTCAGAACCCTTCGGATCACACCGGGCCGCGCGGCGTTGCGGAACAGCCCCGTGCTCAGCCAGCGCTGCCGCACCATCGTTTTCAGCAGCGGTCGGATCCATGCCATCCAGGCGGGTTGGGTCGCCAGCTGTTTGTCATCCATCAGCCGCTGGGCACAGTCGATCAACACCACACCCCGGCAGTGATCACCNAGTTGCCGGGCTGCTCGCAGGGCCACCACCCCTCCTATGGAATTGCCCACCAACAGCACGGGCTGAGCAACCACCTCCTGGCAGAAGTCGGCCACCTGGCGGCCCCAGAGATCGAATCCGTAGTGCACGGCTCCAGGTGCCTCGGGTTCGTCTTTCAGCCGTGCCAGGGGCTGATCGCTGCGGCCGAATCCCAGAAGATCAATGGCGAAGGTGGGGGCCAGGTTCGCCAGAACCGGTTGGTTGAAACGCCAATGGTTGGTGTTGGCGCCAAAGCCGTGGATCAGGACAACGGCGATCGGCGCCTCGCGTTCGCCCATGCTGGCCCATCCGATCGCATGGTTCTGCCAGGTCCAGACCCCGTTCGACGGCGTCATGGTTGGGTTGGCTGCATCGCTGATTCCTTCTTGCCGAACAAACGACTCTCCAGGGTTTTGACCAGCACATACACCGGTGGAACGACCCCGAGGGAGAGCACCGTGGCGACGACAAGTCCGCCGAAGATCACCGTTCCGAGGGATTGCTGGCTGTGGGCTCCAGCTCCGTTGGCCACGACCAGAGGAAGGAAACCGGCCAGGGCAGCAATGGCGGTCATCAGAATCGGCCGTAAGCGCGATTCAGCTGAGGCCACCACGGCGTCGGCGACGCCGAACCCGTCTTTGAGTTTCTGTTCGGCCACCTCCACGATGAGGATGCCGTTCTTTGCTGCCAGACCGATCAAGGTCACCAGGCCCACTTGGGCATAGATATTGAGATCGATCGAGCGGATGGCCAGGAACGTCANTGCACCCAGCATCGCCAAGGGCACGGTGGCCAGGATGATCACAGGCGTCACGTAGCTCTCGTATTGGGCTGAGAGCACCAGATACACAATTAGGACTCCGAGGCCGAACACCAACACACTGGCGTTGCCGGCGGAGAGCTGAAGTGCGGCCAGGCCGGTGAAGGCATAGTCGATGTTGGTGAAATTCAGTTTGTTGAACAGNTGCTGAATCGCCGTCAGGGCCTGACCACTGCTCTTGCCGGCAGCAGGTCCCCCTTGAATCAGAACCGAGCGGGACAGGTTGTAGTGATTGATGGTGGGTGGAGCACTGCTGAGATCAGCGGAAGCAAACTGCGACACCTGCACCATGTCGCCATCTCTGCTGCGCACGTAATACGACAGGATGTCATCGATGTCTTGGCGCTGATCCGGGGCTCCCTGGACATAGATGTTGCGAACCTCGCCAGCTTCGTAGGTCAGACCGGTGTATGTGCTGCCCGCCANCGCCGCGATCGTATCCATCGCTTCTTGATAGTCCACATTCAGCGATCCGATCAGGTCCCGGTTGATGCTCAATCCCACCGCTGGGGAACTTGGGTTGAACTGGGTGTAAACCTTCTGGAAATCGCCGCTGGCATTCGCTTCTTTCACAAGATTGTCCGCCATGTCGAACAATTCGTTGAAGCTGTATCCACCATTGCTGAGATCGTTGAACTGGAAGTAAAAGCCTCCCTGCGGCGAGAATCCCGGGACGGCGGGGGGGCCGATGGCCACGGCCATGCCATCACTCAGGCCAACCAGTTTTTCGTTCATCCTTTTGATGATCGCTTCTGCACTTTGATCAGCCGACTTCCGGTCTGAGAGTGGTTTGAGGCCAAAGAAGAACAGCCCCTGATCAGGACTGGAGCCATTGAATCCCGAACCACTGATCACAGAAGCATTTACCAGATCCGGCTCTTCATTCAGCACACCGGCAATTTCAGCTGCGAACGCCTTCGTTTCATTCAACGAAGCACCGTTTTGAAGCTGATAAATCCCCAGCCCGTAACCTTGATCCTCATCGGGGATGAAGGCTGTTGGCAGCGCGCTGAACGCAAACACCGTCAGCGCGATGCCGGCTGCGAGNACCGCAAGAATGATCAACCTTGCCTTGATCAGCAGCTTCAGCAAGCTTGCATACGTTGATTGAAGACGTGCAAATCCTGTGTTGAACAACCGGAAAATCAGTGGCAAGTTGGCACCTGCCAAGGCACCAATCGCGATGCCCACGATGTAGGTCCATGATCCGAAGGATGCGGCGCTGAAGCGACCAAAGGCAAGCCCAACAATCACACCAACCACGATCCAGGCCAGTCCGCTGGGTTGTTTGGGTTTGCCCTTTGGCAGGATCAAACCCGAAAGCATCGGTGAAAACGTGAGTGCGTTGAACGCTGAAATGGCGATTGAGAAGGCAATGGTGAGTGCGAATTGCTGATAGATGATGCCAATGCCGCCCGGATAGAAGGCAACGGGGACGAACACCGCCATCAGCACCAAGGCCGTGGCCAGCAGTGCTCCAAACAATTCGCCCATGCAGTCGAGTGCTGCCTCTCGAGGCGACATGCCCTTTTCGATGTTGCTGGACACGGCTTCGATCACGACGATCGCGTCATCCACCACCAGACCCGTGGCAAGCACCAATCCAAGCAGCGTGAGTTGGTTGATCGAAAATCCGAACACCTTCAGGAAAGCGAAGGTTCCCACCAGGGAAATGGGTATGGCCAGGCTGGGAACAATGGTGGCGCGCCAGTTCTGCAAAAAGATGAACAGGATGATCAGAACCAGAACAATGGCCAGGCCAAGGGCATCAATGACGCCATCCACTGATGCTTCGATGAANTCACCAATGTTGTAGATCTGATTGACCGTGACTCCCGGTGGAACCGTGGTGGCAAATTGGTTCATTTGCTTCACCACAGCATCNGCCACATTCAAGGCATTGCTGGTTGGTGTCTGAAAGACGCCAATTGTCAAAGAGGGATGGTTCTTTTTGTCGATGGCCTGAACGTTGTACGTGTTGGTGCCATAACGCACTTCGCCCACGTCCCTTAACTTCAGCAGATTGCCGCTGTTTGAGCGGTTCAGGATCAGATTGTTGAAATCCTCGATTGAAATCAGGTTGCCATTGTTCTCAATCAGAATGGGATAGGTGTAAGCCTGATCTCCAGACGCTGGAGGACCGCCCACCATGCCTCCAACGGCCACACTGTTCTGGGCTTGAATCGCACTGACCACATCCTCAGAGGTCAGCCCGTTGGCCGCCAGCTTGTCGGGGTCAACAAACAACCAGAACGCTGGATTCGCCCCTCCATAGATGGTCACATTGGCCACGCCTTCGATACGTGACAGGGGGTAATACAGCTGGTCGTAGATCAGTCCATTGAGGTAACTCGCTTCGAACTGCCCTTCGCTGGATCCAACTTCGTAGGCCAGCAGGATCGAGGGAGTGCTCTGTTTCACCGCCACTCCGGTGGCGGAGACCTGCTCGGGCAACTGAGGCATCGCCAGGGAGACCCGGTTCTGCACATTCACCTGGTCGATATCAATATCCGTGGTCTCATCGAAGTAAACACTGACGGTGCTGTTTCCCTCCATGTCGCTGTTGGAGGTCATGTAGCTCATGCCTGGAACACCGTTGATCTGCTGCTCCAGCGGATTGGTGACCGCTTGCTCGGTGACTTCGGCATTGGCTCCGCCGTACACCGCTGTGACCTGAATGAGCGGATTGGCGATGTTGGGCAGGTTGGCGATCGGCAGCGTGGGAATCGCGATCACACCCACCAGAACGATCAAGATGCTGCAGACCGTTGTCAGGACTGGGCGCTTGATGAAATTGTCTGAAAAAGACATTGCGCTCAGTTCGTTTGGGTTGCAGTTGTTGCGCTCTTGGCTGGTGACACTTTCACCGGCATGCCGCTGCGCAGCATCGCGGTGTTGCTCACGGCCACCACATCACCTTGCTTGAGGCCAGACGTCACCGGGTAAAGGTTGTTCTGCAATGTGCCGAGTTCAACCTTCGTCTGAACCACGATCTTGGTGCTGCTGGGTAAAGCCTCCAACTGCTTTTTGGTGGCTTCCGGAGTGTTCTGGGACGCTTTGATCTTGGGCAGAGCCTGACTCAGCGGGACCACTCGGTAGACAAAGGGTTGCTCCGCTTGCATCATCACGGCCTGCACAGGGACGGCGAGCTCCTGCTTCTGCCCCGTGATGATCTGTGACGTGACGTACTGACCGGTTTTCAACTGGCCGGTGAGGTTGGGGAATTCCGCTTTCACCATCAGGGTGTTGGGCGCTGTGTCGTCACCGCTNATGGCGAAGTAGGGCGAGATGAACGTGACTGTGCCCTGACCTTTGACGGGTGGCTGGGTTTGTGATTCCACGTTGACGGTTTGGCCCTTCTGCACCTGGGATGCCTGAGATGCCGGGATCTCCATCAAGGTCCAAAGGGTGGAGTTATCGACGATGCCGGTGATGGTCTGTCCCGCTTTGACGTAATCCCCCAATTTCACCTCGTCCAGGTCGCCGATGACGCCGTCGATCGGTGCTCTGACGAACTTGTATCCGAGATTCGCGGCATCAGCACGCGCTTCATCCCTGGACTGGATTGCCTCGGTGACGTAGGTGTCCCGGTCTTTGGCGGAAACCGCACCCTGGCTGTAGAGGTATTCGTAGCGTTCGGCGTTGACCTTGTCTTTCATTGCTTCGGAACGGGCAGAGTCCAGAGCGGCGCTCTGCTGCACGTTGTCGAGCACGAGAATCACCTGACCTGCCTTCACGGCTTGGCCCTCCTTCACCAGGACCTTCACCACTGAGCCTTCGATCTGTGGTGTGACGGCCACATTCGCTGTTGACTCCAGCTGGCTGATTGATTCGATCAATGGGGCAAATGTGGCCTGGGCAACACTTGTGGTCTGCACCGACANTGGTGTTGGAGCCTGCGTTTTTGGCTTGCCGCAGGCCACAAGGGTGAAGCTCAAAGCTGCCGTCAGCAGAACTGCTTTCCGACGCAACGATTGAGCCACGACAANGTTTCACACTTGNGTGAAAGGTAATTCAGAGATCCAGNCAATNTGCGCCCGGATGTCCGCATTCGCACTGGCTNCTCNGATCCGTTCGGCTGGNTTGCTCACGTGCCGCTCAAGGTGGTCTGAACGGCCATGGCTGTCTGCGATCCACTGGCGATCGCACCTTCCATGAAGCCCCTCCAACCATCGCCATGGTCCCCGGAGGCAAAGAAGAGCCTTCCTTCTTTGAGAGGGAGCGCTTCTGCGAAGCGCGTCACGGTGCCCGGGCGATAGTTGCACCAACTGCCCTGAGACAAAGGATCNGTTCCCCAGGGATGTCCGAAGGTGCGGAGAATTTTTAGGTCAGGCAGGTAGTCATTGAAGATCGACTGCCACTCGTCGACGGATTTCTCCAGCGCATCGGGTTCCAGGCTGAAGCCCGCCAGCGAGGACTGCTGTTCACCACGGTGATACGTGAAGCTGCCGATCAGTGCTGAATCAGCACTGCGGGCCAGGGTCATCACCGGGCCGGGATCGCCTTTGACGACGAAGAACACTTTGGACCCCCCTCCGGCATGTTTCACCTCTGCCGCTTCCCGTTTAACAGGTGAAAGAGGTGGTTTGAATTCGACCGTGTTCATCACATTCATGGGCACCGTGATGATGCCAAGGCGACCTTGATAGNTGTCTCCATTGCTGGTANGGACCGTCACGCCATCGGGGCNCTGGGTGATTGTTGNCGCCTGTGCATTGGTGACGACGTCAAAACCTCCATCGTCCACAATGGCGTTCACCAAAGCACCTGTTCCGTTGGAAAACTTGTAGCGAGCNGCTGTGTCTTTGAAGACAACNGTGTTCCAGCCGGATAAGGCATAGCAACGCATCATTTCCACATACGATGCGGATTTGGGTGCAGACATGGAAAGGATTTCCAGGAATCCCCCGATCGCGGCTTGTTGAAGTGGCGTCAGATTGAGTGACGNCAGGCGATCGGCAACTGTGATCTTGTCGCNNTCTTGGATCGCTCCCCAAGTGTGATGGGCGTCGTAGGGGCGTTCCCATACCTTGATGGCTTCGGAGAAGAACAGGTCGAAGCCGGCCATGAATTCGGCGATTTCGTGTTCACCCAGGGCTTCAATGCGATCCCCACGATGAATGGCGATGTGCTCCGCAACGCAGCCGGGCGTTTCNTCAATCTCNAGTCCGTAACGTTCTTTTTCGGCCCAGATGAACGGTTGGGTCCAGTGAATCCATGTTCCGCCCAGTTCGACTTTGCAGCCGTCGTCTTCGATGGTGTATGTGCGCCCGCCAAGGCGGTCGTTGGCTTCGATCACCACGGTTCGAAGCCCGCGCTGCTTCAGATCACGGGCGGCCGTGATGCCCGCGAGGCCGCCGCAGACCACAGCAACATCCCACGGCCTAGACATGCTGCTGCTGTGATTCATGAATTGGATTCAATCATGGTGTGATGGCTTGGGTTCGCCTGGCATTGAAATTGCGTTTGATCGGGACCAATGTGATCATGCTGGAGCAAAAACTTTTATGTTTTGGCGTTGATGTTTCGCGCTTGGGTGATGCGCCACCCTTGCAATCCTTTTGCGATACAGCGCTCGATTCGGTGGCATTGATGACGGCATTGGATGACTGAAACACTCGCCCAAAATTCGACTGTGTTGGCGGCCTCTTTGCTGGACTGGTGGGAGCGTTTTGGTCGTCGGGATTGGGGCCAGAAGCCGTGGATGTTCACGGTGGAGAGGCACTGGCCTCGCGCAGGACACGCTCTGGACCCGTACGGCATCTGGATCGCCGAGGTGATGCTGCAGCAGACGCAGTTGGCGGTGGTGCTCCCCTACTGGGAGCGTTGGATGGCGATCTTTCCCACGGTCGAAGCCCTGGCCGCAGCCTCCTTGGATGAGGTGCGGCTGCAATGGCAGGGGCTCGGCTATTACTCCCGGGCCCGCCGGCTGCATGAGGCGGCGCAGTTGCTGGTGGGCCGACCCTGGCCCCGCACCCTGGAGGGCTGGATGGCGTTGCCGGGCATTGGCCGCACCACGGCAGGCAGCATTCTCTCCAGCGCCTTCAATGCTCCGTTGCCGATCCTGGATGGCAACGTCAAACGGGTGTTGGCGCGATTGACGGCCCATCCGCGCCCGCCGGCCCGTGATGACGCCCTGTTCTGGAGCTGGAGCGAGGCCATAATTGACCCGGAGCGGCCACGGGATGTCAACCAGGCCTTGATGGATCTCGGGGCCACGGTCTGCACGCCGCGGATGCCGTCCTGCTCGATCTGTCCCTTGCGGCTGCACTGTGCTGCCTACGCTTCCGGCGATCCCAGCCGCTGGCCCGTGACCGACGCCCCCAAGCCTCTTCCCTTCCAGGTGATCGGTGTTGGTGTTGTGGGCAATGCTGCAGGTGAGGTGTTGATCGACCAGCGGTTAGAGGAGGGGCTGCTCGGGGGGATGTGGGAGTTCCCCGGTGGCAAAAAGGAGCCCGGTGAAACGATTGAAACCTGCATCGCCCGCGAACTGAGGGAGGAACTCGGGATCGCTGTGACGATCGGCGATGAACTGATCACAGTGGATCACGCCTACAGCCACAAAAAGCTGCGGTTCGTGGTGCACCTCTGCGACTGGGTGTCCGGGGAGCCCCAGCCGCTGGCCAGTCAGCAGGTGCGTTGGGTGCGACCGGAGGATCTGGGTGATTACGCCTTTCCGGCCGCCAATGCTCGGATCATTGAGGCGCTGCTTGGCAGGTTGGGCAGCGCGACCCACGCTTGGGAACAGTTCTGATCCGCTCAGATGGCGCTTGATCCCGTTGTCGTCTGTCTTGGTGAAGCTCTGATGGATCGTCTCGGCCCGCCGGGTGGTGACCCGGCGGTCGACCAGCCGGTGGACGATCGCCTGGGCGGTGCACCGGCGAATGTGGCCTGCGGCTTGGCCCGCCTGGGCACAACGGTGGCCTTCGCCGGGCGGCTGGGGCAGGACGTCACTGGGGAAACGTTCGTCAGATTGTTCGCTGAGCGCGGTCTGGAGACCGCGTTTCTGCAGCGGGATGCTGAGCGTCCCAGTCGCATCGTGTTGGTGCGCCGTGCGCTGGATGGTGAACGGCAGTTTCAGGGATTTGCCGGTGATCAAGGTCTTGGTTTTGCCGATCAGGCGTTGGCCGTGGCGCCCTTGCCCTCATCCCGCTGGCTGCTGATCGGAACGATCCCCCTGGCATCGTCAACATCAGCGGCGGCTTTGCGATCAGCCGTTGAACAGGCCCGCGGTCGCGGTACTGCTGTTGCGTTGGATGTGAACTGGCGGCCCACCTTCTGGGATCCAGCCGCTGATCCCGGGGCTGGACCATCTGCAGCGGCAAAGGCGGCGATGCAACCGCTTCTGGAACAAGCGGCCCTGATCAAGCTGGCTCGGGAGGAAGCGGTCTGGTTGTTCCAGTCCTCCGATCCCGGCGCGATTCAGCGGGCTCTGCCCCAGCGGCCTGATGTGGTCGTCACCGATGGAGCGGCCCCGGTGCGCTGGCAGTTGGGTGCTGACTCAGGTCAGCAGGCTGCGTTTCAGCCCCCCACCGTCGTCGACACCACCGGAGCGGGCGATGCCTTCACGGCCGGACTCTTGCACCGTTGGGATGCAGCGCCACAAGAGCGAATCCAATTCGCGGCGGCCTGTGGTGCCCTGGTGTGCGGTGGGACGGGGGGNATTGACCCACAGCCCACCCAAGCTCAGGTGGAGGCGTTCTTGGGGGATGGGCGTTGAGCCTGTCCTGTCGCGTGGTCACAACCGAGAACGACGCAAGGGAAGTCCTGAATTGTTTGTCTTGACTGTGTCGTTAATGGTGGGAATTGCGTGCAGTATTGGANTCATTGTTCTGTCAATACAGGGAAGTTGTTTGCGGCTTGGGCGTCTTGTTGTCCTGTGTAACCCATCTGCTCTTTCTTGTTCGCAGCGTCACGATGTTGGTTGCCAACAGAAGCGTCATTCGTTCACGATTGGCTTGGCTCTGTTTGTGATGACGTCGATCGTTTTTGTGGTCTCCATGCAAGTTGGGACTGCCCATGGATGCGCGTCAAACGACTCGTTGGACGATGCATTTTGGGGACCGTTTTCTTGATTGATTGATTGGTTAGTTGGCTGGGCCTCTGGCCTCTGCAAATGATCTTGTGCTCGGAACCGAGGGTTTGTTCATCGAGGCCATGGAGCGTTATCTCGATTGCCGGTTTGTGGTGGGCTGAGTTCAGCTTGTCGTCCGTCTCCCTTGTATTCCAGGGTCAATCGCCAGGCTTCCGGCAGGTTGATGCTCAGCCGTTCCGGCCATTCCACCGCCAAGACCGCACCGATGGCCCGTGCTTCTTCCTCTTCCTGAAGGAAGAGTTCATCGGCGGAACCAGGCGTCTCGAGTCTGTAGAGGTCGAGATGCACCAGAGGTTGGTGTCCTGAGAGGTAGTGCTGGGCGAGCGCGAAGGTGGGACTGGTGATCGGTTCATCGATGCCCATCGCCTCGGCCATGCCCTGAACCAGGCAGGTCTTCCCCGCCCCAAGGTCCCCTTGCAGCAGCAGGATCGCGCCTCTCGGCAGGTGTTTGGCAAGCTCGGCGCCAAAGCGGCGGGTGGCCTCGGCATCCACTAATGCAAAGGTCTCATCTGTAGATTCGCCGATACGCGAGCCCGAAGCCTCGGGGCCTCTGCAGAGATTCCCTTCCACGTTCTCCCAACGGAGCTTTTAATTCATGGTGGCAGCGCCCACGAGTCCGGCTGAGCTCAAGCTCGCCGGCGATCACGTCATCGCCGATATCAACCTGGCTGACTTCGGTCGCAAGGAACTCGATATCGCCGAGACCGAGATGCCTGGTCTCATGGCACTTCGTCAGAAATACGGCAAGGAGAAGCCTCTCAAGGGTGCGCGCATTGCCGGCTCCCTGCACATGACGATCCAGACGGCCTGTCTGATCGAAACCCTTGTGGAGCTTGGTGCCGAGGTGCGTTGGGCCTCCTGCAACATCTTTTCCACCCAGGACCATGCTGCTGCAGCCATTGCAGCTCAGAACATTCCGGTGTTCGCCGTTAAGGGAGAAACCCTCGAGGAGTACTGGGATTACACCCACCGCATCCTGGAGTGGGGCGATGGCGGCTCTCCCAACATGATCCTGGACGACGGTGGCGACGCCACCGGTCTGGTGATGCTCGGCAGCAAGGCCGAGCAGGACATCACGGTTCTGGACAATCCCTCCAACGAGGAGGAAACCTTCCTGTTCGCTTCAATCAAGAAGAAGCTGGCCCAGGACCCCAGCTTCTACTCGCGCACCAAGGCCGAGATCCAGGGCGTGACTGAGGAGACCACCACCGGTGTGGCGCGTCTTTACAAGATGCAGAAGAGCGGCGAATTGCCTTTCCCGGCCATCAACGTCAATGACTCGGTCACCAAGAGCAAGTTCGACAACCTCTACGGCTGCCGTGAATCGTTGGTGGACAGCATCAAGCGCGCCACCGATGTGATGGTGGCCGGCAAGCAGGCCCTGGTGATGGGTTATGGCGATGTGGGCAAGGGTTCCGCCCAGTCCCTGCGTGGTCTTGGCGCAACGGTCTGCATCGCTGAAGTCGACCCCATCTGTGCCCTGCAGGCCGCCATGGAGGGCTACCGCGTGGTTCGGCTTGAGGACGTCGTCGGTGAGATGGACATCTTCGTCACCGCGACGGGCAACTACCAGGTGATTCGCAACGAGCACCTCAAGGCGATGAAGGATGAGGCGATCGTCTGCAACATCGGCCACTTTGACAATGAAATTGATGTCGCCTCGCTCAAGGAGTACGAGTGGGAGAACATCAAGCCGCAGGTGGATCACATCACCTTGCCAAGCGGCAACCGGATCATCCTGCTGGCCGAAGGTCGTCTGGTGAACCTCGGCTGCGCCACGGGGCATCCCAGCTTCGTGATGAGCAACTCGTTCACCAATCAGGTGCTGGCCCAGATCGAGCTGTTCACCAAGGGCAACGAGTACGGCAAGGAGGTGTATGTGCTGCCCAAGCACCTCGATGAGATGGTGGCTCGCCTGCACCTCGATCGCATCGGCGCCAAGCTCACGGAACTCAGCAAAGACCAGGCCGACTACATCAATGTGCCGGTGGCAGGTCCCTACAAGCCCGACCACTACCGCTACTGATCGCCCAACGCATCAGCGACTGTTCGCTTTCATGATTCCCGCCAGGTCGCTCCAACGACCTGGCTTTTTTTGGTGCGAAGCGTTTTGGCGATGGCACAACACCCGATCGGGATGTCGTGGTGTGACTTGGTCCAGGAACCCGCGGTTGTGCGTCAGTGGCGTGCCGCATTCGCTGCAGGGCTGATCACACTGTTGCCGTTGCTTCTCGCCGTCGATTTGTACATCGACGACCTCGAGCGGGCCATGGACGGCAACCTGAACTGGGTTCGTGTCGGCCGATCAGCCACGGCTGTCGCACCGTTGTACACGCTGGTGTCCATCGCGCTGCTGTCTGCCGTCGGAGTGGCCTGTGCTCGTGCCCATGGCATCCGATCGCCGTTTTGGTCAGCGGTCTCCAGCTTGCCGCTGATCGCACAGCCCTATGGGCTGCAGGCGATGTCCTACGGATTCGATTCGCTGTTCATGGCGTTGGCCCTGGCTGCGGCTGTCGTGGCTGCCTTGCTTGTGAATCTGAGTGCGCGCTGGCCAATGCTGCTGACGGCGATGGCCTTGGAACTGGTTGCATTCAATCTTTATCAACCGGCTGCCAACGGCTTCCTGGTGATGAGCGGTTGCCTCTGTGTCGCTTCCCTGCTCGATCTTCTTGATCGCTCTCGACCGGTCCTTTCGCTGCCCAGGCGTTTGATCGGCAGTGCTGCGGTTTACTGCGGGGCCTTTGGGACGTACCGCCTGTTAATCGCCCTGTTTGCTGAACACAGGCTCAACACTTACGCCTTGAATTCGGCCGAATTCAAGGCCATCGATGCCTCCTTGCCGATGGCCCAGATGCGTTCCGCCATGGAGCCACTGCAGCAGCTGGTTTGGGATTTCGGCCGATGGCCCGTGGNGTTTCCGTTGCTGTTGGTGGTGGTCTCCTATGCGTATGGCCATGCGTTCGAGGCCCAGGATCGCTTTGAGCAGAGCCGTCTTTCGCGGATTGTTGGGGCGGTGTCGGTGCTGCAGGCTGCACGCCCGGACTAACAGCCCCGGTACCTGGTTGTTCAAGGAACGATGCCGCGTTCGCCTGTGCTGGAGAACACCGTGAGGAAGTTTCCGCTGATTGATCGTCTCGTTCCCCCTTTGCTGGATGGTGATCAGACCTTCTCGTTTGGTCAGCTTCGCTTGCATGGTTTGGATCTCCAACGACGGAAAACGAAGCAGTTTGGGGAGGCTTTGCCCACAACATGCGCCCCGTCTGCAGATGCCATCTGCACCCATGAGTTTTCCCTTCAAAGGGTTGGAGATGACANGTTGGTCCTGCAGTTGGCAACGGATGCCGCCCAGGAGCGCTCCAGCACTTGAGTNNGCNGGAGAGGGTTTGAAGTTGTTGAAGCCCGACCACTCGCGCTAGTGATCGACTGCCACTGCTCCAATCCATCAGCCCCATGGAAGACTTGCGCGAACAATCGCAGCTTTCATGGGGCTTTCTGATCTGATCACCGGACTGCCCGAGTTGATTGGTCAGGCCGTGGAAGCCAACCAGTGGCTTGGCTACACCGCCATCTTTGCGGCGATGTTCCTGGAGAATCTGTTTCCACCGATTCCTTCGGAACTGATCATGCCCCTTGGGGGCTTCTACGTTCAGCAGGGACAACTTCAGCTGATTCCCGTGGTCCTGGCCGGATTGNTGGGCACCGTTCTCGGAGCGTTGCCCTGGTACGGCGTCGGCCGGTTGATCAATGAAGAGCGGATTGAACAGTGGCTCGNGCGCCACGGCCGCTGGATCGGCATCAGTCCTGAGGAACTGGTCCGCAGCCATCGTTGGTTCACGCGTTACGGCAGTGCCTTGGTGTTCTGGGGGCGTCTGGTTCCTGGCATTCGCACCTTGATCTCCGTGCCGGCTGGCATCGANATGATGCCAATGGCACCGTTTCTGATCTGGACCACGGCCGGGAGCTTGATCTGGACGTTGCTGCTCACGGTCGCCGGCATGGTGCTCGGCGAGGGTTACAGCAACGTTGAGGTCTGGATCGATCCCGTTTCCAAGGTGGTGAAGGTGCTGTTGGTGATCGCCGTGCTGGCTGGATCGATCTGGCTTGGGCTGCGCATCTGGCGCCGGCGTCAGTCATCTGACTGAACGCCAGCGGCATCCAAAACGGGTCAGAAGGGAATCTCTTCGTCGCTGGCCTGGTTGCCTCCGAAGCTTCCTGCCGCGGCTTCGTTGTCCCGCTTGGAGCCAAGCAGCTCAAGGCGGTCGACGCGGACCACCGGCTTGCTGCGTTCTTCCCCGCTGTTGCGGTCGGTCCAGCGATCCAGCTTGAAGCTGCCGATGATGCCGAGCAAGGATCCTTTTTTCACGTAATCGGCGGCCACCTGAGCCTGCTTGCCCCAGATTTCAAGGTTGAACCAGTCGGGTTCATCGTCGCGGCTGCGGCGGTTGACGGCCATGGTGAGATTGGCCACAACGCTTCCGGATTCGAAGTAGCGCACTTCGGGGTCGCGGCCAGCCCGGCCGACGAGGGTGACGGAATTAACGCCCATTGAAAATCGTCTCCTGGTGATGGGTTTCATGATGAGCCACGGTTGATGTGGCTGCTTCAAAAGGGTTCCACCGTCTCCGTCGGATGTAACAGGCGGGTCTCTTAATCGCCCTTAGGATTCGTCGACCTGAGTCGACCTCCGTGCTCCTTCGTCGTTTCCAGCTGTCACGCGACATCGGCATCGATCTGGGCACAGCCAACACCCTGATCTACGTCTCAGGTCGCGGCATCGTCCTTCAGGAGCCATCGGTGGTGGCACTTGATCTGGAGCGGGGCGCAACCCTGGCTGTGGGAGATGAAGCCAAGCTGATGCTCGGGCGGACCCCCGGCAACATCCGTGCGGTGCGTCCTTTGCGGGATGGCGTGATCGCTGATTTCGACGCGGCGGAACAGATGCTCAAAACGTTCATCACCAAGGGCAATGAAGGGCGCGGAATCATGGCTCCCCGTCTGGTGGTTGGCATCCCGAGCGGTGTCACAGGCGTCGAGCGCCGCGCCGTGCGNGAGGCTGGTATGGCNGGAGCGCGGGAAGTTCATCTGATCGATGAGCCGGTGGCGGCTGCCATTGGTGCCGGTCTGCCGGTGACCGAACCCGTTGGAACGATGATCGTTGACATTGGCGGGGGCACAACGGAAGTGGCAGTCCTCAGCCTCGGGGGCACGGTGCTCAGCGAATCCGTGCGGGTCGCCGGTGACGAGATCAGCGATGCCATTGGTGTCTATTTGAAGAAGGTGCACAACATGGTTGTTGGTGAGCGCACGGCGGAAGACATCAAGATCCGGATCGGCTCCGCTTTCCCGGACGATGAGTTTGATCAGCAGTCGATGGATGTGCGCGGATTGCATCTGCTGTCTGGCTTGCCTCGCACCATCAACCTCAAAGCAGGTGACCTGCGGGAAGCCATTGCTGANCCGCTCAACGTGATCGTTGAAGCGGTGAAACGCACNCTGGAGCGAACGCCGCCTGAATTGGCCGCCGACATCGTCGATCGCGGCATCATGCTGGCCGGTGGTGGCGCCCTTGTTCGCGGCATCAGCGATCTGATCAGCCACGAGACCGGCATTTTCGTGCACGTCGCTGAAGATCCCCTGCTCTGTGTGGTGAACGGTTGCGGCCAGGTGCTGGAGGATTGGAAGCGGCTGCAACGGGTTGTTGATACGCCTGAGTTCGCGCGCGCTGCAGCGACTGCCTGAGCTTGTGGCACCAACGCAATGGCCCGTTGGCAGTCGTTGGCGAGGACTGACTCGNGTCTGGCCCTGGTTGGGTCTGGTGGTNCTTCTGTTGTTGGTGCGCATCAGCAAAGGTGCCGTGTTCGCTGATGCGTATGCCCTGATGACGCGTCTGTTCTGGCCAGGCCCAGCGCAACGTGAATGGATCCAGCAGGGGGCCGGACTGGAAGCACANGCCAAGCTTGGGCTGCTCGAGGCCGACAACCTCCGCTTGCGCGGTTTGCTTGGACTGCAGCAGGGGGATCAGCAGGAGCGCAGGGTTTCCGCGGCCGTGATCTCTCGCACCCCACGGGGGTGGTGGCAGCAACTCGAGCTGGGTAAGGGTTCGTTCCAAGGCATTGCCTCAGGCGATGCCGTGCTGGGCCCCGGTGGTCTGGTGGGACGGGTGCAGAGCGTCACCCCAGCGACTAGCCGGGTGAAGCTGTTGACGGCNCCAGGAACCGAAATCGGCGTCTGGCTCCCGCGCTCCCGAAGCCATGGATTGCTGGTTGGGCTGGGGACCAGCCGTCCTCAACTGCGATTCATCGAGAAGGATCCGAAGGTGCGGCCCGGTGATCTGGTGAGCACGTCTCCAGCGAGCACGTTGCTGCCCGCCAACGTTCCGATCGGGGTGGTGCAGGCCGTTGATGAGCAAGCGGTTCCTGCTCCTCATGCCCTGGTCCAGCTGATTGCCGCCCCTGAGGCGATCGACTGGGTGCAGGTGCAGATCCGCTGAGCGCATGGCCCGTTTGCATCGCCAACCGATCTGCATTGTTTCGGCGCTACTTGTGCCCTTCCTGACCCTTGGCGCCCCATCCTGGTTGGCCATTGACGGGGTCGGGCCTGCCTGGTCCGTGCTGTGGCTGCTCCCCTGGGCGTTGGTGGATGGCCCGGTTTCCGGCGGTATTGCCGGCATCGCGATTGGGCTGGTCCTTGATGGCTTGACGCTCGATGGTGTCAGTCAGGTGCCCGCGCTGCTGTTCATGGGTTGGTGGTGGGGGCGNCTCGGCCGCCGGGCTCCTCCGATTCAACGCACCTTCAACCTGGGGCTGCTGGCCTGGCTCGGCACTGCTGCGCTGGGGGGCAGTCTGATCCTCCAGTTCATGGTTCGGGCCGGAGGTGTTCTGGATCCAACCCTGCGGATGTTTTGCTGGCAGACCCTGTGGAGCCAGACCTTGATCACGGCTGTTCTGGCGCCAATGCTGGTGTCCGTTCAGTTGCTGATCTGGCGCAGGAGAGCACCGGCATGACCTTGTCTCTGAATCGACGGCAGCTGTTGTTCGCCGCTGTNGCCTGCGGACTTGCGGCATGCCGGCCGAGAGACGGCAGCGCGGCTGGACTGGATCTCTGGACGCTTCAACTGGCACCCAAATTCAATGCCTATTTCCAGGATGTTCTCGGTCGTTGGGATCGCGAACATCCNGGTCGGTTGGTGCGTTGGACCGATTTGCCGTGGGGCTCGGTGGAACGCAAATTGCTTGCCGCTGTGTTCGCNCGTACGGCTCCGGATGTTGTCAATCTGAATCCGCCCTTCGCGGCCAATTTGGCCAGCAAAGGTGGGCTCACCGATCTGTCGAACCTGCTGCCCAGGANGGCTTCGGAGCGGTATCTGCCCTCGGCTTGGGAGGCCTGTCGGGATCCCGATGCCGGTCAGATCGCGATTCCTTGGTACCTCACGGTGCGTCTGAGCCTGGTGAACCGAAGTTTGCTGCAGCAGGCCGGCCTCACCAGCCCACCGAAGTTTTGGAGTGAAGTGCCGCAGTTCGCCCGTCGCATCCGCGAACGGACAGGGCGTTATGGACTGTTTCTCACCGTGGTG
Organism: Synechococcus sp. MED850; assembly: GCA_002700765.1. Next base: position 27,876 of record PAEP01000052.1, read on the forward strand.
CCAGACGATTCCGCCGAGATGCTGGAGGCATTGGTGCAGATGGGTGTGAGGTTGTTGGATGGTCGACGCCGAGCCGCGTTTGACACATCGGCCGGTCGTGATGCCTTCCGCTTCTGGACCGACTTGTATCGCGAGGGTCTCTTGCCGCGAGAGGTGGTGAGTCAGGGACAGCGCCGTGCCATTGAGCTGTTTCAAAGCGGGGAGTTGGCCATGGCAGCCACCGGCGCTGAGTTTCTGCGAAGCATCCAGACCAATGCCCCTGGCATCGCGGCGGTGACGGAACCCCATCCACCGCTCACCGGCGCTGATGGCGTGGCCAACGTGGCGTTGATGACCCTGGCGGTGCCGCAGCAGAGCAAGCAGCGCTCTGAGGCCATGGCCCTGGCTCTTTATCTCACCAATGCGGCCAATCAGGAGCGATTTGCCACTGAGGCAAGGGTGTTGCCTTCGTCGGTTGAGGCGCTCCGTCAGGTTCAGCGGGCTCTGGAGCAGGAGCAACCGCGTGATCCTTCACAGGCGCAGATCCGGGATGCTCGTTTGCTGTCTGCGATCACCTTGCAGAGGGCGCGTGTGCTTGTTCCGGCGATGCCCGGCATCAAGCGTCTGCAGAAGATTCTCTACACACAACTCCAGCGGTCGATGCTCAATCAGATCAGCAGTGATCAAGCGATCTCCACTGCTGCTGAACAGTGGAACAGCTACGCGGAGGCGCGCTGGCCGTAAGGCTCAAAACCTTAAGAGAATCGAAAAACAGTCTGCGCCGCAGGCGTTCTTCGTCATTTGTTTCAATTTGAACTGTAGGGTTGCAAGCTGTTAAACGTGTTGCCAATGACGGGCAGTGGCCCCTCGCAACCGAAAGCCACGATCTTGGTGGTTGACGACGAGGCCGCTGTCCGTCGGGTCCTCGTGATGCGACTTCAGCTCTCCGGCTACCGCGTCATCTGCGCCGAAGACGGTGAGGAAGCGCTTGAGCTTTTCCACNGCGAAACCCCAGACCTGATCGTTCTGGATGTGATGTTGCCGAAGCTGGATGGCTTCGCCGTCTGCCGGCGCCTACGGGCCGAGTCCTGCGTTCCGATCATTTTCCTCTCTGCCGTNGATGCCATCTCTGAACGGGTGGCTGGTTTGGATCTCGGAGCGGATGATTACCTTCCAAAGCCGTTCAGCCCCAAGGAGCTCGAGGCTCGGATCACCACAATTCTGCGTCGTGTCGGGAGTGGTGCTGCTGTCGTTGAGAACCGTGAGGTTCCTACAGGNCAGGGTGTTNTGCGACTTGGCGATCTCGTCGTGGACACCAATCGCCGTCAAGTGACGCGTGATGGTGAGCGAATCAATCTGACCTACACCGAATTCAGCCTGCTTGAACTGCTCTTCCGTGATCCGGGCTCCGTGGTGCCAAGAGCCGAAATTCTTGAGCAGCTCTGGGGCTATCCGCCCCGGCGATCCGCCGACCTGCGGGTTGTNGATGTGTACGTCGCCCGTCTGAGAGGCAAGCTCGAACCGGACCCGCGGAATCCTGAGTTGATNCTCACCGTTCGCGGCATCGGTTATGCCTCCCAGCGGATGGGTGAAGCGGCAACGGCCTGAGTCGCCCCATGACAGCTGCACGTCGGACCGGCAGGATGGCGCCCGTCTGCTGTTGCCNTTGTGTCTGATCTGCGCGACACCCGCCTGGAGAAGGCTCACACGCTTCAGGAGCTTGGACAGGGCCCTTATGCCCTTCGCTTTGAGCCCACGCACCGATTGGCGACACTGCAATCGGAGCATCAAGACCTTCCCAAAGGGGAAGAGCGGAGCCTGAGGGTGTCTGTGGCTGGGCGAGTGATGACCCGCCGCGTGATGGGAAAACTGGCCTTTTTCACCCTCGCCGACGAAACCGGCACGATTCAGTTGTTCCTGGAGAAGGCTGGTCTCGAGGAGCAGCGGGAAGGTTGGTTCAAGCAGATCACCGGGCTGGTGGATGCCGGTGACTGGCTTGGCGTCTCCGGCATCCTGCGGCGGACGGATCGCGGTGAGCTGTCCGTGAAGGTGGACGACTGGCGCATGCTCAGCAAATCCCTGCAGCCTCTGCCGGACAAATGGCATGGGCTTGCAGACGTGGAGAAACGCTATCGCCAGCGTTATCTCGACCTGATTGTCTCGCCCCAGTCCCGCGAAACCTTTCGCAAGCGAGCACTCACCGTCAGCGGCATCCGTCGCTGGTTGGATGAACGTCAGTTCCTCGAGATCGAGACGCCGGTTCTTCAGGCGGAGGCCGGTGGTGCGGATGCCCGGCCCTTCATCACCCACCACAACACCCTCGATCTGCCGTTGTATCTCCGCATCGCCACCGAGCTGCATCTCAAGCGTNTGGTGGTGGGCGGCTTTGAGCGCGTTTATGAGCTCGGTCGGATTTTTCGCAACGAGGGGGTCAGCACGCGGCACAACCCCGAGTTCACCTCCGTGGAGGTTTANCAGGCCTATGCGGANTACGACGACATGATGCAACTCACCGAAGCGTTGATCGCCTCGGTCTGTGAGCAGGTCTGCGGGGCGACCCGTCTCTCATATCAAGGTGTGGACGTGGATCTGACGCCCCCATGGCGCCGCGCCACCATGCATGAACTGGTGCTGGACGCCACCGGGCTTGATTTCAATGGGTTCAGCAACCGCGACGAGGCGGCTGCCGCCATGCAGGCAGCCGGACTCGATGCTCCAGACAAAGCCGACAGTGTCGGTCGCCTGCTCAATGAGGCGTTTGAACAGCGCGTGGAGACCGCACTGATTCAGCCGACCTTCGTGACGGACTATCCGATCGAGATCTCTCCTCTGGCCCGCAAGCACCGCAGCAAGCCAGGCTTGGTGGAACGGTTCGAGTTGTTCATCGTCGGTCGGGAAACCGCCAACGCCTTCAGCGAGTTGATTGATCCGGTTGATCAGCGGCAACGTTTGGAGGCACAGCAGGCCAGAAAGTCGGCNGGCGATCTTGAGGCGCAAGGCCTGGACGAGGATTTCGTCCATGCGCTTGAGGTGGGCATGCCTCCCACAGGTGGCCTTGGCATCGGCATTGACCGCTTGGTGATGCTGCTCACCGACAGCCCGTCGATCAGGGATGTGATTGCCTTTCCGCTTCTTCGGCCTGAATCCCGGAATGCCGGCACCGTCACAGTGGATAATTAATTCAGTGGCAAGGTCCGGATCCCATGAGTGGTGAGCGCGTAGGGTTTCGCTTCAAACACGCCGATGCGGTGGTCAAGCGGAACCCCCAAGGTCGTTCCCGCCGGGGTTGGGTGATGGAGCCCGTGGAGCAGACCACCAGCCGGGGAACCAAGATGCCGGCNTACCGCATCCGTTGGCGTGACAGTGAGCGCCCTGAAATNGTGCTGCAGCACATGNTGATCGCTGATCCTGACCCGACGCCTCCGCCCGAAGGTGTGAGCCTCGAGCCCCCTGCTCCGAAGGCCTGAGCTTCAGCTGTTCAGCCCACTGCGTCGTCGCAGCTCGTCCAACTCCTGCTCGGCTTCGAACTGAGCCCAATCCGCTTCCAGATTGGTTGAATTGGCAGATTGCTGCTTGCTCAGCAGCTCCAATTGTCGGTCCACTTCACCGAACCGACGTCCGAGATCCTCCAGATCGCCCCAGAGACTGCGTCCCTGTTGCATCAATCGGTTGAGGTGNTCTTCGGCTTTCCTGGCCAGCTCTGCAGCCCCGGCGTTGCGGGCGCGATCAGAACGCTGCCGCCAGGCCCGCACCTCATCCGCCAGCGTGAGCAGTTGGCGACGTTGTTCCTTGGCTTCTTGTGTCAGCTGAGATCGTTGTCGCTGCAATGCTTTGGCACGATCCTGGAGGTGTTGATCTCGGAACAGTTGTTCCTGAACAGGGTTGTTGCGAAGAAAAGCAGACAGGCGGGCATCCAGCTCTCGCTCCAGCTGCTCCAGCCACGATTTCATGGTTGATCTCCTGGCGTCGTGATCACTGGTTTTTCAATTTCCTTCAGCAGTGGTTCGATTGCGGCTGTTTTTGAGTTGAGGATCATCTGGGTGAACTGGGCGGCCTTGACCTCCCCGATCTCCCCTTCAAGTTGCCCGAGGCGATCGCAGGCGTTCATGTAAATCGTTTCCAGCTCGCTGATCAGCTGCTCCCGTTGCGCCTTGATCGCTTCGCGACGTTGGTCCGTTTTCATGCCGATTCGATGATCGAAATTCAGTCTGCAGGCTCAAGCCAGTGCAGGGACAGCTTGTCGTCGATGTCGTGCCATCGCCCACGGATGTGCCAGCCGGCCTTNGCTGCCAGTTGTTCTGCGGCGGNCACGCTGTACTTGACGCTGTGTTCTGTGATCAGTGGCTCGCCAGAGTGGAAGTGCCAGTGCTGGTCGGCGAGCTGGATCGTCTGATCGCAGCGACTGGTCAGGGCCATCTCGATGCGATGCAGCTCAGGCTGCCAACGGGCGCTGTAAGCGAACTGATCCGGGTCGATGTTTCCCTGAAGATCACGGTTGAGTCNGTGCAGCAAATTGCGGGCGAAGGCTGCTGACACNCCCGCAGCGTCGTCGTAGGCGGCTTCCAGAACTGCTGGTTCATGGGGCTGTTCCAGCCCCAGCAGCAGGGGACCTCCGTTCAGCAGNGATCGAAAGCGTTGCAGGAGCTGAATCGCTTCATCCGGGCGGAAATTGCCGAGAGAGCTTCCGGGGAAGAAACCGATTTTGCGTTGTTCCGCCAGCCATGGATGGGCTGGCAGCGACTCCAGGTTGCTGTGATCGCAGCAGATTCCAAGCATCTGAACCGATGGATGCACGGTCGCCAGGCCAGCCAGCGATTCCCTGAGCGCGGATTGACTGATGTCCAACGCCACGAAGGTTGGAGGAGCAAGGGCCCGCAGCAACGGATCAACTTTGCGGGCGTTGCCGATGCCGAACTCAACGATCACGCCGGTTCCCACAGCAAGGGCAATGTCCGCTGCGTGGGTGTTCAGCAGTTGAATTTCCGTTCGGGTCAGGCCGTATTCCGGTTGTTCGCAGATTTTCGCGAACAACCGGGAACCCTCGGCGTCGTAAAGAAGCCAGGCCGGAAGTTGACGGGGCTGNCCTCGCAATCCCTGTTCCACCAGTCGCTCCAGATCAGCAGGAGCGGGATGCAAGTCGATGAGATCCACGCTCATCGCGCCAAGCGCACACCGGAGGCCATCCAGCGGCTCGCCGGCGCGAAAAAGTTGCGGTANGTGTTGCGTTCATGCCCCTTTGGTGTCAGCCAGCTGCTGCCCCGAAGCACGAACTGAGAACTCATGAACTTGCCGTTGTATTCACCGATTGCGCCNGAGGCTGCTTGGAATCCCGGGTAGGGCCTGTAGGGGCTGGAGGTCCATTGCCACAGGCATCCATGGCTCTGCAGCAGGGCATCACCGTNTTCAACGATGGCCACTTCCCATTCGGCTTCCGTCGGTAGGCGGGCCCCGCTCCAGCGGGCAAAGGCATCCGCTTCAAACCAGCTCAGGTGTCTGACGGGAGCTTCCGGTCGCAACGCCGTCCTGCCAGCCAGGGTGAATTCCTCCTGCCATGTCCAGGAGGGGCCATCACCCCGCCAGTAGCACGGCGCTTGCCAATTCCATTTCTGGCGNACGAACCACCCTTCGCTCATCCACAATTCCGGCCGCTCGTAGCCTCCATCGGCCATGAATGCGCGGTAAGCGNCGTTCGTCACCAGTTGATCCATCAAGGCGAAAGGTTCAAGCCAGAGTCGATGCCGCGGAGCTTCGTTGTCGAAGTGAAAGCCGCTTCCGCTGTGGCCGATTTCGATCAGGCCGCCTGAACAGCTCAGCCATCCGTTGGTTGGCCCGACCGGCGCGGTCTGCAGATCGGCGTCAACGGCGTAGGTCGGTTCCAGAGGCTGNCGGCTGAAACCGTCGAGCAGATCCATCAGCAGCAGTTCCTGGTGTTGCTGCTCGTGATGCAGTCCCAGTTCCACAAGGTTCACAACGCTGGATTCGGCTGTGGTCAGAAGCGCGGCCAAACCTTGGTCAACCCGTTGCCGCCAAGCGAGCACCTCGCCAATCGTGGGCCGGGTGAGCATCCCCCGCTCAGGTCTTGGGTGTTGTTCTCCAATGGCGTCGTAATAGGAGTTGAACAGCACNCTCCAGCGTTGATCGCAGGCTTGGTGGCCCTGAAGGTATGGCTTGAGCAGAAAGGTTTCGAAAAACCATGTCGTGTGCGCCAGATGCCATTTCGGCGGACTGGCGTCCGCCATTCCCTGAAGGCCAAGGTCCTCCGGTTNAAGAGGTGCAATCAGCGCCTCGCTGCGTCGACGCACCTCCAGCAGGCTGTTGAGCAGCAAGGGGAGCAGCAGTTCTGGCGAGACCCTAGGGGGATGTGTCAACGAGCTGACCCTCGGTACGATCGTGCTGGAGTCGTCGGCACCTTTTGAGCGAGTCCTGTGCCGTGGACATCGGGGTTGTTCTGATCGACCGCTATCGGCTCGATCAGCGTCTCTCTGGGGAAACGTCAGCCCAGGGCTGTCTCTGGAGGGGATCCGACACCATGGCGGGGGACACACCCGTGGTGCTGCGCCAGGTGGATGATCCTCAATCCCGTGACCGTCTGCAGCGCGTTTGGCCTCAGTTGCAATCTCTGTTGCATCCTCAGCTGCCCCGTTTNGGTGAGTTGTTCGAGGCGGAGGGCCACCTGTGGACAGTGAGGGATTGGCAGGAGGGCGTTGGGTTTGATCAAATCCTGAGCCAGCGCTCCGAGCGTCAGATGGTGTTCGGTGCTGGCGAGGTNCTGGTGCTGCTGCGTCAGCTTCTCCCTGCTCTGGCTGTTCTGCATGGACGTGGCGTGGTGCATGGGGATATCAATCCCGGCAACCTGCTGCGCCGCAACCTTGATGCTCTGCCGGTTCTGGTGGATTTTGGCCTGGTGCAAGCCATTGGCGAGGCTCCGCTGGCGGGCGCAACAGCCGGCTATGCACCACGGGCGCAGGGTCGTCAGGAGAGCAGCCAGGCGTGGATGGATCTCCATGGTCTCGGCGTCATGGCATTGGTCCTGCTCAGTGGACGCGCTCCTGAGAGCCTGATTGCCGGCGATGGTGAGCACTGGTCCTGGCCGGAGGCTCTGGAGCTCGATGCCGGTTTCCGCGAGGTGCTGGAGCGGCTGATCAGTGAAGATCCAGACCGCCGCTTTGCTTCGGCGCCCGATGCGATCAAGGCACTGGAAGGTGTGCCGATGTTGGACAGCACGGGGCCAACGGCAAGGTCGGACCGCACGGTGGTTCTCGCGCCCACCGCTCCAGATCTGCCGGTGGTGCAACCGCTGACCGCAGCGCAATCCTCGNCGTCAGCCCAGGTTCAGCCTGAGCGGCTCAGTCGCGCTGAGCAGCGGGAGAGAGGTGCTGAAGGGCGGCTCTGGCCCGTGGTGGCGGCATTGGCTCTTTCAGCCCTGGTGGGAACGGCCATCGGTTGGTATCTCCTCTCCAGNGACGCCTCCCGGGGGGCGGCACCGTCCACGAGTCGTGATGTTGTGGGGCGCTCCCCTGCGGTGAGCCTCCCTCCTGCGGAAGTCGATGAACGCCAGCAGCTGCTCAGTCGGTTGCGGGCTCTGCAGGTGGAACGCACCTGGTTTCTGAAATTGGTGGACAGCAGCCTGCTCAGCCGGTTTCCGGAGCGCGGCGGACGGTTGCCAACCGATGCCATTGAAGATGCGCCGCTGCGCCGCGTCTGGAATGACCTCGCTGAAGAGTGGTTGGCGCGGATTGAGCAGTTGCCCCCCACGATGCGCTCACGGCTTGGCCAGTTGAAAGAGGCGGACTGGAGTCAACAGCAGCAGGCACTGTTCAAGCAGGGNATTCACCCACGCGTTGTGGAGCAGCTGGTCAGTGCTGGTGCCCGCAACCTGCTGCCTGGCGATTCTCAGGGTCGACAACCCGCCGAGCCTTATCGGCAGCTTTGGTACGCGGCGGCGGAGCTGAGCCTGGCTGATGTCGGCATCGAACGGATGACCGCTCGCTCGTTGAAACCCAGCAACCTCTCGCTGCGGGTGCCAGCCGGTGGTGCACGCTTGATCTCCGTCACGGTTCCGTCCGGCTATGGCCTGGTGCTGGGCATCAATGGCACGCCGCTGATGCAGATGATGATCTACGGCGCGGATGGACAGGTGGAAGAGGAGCGTGGCCCGCTGCGGATCGTGACCTTGCCTGCTGCGATCGGTTCCCCNGTTCAGGTTCTGGTGACCAATGAGGGTGTCGCATCCGGANTGCTCACCCTNTCTTGCCGTGCGGATCGGGTGAAGCNTCCCGTGGTGCCCAACCCGCTTCCGCCAGACGTTGCGCCNNCACCNGTGCGTCGACCNGATGCGTCCACTCCTGCGGATCCCATCCCTGATTCCGCCACAGGAGAGACCCCTCCTCCTGCAGGATCAGTCAACCCAGACAACCAACTCCCCACCGTCGAGGAAGACGAGGAGTGGCTGACCGATAGCTGAACGCCTGCGGTCAGAACCGTGCCATGGCTGATTTCACGTCCTTGTTGATCTGCTTCTCTTTCTCGACGGCTCGTTTGTCGTGCAGCTTCCGACCCTTGCCGAGTCCGATCGTGAACTTGATCCAGGACCCCTTCAGATGGATGTTGAGNGGGATGAGCGCCANTCCCTTCTGATCCACTTGTCCACGCCACTTGTCGATTTCACGNCGGTGGGCCAGAAGTTTGCGGGTCCTGAGGGGATCGTGGTTGAAAAAACTGCCGGCGTGGCTGTGGGGCGAGATGTGCACGTTGTGCAATTGCAGTTCGCCGTTGCGGATCAGACAGAAGCCATCCCGCAGGTTGGCCTTTCCGGCTCTGATTGATTTCACCTCCGTGCCGACCAGCTCGATGCCTGTTTCAAGCGTTTCGAGAATTTCGTATTGATGGCGCGCCTGTCTGTTGTCTGCCAGCAGACGGTTGGCCGCTGCTCTCGCTGCCGCCGCAGCTTTCTTGCCTCCTTTGGCCATGGTCTGATCAACCTTCCCCGACCCTATCCAGGTCTGGGTACCCTGCCGACATGGCGATTGTTTCCTCAAATTCAGGTCAGCGCTTCAGCAGCCCTGAAGATTCGGCCGCTGAGGTGCGCGACACGCGTCCATCGCCGCAGGAATCCACCGCCAGAGTNGAGGANGGTCTCCGTCCCCGGCGGCTGGNCGATTACATCGGCCAGCCAGAACTGAAGCAAGTGCTCGGGATCGCCGTCCAGGCAGCACTCGCNCGCGGCGATGCGCTGGANCATGTCCTTCTCTACGGACCACCGGGTCTCGGCAAAACCACCATGGCCATGGTTCTGGCCGAAGAGCTTGGGGTGACGTGCCGCATCACCAGTGCTCCTGCTNTGGAGAGACCGAGGGANATCGTCGGCCTGTTGGTGAATCTTCANCCCCGCGATCTGCTGTTCATCGACGAGATCCACCGTCTCACCCGTGTTGCCGAAGAGCTTCTTTATCCAGCGATGGAGGATCGGCGCCTTGATCTCACCGTTGGCAAGGGNAGCACCGCCCGAACCCGTTCCCTGGATTTNCCGCCGTTCACTCTGGTGGGAGCAACGACCCGTGCCGGCTCCCTCAGTTCTCCTCTGCGGGATCGGTTCGGATTGATTCAACGGTTGGAGTTCTATGGACAGTTGGACCTCGAGCGGATCGTGATGCGCACCGCGTCCTTGCTCGGTGTTGCGCTCACCGGTTCGGCGTGTTCCCACATCGCCGGGAGTTGTCGNGGGACGCCGCGGATCGCCAATCGTCTGTTGCGGCGCGTCCGCGACGTCGCGAGTGTGAGGGGGGCCAATGCGGAGATTGACGCGTCCCTCGTGGAGGAAGCCCTCAGCTTGCATCGCGTCGACCACCGCGGCTTGGATGCCAGCGATCGGCGGCTCCTCCTGCTTCTTGTCGATCAGCACGGCGGCGGTCCGGTGGGGCTTGAGACACTGGCTGCTGCGCTTGGGGAAGATCCGGCCACGTTGGAAACNGTGGTGGAACCGTTTCTGCTGCAGCAGGGATTGCTGGTGCGGACGCCCCGTGGCCGCATGGTCACCGATGCCGGTCGCGCCCACGTCGGGACGACGGAGGCGGCATGAAAGGCGGAATGAAACGCGGCCTGTTGCTGTTCGTGCTGCTCTGTCAGCTGTTGCTGGCATGCCCTGTCCAGGCGGATCAGTACGAACGTCTCTATGACAGCGCTTTGCAGGCCAGTCAGACGGGGGACTTCCAGCAGGCGTTGCCGCTCTGGAATCAGGTTCTGACCCTCCAGCCCAGCGACGCAGCAGCCCTCAGCAATCGAGGCAACGTGCGGCTGGCTCTTGGAGATCCAGACGGTGCCATCGCTGATCAGACCCAAGCGATGGAGCTTGCACCGATGGAAAGCGATCCCCATCTCAATCGCGGGACAGCAGAGGAAGCCCTGCAGGACTGGCAGGCCGCTGCGCAGGATTACCTGTGGATCCTCGAGCGCGATCCGGAGGATGCTTCGGCGCTTTACAACCTGGGCAATGTGCGGGGTTCCGAAGACAACTGGACAGCCGCTCGGTCCCTGTTCGATCAGGCTTTCGTGGCCCGGCCCGGTTTTGCCATGGCTCGCTCCAGCGAAGCGCTGGCGGCCTGGCAGCTGGGTGATCTCAGCTGGGCGGAGGCGGAACTGCGCAAGCTGATCCGTCGCTATCCCCTGTTTGCTGATGCGCGGGCGGCGCTCAGTGGTCTGCTCTGGCGGCAGGGGCATTCGGGAGAGGCCGAGAGCCATTGGGCCGCGGCAGCTGGCCTGGACAACCGCTACCGCCAGCTCGATTGGTTGCTGGAGATCCGCCGCTGGCCTCCCCAACCCGCAGCCGATCTGATGGCATTTCTGGCTCTGGAGGAGCGATGACTCTTCGTCAACGGCTTGAACAGGAGCTGCCGGAGCTGATCGAGTTGCGTCGTCATCTCCATGCGCACCCCGAGCTCAGCGGTGAGGAACATCAGACTGCAGCGCTCGTCGCCGGTGAACTGAGAGAGCTCGGTTGGCATGTGCAGGAGGGTGTCGGGCGGACGGGTGTTCTGGCTGAAATCGGTCCGGAGCTCGGACCACTGGTTGGTTTGCGGGTTGACATGGATGCGCTGCCCGTTGAAGAGCGCACCGGCCTTGCTTACGCCTCCACCCGTCAGGGCGTGATGCATGCCTGTGGTCATGACATCCACACCTGCACGGGCCTTGGTGTGGCGAGACTGCTTTCGGCTGAACCGTCCCTTCCTGCCAGAGTCCGCCTGCTGTTCCAGCCAGCGGAAGAGTTGGCCAAAGGTGCCGTCTGGATGCGTGATGCTGGCGCAACCCAGGGCCTGGAGGCCCTGTTCGGGGTGCATGTGGTTCCGGATCTGCCCGCTGGCACCATCGGTGTTCGCAGTGGTTGCCTGACGGCTGCTGCAGGAGAACTGGAGATTCAGGTCCAGGGTGTGGGTGGTCACGGGGCTCGGCCCCATCAATCCGTTGATGCGATCTGGATCGCTGCTCGGGTGGTGACGGAGTTGCAGCAGTGCATCGCTCGCCGGCTGAATGCCCTTGAGCCCGTGGTGATCAGCTTCGGGAAAATCGAGGGTGGCCAAGCCTTCAACGTCATCGCCGATCGGGTTCGGCTGTTGGGGACTGTTCGTTGCCTGGATCTCGAGCAGCACCGCGTGCTTCCAGATTGGATTGAACAGACGGTCCAATCAATCTGCTCCAGCTGCGGGGGAAGCGCTCAGGTGACCTACCGCTGCATCGCGCCTCCTGTGCACAACGATCCAGCCCTGACGCAGTTGGTTGAGCGTTGTGCCGTGAGCTGTCTCGGACGCGATCAGGTGCGTCCTGTTGACTTGCCTTCTCTGGGCGCCGAGGATTTTGCCGAGATGTTGCGGGACGTTCCCGGCACGATGATGCGATTGGGCGTGGCGAAACCAGAGGGTTGCGCTCCACTGCACAACGGCCGCTTTGATCCGGATGAACGCGCTCTGGGTGTGGCTGTTCAGGTGCTCACGCTCACCCTGCTCACCTGGATGGAGCAACGAACCAGCGCATGAAGCGCTACGTGCCGATTCTGCTGTCCTTCGGAGCCCCGTTGCTGGTTGTGCTGGCGTTATCGGCGTCCCAGCATCGTCAGGGCAGTGACAAGGTTCAGGCTTGGCCTGCGTTGTTGGTGGGCACTGGCCTGATCATCAGCAGTGCGGTGGGGCGCCGCCGACAGCGGGCCCGGTTGTTGACGGCCTTCCGCAGCAGCCGCTCGAATTCCGACTGATCACCCTCGGGATGCGTTGCGAGGTTGGAGGTCAAGCCGTCTTCCACAGCAAAATCTTCCAGACTGTTTGTTCTGATCGGAGGGCACGGTGCTTGGCATCCGTTGCACCTCAAAGCCATGACCCAGTTTCCAGACGGCACGTCCCCAGATCTTGAGAGCTTGCGAGCGGCGATCGCCAGTGGCGACCCGGTGCAGGCGATGCCGGCGCTCACGCAGCTGCGTTTCTTCACGGAAGAGGAGGCTGTGCCGTTGCTTGTGCTGGGAACGCAGCAACAACCGTTTTTGGTCCGTTCACTCAGCTGCAGCGGTTTAGGGGTCAAGCGCAACGAGGAAGGCTGGCAGGTCCTGGTGCGGTTGCTGCGTTCCGACGGGGACGCCAACGTGCGCGCCGAGGCCGCCAATGCCATGGTCAGTTACGGCATCGAGCGTTCCTGGCCCTTGCTGAGGGAGGCCTTTGCCGACGACGATGCCTGGCTGTTGCGTTGCAGCATTCTCTCTGCTTTCGCCGAGCAGGCTGACATCGATCTCGCCTGGTTGCTTGAACTGGCTGAGCTGGCCATTGCTGACGCCGATGGAACCGTCCGGGTTGGTGGCACTGAGATCCTCGGCCGACTGGTGCGCGACCCCGAGGCTGGGTCGATTGGCCCGCAAGCACGCACGCTTCTGCAACAGCTTCAACAAGACAGGGATCACCGCGTGGTGGCTGCTGCATTGAATGGGCTTCAGACCAGCTGAACACTCTCAAGCCAGACCGTTGCTAGCTTTTAACCATCACTAGGGGTGCCCTTTGAATCCTTGGATTCTCTGGGCTGAGATCACACCCTCTGCACCTGAACCGGCTCATACCGGCGGAGGGAAGTGACCGGTGTGATCGATTGGCCAGCGCCGACCTCTGGGTTCTCCACCGAACGAACGATCATGCGCGCTCCCTGGGTGTCTCCCCGCAAGGGCCAGGCCAACGTGTCACAGATGCATTACGCCCGCCAGGGCGTGGTGACTGAAGAAATGGCCCATGTGGCGAAGCGGGAAAACCTGCCGNAATCTCTGGTGATGGAAGAGGTGGCCAGGGGCCGCATGATCATCCCAGCCAACATCAACCACACCAATCTGGAGCCGATGGCGATCGGCATCGCCAGCAAGTGCAAGGTGAACGCCAACATCGGCGCCTCACCCAACGCTTCCGATGTGGACCAGGAGGTGGAGAAGCTGCAACTGGCGGTGAAGTACGGCGCCGACACCGTGATGGATCTATCCACCGGCGGNGTGAACCTGGATGAGGTGCGCACGGCGATCATCAAGGCCTCTCCGGTGCCCATCGGCACGGTGCCTGTGTACCAAGCACTCGAAAGCGTGCATGGTTCGATCGAGAAGCTTGATGAGGACGATTTTCTCCACATCATCGAAAAGCANTGCCAGCAGGGCGTNGACTACCAGACCATCCATGCCGGTCTGCTGATCGAGCACCTGCCCAAGGTGAAGGGTCGTCTGACCGGAATCGTCAGCCGGGGTGGCGGCATCCTGGCGCAGTGGATGCTGTACCACCACCGCCAGAACCCATTGTTCAACCGCTTCGANGACATNTGCGAGATCTTCAAGCGTTACGACTGCAGCTTTTCGCTTGGTGATTCACTGCGGCCTGGCTGCCAGCACGATGCCTCTGATGCCGCCCAGCTGGCTGAACTGAAAACGTTGGGTGAACTCACCCGTCGCGCNTGGAAGCACGATGTTCAAGTGATGGTGGAAGGTCCTGGCCACGTGCCGATGGACCAGATCGAATTCAACGTGAAAAAGCAGATGGAGGAGTGCAACGAGGCTCCCTTCTATGTCTTGGGTCCCTTGGTCACCGACATCGCTCCTGGATACGACCACATCACCTCAGCCATNGGCGCTGCGATGGCTGGCTGGCATGGNACGGCAATGCTCTGCTANGTGACTCCCAAGGAGCACCTCGGTCTTCCCAATGCCGAAGACGTGCGTGAAGGTCTGATCGCNTACAAGATCGCGGCNCATGCCGCCGATATCGCCCGNCACCGGCCCGGAGCACGGGATCGCGACGATGAGCTCAGCCGTGCCCGTTACGCCTTCGACTGGAACAAGCAGTTCGAGNTGTCCTTGGANCCGGAGCGGGCCAAGGAGTATCACGACGAAACCCTGCCGGCGGACATCTACAAGCAGGCCGAGTTCTGCTCGATGTGCGGACCCAAGCACTGCCCGATGCAGACCAAGATCACGGATGAGGATCTCGAAGGACTGGAGATCGCTCTGGAATCCAAAGGTGCGGCTGAGCTGACCCCGGTCAAGTTGGACAAACTTGACTGACAACGACTGCTAAGACCTTGACGCGATAACCCGGCTCACATTGAGCCGGGTTTTTTATTGCTGCCACGAATCACTTGCATTGAAAA
>PAEP01000053.1 GCA_002700765.1 Synechococcus sp. MED850
GGCAGCCCGATGATCGTGATCGCGCACAGCATCCCGGCCAGCCACCAGCCCAGGGCCATCACGAAGCCTCCGAGCACAACCCAGAGGATGTTGAGCAGGGCGCTGATCATGGTTCGTTGGTGGTGGAACGGTTGCGCATCTCGCAGCCCAATCGACGACTGTTGAGGTCTTTTTACACAGCAAACATCGCCTGTAGAACACGAAGCAGCTCATTCAGCGTCGTCTCCGGCAACCTCCCTAATCGCTTCACAAGGCGGTCTCGATCAACAGCCCTCAGCTGGTCAGCCACAACGTGGCCGTCCTTGTCCTCAAACCTGCAACACACCCGGAAGGGGTAGGGATGCCCTCCAGTCGTGAGCGGTGCAACGATGAACGTCCGGAGATGGGCATTCAGCTCGTCTGGAGACACGACCACACACTGCCTCGTCTTTCTGATTTCTGATCCTCGGGTGGGATTCAACGAAACAAGGAAGATGTCTCCTCTTGAGACGCGTTCTTCTGTTACCACGTCCACTCATCGTCATCAAAACGGGTGGCGCTCATGTCATCGAGCAGCCCCTCCGGTTCAAAAGAGGATGCTGCTTCTGCCCAGCCAGCCCTCGGATGAGACGAAGGCCTGATGGTCAGGACTCCTGGAGCTGCATCGATTTCGACGTCGTCTGAAAGGCCTGCAACTTCAAGCAATGGCTTGGCGAGCCGGATTCCCCTGGAGTTCCCGATTTTGACCAACTTGGCGCGCACCACGAGAACCGTTCACTGATGTGATTACATTGTATTCACATCGATGGTCTGGAGTCATCCGGCAAGTGACGCCGGCACCCAGATGGCAGCGGTGGCATCACCGAGCCCGGTGGTGCGGCCCTCGAGGTGTTCGATGCCGATCCAGGCGCAGATCAGGGCATCGAGCATGTCTTCCACCGGCTTGAGCGACGAGAGCGTGGTCACCTCGTGGGCTTGGGGCAGGGAGAGGGGGATGGCGCTGATGCGTTGGCTGAGGGCCTGGTGGATGGCGGTGAACTCCGCCATCAAACGGCTGATTCGTTCGTTGATCGGTGGCTGCTCCGCNTTCCAGTACTGGGCNGAGCGGCTCACCTTGTANGGCACGCGGTAGNCGCGNTTGAGCANNGCCAGCAGGGCCACATGGGGGTANCACTCGATCANGGCCGGCCCTTNGCGANNNGGNGTTGTGGTGTGCAGGNGAACGCCGAGTTNNGCGANGCGTTCGCGCAGTTGATCGGCGATGGCACCGGGACGTTCGGCTGATGGGCTGTGCACGGCGCAACCCTTCGGCCCGAAGCGGCTGGCGATGGCGGTGTCGGCGGCGCGACGGCTGGTGATCGGAGTCGTTGCCAGGGGCATGTCGACCGACACGCAGTCCACGGGTTGCCCCGCCAGTTGTTGGCAGGCCTCCAGCAGCGCNGCGGGATCGGGTTCACTGCCCTGCGCTTTCCGACTCCCGTCCCAGGGTTGGCCCGCAGCCAGGGCNAGAAAAGCGTCGTAACTGGGGGCCAGGGCCAGACACTGCCAACCCTCATTTGCCCGTTGCACCAGGGCGACACCACTGGGGTTGTGGGCCGTCCAGGCGGCATCGATGCCGAGGACGCACTGTCCGTTGATGGGATCAGATGGATCGGTCATCCAGGCTCCAGGGATTGATCAGCGACAGACCGATGGCAGTGAAATCAGCGGTGAGGTGGTCGGCTTTCTGTTTCAGGAGTTGCGCCAGGCCTACAGCGAGCTCGCCGACGACGACTTCAAGGCGATGGTGCTGATGGCACTGGATGAGGGCGTCGAGTGACAGCTGGCTGGCGGCTTGGTCATCCACGCAGCGTCACCAGAGGGTTTGGCAAGGGAAGGTGGAGAGCTGTGGGTCGGCGGTGAGCAGCACCAATCGATCCAATTCGGCCTGGGCGGCCAGCATGCGATCAAACGGGTCGCGGTGGGGCTGGCTGTAAGCGCCGGCCCGCAGGCCATGGGCTAAGGAGATTGGGAGCGCTTCAAAGCCATCGGCCTGCAGCAACCCCGGCAGATCGGTGATGGCACCGCTCAGTTCGGGCAGCTTGCCCTGATGGTGCTTGAGGCTGAGCTCCCACACCGAGGCCGCACTTACCAGCACGGACGCGGATGGGTTACAGAGCAGCCCGAGCACGGCGCTGGAGAGGCGATCGGGATCGAACCACCACCACAGCAACGCATGGCTGTCGAGCAGGTAGGCGGCATCAGTGCTCATCGCTCTGGGCGCTCTGGGCGCTCTGTCAGCAGGGGGCTGGACTCCCACGTCTCCAGTTCGCTGGG
This sequence comes from Synechococcus sp. MED850, assembly GCA_002700765.1. The sequence continues at coordinate 2,296 of PAEP01000053.1, forward strand.
GTCCATGGGTTCGAACAGCACGTTGGGCTGGCTGAGGGGGCCACGGCTGCGTAACCGGCCCGGGATGCGCTTGGGAGAGGGTGGAGCCAAGGGCATCAGCCGCGCCCAGGGCTTGCCGGCCTTGGCCAGAACGATGGTTTCTCCGGCATGGGCCTCGTCAATCAGGCGCGACAGGTGGGTTTTGGCCTGGTGCACGTTCACCAGCCGCATTTGGCCTTCCGGCATGACGGCACCAGGTATTGACCTGATTAGTTTAGCTATGGACTAAGGGCATCAGGTGTCGTCGAAGCCACGAGCGACATTCGGGAGTTTTGAGTCGATCAGTGCTTCATCCCGGTTGCACCATTCCGCTCGATCCAGGCTTGGCTCTTCAGGTTCATCTGATCGTGAGGCTGGGCATGGGCAAGCCCCACCACAGGGGCGGGGCTGTCTGGTCATTGCCGTGATGGTTTCCCGTTACGTCTAAAAAGTGAATTGCCAACAACAAACACTCCTTGTGCAGAGGCAGGCAGGGCCAGCTTCTTCAGGACTCAATCATTCGAGAGTGAATCCATAGACGTTTGTAAATTCATCCTGGAACGGAGACGTCTTCAGAAGCTCGCTGAGTCCCAGTTCATCCTGCCAATCGGTGATCGGCCTTTCCCATCCTTCTTCCCAGCGAGGCGAGAACAGTTCAGGAACCTTCTGGCCAACTGCAATGCCGAAACCGATTGCATCCCAGATCAGCCTTTGCTCGCTTGGTTCGTAGGCACCGCGCAGCATCCATGATGTAAGAATTCCGATATGAAAGGGTATTGATCCAGTGCTGGCATAAAATGCAGTCGCAGCAGCTTCGCCGGCCACTGTGATCGGAAGTCCAAGAATCGTGTGGTGAATTTCATGCAACCGTGCAGTTCTGGTTGTCGCATATTCTTCATCAGTTTGGGATTCTGGTATCTGCGATTGATCAACTAAAAAAGAAATCCCAAGCTTCTCCAGGCGGCGATGCACGCACCAACCAAGGCTCCCTTTGGGCATGGCGGCCATTTGCTCAAGATCTGGCCATATTGGTGACGGCCGATTGGCCAGTAGCTCCTGAACTTTTGGGGTGGCGAGTATTCTTTCGATGCAGTCTCTCTGCAGTTGGGTATCGCCTGGAATTCCAAAATATCGGCCGTGTTGAAAGACTCTTTCAGGCTGCTTTGCTGTCTGCAGAATTGAAATCCCTAGCTTTGTGACACCCTTGGAAAATGATGAGCGTACGTAGTGCTTCTGTTCTGTAGTCATAAGTTGATGAAGTTCTGCAATCAATGTCGCTGGAACCCCAGAAGATTTCCTCCCCCGAAAGGGTGATTTGNTTCTGANACTTTGCTGAGNCAACGNGCNTGCTTAGGCCANCCAGAAGAGCTTGGTTTTGATCGTCTTGTTCACGGGTGTAGCCCCCACGCCAAGGCGTGCTGGCAACCCATCAGTGGAGGCCGGTTTGCCTTGGATGTAATTGGCGTAGGCAACTTCCAGCTCCTGTGCCGTGCGTTCTTCACCCATGGAGAGTCCAGTGATTGCTGGAAGCGCAGAACGCAAGCGGTTGGCAGGTTTCTTGTTGATGAACCGGAACGAATTGGAGATCTTTTCTCCTTCTTTGTTGTAACCAACCACGGTGAAGTAACCCTCGAATTCCTTGCCGGCGCCGGAGCCAGCCATGGCTCCACCGATCAGGCCGCCGAGCAATCCGATCGGGCCCAGCAGCAAGCCTCCCCCGATCGCACCAGCTGTTGCGCCACCCAGACCTCCGGCGACTCCTTTTCCGCCGTGGTAACTGCTGTCTGTGCCCACCGTCCATTTGGACACAAGTTCACTGGGGATGAAGCCACCGGGTCCTGAGATGCCACGTCCATCCACGCTGATGCTGCACCCACTGTCTCCACAGAGTGCGTCGTAGGTTTCTGCTGAAGCAGCTGGTGTGAGCAGGGTTAAGTTGCTGAGCGTGATGGCAGCGAAGCTGCCAGCAGCCATGAAGGCCTTGGTTCGGCGCATGGACTCAATTGTTCATTGGTGATGTTCGTGCCAGTTCAGGCATGCGAACAGCTTCCTGGCTTTGTGCTCTGAACGCCTCCCCCTTCTGAGGGATTCTTTTGGTCTAGTTGATCCCCCAGTTGAGGGATGGCCAGCAGGATCTTGTTCACCACCGCTTCACCAGAACACCGCAGCATTCGCACCAGAGCAGACCAGGGGTGCTCACCACCTGAGCCGTGATCTTGTGAATGTCGAGGGCAACACAGCTCACGACCATTCACCATTTCATCCGTTCAAACCAATGTTCAAATCCCTTCTTCTCGCTTCTGCACTCATCATTGCCGCTCCATTCAACGCCGATGCCTCCAGTGACGTCCGTCGCCAGAACGCCGAAGGCAACGCCGCAACTGTGGAATCGACAGCGTGCTGGCTCTCCCCGGAGTGCTTCCGAAGCCTGCAAATCGAGACATCACAATTGGAGAAGGATTATGTTCCAAAATCGATGAAATTATTCACCTTCAAGGTTGCCAGGCGCTGAAGTTTTGCGTTGTGCTTTCTTGAAATTCAGCAATTTCAAGTGGCAAGACACTCTATTTTTTCTTTTTTGGCTTGTTTGTACAAACAAATCCTCACTGTCTCATCAAAACCATGAAGAAATCCACCGCCAAGGCGCTGCTCTTGGATCTGCTGATCGGGCCTCTTAAAGGCTGCAACGCTCTTTACCTTCAACGACAGTTCCTGATCAAGCGAATGCAGTGAAGGCCTGATCGATGGCTCCATCAGGGATGGCATCGATTGGGGCGAAGACGAGCCATCACCATCAGCAGTTCCTGTTCCATCCATTGAACAATGCTGAATAATCGGGATTTGTGTATCGAGATGAACGACCTGTTGGTTGACCAGAGCGTTATAAACGTTGTGTAGCGACAGCTACTAACAACGTTCACCTCTCCACTGGGGAGGCGCAGACAAGCCAGGCCATGGAACGGGGACCTGGATTTCTGAGGAACCACCCATGACCCTGACCTATCGCGGCAGCAGCTACGACGTCAGCAACAAGCTGCCTTTGGTTCAACCCATCGTTGAGCTTCAGTACCGCGGCAAGACATATCAAGCCCGGACTTCTGCTGCGGCGGCACAAGTGCATGCCAATCTGACCTTCCGCGGCGTTTCTTACGCCAAGTAGAGGAGATCGATGACATCCCTTTACTACAACGGATCTGCCTTCGTGCGTTGCCGCGAAGCTGCGAAAACGGAAGCGTTGCTCCTGAGGCTCGAGGATTCACTTGCTCAACCAGCAGCCACAAGGCCACCTTTGAAGTATCGAGGGGTCTCCTACGCTCGTTGATGAAAAGCCCTGCTTCGGCGGGGCTTTTTTTTGATCAGCAGCAGTCGCAACTCGTGCAGCAATCGTCCTTGCCTGAATGACCATCAGCGCAGGTTTGGTTGATGATTTCCATGCAACGAATCAGATCTTTCCATTCTCTAAGACGAATCGACGCTTAGCGCATCACTTAATCAGGGGAGATCTGCAATCCTTAACAAGCTATTCAGCCGCAAGGCTGCAAGGGTCCGTTTCCGGTCTTAGGAGACCAACATCCTTGAACCATCGCTTTCTGTTCTGTTGGATGCTTCTCATCACCCACTTTTTACCGGGTGCCCGTTGGATCTTCACCAGAGAACGACAGGAGTCCTCACCGATCGGACTGTGATCTTGTGAAAGTCGAGGGCATCACAGCTCAAGGCCATTCACAAACACAATCAAACCCACGCATGGATTTCCTCAATTCTGCCCAAGAGTTTTTTGATCCGATCACAAAACCAATTCGCAACACTCACGCTGATTTCTCGAATTCAATGACGAATTCAATGATGGGAGGTGTCCGAGCTGTCCAGGACATGCTTGCAACCACTGGTCAAATCATCACTGATACTCGTGAATTTGGTGAAGATTTTGTTGGAGACATCAGAAATGCAGCAACGTTGGTTGGGGAAGGCGTGTCCAGAGGAGTTGAACGCCAAATCTCAACAGTTGAGGCCATTGGCGACAATCCTGGGATGTTGCCAACCATGGTTGTTCAATCCTTGCCGTTCTAATTGTTGGTGAGAGATGTTTGATGCCCCTCCGTTCAAATGGCGGGGGCGTTCATGTCTTTACTAGAACCTCATCCACTTACAACAATCACTAAAAAATCATGGCTTACCCACGAGAGTTCATGCCAACTGGCCAAACCATTGAAGCATTGCCCCATTTTGGCATTGTTGATGGCGATCCGGTCCCGGAATGTGTTGGTCTGATCAGTCTTCGTACATTTGAAGTGAGCACAAACCGTAAAGCCAATGGTGAATGGTGCACGCGTGAAGAAGTTTCATCCTTAACGTTTTGAGTGTTGCTGCAACCCTTCCTCCCCCATATGGGGGAGGCGTCATCGCAATTGTTTTGCGTCAATGGTGAGACAGAAGACTGCTGCGGTATGCCTCCCGCCTATGACCTCATCCTCGAGCGGGATGGCCAGCTGATCACCCACACCGTGCAGGTGGAGGATGCATTTGAGGCGTGGCGTCTGGCCCGGGAGCGCTACCCAACCAGCATTCGTGGTGTGGTCTGTTGTGATCCACAGCATGTTCAATCCGATCTTTGCAGCTAAAAGAGGGGATCTTCTCTGCGGTTATGGAGCTTCGGCTCGACTCCCGCCCTCTGCAGAAGGCGCTCGACCAGGCCTCTGAGCTGCTCAGGGACCGACGCCTTGTGGTGGTGTTCGGCGATCGCCTCACCTTGATTTCCTTCGCGCTGATGGAACCTGTTCGACCCTCGCTGCTGGCGGCGGCCACCACCGAGGACGAAGGCTTCGAGTTGGTGCTTCGCACGCAGCCGGATTTGTTGATCTGCAGCTCGGATCTGGAAACCGGTTATGGCATCAATCTGCTCCGGCGGGTGAAGCTGGAATTGCCCACATGTCAGTTGTTGATCGTGCTGGCGCGGGAAACTCAGGCTTCGGTGCAGGAGGCGTTGCAGGCTTTCGCTGATGGGGTGATCTTCAAATCAAGTCTTGGCACCGGCCATGGCGATTTCATCAGTGCCATCAACACCATTGCGGAAGGCGGGGTGTATTACCCGGAGGAGATCCGCCGGTTGGCTTCATCTCTGGTTGTCCGAACGGATTTACCCGCATTGGTGGAGGAACTCACGCCCAGAGAACAGCAGGTTGTCGCAGCCGTGGCCCGTGGCCTGAAGAACACTTCCATCGCCGATGTTTTGGGGGTGTCTGTGGAGACTGTGAAGACCCATGTGGGGAATGCCATGGACAAGCTCGGAGCGCGCGATCGCACCCAGATGGCCGTGACTGCGATGCTTTATGGGTTGATTGATCCATTGGCTTGATCGGTCATGCA
>PAEP01000054.1 GCA_002700765.1 Synechococcus sp. MED850
GCGCGAAAGCTTTCAGCTGAGGGGGTATACCCCCCCATCAGGCGCTGCACCACCAGGCTTTCCTCTAAACCGAAGGCTGCCGCTACCGCGCGGCTGATCAGGCCTGTGGACACACCCACACGGAATCCACCGGTCAAGAGTTTGTTGACGATGAATTGCTGTTCCTGAGGAAGCGATTGCCAGAGCGACAGCACAGCATCGGTCTGATCGTCACCTTTCAAGCCACTGATGTGGGGGAGCAAGGTCTCCATCCACCAGTGCAAGGGCTGATGGTGTGACAGGTCGGGGAGATCGGCTGAGATCGGTGGCAGACGATCGCGNACCTCNGGCCANAGCAGGCTCAGCGTTTCGGCTGAATCCCCGACCTGGCCGTGACAATCGGCGATCAACCATTCCGGCAGGCCTGTGCGCTCCTGAAGCACGTCGCGCAAACGTCGGCCAGTGATCAACCTGCGACGTCGCTTGCCCAGCAGCAAGGCCAGCGCCCAGGCGGAATCTTCGGCTTCGCAGGTTCGGAAATGCTNGATCAGCACCTCCACNTTGGCCTTGGTGCCGTTCAGTTGATCCAGACGGTCGTAAAGGGCCTGGAACCTCCGCATGCATGCCGATGCAACCGCATCATCCTGACGAAGTTCGTTGCGCGAATGCTGGGGTGGCGTTTCCGCCGTTGCGGCTGGCGTTGCTATGGAGAGGCAACAATCTTCCTTGCCATGGCTCTGCAGAAGCGCGATCGCATTCAACAGTTGGCAAACAGCCTCAAAGGGTCCCTTGATGGTGGTGTTGACACCGTGGCCGAGAAGATCAGGGCAGCCCANGTGTTTGCCGAGGAGCAGTCAGATGCGCTGGACCNGAAAAATCAGGCTCTGAAAGGCAAGCTCGCCGAGTTTCTCAACAGTGCAAAAAACACTGGAGATGACCTTCATTCCGGCATCAACGANCGNCTGTCCAGCTGGATCTCTGAAATCGAAAAGTCCTCTTNANTNCCCCCTGGCTCAGGNNCTCTTCCCTTGGGAGTTCATACTTCTTTTTTGGTCAATGAGACGTCAGATGTGTCAGTACTTCTCGGCTGATTAGCTCCCGCATGTCCGCTATTGCGTTCTGATTTTGGTTGAACTGGTTTATTGGCTCGGCGTTGTCCTGGAGCATCTACACAGGAGCGCTGATCTCCACCGCGACCTTTGTGATCTGCTCTTGGAGCCTTTCGTAGCACCTGCAGGGTCTGCTCTCGGCTGGCCTCTATTGCTTCGGCCTGAATGGTGGCTGTTGCTGATAGCCCTAACACATCGTCGGCGGTGGCGTCGTCGATTACCTGCTGGGCCTGATGTTCGTCGCTCAGCTGGTACTGGCGATCAATCAGCAATGGGATAACTGTGAGACTCCTTCGAGCCCTAGGAGCAAAAACGAGCAATGGCATTTGAATCCTTATCCTTAGTCAATTATGCTCTCATACAGAACCCTCATTAACATTCGGATGCCATCATCACTTTTCAATTTCGCATAATTTGGTTCTCCCGCAACATTAAATTCCCTGAGATCATTCAGCAATTCAGGATGAAACTGAAAGCTAAATGATCGACGAATCTCTTTTGTTTCTCTGTCTATGTATGTGATACATGTTGCCGCCACCTCAGTGCATTTTGAGCCTTCGGCGAAGGTCGAACAAAGAATTTCAATAGACCGAGGCAAACTCAACAGCCATGACAACTCAGAGAGCGCAATGAAATGCCTCGACGGATGGAGAGCATGATGCAATTGGGAATAGGCCCAATTAGAGAAAAGAATCGACTCTTCATTAACTTCATCGCTATGAAACATGACAATATTCAGATCTTTCTCGTAAGATATAGACTGTTCAACAATTCCATTATAGATGTCGCTTGTCTCGACATGCTCTGCCAGAAGACTATTAAAGCATAGCGATGGGTGAACACCATCGTGTTCATAGCGATGAAGCTCACAATGCCCAACCTCTGGAACCTCATTCAAGGCCACAGCAAAACAATTATCATTCCAACCCTTAGCAATTTGAAGACCATTTTTTTGTATCGTCAAGTCAAGACCAATCTGTTCGATCTGATCGCAACAATCCATCAAAAGATTATGCTGAAAACTATTTAACTCACAAATACTTGGCAGATCAGATCGGATTGCGCTGATTGCTTTCTGAATAAGATTCACGTGCGCCTGAGCTGATAGTTGATGGCCAATGCAAATGAAAATGTGAGGTGCACTTTTATGTGTTCTTGCAGTCACTAGATGCTCTATGACAGACTGAAGCTCCCTTAAGGATATGCTCTGTCCAGCAAAACTTTCAGGATCTTTAGCGGTAGGGTAACCACCCTCAACGAATACAGCCAAACAAGTCTCGAAAATATGATCTAACTTTTTTTGATTAAGATTGCCTAGCTTCCAAAGTGGAAATAAGATAGAATCACAATCAGCTATCACACGACACAAATAAGCAATATTGCTGGAGGCTCTAACATCCTCCTTTGCATTGTTTTGCCCAACATTGCTTGCGGGTTCAATAATACAGACAGCATTTTTGTAGGCACTTGGATTATTAATCAGCCAGTCTAAATCAGCCTCTGACTCAACAACCTTTTCGTAAGGCGGCTGTCCCCAAGTTGCTCCACAAGTTTCTTGTTGAAATTTCTTGGTTTGAGCATCCAGCAGGCTTGGCGACAATCGGTCTCGCAAGAAGTGCCCTATCAAGGATTGTATTGTTGAGGCATTACCGCTATTCGGATTCATCCAGCTGGTGGTTTTACGCCATTCCATTACAATTGATTGAAATTGTTAATTGTAATTTCAATGAAGTTATGGGTTGTAGCGGCAAAGACCAAAATAAATTTCGATATCGATCGCCTTCGTCAATGAGATGGAGGCATGCATTGCGAAATAAATGGACCCCAGGGCCTGGACATCCCAGGCTTTTGATGCAAATCAAATCAACAGACAGCATCATTTTTGGACTGATGACAGTCCGATGCTCCGCCGACATAGAGTGGGACTATTGTCTTCTGCCATAGCTGTTGCCGAGTTGTCCGCAAAGTCATAGGACGGCACTACAGAAAACCTCAGTGGTGTTATGAGCATGGGCTCTTCAAAGACGTCGTCAAACCCACCATTGGCATCCAAGATGCACTGCAAGGAGCTGGCACTTCAAACCAAGCCGGCATAGGTGGGTTTCTTCCTCTCTCTGCTGACGAACACAGCGGTTGATATGTCGATGCTTTTGTCAACGTCAAGTTCGCTGACCGCGATGTCAAAAACAGCATCATCAACACCGACGTGGATGGAAGCTTCTCAACCTGCATAAGCCTGGGCGACCGCTGGCTCAATCAATGGCTCAATGTCGACCGTAGCTGGATAGTCGGGCTGAATGCTGGTTATGACAGACGCACCATCGCATAAGGCAATGCCGATACAAACGTCCCCCGGTCTTTGTTAAACAATCGAATTCTTTTTCATCAGATCATCGTTAACGTAGATGTGGCCTACATCAGTAGTTGTATCAAGTCTTTCATGTATTGCGCACTGATTGCATCGTCACACTGCAATGTCAGCACCACGCTAAATGCAGCATTTAAAGCGCATATTGCGACCGCAACAGTGCATTAGCCTCCTACCTTTTTTTTAGGGTAACGTCCAAGCAAATTTGTAAATGGACCTGAGAAAACTACGTCAAAGTTCTTGGTTCATTGTTAAATATAGGGTACACAACAACTTGATGACTTGATTGGTATTTGACCATTGCAACAGGTTCAGTGGGCTCTCGTCCTGTCATCGAAGTGGCTGCTAGGACAGCTCCAATGATGCCCGTATAGAAGGTTTGTTCCATTGATCAATTCTGTCGTGATACTAATCTGCTTCTTTTTCAGCGGCATTAAATCCCTCATTTAGGGGATATTTTCAGGAAACTTCTCCCCCATATGGGTGATGTGCTTTGTCCTGAAGGCTGTCACAGTTCATTTGTCAGGGATTTGATAGAGGATCTCTGACCAATGCCTTGGTGGTGCGAGGCATTGTGATTGGTGCTGCGTGGAGTCAGGATTGCAAGTCCATGGCTCCGTTTTTTTTATAAGCATGTTGTTGGATTCGAATCATCCACCGATGCTTCAGTCGGCAGCCTGGTCTATCCAATAGATCCACTGTCGTGACTGGGCTCTGATCAATATCAGTCGGCGATCTAGAACCAGCGCCAGAGCTGAATTGATCACGAATGGGCAATCATCTCTCAATCCACTGAGAGCAGCTGCCTTGGGTGGGTTCGGTTGTTGGTTTTTGNGGCTGAATGACTGCTCCGAAAACAATCGCTCTAACCATTGCACTGTTGATTTTCCGTGTCAAAACTGGAAGCCTGACGGGCAGCCATCCATGCTTTCAATTCAGCCGATGCCCACCGCCATGAACGCGGTGACGGCTGACCATCTTGTGTCCTTCGGAACCGGCAGGAATGCTGTTGACGCTGTGCGCCGTGGCCTCACCGTGATGGCTCTGGCTTCAGCGGTGCAGAGCTGATGGCTGAACCATTGAAGCCGAGAGCACTCACTTACACCGAGATGATGAACGGCGGTCGTCAGCAGCTCGATGAGGCTGAGCACGCCCGTGAGCAGAATCTGCAGCAGCGGGTTGAAGACCTGCAGCGGGATGTTGATCAACTGGAGCAGGCCTTGGCTGCTGAATAGTTGCTGCGGCTCTTTCAGGGGGCAAGGTCAAGAACAGATGGGTACGACTGGCAAAAAACCATTACAACGACAGNTNCCATTCGTGGCTNTGTCGTTCCACCAGTTCCTCCAAGTTTCAGAAGCAGCAGGCTTGCAGGGACGCAGGTGCGGTTCAACCCATCCAGCCCGAATGGGATTACGGCGAATTTAAGTCACTCANCCNATTCCAGTTTTCGGGTGTGAAGTATCGGGNAACACGTAGATAGTTAGGATATGCCGAAAATTGCGCCAAGGATATAGCTNNATNNTAACTTTNGTGTGCNAAATTTAGTNAATGATNTACACACTNGTTGGNACATTCGCCAGTCAAAAGAAAAGCAAAAAGNNGAANTTTAATCGGCTTGNATTTACNTNTGATCAATNNTNNATGGGTAGNCCNGACGANGACNNGGATATGNNTCCNGCAAGTGAAGCTAAAGGNTTNATNTTGGTGGATANNCGNANNAAGGANACTTCNNTTTACTTAGANACGAATCAAAACGGTAAACTTAACAAGAAGTCAGACCTCNTGATTGGCTTGAATGTTTTCGAAAGATCGTTGTATCAATCAAAAAAGGGCAGCCTCCTAGCTACTGGCAGTCCAAAACGCATGACTGATGCATTCGCTGATCTTTATGAAGAGGATCCAGACATCCTGGATTCGTTGAGGGAGGAAATATTTGTCGTCAGCAATAAAAGAGGGAGAACTCTCGATTTGATTCCTCTACTGCCATTGGGTCCTGAGCGGGAAGGCCTTCGACCTATCTGGTGCACGATGGATTCGGCAGAGGTGAGAGAAGACGAGGAGTGGTTCCAACGTTGGCAGGGTTATTGCAGTGACGTTGGAGTTGAACTTGTTTAACTGCTGCCGGTAATCAATCAAGAGCCAGAATTTCAAGTTCCCCGTTGTTCAACAGTCCACCAGCGGGGAACACGTCAATCAGTCACGTCTGACCAATGCCCATCAACACCCTGAACTTCCTTGTTCCGCTGCAGGATCTTTTGTTTGCCTTTCAATCAATCGATGCTGAGTCGTTCTTCAAATGGCTCTATTTCGGTGTTCAGAGGCTTGGAGAGCCTGTGGCATGTGAGCTGATCGTTGTATTCAGTCGCTTTCCCCTTCGAACAGCGTGTCCAGCGGCTCAGCATCGATCCCTTCCACCTCGCGCAGGTAGCGAGCGAGCACGTCGCTCTGACCATGGGTGACATACACCTTTTTGGCTCCACTTTCCCGAACTGTCCTGATCAGACCTGGCCAGTCGGCGTGATCGCTGAGCACAAAGCCCCGCTCATAGCCACGACGCCTGCGTGCTCCTCGCACCGCCATCCATCCGGACGCAAATGCGGTTTGAGGTGCCTTGAACCGTCGCATCCAGCTGGAGCGATGGGCTGAAGGCGGTGCCAGAACCAAGCGCCCTGCAAGAGCATCGCTGCGCGGCAGCTCACTCACCGGACGGGATGGCGTCATCGGAACCTTTGCATCCCTGTAGTGACGGGTGACCGTTTCCACCGCGCCATGCAGAAGCACCTCGTCCTCAACACCGATGGACCTCAATTCCGCCAGAAGCCTCTGGGCCTTGCCGAAGGCATAACAGAACAGCAGAGAGGGACGATCTTGATCTCCCTGCCACCAGTCCCGGATCTGTTCAGCCACGGCTGAACCCTTTTGCCAGCGGTAGATCGGCATGCCAAATGTGGCCTCCGTGATCAGCACATCACAGGGCACCGGTTCGAATGGCGTGCAGCTCGGGTCGTCGTCCCGTTTGTAATCACCGCTCACCACCCACACCTCCCCATCACATTCCAGCCGGATCTGGGCAGAACCGAGCACGTGGCCGGCGCTGTGGAAGGACACCTTGCACTGCCCGAGCCAGAGCTCTTCTCCGTATTGGACCGGATGCAGGCTGATGGTCTGGCCGAGTCGCTGCCGGAGCACTCCCTCGCTGCTCGCCACCGCCCAGTAAGAACCACAGCCGGATCTGGCGTGATCCGCATGGGCGTGGGTGATCAGCGCCCTTGGAACGGGTCGCCAGGGATCAATCCAGGCATCGGCAGCCCGGCAGTAGAGGCCTTCGGCGGTGCGCTCGATCAAGCCTGTTCATTCGATGCGCCAAGTCTGCAAGGCCCGTAGCTTGAGCGCGTTGTTGTGCCTTGTTCATGAAGCTTCTGATTTCAGCCCTGGTGGCCTCGTCCTTGGTCCTGCCCGGTTCTGCGCTGGCTCAGAAGAAGATCCCCAAGGCACAGGGTCACGACCAGTGCCCCCTGGGATACGTGAACACCCTCGGCACGACATGCGTGTCTCCGATCTATTACGAGATGAAACCCACGAACGGAGAAGCCTGCCCGTCCGGTTTCATGAATGTTGGCGCCGGTTACTGCCGCAAGAAGTGAGTGGCTTGGGCTCTGTTCATCGGCTGAGCTCCAGCATTTTCTGAATCGGCTGAAGTGCCCTGATTCTCAGCTCTTCTTCCAGTTCGATCGCAGGTTCCAGGTTCTCAAGACAAGCGTGCAGTTTCTCGAGGGTGTTGAGTCGCATGTAGGGGCATGCGTTGCAACTGCATCCATCGATCCCTGGAACGTCGATCAATGTTTTCTCTGGAACCCGTTGTTTCATCTGGTGCAGGATTCCAGGTTCCGTCAGCACGATGAATGTTTCAGCACGGCTGCTTTCGCTGTGGTTGAGCAATTTGCTGGTGGAGCCGATGAAATCTGCGTGTTCGAGAAGGTGTTCCTGACATTCAGGATGGGCAATGACCTCTGCATCGGGATGTTCCTGCTTCAGCTGTAGAACAGCCTCTTCACTGAAGGTTTCGTGCACGATGCAGCGACCGGGCCAAAGGGTGAGATCCCTGCCGCTCTGCCGTTGAACCCAACGCCCGAGGTTCTCATCAGGAGCAAACAGCACAGGCCGATCAACAGGGATCTGTCGGACAAGATCCACCGCGTTGCTGCTTGTGCAGATCAGATCGCTCTGAGCCTTCACCGCTGCAGTGCAATTGATGTAACTGATGACGAAATGGTCGGGATGCTTGTGGCGGAAATCTGCGAATTCGTCCGCCGGACAGTCATCGGCGAGTGAGCAGCCGGCGTCCAGATCAGGCAGCAGAACTGTTTTCTGCGGGCTCAGGATCTTGGCTGTTTCGGCCATGAAATGAACGCCGCAGAACACGATCACATCCGCGGTTGTGTTGGCGGCCTTGCGTGAGAGTTCAAGGGAATCACCAATGAAGTCGGCGATGTCCTGAACCTCGGGTTCCTGGTAGTAGTGGGCCAGGATCACGGCATTGCGCTCTTGCTTCAGCCGTTCAATCGCCGCAACCAGGCTGTTGTCAGCGGTCATCGGTTGGAGCCAGGGCAGGATGGTCTCAGCCTAAACAGCATTTCTGCCGGCACTCCGACTTGCCATTGCCGGTGATTTGCACGGCTCCTGGAGTGGAGCTGATGAGGGGTTGTTGTCGGCACTTGCTCCGGATGCTGTTCTGTTCGTGGGTGATCTCAGTGATGGTGACCTGCGCCTGACAAAACGGATCGCTTCTCTGCCTCACCCCGTGGCGGTGATCCTTGGTAACCACGACCGTGGCCGGGATCAAAGCGGCGGCGTGTTGCGACAGCAATTGGCCCTTCTCGGTGAACAGCACTGCGCCTGGTCACGTCGATGCTGGACCCGACCGGAGATCGCTGTTGTCGGTGCACGCCCCTGCAGTGCCGGTGGTGGATTTCAGCTTTCCAAGGCGGTGGAAGCCGTGTTCGGACCGGTCACAGTGGAACAATCCGCTGATCGGATCGTGGCTGCCGCAGCGGATGTCCCAGCTGATCAGCCGTTGGTGGTGCTGGCGCACTGCGGTCCCACCGGTCTGGGATCCGATCCGGACAGCCCCTGTGGTCGGGATTGGAAGTCCCCTGCGGTCGACTGGGGCGATCAGGACCTTGCCCTGGCTCTGGATCGCATGGCGCGCCGGCGTGCTCCGGATCTCGTGGTCTTCGGCCACATGCACCATCAGCTCAAGCGGGGTCGAGGCTTGCGGCAAAGCTTCCACCGCGATCGTCGAGGCATCGTTTACCTGAATGCCGCCTGTGTGCCACGAGCCGGTGCGGATGATCAGCAGCGCAGTCTTCTTCATCTGTCATGGGCTGAATTCCGCGGATGCCGACTCAGCCATCTCAGCCACCGTTGGTACACGCCAGAGGGTGTTCTGATTCATCAGGAAGAGCTGCCCCTGGAGCGGATTCACCCGTGCTGATCTACGTCTGCAGCAGCAGTCACGGCTTTGGTCATGCGGCCCGGGATGCCGCCGTGCTTCAGCAGTTGCATCGGCTTCGACCGGACTGGCGACTGGTGATCAGTTCCATGGTTCCCAAGGCGTTCTTGATCGATTTGCTTGGTTTCGATGCCGTGGAGGTTCGCCCCTGCCGCTGGGATGTGGGCATGGTCCAGGCCGATGCCCTCGGCAGTGACCCGCCAAGGACCTTGGACGCCCTTGCTGAACTTGAAACCCAACTGCCTGTCCAGCTTTCCGACGAGGCGGACTGGATCAGAGCTCAAGGCCTCCCGGTTCTGGTGATTGGGGATATTCCCCCAGCCGCCGCAGATCTTGCCGACCGTCTTGATGCACCGCTGGTGTGGATTGGAAATTTTGGATGGGATGAGATCTATGCGCCTTTCGGTGGGGACTTTCTTGCCCATGCCGAGTCGGCTCGTCATCGCTATGGCCGCGGCAATCTCCTGTTGCGCTGTCCCTTCGATCTGGCCATGGATTGGGGCATCCCGCAGGACCAGCTCCCGTTGGTCTGCAGCGAACCTCGTGGCCTTCCTCCGTCTTTGCGGGAGCAGCTCAGATCGATTGAGAAGCCATTGGTGATGCTCAGTTTCGGTGGTATGGGCCTGGAGGTGGACCCCGGTTTGTTCAGACGCTGGCCGAGCCACCACTTCCTGATGGCATCAGCCGTGGGGGGAGCCGATCAGAACCAGCTGGATCAGCTCGACAATGTCGCGATTCTTCCCCAAGGCGTCCGTCCTCTCGACGTTTTTCCATTCTGTGACCGCCATATCGGCAAGCCTGGTTTCAGCACGTTCTGTGAAGCCATGTCCCTCAAGGTGGGGCTCCACGTTGTGGAACGACAGGATTTTGCTGAGGTGAACGCTCTCATGGATGGTCTTCAACGCCATTCCCGTCACAGAGTGCTCTCAAGAGACGCCTTCATGACTGGGGATTGGAAGCTTGATCGTCCCTTGCATCCACCGTCCTCCAGTTCTTTAGAGAGCGATGGTGCTCAACGTGCCGCTCAGATCATTCTCAGTTTTTGCGGGCAAATTTGATTTGAAGCTACGTAGCAACCATTGCAATCTCTTGTGATTCGTACTTGGTTTCGATGAAATCATCGCGCTGACTGTCACTGCAGACAATTTGTTCGCTGGCATATTTACCCGTTGCCTTGGCCTATTCGTTCGACAAAGTAACGGTCATGGTCAAACCGTTACAGACGGTTGTCATCCGCTTCTGACATCCATTCCTCGCAAGAGGACAAGCCCTTCGAATGCCTTTTATGACTATCCGCGCAACGATTGGTCGAGTCACCCTCCTGACCGCTTGCGTCGGTTTGTCGCCTGTATTCATATCTTCTCCGGCCTCCAAGGCCAGTCTCCTTCCGCCTGAGTCCAGAGCGCAGCTGCTCAGCGAGCCTGACGAGCAGCCCTCCAGGGCCATTCCGTACATCATCACTCCCGAGAGGAGGGCGATGCTCAACACCATCCGTTTCGCAGAGGGAACCTGGCGAGGTGGTTTGGATGTGGGTTACAGGGTGATGTTCGGAGGCGGCCTGATGCCGAGCATGGACCGTCACCCAGACCGTGTGATCTACAGCTCCCGTTACGCCAGTGCTGCGGCAGGGGCCTATCAGTTCATGCCATTCACCTGGAATCTGGTTCAGCGCAGCATCGGTGTTGTCGGCTTCGGCCCTGCGGCTCAGGATCAGGGAGCTCTGTTCTTGATTGAACGACGCAAGGCGCTTCCCCTGACGGATGCCGGCTCTCTCACCCCGGTTCTGACCGCCATGCTCGCCCCCGAGTGGGCGTCCTTCCCCACCCTTGCTGGACGCAGCTACTACGGCCAACCCGTGAAGAAGTACACACGGCTCAAATCCTTCTACAAAGTGAACCTCGAAGAGCTGCGCAAGCTTCGTGACAAGCGCAGGTCTGAATTGTCGTCAGCGAAAAAACCCGATGTGTGCACCGGGTCCAGGATTTACTGTGCCACTCAACTCTGATCGGTTTCTTTGTTGAGTTGTCGACCGACCGTTGCCTGGGCAATCAGGTAGGCAGCAACCGCTCCACCCAGAAATCCCATGCTGTTACGCAGCAAGGGCAGCACATCAGATGTTCTGGTGATCACCGGGGCGATCCCGAAGACACCGAACAACATGATCCAAAGGGGTGATAACAGCAGAAGCCAGGCCCAAGCGACCGTCTCCCCTTCCTTTCGCGGATAGGCCGCAAATCCAGCGATCAATCCCCCGAGGATCGATGTGGTCAGCGTCCAGAGCCATTGTTCAAGGGGAAGACCCGGAACAACCTGGCAACCGCCCCGCTCAAGGCAGATCTCCACTGCATTGAGAGCATCAAGGATGGAACCATCTTCTCCGTGGTCCTTCACGTAGTACTGATTGCCAAATCGCGTCTGTAGCTCCACCCAATAGGTGCGGGGCATCAGCGCAAAGAAGGCGTCACCGACGTTGAAATTGAGCAAATTGCCGCCACGGGGATCAGCTACCAGGAGCAGACTCCGCTCATCCAACCCCCAGAACTCCCGCACTGCCAACCCTGGGGTCCGCTCGTATTGCGTCAGCACACGCAGCTTCCATCCGGTGTTGTCTTCGAATTGATTGAGGGCTTCTTCCAGGCCTGCCCTTTGGTTGTCACTGAACGCGCGGGCCAGGTCAATCACCGGGGTCGGATGATCCGGCAGCAGATCAGGATTGTCATAGGCCCTGGCTGGTGCCGTGGCTGTGAAACCCACGAGCAGCGTGGCCAGCAGGCATGCCAACACCTTCCTGATGCGATGTGTTGCCATGGATCTGCTGCAGCGACGGGCATTCTCACCAATGGAATCAAAAGCTGCGTCATGCCCAGCCTGGTTGGCGCATCATCTGAAACAGGCCGGTGGAGCCGTGCCCTTTAGGCAGTTCATGGACTGGGCTCTGAACGATCCTGAACATGGCTATTACGGCTCCGGTCGCGCCCGGCTTGGACCAACGGGAGATTTCGCGACGTCGCCTTCGTTGGGCTCCGATTTCGCAGCGCTTCTGGCCCGTCAGATCGCTGCCTGGGTGCCCTTGTTCCCGACCGCTGCCCCTCTGTCGCTGGTTGAGTTCGGACCGGGAGAGGGAGATCTCGCCGCCGATCTGATTACGGCACTGCAGGAGCTTGTTCCCGACAGTGCCGAGCGTTTCGAACTGGTGCTTGTGGAAGCCAATCCAGGCATGCGCGAACGGCAGCAGCGGCGGCTGCTTGAGGCCTCCTCCATTCCGATTCGCTGGTCGACAGCTGAGCAGCTGCAATCCGATCCAGTGGTGGGATTTGTCGTGGCCCACGAGTTTTTTGATGCTTTGCCGGTTGATCGTCTGGTCTGGTGCAACGGTTCGCTGCAGCTGCAAGGTGTCCGTCTCAGCGGAAACCAAAGCCTGGAGACCATCACGCTGCCCCTTCCCTCTGCATTGGAGTCATCCATTGCTGAGATCTCCGCCCGCTGTGGTTTCGCAATCCCCCCAGGAGAGGTGCAGGACGGTTGGGCGACGGAGTGGCACTCCGATCAGGCGCATTGGTTCAGGGCGATCGCGAATGGGCTCAGGCAGGGGGCCCTTCTGGTGATCGATTATTCCCTTGAAGCGCGTCGTTACTACGCGAGCCGTCGAACGGACGGAACCTTGATGGGGTACCGCCATCAGCAGGCCATCAACGCTCCACTGGAACAGATCGGTGCACAGGACCTGACGGCGCATCTCTGCATCGACACGGCGATCGATGCTGCCGTCCATTCGGGCTGGCGATCCATCGACTGTGTGAGGCAGGGAGAAGCTCTGCTTGCACTCGGGTTGGCTGAACGCCTCCATGGGCTGCAGACCCTTGCGCCCGATCAGCTGCCGCAGGCCTTGAACCGTCGAGAAGCAATGCTCAGACTGGTGGATCCCGCCGGTCTTGGTGATTTCCGCTGGATGCTATTCGGTCGGAACCTCGGGGAGGTTGACCTCAGGCTTGCAGGTTCTCCAAACATCTCAAGATCTCCTCTCGGCTGACGTCATCGTGGATTTCAACGGAACCGATTGAGGTCGGCAGCACGAAACGGACGCGACCATCCCGCACCTTCTTGTCGCCCTGAAGCGTGTCCAGCACAGCCTCGGGATCCAGAGGAGGCCAAGCACAGGGAAGCAGGGTTCGTTCGATCAAGCGACGCTGACGATCCGCATCCTCACGCGTCCAGTTTCCTCGCTGCGCTGCCAGCTCCCCCACCGCGACCATCCCGATGGCAACGGCTTCACCGTGCAGCCAGGTGCCATAGCCGCAGAGCGTCTCCACCACATGGCCGAAGGTATGGCCGTAATTCAGAACCGCCCTCAGGCCACCCTCCTTTTCATCCGCAGCCACGATGCGGGCCTTGGCGGCAGCCGAACGCTCCAGAATCGTTTCCAGAAGTCCATTGGTCAGGCCCTCGGCATGATCGGGCTCCTTGCAGCGCTCCAGCAGGGTGAACAATTCCGGGTCGCCGAGAATGCCGTACTTGATCACTTCTGCCATGCCAGCCCGGAATTCGCGTTGCGGCAGGGTGGCCAGGGTGTTCGGGTCGATCAACACCAGACGGGGCTGATGGAAGGCTCCAATGAGGTTTTTTCCACCGGGGTGGTTCACGCCGGTTTTGCCGCCAATCGCGGCATCCACCATGGCCAGCAAGGTGGTTGGAACCTGAATCACACCGATGCCCCGCAGCCATGTGGCCGCGGCGAATCCCGTCATGTCTCCGACCACCCCGCCTCCGAGAGCCAGCATCAGAGAGCTGCGTTCCAGCTTCCGCGCGAACGCCGTGTCATGGATTTTCGCAATGGTTGCGGGTGTTTTCTGGTCTTCTCCGGCTTCGATCAGCAGGAGCTCAGCATCGAATCCATGGCCACGTAAGGAGGACAGGCACAGCTCTCCGTAGGGCGTCGCCACATCGGCGTTGCTCACCACCAGGACTTTGCGTCCCGCCTGGATTCCCGCTTCCACCAAGGCCTGCCCGATGTTCGCAAGTGATCCCTGACCGATCACCACGTCATAGGGATCCCGGCTCAGAGCAACGGTGATCCGTCGATGCTGGAGCTGCGGGGCAACAGTCATGGCATGGTTCAGCCGACGCATCCACTCTGCCCGGCAGGCTTGGATCAGGAGACGTAACGTCTGCCGAGGATTCACTTCGACCCATGGCAGCCCCAGGAGATGAGCGCGTCAGCCTCACGGCCTGGGCCTTTGTGTCGCCGGCCTTGCTGTTGATCAGTGTTTCCGTGCTGCTGCCGGCGCTGATGGCGCTGGTGATGAGTTTCACAGCAACCGGTCTGGATGTCACTGAACCGCTTCGCTTTGTGGGGCTGGCCAACATTCGCCGTCTCCTGGTGGATCCGATGGCTCGGCAGGTGATGGTCACCACTGCTCTCTACCTGTTCGGTGTCGTCCCTCCAATCGTGTTGGGCTCCCTGGCTCTTGCTGTTCTGGTCAATCGCAGCCTTCCGGGGATGCACGTGCTTCGAGGTGCCTTCTACACGCCGGTGCTGGTGTCGATCGTTGTGGCAGCCATTGCTTTCCGCTGGCTGTATGCGGAAAACGGTTTGATCAACGGCTGGTTGGGGGCGCTGCTGGGTGATGCCTTCACTCCCGTGGGGTTTCTCACATCCCCCCAAGTCGCCCTGCCGGCCGTGATGCTGGTGACGCTCTGGAAAGGGCTTGGTTATTACATGGTGATCTTCCTGGCAGGTCTGCAGGGCATTCCAGGGGAGCTCTACGAGGCGGCGGAACTCGACGGAAGCGAAGGCTGGCGTCAACACACGGACATCACGCTTCCCCTGCTGCGCCCTTACGTCGCTCTTGTTGCTGTGGTCTCTTCGATCGCTGCAACCAAGGTGTTTGAGGAGGTGTTCCTGATGACCCAGGGGGGACCAGCGGATTCGACCCGAACCATCGTTTATTACGTGTACGACCAGGCCTTCGCCGAACTCGAGATCACCTATGCCTGCACGCTGGGACTCGCCCTCTTTCTTCTGGTGATGCTGTTCACCTTGATCCGTCTTGCCTTCAGCGGCGATCAAAAGCTGATCTGAGCGACTGGGGTTGGGGCTTGATGGCAAGCTTCGGTTCTCTGCAGCTGCTTCCAGGAGATGACCAGCTCGGCCGCCGTGATCGGAGTTGTGGGAGGTGGACAGCTGGCACGCATGCTGGTGCAGGCCGCCTCGAAGCGAGAAATACCCGTCGTCGTTCAAACGCCGTCGGTTGATGATCCAGCATCGGACGGTGCCACCCGTGTTGTCTCTGCTGATCCGCGTGATGTGGCGGGGACGCGGCGCTTGGTTGAGGGGTGCCGTGGCATCACCTTTGAAAACGAATGGGTCAACATCGACGCCCTGATTCCTCTCGAGCAGCAGGGCATCCGCTTCAGACCTGCCCTGGCGGCCCTTGCTCCACTGGTCGACAAGATCTCTCAGCGTCAATTGTTGGAGGATCTCAACCTTCCCTGCCCGCCCTGGACGCCACTCAGTCGCATTTCACCTTCACAACCTGCACTGCCGAAGGGCTGGACCTTCCCCGTGATGGCCAAAGCGTCACGGGGCGGATACGACGGGAAAGGAACACTCGTGCTCAGTTCGGTCGATGAACTGGCTCAGTTGATCCGCTGCGAGAACCCGTCGGAGTGGCTGCTGGAAGCCTGGGTCCACTACGACCGAGAGCTGGCCCTGGTGGTCAGTCGCGACATCAAGGGGAGAGTGCGCAGCTTTCCCTTGGTGGAAACCCATCAGAGTCGCCAGGTCTGCGACTGGGTTCTGGCACCGGCGTTGGTGGAGCAGTCGGTTGATGCGCTCGCCTACAACATGGCGGCTTCTCTGCTGACCAAACTCAACTACGTCGGGGTGATGGCGCTTGAGTTTTTTCATGGTCCAGATGGGCTTCAGGTGAATGAAATTGCGCCACGAACCCACAACTCCGGACATTTCTCCATCGATGCCTGCAGTAGCAGTCAGTTCGACCAGCAGCTCTGCATTGTTGCCGGGTTGCCCGTTCCCACCCCGCAGCTCACCTGTGATGGAGCGCTGATGGTGAACCTCCTCGGTCTTCCCCCTGGAGGTCATGTCGCACCGTTGGATGAACGACTCAATCGTCTGCGTGAACGCCCCGACAGCCACTTCCACTGGTATGGAAAAACTCCAGAAACCCCCGGCCGCAAGATGGGCCACATCACCGTGCTGCTGCGGGGAGCAGATGCCGCATCCCGCCGCGAGGAAGCGCTGAGAGCCAGAGATGACATCCGTCGCGTCTGGCCGGTCTGTCTCGATTGCAACGACTAAAGTGGCTTCGGACTGCCGTGTTGGTGACGGCCTTTTCTAGTGCTCTGATCTGACTCTTTCTCGACTTGGGGAGGCTGTCGTGACGGCGCCGTAGGCCGGCCCAGCAGCCGGAAACGAAACCCCACTTTGACTCCCCTTCTGGTTCTTCCAGGTCGACCACTGGGGCGCGCACGGCACGGCGGTTCACCCAATCGACAACAGAACGCCGATACCGCCTGGGTCCATCCGTGAAGCTTGCCCAGCATGGCGATTCAGGCGAGCACTCCGATTGCGCGGAGGCTTGGTGATAGACAAGATTCTTTGGTTTTTCCTGTTGTGTTGCTTCGGACGTCGGCAACCCTTCTGGCTCTCCTGGCTTTCAGCACCACCAAAACTTCAGCCTGCGAGATCACGTTTCTGCCCGATGATGCACAGGTCGCCTGTCGGGCCATCCTTCCGCAGTGCTTCACGCGCTCTGCTTGGGCTGAGCTCTGTCGAAGCAATCAAGATGTGATGGAAGGCCACCCGGATGCCTGTCGACAGGCCCTCGAGCCTCAGCCGCAGTGATCAGGGACGGTGATCAAGGACGGTGATCAAGGACGGTGGCGATCCACAACACTCTGGAGTGCGCCACGCTCGAGTTCGGTCACCACAAAAACCTCCTGTGCGCTGCTCCCCTTGCGGGCAACCATTTTGAACCCACCTCGGATCGGCACGGAAACCCTGAGTTGCAGGGTTTGACAACGTCCTTTCACCTTCGAGATCACGGCAGGGGTAATCGTCTGGATCGCTGCTTCACGAGACAGCGATTTCAACCACGGGATTAACCCCTCCACGTAGGTGCTGTGTGTGATGACGACCCGTCCCAAATCGGTATCAATTCGCCAGAACTGGTCGAAGTTAGCGGGTCTGGCTATGCCGAAGAGAGCACCGTTCCCTGGCCGATGCTTTGCTCCGTTGATGCATTGCAACAGGCCGTCTCCGGCCCCTTGGAGGATCGCTGTGGTCCTGAAGCAAGAACACTGACAGTGGAAGTGCACGGAGCTGAAGTCCGTGGGCTTGCCATCTGCCCAGGACGCGTCATGCGTTATTTCTTTGATTCACGAAAGAAACGTTTTCGCACCACCGATCTTCTGCGGCTGATGACGGCGAAACGCAAACCGGCCGCCTGATCAGCAACGCTCCAATGGAGCCATGGTCAGTCCTTCAGCGGAAAGCTGCTGGTGATAAAGCTCCGCTTGTTCCAGCGGCCCGCACCAAACTTCAGCTGAACCCTGGCTGTCAACTCGATTGGCGAGATCCCAGGCTTTGTCTTCACTCATCCCAGGAATAATGCGTCGCAAACAGTCAACGACGTGTTGGAACGTGTTGACGTCATCGTCGAGAACGATCACTCGCGCCTGTGGATAGCGCTGTGTGACGTTTTGCCGCTCCAGCAGTGAGGTGGATCCAGGGCTGGAGCTGGTCATGACGGTTGCAGAAGCTGTGCTGAAGAGTTCAGGACCCTAGGTAGGATCTTTGCATTCGAGCGGTCAAGCACATGTTGTTCACTCTCGCCTGGGCTGCACTGGCCGCGACATTTAGCTTCTCGATCGCCATGGTCGTATGGGGTCGCAACGGCGACGGAACGCTGAACTTCTGATCCCTTGCCAGCCACCGAGCCGAATCTTCTGTCGCAGCTTCTCGCCTTGTCGGCTGTGGTTCTCTTGGTCTTCGTCAGTACGTCTGTTATCTACCTTTCCGCAGTTGACTGGAAAGACCGTCGCCGACGCACGGCACCCACGCGATCGAAGAGGTGAACCGGCGGCTCTCCAACCGATTGAAAGGGTTGAGATCGCACCCGTTGACCACAACGGGGCTTTGTCTTCTTTTGATTGGTCCGGCAGGACTGTTGATCAGTTCTTGGCCTCGCTTGCGTCCTGACGCCGCGGGTGATCCATCCGGACAACGCGAGCTTCTGCAGATCAGCGACAGCCTGTCCATGCTGCAGAGTTTTCGGGTTGACG
The DNA here is from genome assembly GCA_002700765.1 of Synechococcus sp. MED850. The sequence goes on from PAEP01000054.1 coordinate 18,272, forward strand.
CTGAGACCAAGCCCCCATCCCTTTGGAAGACTCGCCTCGGGAACGAGACCGCCCGGCTCCTCTGGGAACGTCTGAACGGCCAGATTTGGTGGCAAGGATGGCCGCAGGATGGAGCTCCGGTTCTGATGTTGCCGGACTGGAGCACGCGGCCTGGAGATCCGATTGCTCTGACTCCGGAATCACGGGCGATGAGCCAACGGCATGGCGGGATGGTTCTGCTGTTCAGCGATGCCCTCAACCGTCAGACATTTCAACAACGGTTCCGAGCCCCTGCCATCACCGCTCCGGCGGTTGAACAGTTCTGTTTCAAGCAGTTGCGCAGCACCACAGCTGTGCACTGGACTCCGGATGCACTTGCCTCCCTTTCAGGGGCGATACAGCCACTTCTCGCGTCAGCATCCCACGGCTGTGTTTCCTTGAACTTGAGTGGTCGCAAGCTGACTTGGAGTGGAGTTGTTTCGTCTCGACCGCTGCGCAGCGCATCAAACCGACTGAAGCCACCAAACCCGATCAACATCGCTCGTCTGTTCCCAGACGCTCAAGATCCTGGGGATGGTTCTTCATCTCCCTTGCTGTTTCTTTCAGGCCGGACGGCAAGCACAGTGTTTGATTCTCTTTTGCGTCGTCCTCTTATCCGAGACGGCCTTGAGGACAATTACGGTCTGAACACGCCCTTGATTCAAGAGCTGCTCAACTCACCAATGACCTTGTCGTTGTTGTCCAGCAAGAGTGGTTCCTTTCAGGCCAGTGTTCAGTTGGATTTGCAGGTCGACGGGATGACAACCTCGCTGACCAAGGCACTCGAGAACATCAGCGAACGCCTTCAACAGTCCGATCTCCAGTGGCGAGATCAGGATCTGATCAATCCGGGTGGACGATCCACCACACCTGCTCGCGTTTGGTTTCTGCAGGACGAGGACGGCCAGCAGCGGGTGCTGGGCGGTTGGAGTGTGTTGCCTGCTGATCCTGCACTCCGCAACAAGCCTCTACTCCGCTTCAGCATCGCCGCGGCGCCAACAAACAATCGCTCCAGTGGAAGACCGGTGCCCGACACAGGGATGCTTCAGGCCACCCTGCGGCCTTCCGCAATGAACGAACTGGGTCTGTTGCACAGCGGATGGCCATCACCGGTGCGCTCCTCCCGCAAGCTTGATCTGGTTGTGCGCTCTTTGAAAGGTGCTGCGATCAGCCTCGAGGACTGGCGCTGGATGGATGGTCAGCTGCTGCTTCCCTGAGCCATTTCCTCCTGGCGTCGTTCCCGCTTGCGTCGCTCACTGGCCAGTGTTTCCTCCATCAGTTCAACGGCCTGGTTCATCCGTTCACGGCTGGAGAGAAACAGGCTGATGTCCTTCTCCACCCGCGTCGACGTGAAGTTCAACGCCTCCGCCATTTCTGTTGCGCGGGCCCGGGCATCGATCTCCTTGTCGGCACCCTGACTCTTCGAAGCGACCTCTTCGATCACGGCAAGAAGGCCGATGGCCATCAAGCGTGAGTAATGGTCCCCCTCGGACAACCGGAATTCAGGAAGCCACTGGGCAAGGCCATCCAGATCCTGGCTCTTGGCTTGTTCAAGCGTTGCGTTCGATTGATGTCTGAGATCTTCTGCGTTGAACCCATTGCTGCTGCAGAGAGCGCTGAACATCAGCTCCGGATGCTCCTCCGGGCGGTAACCACTCGTGAATGCTGAGAAGACGGTTCGAAGCCCTATTGCAAACAGTGGTGTCGACCGAAACTGTTGCTGATGACTGAGCAGGTGCAGCTCAACCAGCAACTCGTCAGCGATTCTGCGGTACAGAGGGGCGATGACATAAGGGAACTGCTGATGAAATGCACGTTTGCTGTCAGCAATGGTCTGCTGGTCGCCCAAGTCTGATCACTCAATCAATGTGGGAGACCTTAGCGCCAGAGACGCCGCCGTTAGGATGGATGTAGTGGTGAATTGAGTCCGATGATCCCAATTGTGATCGAAGAGTCCGGACGAGGTGAAAGAGCGTTTGACATCTATTCACGACTGCTGCGTGAACGGATCATTTTTCTTGGAGAAGCAGTCACCAGCGACTCAGCAAATCGAATCGTTGCTCAGATGTTGTTTCTTGAGGCGGAAGATCCAGAAAAAGATATTTATCTGTATGTCAACTCACCCGGAGGTTCCGTTTACGATGGTCTTGGGATTTTCGACACAATGCAGCACATCAAGCCAGATGTGCACACAGTTTGTGTTGGCTTAGCAGCCAGTATGGGTGCTTTTCTTCTTTGTGCAGGAACAAAAGGCAAGCGAAGCAGCCTTCAGCATTCGCGCATCATGATTCACCAACCTCTTGGGGGTGCTCGGGGTCAAGCCAGCGACATCAGAATCCAGGCGGATGAAATTCTTTTCCTCAAGGATCGGTTGAATCAGGAGCTTGCTGAACGAACAGGCCAGCCCCTGGATCGCATTCAACAGGACACGGATCGTGACTTCTTCATGTCGCCTACAGAGGCCGTGAATTATGGCTTGATCGATCTCGTTATCGATAAGAGGCCTGTTCACTCAGTCTCTTGAAATCTGGATTGCCCACGAAAGAATGTCCCGTTTGTGGGCGAAATTTCCAATGGAGAAAGGCGTGGCGGAATTGTTGGGATGAAGTTGTTTACTGTTCAGAACGTTGTCGACGTCGAAAATATCAAAAAATCAGCTCGTCGAATTAATCAAGTAAGTCGTTTTTGCTTAGCTTGAGAGTTTTCCAGAGAGTTTTAATTTGATCAAAAGCTTCTTCCTGCGTCACCTTACCGTTGGATTGAAGCCCTACAAGTAAACCAACTCGATCTGCAAATTCTTCTAAGTTCTGGTGGAAGGCTACTCTCTGTGGACTCCAATCAGGACCATGAAAACGGCTGTGGCCCTGCATGGGTGATCGAGGCCCATCGGCTGTCATCGTCCAAAAAAAACCACCTCAACCAACTTACGTAGGCTGAGGTGGTTTGTCTGTAAAGAGGATTCAGTTCAGGACGGGTGTTGTTCGATCCTTATCTGGAATGTTTGCAAACTCAGAGAGCACCAATCTGAATTCGTCACCGTCCATCGTTTCCTTCTCAATCAGTGTTTCCACAAGCTGATCCATCGCATCTCGATGTTCAGCAACGATGGCAACCGTCTCCTTGTAGCAGTGCTTCACCATTGTTCTGACCTGTTCGTCAATCTGACGCGCAATCGAATCGGAAACATCGCTTCTCGTCATCAGATCCCGACCCAAGAAGACCTCTTGATTACCGCCCTCTAAAGACACAGGTCCCAGATCGCTCATCCCGAAACGCGTCACCATTTGGCGCGCCATGGACGCCACCTGTTGAATGTCTCCCCCGGCACCAGTCGTCACCTCTTGGTGGCCGAACACAACGTCTTCGGCAGCGCGACCTCCCAGAGCTCCCATGATTCGAGCCTTGAGTTGGGAGCGGGTGATCAGGGATTGCTCTTCATCAGGAGAGAACCAAGTCAGGCCCTGGGCTTGCCCCCTTGGAATGAGGGTGACCTTTTGCACTGGATCGTGATCCTTGACCAGTGAACCAATCAGAGCGTGACCGACTTCGTGATAAGCGATCAATCGCTTGCTTCGACCATCGGTGAGGGGGCGGCCTTCCATGCCGGCGATGATCCGATCGACGGCATCGTCGATTTCACTGAGACCGATCGCATCCTTGCGGCGGCGTGCCGTGAGGATGGCAGCCTCATTCATCAGGTTGGCTAGATCTGCTCCGGTGAATCCCGGTGTGCGACGGGCAATGCTCTCCAATGACAGATCACCTTCAAGCTTTTTATTTCTGCAATGGACTTCCAGAATCGACAGGCGACCTTTGATATCCGGGGCATCGACGGTGACTTGACGATCGAAACGACCAGGACGCATCAAGGCTGAATCAAGAACATCCGGACGATTGGTTGCAGCAATAATGATGATTCCACTATTGCCTTCAAAACCGTCCATCTCAGTGAGCAGCTGATTCAGAGTCTGCTCCCGTTCATCATTACCCCCGCCGATTCCAGCCCCACGTTGGCGACCAACAGCATCGATCTCATCAATAAAGATCAAACAAGGACTGTTTTCTTTGGCTTTTTTGAAGAGGTCGCGAACTCGGCTTGCACCGACTCCGACGAACATTTCTACGAATTCTGAACCAGACAGAGAAAAGAAGGGAACGCCTGCTTCTCCAGCAATGGCTTTGGCCAACAACGTTTTTCCTGTGCCGGGAGGGCCAACCAGAAGCAATCCACGGGGAATCTGTGCACCGACAGACGTGAACCGCTCAGGTTGCTTGAGGAAGGTAACCACCTCCTCAAGTTCCTGCTTGGCTTCGGTGACACCAGCGACATCATCGAATTTGACGCCAGTTTCAGCTTCCATCATGAAACGGGCTTTGCTTTTGCCGAATTGCATTGCTTGACCCGGTCCACCTGGCATGCCGCTGTTGCGTCTGGCCAGGAAAATCAGTGAACCGATCAGCAGCAGCGGGAAGAGCAGATTGCCCAGCAAACCAAGCGCTGGTGGTGCTGAACGGGGCGGATGAATGTCGAAACTGATGCCCTCATTCTTGAGCGTATTGATTAATTCAGGAGCCAGACCTGGCAGGTCGACACGCAGACGTTGGACACGGTTGTCGAGATCGGGATCAACCGCTTCAACAACAGCGTTGCGGCCGCCGTCATAGATATCAACAGCGGTGACACGACCGGCTTCCACGTAGTCCAGGAATCTGCCGTAACTCATGCGGGCGACGGCTGAGTTGTTCGGCGCAACCGTTGGACCGTTTGCGCCGATGCGATTTAGTCCCCCACTGCTCAGGACTTGCCAGGCGATCAGCAGCACCACCCCGATCGGCAGGAGCCAGAGGGCTATGAGGCGCCAGCGCTGATTCATGAATCTGAGAAATGATTAATGACTGTAAAGCAGTTGTTGCGTGAGTTGGGTCAGCTTCACAGGCTTCTCAACGCCACGATCGGGTCGAGCTTGGCGGCGCGTCGGGCCGGCACCACGCCGAAGAACAAGCCGATCGAGCCCGACAGTCCGACGGTGACCAAAACCGTTGATGTACCAATGCTGGCCGGCAACGGTGTGACGGCGGCCACCAGTGCCACAGTTCCAAGCCCAACCCCGGTGCCGATCGCACCACCAAGAGTGGCCAACACCAGTGATTCCACAAGGAATTGCAGGAGGACATCGTTGCTGCGTGCACCCAGAGCCTTTCTCAGGCCGATTTCCTCGGTCCGCTCGCTCACGGACACCAACATGATGTTCATGATCCCAATCCCCCCAACCAGCAGGGAGATTCCTCCGATCGCGGCCAGCATCAACGTGAGTCCACCAGTAATCGTGCCAACGATGCTGAGGGCATCCTTTTGAGATCGAACAGCAAAATCGTCATCCCGAAGAATGTTGTGGCGTTGCCGCAGCAAGTTGGTGATCTGGAATTTCGCTGCTCCCGTGCTGCGTTCGTCCTTTGCTTCCACACTGATGAAGCTCAGGCTGATCCCATAGGTGGGGTCGCGACCGGTGAGTCTGGTCACCATGGTCGAGAGGGGGATGTAGGTGTTTTCGTCCTGATTGCTGCCGAACACAGCTCCCTTCGGAGCCATGACACCGATCACTGAAAACGACTGATTGCCAACCCTCAGTGGTTGCCCGACAGCGGATCCAGTCGGGAAGAGTTTGGCTTCGAGGTCAGGACCGATCACCGCCACATTGCGTGCGGCTTTCAGATCCTCAGCATTGATGAATCGCCCCTGAGCGACATCGAAGCTGCGAACCGAGAGGAATTCAGGTGTGATGCCGGAGATGGAACTCGTGGCACTCCGCGCTCCGCTTTGAACCACCTGGCTGCTTGTGATCTGCGGGGCGACCTGCTTGACACTCGGGACCTGTTCAGCAATGGCTTCAGCGTCCTCAAGCACCAATGTTTTGGGAAAGGCAACACCGCGGCGACGCGTATCGTTGCTGCCCGGAACCACGAAAAGAACGTTGGCCCCGAGGTTGCTGAGCTGATCCTCTGCCAGTCCCTGGGCGCCGCGACCGACGCCGACCAGGGTGATCACAGAGGCATTGCCGATCACGATCCCCACCATCGTGAGCAGGCTGCGCAGACGATTGCTCCGCAGAGTGGCGAGGGCCATCCTCACCGTTTCCATCGGATGCATGCGTTGCGGCATTGAACTCAGAGCATCGTGTCGAGTCGTGCTGCTGTATTGACGCCCGTCCCACGGTGAACCAGACCATCTCTGATCTGCAGCGTCACCACCTCCCCATGGCGGAGATCACGGGTGGCGTTCGGCACTCCTGAGATGATCGGAATCCCTAGACGTTGCGCGATCACAGCCGCGTGGGAACGTTCGGCCGGAGACTCTGTCACGACACCCGCAGCATGGCGGATGGCATCGAGATCCTCTGCGGTCGTGTCCTGGATCACAAGAATTTCTCCCTGTTCAATTTTGCTGGAATCACCGGGGGAAAGGGCCAGACGCACCCTCCCGCTCACGGTGCCGCTGCCAATTCCTGTGCCCCTCGCCAGCACAGCACTGACGATTCCAACCTTGACGAAGTCTGTTGAGCCTGAAACCCCAGCCAAGGTGCCGGCGGTTTGAATCACCAGATTTCCCTCCTTGAGCAGCCCCATGTCCTGGGCTGTTCCCATCGCGACGGTGAAGGTCCCCGACGTGCTCTTCTGCTGGGGAATCAGCAATGGCGTGACACCCCAAACCAACTGGAGTTTGCGGGCCACTTCGATTTCACTGGTGATCGCCAGGATCGGTGCTGCCGGGCGGAACTTGCTGACGTTATGAGCTGTGGCACCACTTTTCGTCAGCGGCAGGATCGCAGAGGCATTCAGCTGGCTTGCGATGGTGCTCACAGCGCTGCTGATCGCATTCGGAATCGTGCTGGGCAGATGACTGTCGATGGATCGCCGTGGGTAATCCTTCTCGATCCGTTGCGCGATGGTGGCCATGGTCTGAACCGCTTCAACGGGGAAATCACCGACGGCTGTCTCATTGGACAGCATCACAGCATCAGTCCCGTCGAGAATCGCATTGGCCACATCACTGACTTCAGCCCGGGTTGGCCTGGGGCTTGAGGCCATGGAATCCAACATCTGGGTGGCCGTGATGATCGGAATCCCGAGGCTGTTGGCCCTGCGGATCAGTTCTTTCTGCAGCAGTGGAACCTCCTCTGCTGGCATTTCAACGCCCAAGTCACCCCGGGCCACCATCACGCCATCGCAGAGGGGCATGATCGTGTCGATCTGATCGATGGCTTCGAATTTCTCGATCTTGGCGACCACGGGAGTGCTAAATCCGTGGCTCCGGATCAGCTCACGGATCTCCTGCATGTCCGACGGATTGCGCACAAAGCTCAGGGCAACCCAGTCCACCCCTTGCTGAAGCCCGAAGGCCAGATCGTCGCGATCCTTGTCCGTGAGTGCCCGAACGGAGAGTTGAACATCGGGGAAATTCACCCCTTTGTTGTTGGACAGAACCCCGCCGACCGTGACACTGCAGTGCAGGGTCTGTTCGCTCTGATCAATCTCCTCCACCTTCATTTCGACACGACCGTCGTCGAGAAGGATTCGACTCCCAGCTGTCACCTCCTCAGCAAGCTTGTCGTAGGTCACAGTTGCGATCGTCTGATTGCAGCTCACCTGGCGTGAGGTGAGGGCAAAGCGATCACCCTTGCCGAGCGTGATCGGACCTTCCGCGAATCGTCCAAGCCTGATCTTGGGGCCCTGCAGGTCCTGAAGGATTCCGATGTGCTGTCCAAGTTCAGAGGACACCTTTCGGATGGTGGCGATGCGTGCTGCGTGCTCGCTGTGATCTCCGTGCGAGAAATTCAGACGGAAGGTGGTGGCACCTGCCTGAACCAGCTCGCGGATGCGCTCAGCACTCTCAGTCGCCGGGCCGATGGTGGCCACGATCTTGGTCCGTCGGTTCTGTTCGAACTGGGCCATATCGGGGCCGGAAGACCGTGCGGAAACTACCATCCAGTCATTTTGCAGCCGGGCCCTCCGGAGGTTGTAAACGTCATGGAACTCAAGGCCTACCAGGAGGCAGCCCGAAGCACGGCCTCCTATCCCGATCTTGGAGCGAATCCGATCTATCCCACGTTGGGTCTGACCGGAGAGGCAGGGGAGGTTGCGGACAAGGTGAAGAAGGTGCTCCGCGATCGTGGCGGAGTGTTTGATCCTGAAGCCCGTGAAGCGATCAAGCTGGAACTCGGAGATGTTCTCTGGTATGTCGCGCTGTTGTCACAGGAGCTCGGTTATGACCTCGAGGAGGTCGCTGCGTCGAATCTCGACAAACTCGCCAGCCGGGCGGCCAGGGGCCGCATCTCCGGCAGCGGAGACCAACGCTGATTCCTTCCCCGAGTTATGACCTTTCGGATCCTTCCTGCACTGCTGGCTGCACTGCTGTTTCTTGGAGCTTGTCTTCCGGCCTGGGCTGCAGATCTGAAGCTGTCGCAAGTGAGTTTGGATCCATGCGGTGCTGAGGATCCCGGAAATCAACCGGATTTCGTCAGACCGATGGGAGCCAGCTGTTTTGTTCTGAGTGGAACGGTGGACAATCCCGGGAAACGCTCGATCGTGGACACCGATGTGTTCGCTCGCATCCTGGATGCCAGTGGCGAGCCCGTGCTGCAGAACAGAACGCGCGTGGGTTCGATTGGGGATGTTGCCCCTGGCTCTCATCCCTTTTCACTGCGACTTGCCGTTCCGGCGGGAACACCTGGGCCATTTGACGTTCGCAATGCCAAAGCCCGTGGTTTCACAGCACCGGTTCGAAGTCGCGCTGGTCTCGACGATGAATTGCTGCCACTTGAACAGACCATTCAGTGAATGGATCAGTACGCCGCTGCTGCGCTGTAGAAATACATGCTTGCATTCAGAAGCAGCTGTTGCATCAGGTTCAGCGCCACAAAGGCAAGGATTGCTGAGAGATCAATGCCGCCAAGAGGTGGGATCAGTCCTCGGAAGGCGTTGAGATAGGGGTCGGTGATTGAACTCACCGTGGATAAAACCGGATTGCTCCAGTCGAGGTTGGGGAACCAGCTCAGCAGAACCCGCACAATCAGGACCAGTGAATAGATCTGCAGGGTCTGGGACAGCACCTGAAACAGAGTCACCAGAGGATCCATGAAACGTGTTTGTGTTGCTACGACTCTATGCAGAGTCAGCGATGTCTGAACCACTCAGATCCGGAAGAACAGAGAAGGTTCGGTGAAATTTTTCCGAGAGTGTCAGCCAGTAGGAGCGTCCATCACTCTGCCGTCGACGTTCGATGAAATCCTGAGACAGAAGTTCCTTGATGTGGTCATAGGCACCTGAGCCCCTCAAATCCACCAGCTCCGATTGCAGGATCCGTTTTTTCAGCGCGATGGTCGCGAGGGTTCGCAAGGTCGCCGTGGACAAGTTCACAGGCAGGAGGTTCTGCACCAGATCGCTCAGTCCCGGTCTGAGCTGCAGGCAGAACCGTCCCTTGAGTTCAACGATTTCGAGAGCTGTGTCCCGTTGGGCATAGCCGGTGGTGAGAACAAGCAGGGCGTTTTCGACAGAAGCTTTGTCCGCCTGGGCCAGCTCCACAAGCTCATGCACCGACGTCGGCCGACCCTTCAAATAGAGGATGGCCTCGATCCTGGCTGCCAGGGATGGGTCATCCTGCATCTCCATCCCTTGGAACACATTTCACGCTACCCCTGCAGACCCCTTAGAGGAACAGGGTGTAAGCGAGATTTGATGTTTCGTCCCAGCAGGGATAACCGAGCTCTTGAAGAAAGGCATGCCACTCGGAGATCTCTTCATCCGGGACCAGAACACCCACGACGATCCGACCGGTGTCGGATCCGTGGTTGCGGTAGTGAAAGATGCTGATGCTCCAGTTCGGGTGCAGTGCGCTGACAAATCGCATCAGTGCTCCCGGACGCTCCGGAAATTCAAAGCGGTACAGCAGCTCCCTGCCATGGACGGAGCTGTTGTTCCGTGCAGTCGCCGGCAACCGACCCCCCACCATGTGGCGCAGGTGGAGAACCGCCAATTCGTTTTCGCTTAGGTCCTGACAGGGAAATCCACGGCTGATCAGGCTTTGGACCAGTGTCTGTCGGTCCTCGCGGCCGTGGATCTGCACCCCGATGAAGATCTGCGCCCGATCCCCCTCACTCATGCGATAGCTGAATTCGGTGAGGCTTCGGTCCTGCAGCACGGTGCAGAGATTTCGGAGGCTGCCTGACTGCTCAGGGATTTCCACCGCGAGCATCGCCTCACGCTCCTCGCCCAGATCAGCGCGCTCCGAGATGAAGCGCAACCGATCGAAATTCATGTTGGCGCCGCAGGCCACCGCCACCAGGTCCTGCTCCCGCAGTTGACGCTCCCCGACATCTTTTTTCAACCCCGCCAGAGCAAGAGCGCCCGCCGGCTCAAGGATCGATCGGGTGTCCTCGAAAACATCCTTGATGGCGGCACAGATGGCGTCGGTGTCCACGGTGATCATCCGGTCCACATGGCGCTGGGCCAGCTCAAACGTCAGCGCGCCGACCTTGCGGACGGCAACACCGTCTGCAAACAGCCCGACATGACTGAGCTCCACTCGTTCGCCGGCCTCGAGCGAAAGGGTCATCGCCGCGGCATCGATCGGTTCGACTCCGATCACCTCCACGTTCGGCCAGAGGCTCTTGATGTAAGACGCGACACCGGCGATCAGTCCCCCACCCCCGACCGCCAGATAAACCGCCCGCGGCGGCGACTCCACCTGTCGCATCAGCTCCAGGCCGATGGTGCCCTGGCCAGCGATGACCTCGGGATCATCGAAGGGATGAATGAAGGTCAGCCCCTCGTCATCGCAGCGTCGATAGGCCTCAGCTGAACATTCGTCGTAGGTCTCACCATGCAGCACCACATCGCCGCCGAGTGCCTTCACCGCTCGGACTTTCACCTCCGGTGTGGTTTTCGGCATCACGATCACCGCTCGGCATCCAAGCTTCGAGGCGCTGAGGGCAACGCCCTGGGCATGGTTGCCCGCACTGGCGGCGATGACACCACGATCCAGGTCTGCCTGGCTCAACTGCGCCATGCGGTTGTACGCACCACGCAACTTGAACGAGAACACCGGTTGCAGGTCCTCCCGCTTCAACCAGATCCGGTTGTTCAGTCGGCGACTCAGATTCGGAGCGAAATCCAGTGGGGTTTCCTGAGCGACGTCATAGACGCGGGCCCGCAGGATCCTCTGGAGGTAATCGGTCATCCGTCCATTCTCATCAACGCCGGTGGGCAACTTGCCTGTGATGGACACCGTAGATTGCATGGATTGGAGCGGGTCATGCATGCATCTCGGAGACCTAACGCATCCGAACCAACTGCATGGTCTCAGCACCGCTGAGCTGGAGGAGATTGGCCGTCAGATCCGGGAACGCCACCTTGAGGTTGTGTCCACCAGTGGCGGTCATCTCGGACCCGGACTCGGCGTTGTCGAATTAACACTTGCTCTTTATCAGACCCTGGATCTGGACCGCGACCGTGTGGTCTGGGATGTTGGTCATCAGGCCTATCCGCACAAACTGATCACGGGCCGTTTTCAGTCTTTCGACACACTCAGGCAACAAAACGGTGTTGCTGGATATCTGAAACGCAGCGAAAGCCGGTTCGATCATTTCGGAGCCGGTCATGCCAGCACATCCATTTCTGCAGCTCTCGGGATGGCCATGGCCCGGGACCGTCGAGGGGAGGATTTCCGTTGCGTTGCCGTGATCGGTGATGGCGCTCTCACCGGTGGCATGGCGCTGGAGGCGATCAACCACGCCGGCCATCTGCCGGAGACCCCCTTCGTGGTGGTGTTGAACGACAACGACATGTCGATTTCACCTCCTGTCGGAGCCTTGTCGACGTATCTGAATCGAATGCGGCTGAGTCCGCCGATGCAGTTTCTCTCCGGGAGCGTGGAGGAAAGCGTTCGGCATCTGCCGTTCATGGGCGGTGAACTTCCTGCGGAGCTGAACCGTCTGAAGGGAAGCATGCGCCGACTCGCGGTCCCCAAGGTCGGAGCGGTGTTCGAAGAACTCGGCTTCACCTACATGGGCCCGATTGATGGTCATGACATCGCCGAGATGAAACGCACCTTTGAGGCGGCTCATCGGGAAGGTGGCCCCGTGCTGGTGCATGTGGTGACCACGAAAGGCAAGGGATATCCCTACGCCGAGGCCGATCAGGTCGGATATCACGCCCAGTCGGCGTTCGACCTCAGCACCGGCAAGGCGATTCCCTCCAAAACGCCGAAACCTCCCAGCTACAGCAAGGTTTTTGGTCAGACGCTCGTGAAGCTCTGCGAGCAGAACAGCCGCGTCGTCGGGATCACAGCCGCCATGGCCACGGGCACGGGCCTTGATCTGCTTCAGAAGGCCATACCCGATCAATATGTGGATGTGGGCATTGCTGAGCAGCACGCCGTGACCCTGGCAGCAGGCATGGCCTGTGAAGGACTTCGCCCCGTGGTGGCGATCTACAGCACCTTCCTTCAACGGGCCTTCGACCAGCTCATTCACGATGTCGGTATCCAGAAGCTGCCGGTCACCTTCGTGCTTGACCGAGCTGGCATCGTTGGCGCTGATGGACCCACCCATCAGGGTCAGTACGACATCAGTTACATGCGTGCCATCCCGAATTTCACGGTGATGGCTCCTAAGGATGAAGCTGAACTGCAGCAGATGCTTGTGACCTGTCTCTCCCATGACGGGCCGACAGCACTGCGGATTCCACGCGGTTCGGGAATTGGAGCCGCCCTGATGGAAGAGGGTTGGGAGCCTTTGCCGATCGGTCGCGGTGAGCTGCTGCGTGAAGGCGATGACCTTCTGATCGTTGCCTACGGCGCCATGGTTCACCCAGCCCTTGCCACCGCAACCCTGCTCGAAGAGGTTGGACTTTCGGCAACGGTGATCAATGCTCGATTCCTGCGACCACTCGATCAGGCATTGATTCATCCGCTCGCTCGACGCATTGGTCGTGTTGTGACCATGGAGGAGGGTGCCCTGCCCGGTGGTTTCGGCTCTGCGGTGCTGGAGTCCCTTTCCGATGAATCAATCAGCGTTGACATGCTGAGGATTGGTGTGCCGGATCAACTCGTTGATCACGCCACCCCCCAACAGAGCAAGGAGGCACTGGGGCTCACCCCAGTTCAGATGATGACTCGCATCCGCGATCGATTCGCCGCTGTGTCTGCTGTTGGACTTCAGGACAACCGAAAAGTCGGAATGCCCACCTGACGATGACTGGGCATCAGGGTGAATGTCCTCGTCGCCGGAGCTGGTCCTGCCGGTGCGCGACTGGCATCCGCGCTGGCATCCGCCGGTTGGGAGGTCACCCTGGTGGATCCTCTCCAGGATCCTCACCACAACGCTTATTCCAGCGCTGCTTTACCGCTTGACGACGCGGTTCGTCTCGGCTTGCCCAGCTCCTGTCATGCGGCTGCATGGCAGGGGTGGCAACTGATCGATCCCAATGCGATCGAGCATCAGTGGTGGTCCAACCGGGATCTCGGAATTGTGCTGGATTTCGGCCAGCTGCGATCCCATCTCTGGGATCGAGCCCGACAGGCCGGAGTTGAACTGCTCACCGGATGGCGTGTGCAGTTGGATGAACTGCATCAGAACCACGCTGAACTGACCCTGGTCAACAGGGACGGAAGAAGGGAGCGGCGATCAGTGAGGTGTCTGATTGATGCCACGGGTGCCAGGCGTTGTCTTCTTCGCCAGGCGAAGATTCCTGTTGACACCCCACAAGATCCGCTTCTCTGCGGCCAGGGCGTGGAATGGTTGATCCAAGCCGATGATCGAGGATCGGCTCACTGGCGCGATCGTCTTAGTTTTTTTCTCGGCACGTGTTGGGTGCTCCATGGCTATGGCTGGGTGTTCCCCATGGCGGACAACCGCTTGAAGGTCGGGGTGTGTCGGCTCCGCCCTCCTCATCCATCGCGGGGCCAGCAGGGGCTTGGTTCAGCCCTTGTGAATCTGCTGCACTGTTGCGGCCTGGCTGATTGCCCAGTGCTCGATCGCCATGGTGGTTTGGTCTCCAGCAGTGTGCAGAGGCTCGAACCGATGGGGTGGGGTGCGCTTCTTGCCATTGGAGATGCCGCGAGCACGGCCAACCTCCTCGGAGGTGAGGGCATTCGTCATGCCCTGGCCAGTGCGGACCATCTGGCAGAAGCCTTGTTCAATCACTCCGGTGACCTGCGCAGAGGCATGGATCCAGCTCGGCTTGCCTACGCAAGAGATCTCAAACGATCCTTGGGGGCGAACTGGACGATCTCTGGACGACTGGCGCGTCGCACGTGGTGGGGGCTTCAAACGGAACAAGCGGACAAGCGCTTGGAACGGTTGATCGCTGGCCTCTCAGCTCACGCCGAAGCCGATGAACTCGTTGATCTGCTGTTTCGCTATCGATTCCAGCGTTATGGCTGGCGTCTCGTCCGCTATTTGTTCTGAACTTGAATCGTGAAGAGGCTTCTCAGATAGGGAGCCAATCCGTTGAATTGATTCCCTATCAGCAGCAACCTTTTGGCTCAGAGCATGCCGCGGGCAGCCAGACCCTGAATAGCACCGATGCCGATGATGTGACCAAGGCTGGTTGTGCCGAGAAGAGCAGCGTGTCCCATGCCACCGAAGAAGGCTGGATTGGGGAGTTGAGCTCCTTCGCTGGGGTGCTTGATGGTGGCCTTGCCGATACCGATGGCAATCACGTTGCACACGATCATCACCAGGGCAACTTTGGGGGACCAGGTGAGCGTGGCGGGAGCGATGGCAAAAATGGGGGTCAGCATGCAGGCCATGGAGCGACGCCTCATCATCTGAGGTCATCGCGAATGTGCCCTGTTCTCTTAAGAGTTGTTCACTTCAGCCCTGCTGCCGTGCAGCAACCCCCAGACAAGGACAGCGTTGGACAGTGTGAGAAAGACCTCAGCGCCTCCGTGAAGCGCATCAATGTCGACAAGCTCCGCATCACAGCAGCGCAAAGCAATCAGAGCAGCGCCAATCGTCACCAGAACGAACAGCAGGGTGAGGCGAAACCCCCACAGAGCCGCCTGCGGGAGGCGATTCGATTGCCGGGTCCATCGCAGAAACAGCAGATAGGGCAGAAGCGACAGGGCAAACAGAGGGCTTGGATCGATCGATGTCAGCGTCATTCCGCGATGACCTTCTGTTTGAGTTGGAAAGCCGCCACGGCGAGAGTGGTGTTTCCGAGAAGTGTGAATCCCGCCTGCAGCAGCACGAGGCCGCGCAACTCAGCACTGTTATCAAACACATGCCAGGTGCAGGCGGCCATGGCGCTCACAAGTGCTGGAAGCATCGCGAAGGCCATGCCCTGCAACCCCCGCTGTCGCATCAACACGATCGCCACACACCACTCGAGGACCGATGCCACGTGGATCCACCATGTCCCCAACGACAGAGCGTGCATCCATGTCCTTTCAGTTGATCGGAGCCTAGAAGTTGTGGACCTGATCATGAATCCATCCACAGGTTGGTGATGGCTGTGGCAAGGTCCGACGCGCCTGTTGTTCTTCTCTGTGGTTATTACGGGGAGGACAATCTCGGGGACGACGCTCTGTTGCAGGTGCTGCTGCAACAGTTGCCAAGTGGGTTTCGCCCACTGATCACAGCCCATGATCGTGATGCAGTGATGCGGCTCGCACCCGAGGCTGCCGTGGTGAATCGACGCTCGTTGCGAGCGGTTCTCGCCTCCGTTGGACAGGTCAATGCTGTCGTTCTTGGAGGCGGAAGCCTGCTCCAGGACAGCACCAGTTTCCGCAGCTTGGTTTATTACCTGATCCTGATCGTGGTCTCCCGTCTGCGGGGTCGCCCAGTGATCCTCTGGGGGCAAGGGCTGGGTCCCCTGCGACGTCGTTTCAGTCGCTTTCTGGTGCGCCTTGTTTTGCCGCTGTGCACAGCGGCTTCGTGGCGTGATCAACGTTCATGGCACCTGGCACAACGGCTCGCCCCGGCTCTGCCGATGCAGACGGCTCCCGATCCCGTCTGGCAAATGCCACGCCGATCCTGGAGCGGAGGGGGTGGGATCGTGCTCAGCTGGCGCCCAACGCCGCTTCTTGACAAGCAGGGCTGGCGGGGACTTCTGGACGTTCTGGAGCAACTCGCCGTTGAACAGGATCTTCAAATCCGCTGGCTTGCGTTTCACCAGCATCAGGATGCGACCTTGCTTGCTGATCTCCACAGCCAAGGGCTTGTTTCGGATCAGCTGCTACAGCGCAGCAGCACGGTTGTTCCGAGAGGTGTGGAGGCTGTTGTGGATGCGGTGCGCGATGCAAGGCTCGTTCTGCCGATGCGCTTGCACGCTCTGATCCTGGCGCGGTTGGTTTGTTGTCCGATGGCGGCACTCAGCTATGACCCCAAGGTTGAGGCGGCAGCAGAGGCTTCAGGGGTGGTTTGGTCCTCGTTGCAGAAACCGCCGAATCCACAGGCCCTGCTCAGCCAATGGCGCTCAGCGCTCGATCGTCCCGCTGACCCCGTGCTGATTGACAGCATCTGTGAACAGGCCGCATTGCATCGGAAGGTTTTTCAAAACATCCTCTAATCACGGTGATGGAGATGCCTTATTGATTGCCTTTGGTTTTGTGTTGGTCGGTTTTGTGTTGATCGAAGCTGCGATCAATGGCCTGTCCGATGGTCATTCCCACGGGGAGATTCCCTGCGTAGCTTGTGCCAAGAATGTGACGGTAGAGCTTTGAATCCACCAATCTGTAGGTGGAGTCTGGTAAAGCGATGTAGTTGTTTTGTCGAACCAGTTTGCTGATGTTTCTGAGGTAATAGCTGATGAATTGTCTGAATTGTTTTTTTGATCTTAGTTGCTTGTCGTTAATATAGAGAAAAAGAGGTCTTGACAGGGGTTGATAGTCTTCAGATTGGACGGATTCAACCGAAGGTGCAACTGCATTGCCTTCTGCGTTGACGATTTTCACGGCCTTCAATCGATTGGCGTTGTTCTTATAGTAAGAATAACCAAAATAGGCCAAGGCTGATTTATCTTCTGCGACGCAATTGACCAACTTGTTGTCATCCTCGCTGGCAAAGTAGTCTGTTCTTGAATTGCGTTTCGATCCGTTCACTGTTTTGTTGAACACGTCGTATGTTCCTGAATTCTTGCCTGGACCGCATAGGCTTATTTTTGTCGAGGGGTAGTCGAGATTGACTTGATTCCATGTTATCACTTTGCCCTGAGATTTTTTGCTCCACAACCGCGATAATTCGCTGATTGTCATTGTGCTCACTGCGCTATTCGCAGGGTTCACGACTACAGTGATTGCATCAAAGGCGATGGGTAACTCGATGAAGTTGATCCCATTTTTTGCGCACCGCTTCAATTCTTTTGCAGAGATCGGTCTTGATGCATTCGCCAAGGGAATATTGCCATTACAAAATTGGCGAAGGCCAGCTGACGACCCCGTTTCTTGCAGCGAAAACTGAACGCCACGGCCTTCAGAGGTCTTCTGGAAACCTTCTATTGCTGCATCTGTAATCGGATAAACCGTGCTGGAACCACTGATGTTGATCGTGCCTGCGCCATGACCTGTTGAAGTCGTCAGCCCGAAAGCTGCCGCAAGACCTGCGGTGATGGCAAGGAATGGACGAAGCGCAAGGTTGGTACGCATCGATCTGGAAGGGGATAGACCAATGATGAAGAAGCCAACAACGAGCTGGGTTAATAGCCGGTTATCGCTCCGATGACACTGGACGTCGGCTTGTTTTTTCTTAACGCCTCGACAATCTCGGCATCGAGATCCAGCCACGATGCCAGAGCAGCAACACCATTGAAATTGCGAGTGCAGCCATGCTCAAGAGAGACAGTTGGTAGCCATTGCGATGTTCAAGTTCGGGCATGTGAGCAAAATTCATTCCATAAACACCTGCAATGAAGGTCAGTGGAGTAAATATTGTGCTAACAATCGCAAGGATCTTCATGATCTGATTCATTTGGTGAGAGGCGCTGGCCATGTATGTTTCATTGACTGTTGAAATCTGTTGACGAGCTGATGACTCAAATTCGAGTAATCGAACCACCAGCTTTTCGACATCGCGAAAGCCTCTCGATGCAACTGGTGTGATTAGATCGTGACTTGCATGAAATAGTGGAATTAAATCTGTTTGAAGGGCGATCAGTTGTTGGCGGCATTTTCTTAAATTGGAGCGTATGATCGATAATTGACTGAGGATTTTTGGGGATTGTGAACGCAGAGCATGCTCCTCCAATTCGTCAAGATAATCTGAAAGCTGTTGAAATATCGGCGGGTAACTGTCCAGTATTTCGTCAACGATGTAATACATGATGTTGTCAAGTTGTGCAAAGTCTTTTTGACTTGCATTTTTTCTGATCAAGTCGAGGATGGACTGGCAGATCGCTTCCTCTGATCCTTCTTCGACGCTCACGAGGATGCCTTCATTCAGCAGAAGAACAATCTGACTGCTTTCAAGCCTCGTGCGGTTTTGTGTGGTAACAGATAGTTGATGCAAAACGATCAACACACTGCTGCCATACAGCTTGATCTGACTTGGTTGCGGTGTTGAAGTGAGAAACGGAATCAGTTCGTTGTTGATCCCAAGTTTTGTAAGAGCAACATCGATTTTTTTCAGATCAGCAAGCCCCTGAATCTGAACCCAGAGCCCCGTTTTGTGATTGGTTCGCCAAGTTTCTAAGTTGTTGAGTTCCGGCTCGTGATATTCCAACAATTCACAGTGTTGAGTTTTGGATGTCGACTCCTTCGCTGTGCCCTGAATCCTGACCACCTTGATCTTGGTTGCTGCAACACCCCCCTGAAGGCAGAGGCCTGGGGTGAGCTGGCCCGGTCGATCCTTCAACACGTCCGGGACAAGCCTTGCTGCCTCAGTGCCATCGTTGATGCTGTCTTGGATGGTCAACGCTGATCCAGAGCGAAATCCTTCCGAGGGTTAGCCATGGTTTGGTGGTTTTCAAAGGTCTGCAACGACATGCCGATCGCAAGAATCAGGCATTGGATCAAGAGGCAGATGAGCACATCGCTTCGGTGTCTCCAGAGCAACGACGCCATGACCAAGCCACAGTTGCCGCTATTTCAGCGAGGGTTGGGCTCCCCTGGTGTGTTGAGGCGCACCAGCAACATCCGCCCGTTTCACCCTCGGGTTCCGTTGTTGATGGTCTGAGAAATCAGTCGTTTCGATATGTCTGATGGAATCAAGGACAGCCGATCAACAGCGTTGGCCACTGGTTTTTGAGAACCTGTGCTCCCGATCGTCCGTCCAGGAGACCCTGATGTGGTCTGACAACTCCGTGCGGCCATCACAAATCATGCGCAGATGTCCTCGGTCGCTATCGAGCAGAAGAAGTTGGCTGGCACCATTCCACTCGCGGTCCAGCACCCGGCAAGGAAGCCCGTCGTCGGCAAGCTGCAGATGCTCTGGACGAATTCCAACGAGCGTGCCGTTGTCTGCGTCCAGCAGATTCATTGGAGGGCGTCCGATGAACTGGGCCACATAGGTGGAGCTGGGCCTCGCGTAGAGATCCTGTGGTGTTCCGATCTGTTCAATGCGCCCATCTCGCATGACCGCGATCCGATCGGCGAGAGCCATCGCTTCCTGTTGATCGTGGGTGACGTAGAGCACCGGTTGTGGACCACGAAGGATCAGCCGCCTCAGCTCCGGTCTGAGCTCATCGCGCAATTTCGCATCCAGATTGCTCATCGGTTCATCCAGGAGATAGACCAACGGATCTCTCAGCAGCGCTCTGGCCAGAGCCACCCTCTGCCGTTGCCCGCCGGACAACTGAGACGGAAGCTGTTCGGCACGATCAGTCAATTGCACCACTTCAAGAATGGTGGCGATCCGTTGGCGTCGGTCCTGAACAGCGGCTCCCCTAGTCCGCAACCCCAATTCGAGATTCTCTCGAACACTGAGATGGGGAAACAGGGCATAACTCTGAAACACCATCCCGATGCGACGCTCGCGAGCGGGGACGTTGTTCACCTTTCTGCCATGGATCAGGATCGAGCCCCTGTTGGGTTGATCCAATCCAGCAATCAGTCTCAACGCCGTGCTTTTGCCGCATCCGCTGGCACCAAGCAGGGCCACACACTCGCCTTGTCCCACCTGCAGATCGAGATCTTGCAGGATCCAGCGGTCACCGAAGCGTCGACTGATGGCCTGCAGTTCAATCGTCATCCCTTCACAGCCCCGTTGGTGAGTCCTGAAACGATCTGACGCTGGAAGATCAGCACAAGAACCAGCAGAGGTAGCGATCCGAGCACTGTGGCAGCGGCATAGGTTCCATAGGGAATGGAATACACGGACGTTCCGGCGATCCTGGCCATCGCCACAGGCAGTGTGAGCAGCGAGGCGTCACTCAGCCAGGTGAGCGCCACGGGATATTCATTCCACGCGAACAGAAACACCAGAATTGCGGTGCTTGCCGTGGCCGGAGCAATCAGAGGAATCAGCACCCACTGAAGCCGCTGCAGGAGTGTCATTCCCTCCAGTCGAGCCGCGTCCTCGAGATCCCGTGGCAGACCCTCAAAAGCTGCGGTGAGCAGAAGCAACGCCAGAGGCAGCGATAGCGCTGTGTAAGGAATGGACAAAGCGAACAGATTGTTCCCCAGGGAGAAGGTTCTTGCCAGTTCCAGCAGCGCCAGAAACAGCAACACATAGGGGAACAAGGCAGCCGCTGTGATGAAGAGACGGCTGCTGCGTCTGAGGATTGCAGACGAGCGAGCCAAGGCATAAGCCGCAGGCAAGGCCAGTCCAAGGGTGAGCAGTGTGGTCAGCGAGGCAACGATGCTGCTGTTGAGCAGGTAAATCCAGAAGGGCGGCTGACTCTGAAGCAGGGCCATGTAGTTGGCCAGCGTCCATCTCTGCACAACCGCCGATGCAGGAGCAATCAGGGCTTCACTGGTGCTGAAGGAGCTGATCAATTGCCACAACATGGGGGCTAACGACCAGCACAGCAGCAGAGTGATCCAGAACGGTCGCAGCTTCATGGTTGCTCTGCTCTGATCACTCCAGTTGCCTGAAGAAGGAAGGCAGCCGCCACGATCAGCAGCGACAGCATCACGAATCCACCCAGCATGACGGTGGCGCTGTACCCGAAATCGAGAAATCGCATCGCATTCATGTAGGCATAGACGGCGATGCTTTCGGTGCTTCCTGCCGGCCCACCTCCCGTGAGCACTTGAATCAGATCGAAGACTCCAAACGCCTGAGCCAGTCGAAACAGCAGGCTCAGCAGAATGTAAGGAACAAGCAGTGGAAGGGTGATGGAAAAGAGGCTCTGATGGGGCCTCCCGCCCTCCAACCTGAATGCCTCAAACAGATCTGCTGGGATCGTTTGCAGTCCCGCCAACAGGATCAGGGTGATGAAAGGGGTCGTTTTCCAGATGTCTGCTGCGATGGTGACCACCCAAGCCAGTGATGGGTCGGCCAGAAAGTTGAACGCTGGCAACCCCAACGCACCTGCCAGCTGCTCGATCGGGCCGTAGGGAGTGTTGAAAATCCAGCGCCATCCCAGCGCCATCATCGTGGTTGGCAGAGCCCAGGGCAGAAGCGTGATCGCTCGCACGGCACCACGTCCTCGCCAGCGTTGATCAAGAAGCAACGCGATTGCGAGCGCCAGAAGCAGCTCAACGCTGACGGACACCAGCGCGAAGCGGCCTGTCTGAATGACGTCCTGCCAGAAGCGTGAGTCGGAGATCAAGCGCTGCCAGTTTGCGGCTCCGTTGGGAACCGGCTCAAGGCCGGTGAGCACCGAGGACGCATGGAAACTCAGCCAGCCATAGCGGAGCATTGGCCATCCGAAGACCAGGGCGATCAACAACAGCGCCGGAAGAGCCAGCAACGTCACCAGCATTCAGGCACCTCCAGCAGAAAGAAGAATCACTTCACTGGCGGACTGCGCTTCTGCCATGCCGTCGTCCACACTTTGCTGGCCCGTGAAAATGGAACTGAGACGACGTTGCAGAACATCGCTCAGCTGGGCATACAGCGGGGTGGGTGGACGAACAGTCGCCACGGCAAGGGCACGGTCAATGTCCGGTAAAACAGGTGAAATCCTGACCATCTCCTGATCGTGAAACAGGGAGGACAGAGTGGGGGTGTAGCCCTGATGTTTGAAGCGCTCGCGCTGGGCTTCCTCGGAGGTGAGGTATCGAATCGCTTCCACGGCACTCTCCTTGTGAGCTGAACCCTTCATCAGCGAAAGCCCCCAGCTGCCGAGTGTTGCCCGGGGTGTCAGCCCAGGTTCAGAAACCATCGTTGTGACAGCAACGTTGCCGCGAACGGAACTGTCGTCCTTTTGCAGTTCTGCATAGGCGTAGGGCCAGTTGCGCATGAAGGCGGCATCGCCGGCTTTGAAGCTCTGCAGACTTTCCGACTCGGCGTAGTTGGTCACGGCCTTTGGACTGATTCCTGTTTCGATCAGGGACTCAAGCCAGCTGGCTGCCGCCTTTGCTGCAGGACTGGTGAGGTCAGGTCGACCTGTGGCCGGATCCAGCCAGGTTCCACCAAAGCCGTTGATCACTTCGAGGAAATCACAGCTCAAGCCTTCGTATTGGCGTCCCTGCCAGACGAAACCTTCGTTCACAACCCCGCTTTCCTGAAGTTGACGACTGATCTGAATGAGGTCGTCCGGAGTTTTCGGAGGCTCGGTCATGAGGTCGGTTCGCCAATAGAGCAAACCAACATCCGCCACAAGTGGCCATCGGTAGAGATGTCCGTCGTAACTGTTGCCGAGTCGGGCACCCTCTTGCAACACCTCCTGCTGCGCCTCGTCAAACCAGCCTTCGAGAGGCTCCAGCCAGCCTGCTTCGGCGTACTTCGGCAACCAGGTGACGTCCATCAGCAAGACGTCGTAGGGGGAGTTCCCCAGGAGAAGACTGCTGATGGCAAGGTCTGAAATGGATTCCGTCTGCAACGGACCCTTGGTGATCTCCAGCCGGATCCGTCCCTGATGAGAGCTATTGAAACGATCGACCAGCGGAGCAGAAGCATCCGCGAAGGAGGCCGGCATCAGGATGTTTACCGACTGTTCACGGGCCGGTGTTGACAAGGCCAGCCCGCAGCCGAGAACCAGCAGAAGCAGAAGCCCAAGCAGCAGGCGCCGGCCCTGTTTCATGAGACGACTGGTTCTGGAAATCCAGACAGCTGTTCTTCAGCCCAGTCCTTCACGGTGTAGTTCTCAACGGCAGTGCTCATGCGACCCATGCGATCCCGTTGCTCGTCTTCCGGCATGGCGAGCGCCGTTTCGATGGCTTCGTCCATGCGTCGGTTGGAATAGGGATTGGTGAGCACGGCTCCATCAAGCACAACGGACGCACCGGTGAATTCAGACAGGACCAGGACGCCTCCGCGGTTGCGGCGAGCGGCGGCATACTCTTTTGCGACCAGATTCAGACCGTCGCGCAGTGGAGTGATCCAGCAGACGTCGGCGTGACTGAACCAAGCGATCATTTCGTCGTAGGGAATGCGACGGGTTGAGAACCGCACCGGTACCCAATCGATCTGACTGAACCGTCCGTTGATGCGACCCGCCATCTCCTCGATGGAGCGCTGCGTGTCCTCATAGATCTTCATTCCACTGGCTGCCGCTACGCAGGCCAACATCAGAACAACTTCTCCATGTAGATCAGTGCGACGTTCAAGCAATCGTTCAAAGGCAAGAAGAAGTTCTTCGTTCCCTTTTGTGTAGTCAACACGGCTGGCAGAAAGAATGAGTTTGCGACCTTTTTTTGTGTCCTGGACGATCAACTCTCCATGGTTTTCGACGGAAGCACTCCATGTGAGCTCCTGAATCACATCAGGAGATGTACCAACGGGAGAGCTCAGCAATTGAATCCTGCGGTTGTTGTATTGAAGCCAGTCCGTCACTGTGGATTCGGATAATGCTGTCCCGACAGGGATAAACTTTTGATCGACTGGTTTTTTCGGACCGCGCTCAGCACCGACAAGGGTGCTTGCCGCTCGAGCGAAATTTTCGGTGTATCGCGGAATATGGAAACCGACCACGTCACAGCAGAGCAGGCTTTCCAGGATTTGTTCTCGCCAGGGAAGAATGGCGAAAACATCATTGCTTGGGAAAGGTGTGTGATGAAAAAATGCGATTTTCAGATCGGGGCGCTGCTGTCTGAGATATCCAGGTGCGAGCCACAAGTTGTAATCGTGAACCCAAACCGTGGCTCCCTCAGCCGCTTCGCGACATGCCGCTTCGGCGAAACGTCGGTTGACATCCTCAAAGATCCCCCAGTCAGCGTTGTTGACATTGAAGTGGGTAGGAAAGGTGTGGAGAATCGGCCAGAAGGATTCCTTTGAGGTGACGTGATAAAAGCTGGATATTTCGGTGTCATGTAGCGGAATTCTTCTCAAGGTGAATTGAGAAGGGTCTTGCATTTCAATTCGCTCATCATCCACACGCGCTGGATTATCAACCCTTCTCCATGCAATCCAAGTGCCATCACTCTGGCTCCGAAAAAGATTTCTCAGAGTGGGAATAATTCCGTTGGGGCTTTTCTGATCTTTCCAGATTCTTTGGCCGTGGGAGTCCTTCCCTTCGTCAAAGGGCGTCCGATGATAAAGAATAATAAATGAACTTCGCCCTTCGTCGCTTGCCATTTCGATCACACTCACTCTGCACCACCATTCTCGAATGGTGGGAATTTGTCAAACAGGGGTGTTGTTCTGCAGATTCCTCAGCGCATCAAGCACCTCAGCAGCGTGTCCGCTGGGCCGGACAGCAACCCAGCGCTGGCGCAGTATGCCTTGTGGATCAATCAAAAACGTGTGGCGAAGTGAATAAGGTGCCATCCAAGAACCATATGCCTTGCTGACAACGCCATCGGGATCGGAGAGCAGCGGGAAGTTCAGCTCTTCACTGGCACAAAACGATTCATGGTCGTCGACGCTGTCTGCACTCACCCCGATCACTTCGGCATCTGCATCAAGAAACGTTTGATGCAACGTTTGAAATCCACGTGCTTCTATCGTGCAACCTCCAGTGAAATCTCGTGGATAAAAATAGATTGCGAGCCATTTTCCTTTGAAATCGCTCAGCCCCCAATTCTGACGTTCGGGCTGGAGCCGGCTGGAACCCGGCAGATCAAAGGTTGGAACGGGTTCACCTTCGACGAGAGCAACACCACCAAGTGCTTTGACTGAACGTGGATTGAAGCCAAGTGTTCCTATGAGTAGGGCTGCGCCCGTTAGAAGTTCGCGACGACGCACATCAAAAAGTCAATGCTCAAATTTTAGCCAGATTGATCCCCAGAGATTTGGCGTAGGCACCAAGACCTTTCTTCTGAATGGTTTTCAGAGCACGCGTTGTGATTCGTAGATTCACCCACCGCTTCCCCTCAGCCCACCACAGCCTGCGTTGCTGCAGATTGGCCTGCTGAAGCTTCTTGGTTCGGATGTGGGAATGGCTCACAGCCATGCCGTTGTTGGCGCGAGCGCCCGTGAGCTGACACACCCGAGACATAATCCAGTCGTCCTGTTGACTTGACGTTGTTTGGCTCTGAAACCAGAACCAAACAACCACCATATCAAAGAGCAGCCCTAGAGAGACCGTTGCATCAGGGCACCCATCAGCTCTGCGCTTCGGGTTTGATAGCCCGCCAGTTCATTGGGTTCCAAGCCGCCGACACCAAGACGCGCCATGTCATAGAGGTGTCGGCCGAGATCCTTGGCCAGTTGCTCGGTTGGAGATGTTTCTCCACTTCCGATCAGCACCGATCCTGATTTCAATTTGAGCAACCCTTCCACCAAGGGATGGCGACGGTTCACCATCAGAACGTGATGGTCTGGCAGTCCTGGCAGCCTTTGTTCCATCAGGGCGCCCATGTCGTTGAGTCGTCGCATCTGCTCCGGCAACAGAATCATTGCCGGCGGAGCATTGTCGGCCTTGAGGGCCTGCACCTGGATGGTGATCTTGTCGTTGTTGAGCGCTTCCTTCAGCAAGCTGCGCAATGTCTCGGTCTGTGTGGCACCGTCCTGATCCGAGAGTTCCGGTTGTTCATCCTGAAAACTGTCGTCCAATTCAGCATCCACACGTTGAAATTTCAGTTCTTCGTGGCGATGTTCCAACCAGGGGATGAACTGGGTGTCGATGACGGTTTCCAGCTTGAGGACTTCAGCTCCCTGTGATGTCCAGAGATTTAAAGCGCCGGCCTGAGCCACGTCGTCGGTGCTGTACAGAATTCTGTTGTCAGCCTCACTGGACAACCTCGAGCGATAACCCTCCAGGGTGGTGAATGATCGTCCAGCGGCACCGATCGGATCCGGAGCGTCACCCGAACCCGGCTCTGCTGTGGTTCCGAACAGAATCAGTTCTGCCACCTGATCTGCGAATTTCTCGTCTTCCATCGCACCGATTTTCACGAACGGTGCGAGTGCTTCCCATGCCTCTGCATAAGCAGCGGGATCATCCTGCTTGAGGCTGCGCAGTCGATCAGCGACCTTTTTGGCGACAAAATTTCCGATTGATCGCACACGTCGATCTGTTTGCAGGGCACTGCGACTCACATTCAATGGGATGTCCGGTGAATCGATCACCCCTCGCAAAGGCAGCAAATAACGGGGAACAACTTCTTTAATTGAATCGCTGACGAAGACCTGATTGCAATACAGCTTGATTTCCCCTTTTTCCCAGTCAGCACGACCGCTTTGCTTGGGGAAGAACAGGATCCCCTGAAGGTTGTAGGGATAGTCCGTGTTCAAGTGAACCCATAGAAGCGGATCACCTTGGAATGGGTACAAGTATTGATAAAGATCGATGTAATCCTGGTCTGAAAGGTCGCGAGCACTCTTCCGCCAAGGTGCTTCCCGTTTGTTGACCGTTTCTCCCTCCAACATCACAGGGACGGTCATGAAGTCGCAATATGTGTTGATCAGCGTGCGAATCCGTGCCGGTTCCAGATATTCAAGTTCCTCTTCCATCAGATGCAAAATGACATCCGTTCCCGCCTCGTCGCGTTCGGCGGCGTTCAGGCTGAAATTTGGAGAGCCGTCACAACTCCAGCAGACAGATTCACTGTCCGGACGAGCGGATCGCGTTACCAGTTCGACACGATCCGCCACCATGAAACTGGAATAGAAGCCAAGGCCAAAATGGCCGATGATGGCATCACTCTCTTGCTTGTATTTCTCGAGAAAGTCTTCAGCACTCGAGAAAGCAACCTGATTGATGTATCGCTTCACCTCATCGGCTGTCATGCCGATGCCGTTGTCAGTGATCTTGAGTGTCTTTGCCTCCCGGTCAACGCTGATTCGAATCGCTCCTTCATCAGCTTCACTGCAGTCTCCTGCCATGGCGGCCATCCGGCGCTTGTTAATGGCGTCGACACCGTTACTCACCAGTTCCCTGAGGAACACTTCATGGCCTGAATAGACGGCCTTCTTGATGATCGGGAAGATGTTTTCGGTGTGGATCTGAATCTGACCCTGCTCCTCCATCACCGACATGCTTTCAATCCGAAAATTCGACACTAGGGATCCGAGCCACTAGGGCTCAAGCCATGCTTCGGGCGGGGTCTCCGTACCTTTTCGGATCAGCCGGCTTTCTGGAGCTCCGGTCGTTCCTCGGCCAGGATGGCGCCCTCAACCGGACAGACCTGAAGACAGATGCCGCAATCGATGCACGTGTCGAAATTGATCCAGTAGAAGTCCGTGCCTTTGCTGTTCTTGCCCTTCCCCTGGTCGATGCAGGCAACCGGGCAGGCATCAACGCAGTCAGCGACTCCCTCGCACACGTCCGAAACAATGGTGTGAGGCATGAAACGGAAGAAACCGTCGGGATCTTAGGGATCAATCCAATCGAGCTGGAGCCCACCACGGTTCTGCGCCAATTGTTCGGCACTGCCGCGATCGGCAACGGGTGTGAGCTCCACCAGCGCCCGTATGCCGCGCTGGTGCCAACTGAGCTGTCGTTCAAATGCGGTTTCGAGCGTGGTTCCTGAGGCAAAGGCCACAAGAACGGACGTCGGTTTCGCTTCAGCCGCTGACAGCTCGCTCAACAATTCCCGGATCGGGTCGATCGCGAAGCCGAACCCGACACCGGCTGCACCATCGCCTGTGCCTCCGCATCGACGCACAAGCTCGTCGTATCTCCCCCCGCGGGCGACCACCACAGGCGCTGCCTTCCCCTGACAAACCAGCTGAAACACCAGACCCGTGTAGAGCTCGAACACCGGTTGAAAGGTTGCATCCAGCTGAATCGACATGCCCTGCCGTTGTGCCGCAGGTTCCAGAAGATCCATCATGCGCCGGAGTTGGGTGAACACCGGACGGGCCCCAAACCTCTGTTCAAGCATGGAGAGCTGCGAGGAAGGTTTGCCCCGGCTGTCAAGCATCGCCAGAAGCGATTGCTTGTCCTGTGTCGGGAGATCCATTGATTCGATCGACAGGCGGTCGAAACGGATCAATGCTGATCGAATGGCGGCCTGAACCCTGCCGCTGTAAGGCTGGAGCACGAGATCCATCAGAGCCGTGTGACCGATGAGCAGCTGTGGTCTGTGTTCATCGGCCAGCTCGAGCGTTTCAACAGCAGCGATCAGCAGGGAGAGCAGCTCCATCTCCGCTTCGATGCCTTTCACGCCAACCAGTTCAACTCCGCTTTGCAGGGTTTCCTCAATGCACAAGCCGCCCTCATCGGCGGATCGGCCCTGAAACACCGTCCCCGATGCCCACAATCTGAGCGGCCTGGGCCTTGATGCGAGACGGGTGCAGGCGGCCCGCGCGATCGAGGCGGTCATTTCCGGTCTCAGACCAAGCGGCTCATCGGCGACCAGACGCACAATGTCACCACTGTTGATGGCGCCACCGGCCATCAGTGTGTCGAGTCGCTCCACACGAGGCGGCGAGACTTCGTCGTAGCCCCACAGGCGGTACACCGCAGCAAGCCGTTCACTGAGCAATCGATTGTTCTCAACCTGGCGTGGATTGAGATCCCTTGCTCCAGCGGCCGGTTGCAGCGCCATGGATGGAACGTTCAGCGTGAACTCAGGATCCCACGGCCGTGAGATGGGGAGCCCCGAAACTGGCTCCGCTGAGGGGCTGGACGCTTGCCAGCTGTTCCACCATCAAGGGATGCAGTGCTGGACCACTGGCCAGAATCCGACCACTGCTGATATCAAACGCCTCGCCTCGGTACCCGGTGACGGTTCCACCAGCCAGTTCCACCAGCGCAACACCAGCAGCGAGATCCCAGGGCGCTAAGCCCCGTTCCCAGTAACCGTCCTGGCGACCGCAGGCGACGAAGGCCAGATCAACCGCTGCCGCGCCACCGCGGCGAACACCATGGGTTCGATGGGTGAACCAGCAGAACTCGGCGTAATTGTTGTCCAATCGGTTCTGGCGGTCGTAAGCAAAACCCGTGACCAGAAGTGCGTCCTGCAGAGCACTGCAGGGACTCACCTTGATCGGTCGTCCATTGCAGAAGACACCATGGCCTGGTGCACCCCAGAAGGTCTCCTTCAGAAAGGGAACTGCGATGGCACCAAGGATTGGTTGCTGCTTCCAAGTCAGCCCGATCGATGTGGCAAAAAACGGATAACCATGGGCGAAGTTGGTGGTTCCATCCAAAGGATCAACACACCAACGCAGACCATCCTGGGCGCCTTTGGCACCACTCTCCTCAGCCAAAACAGCAATATCCGGTGTGCTTGCCTTCAACGCCTCGAGAACGACAGCTTCTGCGGCGAGATCGGCATTGGTCACCAGATCTCCCATCCGTCCCTTGCTCTCAACGGATGCCAATTGTCCGTAGTGGTTCATCAGCTCCTGACCACCGAGTTCCGCCGTGGTCCGGGCGATCTCCATCAGCGTCTCCAGCTCGCCGTCACTGAGTCCGGCGGCCTGTGCGCTGTCTGTACAGATGGTGGTTCCCATGGTTTAGTCCTTCCAGGTTTCCAGTTCCTCCAGGGGAATCTCCCTGGTGGTGGAGCCTTTGCCGAAGTAACGGCCGAACTGGAGTTCGTAAACTTCATCCTCATCTTGGGTCTCTGCTTCCAGAGGTCCTGTGGCCCGGGCAACACAGAGCAGGCCATACCCCTGCTGGCGCAGATTCTTCGATAAGCCCATCGCCTCCTGTTGATCGATCGAGCCGTCGAGCACCCTCACAGCGCAGGTTGTGCAGCAGCCGTTGCGGCAAGAGAAGGGCAGGGGATCCCCCTGCAATTCAAAACTGCGCAGGATGTACTCCCCTTCCGGGACGTCGTGGCTGATCGTGCGGTTTTCCTGGCGCCAGTGAATCGTGATCCTGTGCCTGGGGCGCATTCGGCCTCGTTGGAAACGTCCTGCTACATTCGCATCTGCCCCACGTCATGCCGGTGGAGAGCTGGCCGAGTGGTCGAAGGCGCAGCACTGGAAATGCTGTATAGGGGCAACTCTATCG
>PAEP01000055.1 GCA_002700765.1 Synechococcus sp. MED850
ACGGAGAGGGAGGGATTCGAACCCTCGACAGAAGTTGCCTCCTGTAACTCCTTAGCAGGGAGCCGCTTTCAACCACTCAGCCACCTCTCCAGCGGCTCCTCGATCTTATCAACAGCAGCGCCAGAGGCTCAGATCAGACCTCCACACGCGGCAGTCTCTGCTTGAACCCGCACAGGATTTCCCAGGGGATCGACCCGCAGGCTTCGCTCCAGAGTTGTGGACTGATCGCAGCGTCGCCGTCGCGACCCAGCAGGGTGACGGTGCTGCCGATCTCCAGATCCGGTGCGTCGGTGGCATCCAGCAGCAGTTGATCCATGGTGATGGAGCCGATCTGCTGGATTGGGCGACCTTGATGCAGGGCATGGATGCGTCCGCTCAGGGAGCGCATCACGCCATCGGCGTATCCGATCCCAACCACCGCCAGTCGGGTTGGCCGTGAACTCACATGCCGATGCCCATAGCTCACTCCCACCCCGGCAGGGATGGAGCGGATCAGTGTGACGCGAGCCCGCACGGACAGGGCCGGTTGCAGAGGCACGACATCACGAAGATGCAGCGCCGGGGCGTGTCCGTAGAGAGCGAGTCCAACGCGCACCATGTCGTGATGCAAACCTCGCTCCAGCAGGGTTCCTGCGGAATTGGCGAGATGACAGCAGAGATCTCGACCCTGCTCAGGCAGCTGGTTCAGAACCTCATGAAAACGTCGATGTTGACGCGCCGTTACAAGCGAATCGTCTCCCTGGGGGTCGCCATCGGCACATGCCAAATGGCTGTAGAGGCCGCAAAGCTCAAGATTTTCAAGTTGGTGGATCGCTTCCACGAGTCGGGGCCCTTCCTGCCAGTCGCAGCCCAGTCGCGCCATGCCGGTGTCCAGTTTCAACTGGACAGGAAAGCGACGGCCACATCCATCAGCAAGGTTGTGGCACAGCAATGCCTCACGCATGCTGCTCAGGGTTGGCATCAGCTGCCAGTGCAGGCAGCTGCGGAGCTCTTCGGCCTGGGTGAGATTTCCAAGAAGCAAGATCGGCGCCTGGATGCCTGCACGGCGCAGCTCAATCCCTTCCTGCAGCGTGGCAACGCCAAGACTGACGGCACCGCCTCGCAAGGCAGCTCGTGCAACGGTTTCTGCACCATGGCCGTACCCATCCGCCTTGACGACAG
Source organism: Synechococcus sp. MED850 (assembly GCA_002700765.1). The sequence goes on from PAEP01000055.1 coordinate 1,162, forward strand.
CCATGAGACTGCTGTCTCCGGAAAGATGCCGACTGAGGGCCGCGGCATTGGATTCGATGGCTGTTGGGTCGATCTCCACCCAGGCGCGCTGGCGGAGATCTATGTCCTGATCGACGTCCTGATTCAGATCCCAGGACGCTTCAGTCGCGTTGCGGCTCAGCTCGGACATGGGATTTGCGTGCTCGGCGTTACCGAGACATGCCAACTGCTGTCGTTAGCATGACGAATAAGCAGGGAGCTTGCATGGGCCAGGTTCTCGTTCTCAATGCGTCCTACGAGCCGTTGAACATCACCACATGGCGTCGGGCCATGGTGATGATGCTGAAAGGCAAGGCAGAAAGCTTGGAGCAGGATTCCACACGAGAGATCCGCAAGGGGACACTTCTGCCAACCGTGATCCGATTGCGGCAGTACGTGCGTGTTCCTTTCCGGCAGCTGCCTCTCACCCGCCGCAATGTGTTTCATCGGGATGGCCACAGTTGTCAGTACTGCGGCTGCTGCGGAGAACAGTTATCGATCGACCATGTGGTGCCAAGAAGCCGTGGTGGGATTGATTCCTGGGAAAATGTCACCACGGCTTGCCTCAGCTGCAATGTTCGCAAGGGCAATCGCACGCCGAAAGAGGCAGGGATGCCGCTGAGGCGTGTCCCGCGCAGGCCGCTCAGCAGCCTCAGTTTTGAGGCAACACGTCAGATTCATTCCGGCCGCCACAGCGAATGGGCCAAATATGTGATCGGAGCCTGAGTGGGGTTCAGGAGTCGTCTTGATCACTGAGGGCTTCCAGTTTCTGCCGTTGTTCCTCGGCAACACAGGCCCCGATTAAATCCTCGAGCTGCCCCTGGAGGACGGGCTCCAGGGAAAAATTACGCCCAAGCCGGTGATCGGTGGTGCGGTTGTCTTTGTAGTTGTACGTCCGGATCTTTTCACTGCGGTCTCCGCTGCCCACCTGGGCGCGGCGGTTGCTGCTCTCCCGTTCCGCTGCGGCAGCCATCTCACGCTCCAGCAGTTTGGCGCGCAGGATCTCCAGTGCCCGTTCCCGGTTCTGAAGTTGTGAACGCTCCTGGGTGCAGAACACACGGATGCCAGTGGGTTTGTGCAGAAGGTCGACGGCTGTTTCCACCTTGTTGACGTTCTGCCCCCCGGCTCCGCCGGATCTGGCAGTACTGATCTCAAGTTCCTTCGGATCAATCTGGACTTCAACCGCATCAGCTTCGGGCATCACGGCCACCGTCGCCGTGGACGTGTGAACACGGCCTTGTGATTCCGTGGCTGGTACACGTTGAACACGGTGCACCCCCGCTTCAAATTTCAGCTGGCTGAACACGCTGTCCCCTTTCACCGAAAGGATCAGTTCGCGGTAGCCGCCAAGATCAGCTTCCGTGGAGCTGACGGGCTGAACTGTCCAGCCCACTTTCTGGCTGTAACGGTCGTACATCCGTGCCAGATCCCCGGCCCAAAGACAGGCTTCATCCCCGCCTGCACCTGCTCGGATTTCCAGCATCACACTGCGGTCATCGCGGGGGTCCCGCGGCAGCAGTGCGACAGTGAGTCGCTCGATCAGTTCGGAGTGGCGGCTGCTGAGTGTCTCCAGTTCCTCTTGCGCCAGGGACTCCATCGGTGGATCCCCACGGCTTTCTTTCAACAGCTGCCGTGCATCACTTTGCTCCTGCTCCAATGCTTGCAGGCTTTCGAAATCGAGGACAAGAGGCTCGAGTCGTGATCGTTCCCGGGCGATCGACTCAAGCCGCTTTGGATCAGCAGCGACATCCGGATCGGCCAACTGCCTCTCGAGGTTCCGGAAACTGGCAGCGGCTGTTTCCAGCCTGGTGAAAAGAGTCGAGGCGTCCATGCCCCGCAGTCAGCCTCAGGAGTTGGCGTCCGCTTTGGCAGCGGCGACCTCTTTCGATGGCTCACTCCCTTTTTTCTTCGAGCCCATGCCGTATTTGCGCATGAAGCGATCTACCCGTCCTTCAGTGTCGAGAATCTTCTGGGTTCCCGTGAAGAAAGGATGGTTGCCGCTCCAGACGTCGACGTGAATCTCAGGCTGGGTGGAGCCAGTGGTCATCACCACTTCGCCATTGCAAATCACCTTGGCATCGGGATACCAGGTTGGATGAATGTCGGGTTTGGGCATGAGTCGTTGCGGGAAGGAAACGGAAATCAGCGTTTGGAGAACTGAGGTGCCTTGCGGGCTTTCTTGAGACCGTACTTGCGGCGTTCCTTGGCGCGAGGGTCACGGCTGAGGTGACCTTCCGTCTTGAGCGGTTTGCGGTTGTCGGCGGAAAGCTCACAAAGTGCCCGGGCCGCACCTTGCTTGATGGCGCCAGCCTGGCCTGTGAGCCCACCACCGCGAACATTCACCAGAACGTCGTATTCGGTGGTGAGCCCCAGTGTGTCGAGAGGGGCCTTCACCGCCGCGATGTAAGCGGGGTTGTAGTTCAGATAGTTGTCACCGGGGCGGCCATTGATGGTGATGGTGCCGTTTCCGGGTACAAGACGAACGCGGGCAACAGAGGTTTTACGGCGACCGGTGCCCCAGTAGACGACGGAATTGCTGCTCATTTGGCGGACGCTGAGGGGTTGAGCTGGAGGGGTTGAGGTTGTTGAGCTGCGTGTGGATGCTCGTTGCCCTTGTAGACCTTGAGCTTTCTGAACATCTGGCGGCCCAAGGCGTTGTGGGGAAGCATGCCCTTGATGGCCTTTTCAACGATCCTCTCGGGAATGCGCTCTTGCAAAGCCTGGAAGGTTTCCACTTTCATGCCACCGGGCCGGCCTGAGTGGCGGCGGTAGAGCTTTTGCTGTGGCTTTTTGCCGCTGACTTTGATCTTGTCGGCATTGACAACAACAACGAAGTCACCCGTGTCCAGATGGGGAGTGAAGCTTGGGTTGTTCTTGCCGCGCAGCACGGCTGCTACCTCGGTGGCGAGGCGGCCGAGGGTTTGATTCTCTGCATCCACCAGATACCACTGGCGGTCGATCGAATCGATGGGGGGAAGGGAGGTCTTGTTCATCGCGCCGGCATGCCGGTTCGGGAATGCTTCATTTTTGGAATGAAGCTGGGTGGGGTTTCAGGCCCGTAGAGGTCCTGAAAAAGCTCAAAGATCGAGCCTACTCTTCGACGTGATCCCTCCTCTTTCGAGGAAGTGGATGATCGTCAGAGAACTGAATCGGCTCCTTCCGGCAGAGGTGGTGGATCCCTGGGAGGATCGTTTTCAGCCAGAAAAAACCACGGTTGGCAATCATACCAGCCGGGTTTACTGAAAATGTCCTGCTCGTATCCAACGCGGAGCAGGCATAGACCTCGCGGAGGGGCCGCTTCCTTCACTTCCCAGCGGCGTCGTTCCTTCCAGCGCCGTTCAAACGCTGCGACGGACTGCCGGTTCTCCCCCAACGCCACGAGCTGGGCCATCAGCAGCCGCACCATCCCATACAAAAAACCGCTCGCCTGGATCTCAACGGTGACCAGATCTCCATGGCGTTTCACCAGCACCTCCTGCACCGTGGTGCGCCCATGGGCACGACGACTGCCAGCCCGCATGAAGGCGCTGAAGTCATGCAATCCGATCATGCCCAGAAGCCCTTCACGCATCTTGGATTCATCCAATCGCAGGTGATAGCGATGCCAGGTCCAGGGCGTCAGAAAAAGGTTGGGTCGCCGTCCGTTGTGGATTGTGTAGCGGTAACGGCGGTAAGTGGCTGAGTAACAGGCATGCCAATCCTGTGGACGGGCCACCGATTCGCGGATCCGAATCGTGGGAGGCAAACGCCCATTCAGTGCAGCAGCCCACTTGCCGGGTGGAATTGGCCCGCAGCAATCGAAGTGAACCACCTGAGCGGCCGCATGCACACCTGCGTCGGTGCGTCCGGCAGCAAAGGTCTGGATCGGACGCAACGGGTCGAGCTGTTCAATCGCCTCTTCAAGCGTGGATTGCACACTGGTGCCGTTGCGCTGCCGCTGCCATCCACAGAAGCCAGACCCCTCGTACTGAACACTGAGAGCGATCCTTTGACGGATCGGAGCGTCAGTTGTTTCAGACAAGGGGTCTCGGCTCAAACGTCAGATTGACGTGAATGGTGATCAGACCAGCTCGATGATTGCCATCTCAGCGTTGTCGCCTCGGCGTCGAACCGTCCGGGTGATTCTGGTGTAACCACCGCGGCGATCGGAATAGCGATCTGGAGCTTTCTCAAATAGAGCATGCACCAGCTGCTTGTCGTAGATGTAGCCGAGGGCGCGACGCCTGGAGGCAAGGCTGCCGTCCTTGGCGAGCGTGATCATGCGCTCAGCTTCATCGCGGAGTGCCTTGGCGCGAGCTTTCGTTGTGGTGACCCGACCTTCACGGATCAGTTGAGTGGTGAGGGCCCGCAGCATGGCCTTGCGCTGATCTGCTGGGCGACCAAGCTGCGGAACTCGGCATTGATGACGCATGGTTCTTAGGACGGTGTCGGGTCGTTGCGTTGGCCAGGCTGCTCTCAGGCAGTGGTCCGGCTCTGGGGAATGGAGATGCCGATGCGTTCGAGCGCCTCGATCACTTCATCAGCGGATTTGGATCCGAAGTTCTTGATCTCCAAAAGATCTTCGTAACTGAAGCCCATCAGATCGGAGACGGAATTGACCTGAGCACGCTTAAGGCAGTTGTAGGCCCGAACGGACAGATTCAGTTCCTCCAGCGGAATCTGAGCTTCAGTGGATGGCTCGGGTTCAATGCCGGGCTCCTCCACAAGGGTGACGGTGGCCAGCGGCTGGAACAGCTCGATCAGCTGATTGGCCGATTGGGCGAGAGCGTCATCCGGCGTGATGGAACCATCCGTGACGATCTCCATTTTCAAGCGCTCGCGAGCGGAGCCACCCTCAGCAACGGCGGTTTCGTCGATGTTGAAATTGACGCGCCGCACTGGCATGAAAACCGCATCGATCTGCAGCAGGTCGATGGCGCTTAAATCTTCGTTGCTGCGGTCAACAGGGCGGTATCCAATACCCCGCTCCACATGCACTTCCAGTTCCAGGCTGTGGCCATCAGCAACCGTGGCAATTGCACGTTCGCCATCCACAACCTGCACCTGGGAGGAGAACTGCAGGTCTCTGGCTTTCACCTCGGCAGGACCGGCGACCACAAGACGTCCGATCTCGAGATCGCTTGAACGGCTGTTGACGGACAGCTGCTTGCAGTTCAGCAGGATATCCAGGACATCTTCACGCACACCTGGGATGGTGGCGTACTCGTGGTTCACCCCCGCGACGCGGATGGCTGTCACGGCACTGCCTTCCAATCCACCCATCAACACCCTGCGCAGCGCATTGCCCAGGGTGGTGGCCTGGCCTCGTTCGAGGGGCCCGATCAGAAACACGCCGGTTTGGGCGCGATCCTCGGCGACCTGATGCTCGATGCGATCGATCTGGTACTGCAACACGATCTGTAGCGGGATAAGGAACGGGAACCGGTGATGCGGATGGTGTGGCTCAGACGCGGCGGCGCTTGGGCCGGCGACAACCGTTGTGGGGAAGAGGAGTCACGTCTCTGATCAGCGTGATCTCCAGACCGGCGACTTGCAGGGCCCGGATCGCGGTTTCACGACCGGAGCCGGGACCACGGACCAGGACCTCGATCTGGCGCATTCCCTGCTCGAGGGCACGCCTCGCTGCTGCCTCAGCGGCCGTCTGTGCCGCGAACGGTGTGCCTTTACGAGCACCCTTGAATCCACTGGCCCCAGCGGAGGACCAGGAAATGACCTCACCTGAGGTGTCGGTGATCGAGACGATCGTGTTGTTGAACGTGCTCTGGATGTGGGCAACGCCATTGGGGACGTTGCGTTTGGCCTTCTTAGGACCAGATTTCTTGGCGGGTTTGGCCATGGGCCGTTAGATCGCGGGGAGGAATGGGATGTACGAGGACTATTTCTTCTTGCCGGCCACTGTTTTGCGGGCACCACGACGGGTTCTGGCGTTCGTGCGCGTGCGCTGTCCACGCACAGGCAGGCTCATGCGGTGGCGACGTCCGCGCAGACAGCCGATGTCCTGCAAGCGCTTGAGCGCCATGCCCTCCTGGCGACGCAGGTCTCCCTCGATGGTGAAACCTTCGGTTGCACCTCGGAGTTTCTGGACGTCACCGTCCTCGAGATCCTTGACCCGGATGTCTGGATTAACGCCTGTCTTCGACAGGATGGATCTGGCCCGGGTCGGGCCGATTCCATAGATGTAGGTGAGGGCAACTTCAACCCGCTTGTCGCGGGGGATGTCAACGCCGGCGATCCGTGCCACGGAATTTCAATTGAGGAGGAACAGTGGCCTCCACTGAAGTTGGAGGCGGTGATGGTGGTCCCAGTGCTGTCAGCCAGACCGGGACGGAAATTCAGCGCCTGGCTTCAGCCCTGGCGTTGCTTGTGCTTTGGATTGGTGCAGATCACCATGACCCGGCCGTGGCGACGGATCACCCGGCACTTGTCGCACATTTTCTTGACTGAGGCGCGCACCTTCATGAGGCGTGGCTCTCCAAATTTCCAAACGGCAACACTATCACAAGGGTCAACCCATACTTGACTCAATGCGTGCTGTGATCGCTTCGACGCTGCCTTCGGCTGGTACCGAGATCAGCAATCCTTTGTCCCTGTAGAAATGAATCAGGGGTGCAGTTTTCTCGCGGTAGACATCCAGACGGTTGCGGATCACTGCTTCGTTGTCATCGGCTCGGCCTCGCCCCAACAGACGTTCGATCAGCACGGCGTCATCCAACTCCAGCAGCACGACAGCTTCGATGGGCTGTTGTAAGTCCGCCAGTAGCGGTTCAAGAGCTTCGGCTTGCGGCACGGTTCGGGGAAATCCATCCAGCAACCAGCCACCTCCGCCAACGGCTTTCATCTGGTTTTCGACGATGGCCAGAACAAGGGCATCGCTGACCAGTTCGCCCCGGTTCATCACGGCCTCCGCCTCCTTGCCGAGATCACTGCCAGCTGCCACCTCGCTCCGCAGTAAATCTCCCGTCGAGAGGTGTTTCATGCCATGGGTTTCGCACAGACGGGCGGCCTGGGTGCCTTTACCGGCTCCTGGGGGACCGAGAAAAAGAAGGCGGGTTTTCATCGCGTCTTGGGTGGTCAATGGAATGGAATGCAACTGAGGCGGATCACTGCCGCACAAGGCCCTCGTATCGCTGTGAGATCACATAGGTCTGAACCTGTTTGGCCGTATCGATCGCAACACCGACAAGGATCAGCAGAGAGGTTGCTCCCAGACCCTGGAAGGTCTGCACGTTGGTGGCTCGCTCCACGGCGGCTGGGATGATCGCCACGGCGCCTAGGAAGAGGCCACCGAGCAAGGTGAGTCTGTTCTGCACACCGGAAAGGTAGGTGGCAGTTGCGCTGCCTGGGCGGATGCCTGGAATCGCGACTCCGCCACGCTTGAGGTTGGTGGCGATGTCTGCCGGATTCACCGTCAGTGAGGCGTAAAAGTACGAAAAACCAAGGATCAGAGCGAAAAAGGCGAGGGCGTAGGGCCAGGGATTGGGTGAGCTTGGGTTAAGGCTGCTGGCGAAGCGGATCAGCGATTCGTTCTTGGTGAAGTTGGCGATCGTGACCGGCAGGAAGATGAGCGCCGAGGCAAAAATGATCGGCATCACCCCACCGGCATTCAGTTTCAAGGGGAGGTAACTCTGGCGGGTCGGCAGGACGCCGACGCTGCCCACCTGGCGTTTGGCGCTGACGATCGGAAGCCGACGGGCACCCTCTTGAACAAAGATGATGCCCACGATTGTGGCCAGGAACACCAGCACGAGAACGATGATGCCGAGCACATCGCTGCGGTCTCCAGTCTGGGCTTTTTCGATGGTGGATCCCAGCGCCGTAGGCAGTGTTGAAACGATGTTGAGGAAGATCACCAGCGAGGCTCCTTGGCCGATTCCGCGCTCGGTGATCACCTCGCTCAGCCACATCACCACCATCGAACCGGTGACCAGGCAAAGAGCGGTCTGAACGACAAAGACGACCTCGCTGAGGCTTTCCAGGGCGTATTGCCGCAAGATCATCGCGAAAACGATGCTTTGCACCAGACCCCAGCCCAGGGCCACGTAGCGCGTGATTTGGGCAATCTTCCGACGGCCTGCTTCGCCTTCGTTCTTCTGCAGGTCCTCCAGCTGGGGCAAGGCCGCTGTGAGCAGTTGAAGGATGATTGAGGCGTTGATGAACGGCAGGATGCCAAGGGCAAACACCCCAAGGGTGGAAATGCCACCCCCCGTGAAGATGTCGAGGAAGCCAATCAGCGATCCACCCTGTTCGATGAAGCTGNNNNAAGGCTTCNCGNTCNATNCCNGGNATNGGGATGTAAATNCCNAGACGNACNAGNAGCAGNAGNCCAAGNGTGGTGAGCACCCGNNTGCGCANCCCNGGNTTGGTGANCANNTGGCTGATCACNTCNGCGGCNTTGGGGTTGCGTCCCCGACTGACGAGCATGTCCGGAAGAGAGANNGGTTGGGCTGAATGCNGCNAAGCCGCCCGNGGANCNNANTCCNGCGGACGGCTCAGACCCTAAGGCTGGGAGTGGTGTGGACCACGTTGATCAACTGAGGATTTCGCAGGTGCCGCCGGCAGCTTCAATTTTGCTGCGGGCGGATGCCGTGAAGGCAGCGGCCTGGACGGTCAGCTTCACCTTCAGTTCACCGTTGCCGAGGATCTTGAGGGGATGCTTGGGNCTGGTGACGATTCCATCCTTTTCGAGGGAATCAAGGTTGACCGAGCTGCCGTCTTTGAGAGAGCTCAGGGCTGAAACATTCAGAACAGTGAACTGCTTGGGGTTCACCAAAGGAAAATGTTTCAGCTTCGGCACCCGTCGGTAGAGGGGCATCTGGCCACCTTCGAAGCCGGGTCGAGTGGGACGGCCGGATCTGGATTTCTGGCCGCGCATGCCGAAGCCGCAGCTGGCGCCCTGGCCGGCGGCGATGCCACGGCCCTTGCGCAGCTTGCGGCGACGGGCGCCTTTGTTGGCTTTGAGGGAATCGAGTCGGAGAGTCATCGCGAATCAGGAGTAGATCTGCTCGAGGGAGATTCCCCGTTCTTTGGCCGTCTCCTTGTGCGTACGCAGGAGCGACAGAGCCACCATGGCAGCCCGGGCATTGTTGAGGGGGGTTTTGCTGCCCAGGCGCTTGGCGAGGACATTTTTGATACCAGCAAGCTCGAGCACGGTGCGGATCGAGCCGCCCGCGATCACACCGGTACCGGGAGCGGCTGGGCGGATCAACACGCTGGCTGCTCCGTCCCGGCCATTGGACAGGGTTGGGATCGAGCTGTGCCGGGTGAGAGGCACTTTGACAAGGTGCTTCTTGCCATCAGCCACCCCCTTGCGGACGGCGCCGATCACGTCGCCAGCCTTGCCGACACCGATGCCGACCTGACCCTTTTCATTGCCGACCACGACGATGGCTCGGAAACTCATTTTTTTGCCGCCTTTCACGGTCTTGGAGACACGGCGGATCTGAACCACGCGTTCCTGCCACTCGGAATCGCGTTCCTGGTTGCGGCGATCACCACGACGACCGCGGCGTTCGCCTCGATCGCTGCGGCCGCCGCGGCGTTGCTCCTGTTGCTGCCCTTCAGCAGCTGCAGGCACGTCAGCTGCGCCCGGCACAGCGTTGGGATTGGACTGGGGGGAAGAATCGGTCATGGGTTAAGCAGGAATCAGAACTGAAGGCCCGCTTCCCGGGCGGCGTCTGCAAGGGCCTTGATCCGGCCGTGGTACAGGTTTCCGCCACGGTCGAAGACCACCTGCTGAATGCCCTTGGCGATGGCGCGCTTGGCGACCAGTGCGCCAACGGCGACGGAAGCGTCGCAGCCGCCTTTGGCCTCGAGGCCGGAGCGCAGCTCCTTGTCGACCGTGGACGCCGAGCAGAGGGTGCTCTGCGCAGCATCGTCGATGACCTGGGCGTAGATGTGGTTGTTGGAGCGGAACACGGCCAGCCGCGGCCGCTCGGATGTACCGCTGAGATAGCGGCGCAGACGCCGGTGGCGTTTCTGGGTCTGCTGCTTGCGGGAGGGGGATGACATGGAAGGAGGAGCGAAGGAACGTCAGGACAAGGCTTATTTCTTGCCGGACTTGCCCGCCTTGCGCATGATGCGCTCGCCCTCGTACTTAATGCCCTTGCCTTTGTAAGGCTCGGGAGGACGAATGGCGCGGACCTTGGCGGCTTCGTTGCCGACCAGTTCCTTGTCGGTTCCGGAGACGGTCACCTTGGTGTTGTTCTCCACCGCGAAGATGATGCCCTCGGGGGGATCCATCTCCACTGGGTGGCTGTAGCCAGCGCTGACGACAAGCTTCTTGCCTTTGACCTGAGCTCGGGAGCCCACGCCAATGATTTCAAGGCTTTTGCTGTAGCCCTTGCTGACGCCCTCGACCATGTTGGCGACGAGGGTGCGGCAGAGGCCGTGACGTTCACGGGAGAGCCGCTTGTCGCTGGTGGGGGTCACCACGATGGTGTTATCCACCTGCGTGACACTGACGCCGTCGGGCAGGGTGCGCTCGAGTTCTCCCTTGGGGCCTTTCACCTTGATGGTGAGGCCGTCAAGGGAAACGCTCACCTTGTCGGGGACTGGGACCGGGTTTTTGCCGATACGTGACATGGTTCAGCTCCGAATCAGTAGACGTAACAGAGCACTTCGCCGCCGACGCCCTCGCGTCGGGCATCGCGATCACTCATCACGCCCTTGGACGTGGAAATGATTGCGACACCAAGGCCTCCGAGGACTTTGGGAAGCCCTCGGGTGTTCTTGTAGATGCGCAGGCCGGGCTTGCTCACGCGCTGCATGGAGCGAATGGTGGGCAGGCGATGCTTGCCGCTGTACTTGAGGGCGAGCACCAGTTCGGTGCGAACACCTTCGCCCTGTTCGCTGATGTCGGAGATGAAACCCTCCTGTTGCAGCACTTTGGCGATGCTGCGCGTCATCCGCGAAGCGGGGATCTTGGTGGTCTCGTGGCGCTTCTCACTCGCATTGCGAATGCGGGTGAGCATGTCTGAAATGGGGTCGTGGTTGGCCATAGGTATCGACGGGGAGGGCTCAGTTGCTGCGGAACGGCATTCCCATCTCGCGGAGGAGGGCCCGGCCCTCTTCATCCGTGCGGGCAGTGGTCACGATGGTGATGTCCATGCCCCTGATCGCATCGATCTTGTCGAAGGAGATCTCGGGAAAGATGATCTGCTCTCGGACGCCGAGGGTGTAGTTGCCACGGCCGTCGAAGCTCTTCGGACTGACACCCCGGAAGTCACGGATTCTGGGGAGCGCCAGATTGATCAGGCGCTCCAGGAAGGCGTACATCCGATCACCGCGCAGGGTGACGGCACAACCAATCGGCATGCCCTGGCGGATCTTGAAGCCTGCGATGGCCTTCTTGGCACGGGTGACGACCACCTTCTGGCCGGTGATCTGTGCCAACTCATTGACGGAGGCCTCCAGAGACTTGGCGTTCTGAGCGGCTTCGCCGAGGCCACGGTTAACCGTGACCTTGAGGACCTTGGGAACTTCGTGGACGTTGGTGAGCGAGAGATCCTTCTGCAACTTGGGCTGAATGGTCTCCCGGTAGCGCTTCTTGAGTGACATAACGGGGTGAGGAGCTTCTGGGCTTGGTCAGAAGTCGGGATCAGTCGATGACTTCACCGGTTTTCTTCAGCCTGCGTTTTTTGGTGCCGTCCTTCTCGACGACAATGTCCACGCGGCTGGCCACCTTCTTGGCGGTGGAGTAGAGCATCACGTTGGAGGCATGCAACGATGCTTCCTCGTTGACGATGCGTCCGCTTTCGCCCTCTTGGGTGGGCTTCTCGTGGCGGGTGCGCATGTTGACGCCCTCCACGATCACGCGGTTCTCGTTCGGCAGGGTGCGCAGCACCTCACCGGTCTTGCCTTTGTCCTTGCCGGCGATCACCTGAACGGTGTCACCTTTGCGGATGCGCATTTTGATGCGCTCGGTGGTCTTGGCCTTGGGAGTGGCAGTAGCCATGATTCAGATCACCTCCGGAGCGAGGGAGACGATTTTTGTGAAACTGCGCTCACGCAGTTCCCGCGCAACCGGTCCGAAGACGCGAGTTCCTTTCGGATTTTTGTCGTCGTTGATGATCACGGCGGCGTTGTCATCGAAGCGGATCGAGTTGCCCGTCTCGCGACGCATGGTGGCCTTCGTGCGGACCACGACAGCCTTCACCACATCGGATTTCTTGACGCCCATGTTGGGCATCGCATCCTTGACTGCCGCAACAATCACGTCTCCGACGTGGGCGTAGCGACGGTTGGTGCCCAGCACACGGATGCATTGGATGCGCTTGGCGCCACTGTTGTCAGCAACGTTGAGGAAGGTTTCCTGCTGAATCATGAGCTCGCCTCCTCGGAGGTGGATTCAGGCTCGGAAGCCTTGGCTTCCGTGGTGGCCTTGACCGTGTCGGCCTTGGGGCTGTGACTCAGCACCTCGGCGATGGCCCAGCGTTTGTGCCGGCTCATCGGACGGGTCTCGGTGATGCGGACCCGGTCTCCGACGCGACAGCTGTTGTCCTCGTCGTGGGCTTTGTAACGGGTGGTGCGGCTGACCGTCTTCTTGTAGATGGGATGGGGGAAGCGGCTTTCCACCGCGACCACCACCGTTTTCTCCATCTTGTCGCTGACGACGGTGCCGACCCTTTCCTTGACTGCCATGGGTTCAGTAGAGGGATCAGGACGCGGTGGAGCGTTTGCGCTCCGACTGCACCGTCAGCAGTTGGGCCAGCTTGATGCGGGCCTCCTTGAAACGGTGCGAATTGGTGAGCTGGCGGGTGGCCTGCTGGAAGCGGAGCTGGAACAGCTCGCGGCGCAGTCCATCGATCTGTTCGGTGATGTCCGAATCGGACAGCTGTCTCACTTCGGTGGGGTTGGGACGGGCCATGGTCAAGACTCCACAGTGACGGCGTCAGCAGCCACCGGGGCATCAGCCACGGCATCAGCCGACCGATTGGGCTCATCTTCAAGAGAGATGAACTTGGTCTTCACGGGCAGCTTGTATTGCGCGAGGCGCATGGCTGCTCTGGCGATCTCGGGGGTGATTTCATCACCACCCATCTCGAACAGAATCCGACCGGGTTTGATCACCGCAACCCAGAATTCTGGGTTGCCCTTACCGGAACCCATTCGGGTTTCAGCGGCCCGCATGGTGATCGATTTGTCGGGGAAGATCCGGATCCAGATCTTGCCGCCACGCTTCACGTAGCGGGTCATGGCACGACGGCTTGCCTCGATTTGACGCGAGGTAATCCAGCCGCACTCCTGGGCTTGCAGTGCGAACTGACCGAAGGCAATGGTGTTGCCCCGGGTCGCGACGCCGCGCATGCGGCCGCGCTGCATTTTCCGGAATTTGACGCGTTTTGGACTCAGCATGGTTCAGCCTCCTGTTCAACCCTCGTTGGAGCGGTCTTCGAACTGTTGGGGCCGACGGCTGGCCCGACGGCGGGGCGATGCACCCACCGGAATCTGGGGGGCTTCATCGCCCAACACCTCACCTTTGAAGACCCAGACCTTGATGCCCAGCACCCCATAAGTGGTGCTGGCCACCTTCGTGGCGTAATCGATGTCCGCCCGCAGCGTGTGCAGCGGAACTCTGCCTTCACGGGTCCATTCGGTTCGGGCGATTTCAGCTCCGTTGAGACGGCCCGACACCTGAATCTTCAGGCCGAGCACCCCAGCGCGCTGAGCCCGCTGAACCGCCATGCGGATCGTGCGGCGGAAAGCCACGCGTTTTTCGAGTTGCTGGGCGATGTACTCGGCCAACAGGAACGCATCACCGTCAACGCGTTCCACCTCGACAACGTTGATCCGCACCTGGCGGCTGCGGTCGCCCACGGTTTTCTGGATACCGCTGCGCAGTTCCTCGATACCGCTGCCCTGGCGACCGACCAGCACGCCTGGGCGCGCTGTCTTGAGCTCCACTTCGAGCTGATCGGCCTTCCGCGCGATCAGCACATCGCTGATCCCGGCGGAGCCGTATTTCTTGTGGATGAACTTGCGAATCCGATCGTCTTCCTGAAGAAGAGCCGGATAACTCTTGCTGGGGGCGTACCAGCGTGACCGGTGTTCCTGGGTGATCCCCAGGCGCAGACCGGTTGGGTTGATTTTGTGTCCCATTGGGTCGGAGTCCTCGGGGGTCAGGAATCGGTCTGAGCCGCCACAGCAATGCTGATGTGGCAGGTCTGCTTCTTGATCTGGTAGGCGCGACCTTGAGCACGAGGCCGGTAGCGCTTCATCGATGGGCCCATGTCCGCACTGGCGCTGGAAATCACCAGAGAGGAGGGATCCAGTCCCAGGTTGTGTTCGGCATTGGCCACGGCTGAGCGCAGCACCTTGGTGATGGGGCCGGTGGATCGATACGGCATGAACTCGAGCATGATCAGCGCGTCGCGGTAGGTGCGACCGCGGATCTGATCAAGGACCCGCCGCACTTTCGAGACCGAACCGCGGATGAAGCGGCCGTGGGCCTGGGCTGTCGCGGCGTCGGGGGCCGTGGTGGTTGACGTGGTCATGGCGTCAGCGACCTCCTTTCTTGTCTTTGATGTGGCCCTTGAAGGTGCGGGTCGGAGCGAACTCCCCCAGCTTGTGACCCACCATCTGCTCGGTGATGAACACCGGCACGTGGGTCCTGCCGTTGTGGACGGCAATGGTGTGGCCGATCATCATCGGCAAGATCGTCGACGCCCGAGACCAGGTCTTGATCACGGACTTGTCGTCGTTCTCGTTCTGCTTTTCAACCTTGCGAAGAAGGCTGTCAGCGATGAAGGGTCCTTTTTTGAGTGAACGTCCCATAGCGGTTTAAGCAAGCGGCAAAACGATGGTTGGCATCAGGAATCACGTC
>PAEP01000004.1 GCA_002700765.1 Synechococcus sp. MED850
ATTGTTTGGTGGGTAACGAGTTGCCTGATGTGGGCGAATTGCCGGACAAGGATGGCGACGGCCTGCCGGATGTGATTGATCCGAAGCCGAACAAGCCCTGTAAGGGTGAGGATTGTTTGGTGGGCAACGAGTTGCCGGATGTAGGCGAATTGCCGGACAAGGATGGTGACGGCCTTCCAGATATTCACGATCCAGATGACGATAACGATGGGATTCCTGATGCTCAGGAGCCAGACACTGATGGCGATGGTGTAATTGATGATTTAGATCCCGATGATGACAATGACGGGATTTCTGATGAGAAGGATCCTGATGCGGATGGTGACGGCGAGTTGGATCGTCTGCCGGGTTGTGAGGTCGGCGACAATTTGTGTGACGTGATCAGCGATATCCCTGGCGATGAAGATGATGCCTGGGAAGCAGAAGAAGATGCGGCGGTAGAGATTATTGACGCCCTGTTGGATGGTCTGCAAGAAGAGGAAATTGATTTGCCGCTGAGCTTTGACTACGGCCAGTTGGCCCGCTTGGTGGCTAGCGGTCTTACCCCTCGTAATGTGGACGCAGCTGGACGCGGCTTGGCGCTGCATAACAATCTGTTGGTTGATGCAGTGTTTGAGCGTCAACCGCTGCGTCAGTTCGAGGAGCTTCTGGTGAGCGAGGCAGTTGTGGAAGAAGAAGCCATTGTTGAGGAGGAAGAGGGTGCGATTGCCGCGGCTCCACAGCAACCTCTTTGGCTGAAAGTTGAGGAGCTTGCTGAAGGCGATGCGACGACCTACGTGGAAGGAATGGTTGCGGGCGTAGAGAATGCAGGTGTCGAGGTCGAGCTGGAAGAAGATGCAGTGATGGTTCAGCTCGACAGCGTCAGCCTTGTTGATGTGCAGGACGATGAGCTTGATCTGGCCAAGCGTGGTGGCATTAGCGCCTGGGTGAAGGGATTCGGCGGCAACAGCCGTGCGGATGACTCCTCGATTCTCTACAACGACTACAACTTGAGCGCCTACGGCACCAGCTTTGGTGTGGATGTCGTGCTGGGCGAGAGCTTCCAGATCGGTGCTTACGCCAACTATGGCGATCTGAATGTGTATCAGCACAACGGTGATACAGGTGGCGGCAGCTGGAACCCCGATGGCTGGGGCGGTGGTCTAGCAGCCCAGTACTCCACCCGTCATTTCTACGTACAGGGTCTGTTTGGTGTGAGTGAATTCAGCGGTGAGCAGTCCCGCAACATCCTGCAGATCAACAACGATTTGGGCGGGAACACCGCCAGGGGTGACAAGAGCGTCACCAGCTATCTGGGAGCGCTGCGGATTGGTGCACCGTTCAAAAGCGGTGGTGTGGTTTTGGAGCCCCAAGGCCAGGTGGTTTGGACCCGAAACCACGAGCAGGGCTTCTCCGAAGGCCATGGAACGGAGAGGAACCTGCGGTTGAAATACAAGAGCCGCAAGACGAATTTTGCCGAGACGGAGTTGGGGATGAAGCTTTCGGTGCCGATCCGCACCGGTGAGCGGGCGATGTTTGTGCCGAGTCTGCGTGGCGCATGGCTTGCGGATTGGAACCAGGCGAACGAAGGCCAGGACATTGGCTACAAGTTCACCAACAAAACAGCGTCGTTTGACTCACCGCTTGGAACGGAGAATGGCGCATTGATCGAGGCGGGATTGGACTACACGATTCGGAACATCAATCGAACATCAGTGAAGCTGTATGGCCGCGGTGGTGTGGAGCTCTGGAACAGCGATCGGGGCATGACGTGGCGTGCCAGTGGTGGTGTGACTTTCCAATTCTGACCGCATCTCGAATCCCCCAATCGGGGAGTGCTGAGCATCCATTGATCCCCCATTTGGGGGATTCGGCGCTCACATGATTGGCGCCAAGCAATCTTCGTTGAGTAGCTCCGACAACGTTTGGTTCTGACGTCCAACCGAGAGGAAATCCCTCAGGCCTGTGGGTGTTAATAGCAAGTGAGTTGCCCGTTGGTTGAGTCGGACTGGGGCGCTCCGTTGTCGTCAGGTTGATCGCTTCATCATCAGTCCTTTCATCTTCAAGGCTTCATTCACTAGAAAACACTTGTTTGGATGGACGCTGTGGCCCAGAGCTTTTGAGGCTGAAAGCAGCTCTGGTCCATGTTGTTCTGTGTGTGTTCCTTAAGGATTGGCGTTGAAAAAAACAATCCCCCAAATGGGGGATTTTTGTTGTGCGGATGATTGTCTTAGGTCTTTCTCAGCGGTTTCTTAGATGGCTCAAGTTCCTTTTTTTTAAGGTTCAAAAGCAATTGAAAGTGTGAAAGGTTTGTCTCTTACTGCTTCTGTTTCCGGCAGCCTTTATTGGGGCGGGATGTCTGGTCAACTTGTGCTGGCGAACACCAGCGGCGTGGACTTGTCGGATTGGTCGTTCACATTTGTCACCACGCAAAGCGATGTCCAGGTCTGGTCATCGACATCGGAGGTCGTGGACCTTGGCAATGGACTGTTTGAAGTCACGGTCGCTCCGCCGAGTTGGGGAACCACCATCCCGGCGGGTGGATCCATCTCTTTGAGCTTCAACGCCACAAGTGTCGGTCTCCCGACCAGTGGAGCGCTGACGGATGAGATGTTTTTCGTTGATGAAGCCGACAGCACACCTGTCCCTGAATCTGCTCCCGTACCCACGCCTGAGCCCGAGCTTGTTCCTGAGCCGGAGCCGCAACCCGAGTCCCAACCCGAGTCCCAACCGGAGCCACAACCGGAGGCTGAAGCACCGAGCAGCGATGCGTCAGCGCGCGTCTTCAATGTCGATGTCTATTCGGGGGAGGTCACCGACTTCCGCCCCGGCATCGACCGTCTGGATTTTGGTGGGCAGTCAGTCCACAACCTGATACTCGGCAAGACGGAAGAGGGTTACGTCACCTTCTTGAGCCCCTGGAATGACGCTCAGAAGATGACCCTCGTGGGGGTGACCTACGACCAGCTGGCCCTTGAGGACTACGGCGTGGTCGGCAACGAACACTTACGTCAGGACCTCGGAGGCGTTGTGTCGTGGGAATTGGGCATCGGTGAGAAGGATCCCAACACCACCTACATCCGTTCCCACGAGTACGGCAAGGTCGAGACCATCACCGACTTCGATCCGGCCACCGACAAGATCAGTTTTCTCTATTACGGCACCCGCGAGCGCCTCTCGGTCACGCAGGACGGTGCCGACTTGGTGATTTCGACCGAGCCCACCGGGCAGACCTTCATCTTCCAGAACACCAACCTCAATGCCATTCCTGGGGCCAGCCTGGAATTCCACTTCGATCAGATCGTCGAAGACAACCTGGAGATCCCCTTTGGTCGTTCGGTTGTGTCGTTGACGCTCAAGGACCGCACCGTTCTTCTGACCCCCGAAGCTCCTGTTGGTGAACTGACCGACGGTTTCCAGACCCAGTCCGGTGACGCGGCGGTGAATGAGCAGCCTCCCCACGACAGCCATTCCATGGGCGACCACGGATCGATGGAGATGGATCCCGGCATGGACATGGATGACGACACGGATATGGATGTGGACACGGGAATGGAGTCCGACATGGAGACCGATCCCGAGATGGGCATGGACATGCCCAGCGATTCCGAACCAGCAAGTCCTGAGCCGTCCGTTGACGTTGAACCAAGTCCCTCGGGTCTGGAGGTGTCCGCCACCATCACCGGTGGCTGGTCGGGGACCTTCGCTGGAAACGTCACGGTCACGAACACCAGCGGCGCGTCTGTTGGAACCGATTGGTCGGTGAGCTTTGTCTCCGATGCACCGTTGAAGAGCGTCAGCAACTTCGAGTTCACCAACACGCTCTGTGACGATGGCCGTTACGTCATCACCCTGAGCCCCAAGTCCTGGTCAGCACCCCTGGCCGCGGGCTCGGCCCAGAGCTCCTACTACCAGGGCTCCGGAGACGTCTCTGATCCGAATCAGGTGTTCGACTTCGCTTCCACGAGCGCCGAGGTGCCTCAGCAAGAGTCTGAGGCGCCGGTGATCGAGCAGCCCGATGCTCCCCAACAACCGGACGCCAGTGACGCCGTCGAGATCCCCGATGGTGAGCCCACTGTTGTTGAAGACAGCCCTGTTGTTGAAGACAGCCCTGTTGTTGAAGACAGCCCTGTTGTTGAAGACAGCCCGGTGACGGAGGGCGGCACGGTCACCATCGACTACGAGCGCCCCAATGGCACAACAGACAAGCGGGTGGTGACCTACTTCGAGGAGTGGGGCATCTACAGCCGCGACGTCAACCTCTCTGACGTCGATGGTCAGTCGATGACTCACATGAATTACAGCTTCTTTGATGTGAAGTCGGATGGGTCGATCACCCTGTTCGACGAATTCGCGGCCCTGCAGAAACGCTTCCCTCAGTCCGATCAGGTCAGCCGCACCTTTTCCACCTCCGACTACGCCGCCATGGCCCCGGAGCTGCTGGACATCTACGAAAACTCAGGGCGCTATGCAACCGCCCAGAATGGTGACGCCATCACGGTGACGTCGGTTCCCGTGGGCTGGAACGGCGTTGGCACGAACGATGCCGGCAACTTTGAGCAGTTGCGTCGCTTCAAGGAGCTCAATCCGGAGGTCAACCTCGGTTTCGCCCTGGGCGGTTGGACGCTGTCCGATGAGTTCAGCACCGCTTACGCCACCCAGGAGGGTCGCGACAAATTCGTCAGCGAAACCGTGCGCATTTTCGAGACCTACGACTTCTTCAATGTGGTCGATTTCGACTGGGAATATCCGGGCGGTGGTGGCAAGGCGGGCAATGCGGTCTCCTCCAGTGATGGCGCCAATTTTGCGTTGGTGCTGCGCGACCTGCGCACGGCCCTTGATGATCTGTCGGGCCGTACGGGACGTGACTTTGAGGTGTCGATTGCCACGGCCGGTGGTGAAGAGAAGCTGGCCAACCTCAATCTCGAAGGCATCGATCCCTTCGTCGACTTCTACAACGTGATGACCTACGACTTCCACGGTGGTTGGGAGAACGTCACGGGTCATCAGGCCGCCATGACCGGTGATGCCAACAACTACGACGTCACTGGGGCTGTCGATGTTTTTGAGATGGCTGGTGTGGATCTGAGCAAGGTTGTGATGGGGGCCCCTGCTTACACCCGCGCCTGGGGCAATGTCTCCGATGGGGGGACCTTCGGCTATCAACAGCCCGGCTCAGGCCGTGATGCCACCGGTTCGTTCGAGGCCGGCGTCTACGACTACAAGGATCTGCTTGATGATGTGGTGACGGGGACCCGCAACCTCTACTGGGATGACGACAACAAGGCCGCATTCCTCTACGACGGGGACGAGTGGAGCTCCATGGAGACCACCGCCACCATCGCCGGCAAAGCCGCCTATGTGGAGGAGAAGGGGCTCGGCGGAATGATGTTCTGGGCCCTCAGCAACGATGCTGAAGGTGAGGCCAGCCTCGTGGAAGCTGCCGATGATCTGCTTCGAAAGGGGGCCAGCTATGGCGAGGTGATCGGGCGTGCCCCTGAGTTCGACGCCATCATTGGTGGCAACGGCGATTTCAGTCTTTCCGATTTCACCGGGCTGGTTTGATCCGAATCTCCCTCAGATGAGGGAGGTGGAGGTCTTCATTCCTCCCTCATTTGAGGGAGGAATTTGCTCTGAATTTTGCTCTGAAAAGTGATGCTCAGATCTGATCAAGCCTTGCGGAATTCGATGAGCCGCGAGAAGTAGAAAGGCGCTTGATTCAAGCTGCGGCGCACCAGCTTGAAGCCGCAGGATTCAGCGGCTTTCACGATGCCGTCTTCCTTCAAGGTGTAGGCCCGGGTTGTTTTGCTGGGCCCGGGGAACAGCTGGCCGATGCCTTTCAGCAGGGCCAGCAGCGGGGTGTAGGGCGCGAAGCTCACAATCAGCCGCTGTTCGGCCAGGCTGCAGAGGTGTTTCACCATCTCCTCCGCCGGCTGCTGGGGGTAGTGGATGAACACATCCAGGCAGCACACGGTGTGAAACGAGCCGCTCAGGTTGTCCAGATCACTGGCGAAGAAGTTGAGCTTGGCCATGTCAAGACCGCCCTCCCTGGCACGGCGCTCGGCTTCCTGGGCCATGGCTTCGGAGATGTCGCTGGCGCTGATCGAGCCGGCGCCCATCGCCGCCAGGGGCAGGCTGAGGCTGCCCACACCGCAGCCGGCATCGCAGAAACTCACGTCGGCAACGTCGCCGCTGTCTTTGATCCAGGCCAGCACTTCATCCACCGTTTTCTGGTGTCCGATGCGGATGTTGCGCTGAACCTTGTTCACATCGTCGCTGTCGCTGTAGATGCGGTTCCAGCGGTCGAAACCGGTGGTTTCGAAGTAGCCCTTCACCTCCTGCTTCTCGTCCTCTGTCTGCAGGTTGTCGGTGGCCATTGGAGAAGGAAGGATTGGGCGGAGTGGGCGGGATCTTAGGCAGCGCAGTGCCAGCTGAGCTCCCCATCAGGAGCTTGATTCCAGCGAAGCAGGTCTGCCAAGCGTTGACCGATCAGAGCATCCTCGATCGTTTGCGTTGTTCCGATCACCCGGCGTGGGGCCACCGTTGCACTCCAGATCGCGGCGCTCGGGGCTTCACTCCATCGGGCCAGCCGCTTCACACCCTCCAGTTGCGGCAGGGTGACCCCCGCCAGGGTTCCATCGTCCAGCCGGCAGGTGCCGTTCTTCACCAACAGAACCCGCTCATCCCAGCGGTGTTCCCCATCCGCGAGGCCATAGGGGGCCAGCGCATCACTCACCAGCACGGTGTTCTCCGGGGCCAGGCGTTGCAGCAGCACAGCCATGGTGGGGTCCACATGCACACCATCGGCGATCAATCCCAGGGCAATCCCGCCCCGGCGACAGGCCTCTCCCAGTGGACCTGGGGCCCGGTGATGCAGGCCCGGCATGGCGTTGAAGGCATGGGTGAGCATCGCCACACCCTGGTCAAAGGCCGCCGCCGCTTCGGTTGCCTTGGCGGCACTGTGGCCGAGAGCCACTGTGATTCCAAGCTCACGCAGCCGGGTGATCACCGCTTCGGCTCCCTCGAGTTCCGGCGCCAGGGTCATCAGCTCGATGTCCGTTTCAAAGCCGCAGATGCGTTCCTCGAGGGCCGCAAGGCTCGGAGATGCCAGATGCTCCAAGGGGTGGGCGCCGCGACGGGCTTCAGCCAGGAACGGTCCCTCCAGATGGGCCCCCAGCAACCGGCAACATCCAGATGTGTGGGCATCGCGCGCCTGCCGCAGCACGGCCAGGGCCTGTCGTAACGGTGCGATGCCACAGGTCACCAGGGTTGGGGCAATGGCTTCAACCCCATCGGCCCAGAGCTGCCTCAGCAGCAGCTGAAGTTGAGGGAGATCTCCCTCCTGCAGTTCAGGGAAGGCGAGCCCAAGCCCCCCATTGATCTGCAGGTCGATGCCCCGCGGGCTCAGCCAGCTGCCGAACCAGCATTCACCGGCCATGGAGACACCCGGATCCATGACCTCGATCGCGCTGATCCTCCCGGCTTGATCAAGGCCGATCCAGTGTCGTTGCTCCGTATTGCCACCTAATGGTTGTGGCAGGCGCACTTCGGTGATCCGTCGCATTCCTGCAACCCGTGAACGACGATGGCAGTCTTGCCAGTCTTTGCAGTGCCAACAGTGCTCCCTCGCGTCGCCGTGGTGATGGGTAGTGATTCCGATCTACCGACGATGGAGCCGGCGGCAGCAATCCTGCGGCAGCTGGGCGTCGATGTGGAGGTGCGTGTTCTATCCGCCCATCGCACGCCCCTGGAAATGATGACCTTCGCGCGATCAGCCCGCGATCAGGGTTTCGGCGTGATCGTGGCCGGTGCAGGAGGGGCCGCCCATTTGCCGGGGATGGTGGCATCGCTCACGCCACTTCCGGTGATTGGCGTTCCTGTGAAGAGCAGAGCCCTCTCAGGTGTGGATTCGCTGCATTCCATCGTGCAGATGCCTGGAGGCATTCCGGTGGCCACCGTGGCCATCGGCGGCGGACTCAACGCCGGCTTGTTGGCGGCTCAGATTCTTGCGATTGCTGATGATGCGCTCAGTCAGCGCCTGGCGGAGTACCGCAGCAGCCTTCACGATGCGGTGGTGGCCAAGGATGCCCGCCTGCTGGAACTCGGCAGTGCGGCGTATCTCGAGGGCATGTCCCGTTCCGATTCCTAAGCGATGACTCCCTGGCCCACTTGGTTGCGTCTGGGACTTTTGCTTCCACTCGTTGGTGTCAATGCCTTTGTGCTGCGGAGGGTGCTGGTGCAGTTCGCCCCGTTCCCCGGTTTGTTTCTCACGGCGGCTCTCATCGCCTTTTTGCTCGATCTTCCCTGTCGCTGGTTGATGGGGCGTGGCTTCCGCCGCAACTTGGCGATCGCCTCCGTGGTGGTGTTCACGCTCAGCCTGCTCGGATTGGCGGGGGTGGTTCTTGTGCCGCGTCTGGTGGAACAGCTGAGTCAGCTGCTCAGCGCATCGCCGGCCATGCTTGCCGCTGCGGAGCGCCTGATCGATACCGGCCAGTCCTGGGCGGTGGCAAGGGGATTCCCCGCTGAGTTTGCCGATCTCAGCAGTGACCTCATCACCCAGCTGAGCCGTGTGGCCACACAGCTCAGTCAAAGACTGCTCGTGATTCTGGGCGCCACGGTTGGGACCACCATCAATGTGGTGATTGTTCTTGTGCTGGCAGTGTTTCTGCTGCTGGGTGCCGATTCGATCACGGCGGGCCTGGCCCTGTGGCTGCCGGAGCGCTGGCGGGGCTTGGTCACCTCCACGCTGGAGCGCACCTTCCGCGGTTATTTCGCCGGCCAGGTGTTGCTGGCTTTGATCCTCAGTGCGGGCCAGCTGCTGGTGTTCTCAACGCTGCAGATCCCCTATGGCGTTCTCTTTGCCGTTCTGATCGGTTTTACAACTCTCATTCCTTATGCCAGTGCGCTCACGATTGTTTTCGTCAGCGCGATTCTCGGGGTGCAGGATCCGCGGACCGGGGTCGAGCTTCTGGTCAGCGCCATTGTTGTGGGTCAGATCGTTGACCAGGTGATTCAGCCGCGATTGATGGGAAGCATCGTTGGATTGCAACCTGCCTGGTTGCTGATCTCGCTTCCCATTGGTTCACGGCTGGGTGCCCTGTTTGGTTTGGGTGATCTTCTGGGGTTGCTGCTGGCTGTGCCTGTGGCCAGCTGCATCAAAACCTTGGCGGATGAGGTCCGGTCGGATCTCATGCCGCAGGAATCACCCCCCGCTCCTGAAGCGCCTTGATCACCAGCTCCACGGAGTCGGCCAGATCCTGTTTGCCGGTATCGATCTTGAGTTCAGGCGTTTCCGGGGCCTCATAGGGGCTGGAGATGCCGGTGAATTCCTTGATCTGCCCCGCCCTTGCCTTGGCGTAAAGGCCTTTCGGATCGCGGGATTCGCAGACATCGAGATCGGCGGCGCAGAACACCTCGAGGAAGTCACCGTCCTCCACAAGGNCNCGGGCCTTGTCNCGATCNGCACGGAACGGAGAGACGAAGGCCGTCAGCACGATCACGCCTGCGTCGAGAAACAGCTTGGCCACCTCGCCGATGCGGCGGATGTTCTCCTCACGATCGGCATCGGAGAAACCCAGGTCCTTGCAGAGGCCATGGCGGATGTTGTCTCCATCCAGCACATAGGTGGCGAGTCCCCGCTCAAACAGGGCTGCGTTCACAGCATTGGCCAGGGTGCTCTTGCCGGAACCGGAAAGTCCGGTGAACCAGAGGATGGCGCTGCGGTGACCCCTCTGCTTCGAGCGCTCGTCGCGGCCCACGGAGGCCTCATGCCAGGCAATGTTGGTGGACGCACCCTTGTTGGTGAGTTCTCCGTAGGTGGGGCTGGCGGTCATGGCCAAGGCATGAAGTGGCGGCCATTCTCACCTAACCCCCAGCTCGTTTCGGCCGGTAGCCGTCCTTGCTGAGCAGCTCGAGAGCCAGGTCCACCTGATCCCCTTGAAGTTCGATCACGCCGTCCTTGCAGGTTCCACCGCTGCCGATCCGTGTTTTGAGCTTTTTCAGCAGAGCCTTGAAGCCTGCCGCATCAAGCTCCAATCCACGGATCACGGTGACCGTCTTGCCGCCCTTGCCGCCGCGGGTGGGTTGCACCCGNACCATTTGCTGAGACTTTGCTGCCGGCTCCGTCGTCGCCCCGCTCGGTCGCTGCAGACTCTCGGCGCTGCTGAATTCCTGCCAGCCGCCCTTCGGCATCACCGAATCGTGTTTCTGGTAGCAGTCTTGCCCATGGATCTCACGGAGTTCAGGTGTCGCCGGAACTTCCGAGGTTGCTGAACAGGTCGTCCATCAGCTTGTCCACCCTGTTGCCGAGCCGTGGGATCTCCTGCACGTAGGCGATTGGTCCCGGGTCGTCATAGACGGGGTATGACTTGCGGTCAGCGAAGGCTGGATCGGTGTAGCGGAAGCCGAGATTGCTGATGAAGCTGATGATGTAACTCGGACTGTCCTCAGTCCGCCCGTCCCGGAGGATGCCCGCATCGGAACCGAAGTTGTACGTCAAACCGGTTTTATGCAGAAAATCCTTGTCAGCAATTGTGTTGTTGTATGGCCTGACATCTTCGCCGTAATTGATGGGGAAGCCTTCGTAGTTAAACGCCACTTCACCAGTGATCTCGTCGATGAACTTTTCCGGTACGCGTGATGGAATGCCGGGCTCGACATTGGGAGGAGATTTCATCGTTTTGTTGCTGCTACCGCCGACACCGAAATTGGCTGTTGACAGTGTTTCGCTGAACGCTTGATTGCCGAGATGCTTCAACAGGATTCGCTGTCCTTTCTTGTTCAGCTTTGAACGGACATGTTTGCCGTCCGGTTGTGTCCATAGCGGGGCTGCTTGCGGATCGGACTGAATCAGCCAAAGCAGTTTGGCCGTGTCCAGCGATGTCATGGTGATTTCACCGACGTTCCAGTCCTGACCTGTTGCAGGATCGGTCCCCTTGATCTGGATCGTGTCCAGGCCCATCCGCTCGAAGCGGCGGTTCATCGCGCCGATCCGCTTGTTGTCGTGCAGCGTTTTCAGGAGCTCGTTGGTGGCCTGATTGCTGGACACGGTCAGCATCTTTCGCAGTTTCTTGCGGATGTCCGAGAGTGCGATTCGCTCCTCCGCCGTTTCTTCCAGCAGGAAGAAAGCCAGCGGCAACTTGAATAGCGATGCCGGGTAGGGGGACATGAACACGGTTTCGGATGTGCCAATCCGGCTGACACCGAGCCGTTCCTTGGCGGGCAGCTCACCAGCGGTGTTGATCCATCGCCGGGATCCATCCCACCGTTTCTGATTCCACCGCTGCCAGGTGATGTTGGTGGTGTTGAAGTCTCCATCCAGATCGCTGATCAGGCCACGGGGCTGATCACGCGAGAGGATCACATTGGCGGCCTCCAGGAGGTTGCCCTCGCCATCGAGAGCGATGACGGCCAGATCAAGATTGGGGCGCTCGTTCAGGACCGCTGCCCGTCCCGCTGGGAAGACGTTTTCCTCAGGACCGAAATCATGAATGCGTTTCCAGCGCATGTCCCGAAGAGCCGAGCGGAGCTGCTTGGCGAGATTCACGGCCACCACTGGGAATCAACGCCATCATCATCTTTGGCATTGTTTTTTCGCACGACTGGGTGCAGCTGCGATCGATGGATCCGCAGCCTGCGCCGTGCAGACTCGCCACCACCAACCCGTTCGCTGCTGCTGCGATGACCCAAGCTGCCGCCACACCTGGCTGGGCTGACTCCAGTCGCGGGCTTGGTCGTCTGATTGAACGCTTGATCAGCATCGGCTTGTTGCGTCGGCCGTTGTTCTTTCAGGCGCGTCAGCTGATCATCCGCACGGCGGAGCGCAATGGCATCCCCTGGCGTCAGCGCCGGGCCGAGCTTCGTGAAGCAGCAGAGCCGTTGCTTGCGGCCAGCAGAAACCCTGACCTCCTGCCGCCTGACTATTACGTTGCTCGTTTCCATGCCTATGAGCAGGGCAACCTCTGCTGGCAGGCAGCGGCGGAGGCGGAGCAAGCCACCGATGCCATGGCGCTGCGGGTCTGGCCGGACGATGCACTCACGCCGGATCAGGCTCAGCAACGACTGCGGGACGCAATCCATGCATCAGTCGAGCCGCTGCTGCAGGGGCCGATGTGCCGTGTTCTGGACCTTGGCTGCTCTGTCGGTGTCAGCACCCAAGCCCTGGCCTGCTGGCTGAATGATCGGGCCGATCGGGCCGGAGTTGACCGGCCGGAGCTGATCGGTCTGGATCTGTCACCGGACATGCTGGCCGTAGCGCAGGTGCGGGATCGCGAAGGGCTGGTGCGGGAATGGCGCCATGCAGCGGCTGAGGCGACAGGGTTGGAAGCGGCCTCGTTTGATCTGATCAGCCTTCAGTTCGTCTGCCATGAGCTGCCTCAGCAGGCGACCCATGCCGTGCTGGCAGAAGCCGCCCGGTTGCTGCGTCCTGGCGGAGCGTTGGTGATGGTGGATCAAGACCCGGAATCGTCGGTGCTGCAACGGCTGCCGGCCGCCATCGCAACGTTGCTCAAGAGCACGGAGCCCTACATCGAGGAGTATTTCCAACTCGACATGCCAGCCGCCCTGAAATCCGCTGGGTTTGGGGATCTGAGCATCAGCGCCTGTGACCCGCGGCACCGCGTGATTGCCTGCTTACGCTGACGCCACGACAGTTCTTGGCTCCGTGACCAGCACCCTGCCGACAAGCGCTAGCCCGGACCCCGCCGGACTGGATCCATCCGCCCGCCCCGGTGCGCACGGCCGGTTCGGTCGCTTTGGCGGGCAGTATGTGCCGGAAACCCTGATGCCGGCCCTGGCAGAGCTGGAGCAGGCTGCAGCGCAGGCGTGGAAAGACCCGTCATTCACCGGGGAACTGAACCGGCTGCTGAAGAACTACGTCGGCCGTGCCACGCCGTTGTACGAGGCCGAGCGGCTCACGGCCCACTACCGACGTGCCGACGGAGGTCCGCGCATCTGGCTCAAGCGTGAGGACCTCAATCACACAGGCGCTCACAAGATCAACAATGCCCTGGGGCAGGCGCTGCTGGCGCTGCGCATGGGCAAACAGCGAATCATTGCTGAAACCGGAGCCGGCCAACATGGTGTGGCGACGGCCACGGTCTGCGCTCGCTTCGGTTTGCAGTGCGTGATCTACATGGGCGCGGAAGACATGCGCCGCCAGGCCCTCAATGTGTTCCGGATGCGTCTGCTCGGGGCCACGGTGCAGCCCGTCACGGCCGGCACAGCCACCTTGAAAGATGCCACCAGTGAAGCGATCCGCGACTGGGTCACCAATGTGGAATCGACGCATTACATCCTTGGCTCCGTCGCTGGACCGCACCCATACCCGATGCTGGTGCGGGACTTCCATGCCGTGATCGGTGAAGAGTCCAAGCAGCAGTGTCAGGAGGCCTTCGGTCGATTGCCCGATGTCCTGATGGCGTGCGTGGGTGGTGGCTCCAACGCGATGGGTTTGTTCCATCCCTTTGTGGAGAACACCGACGTACGACTGATCGGCGTGGAAGCCGCCGGAGATGGTGTCGCCACCGGACGACATGCCGCCACGATCACTGAAGGTCGGGCAGGGGTGCTGCATGGCGCCATGAGCCTGCTGCTGCAGGACAGCGATGGACAGGTGCAGGAAGCTCACTCGATCAGCGCAGGTCTGGACTATCCAGGCGTTGGTCCGGAACACAGCTATCTGCGGGAGATCGGTCGGGCTGAATACGCCGCTGTCACTGATCAGCAGGCCTTGGATGCCCTGCGCCTGGTCAGTGAGCTGGAAGGAATCATTCCGGCACTGGAGACCGCCCATGCCTTCGCCTGGTTGGAGCAGCTCTGCCCGACGCTTCCTGAGGGAAGTGAAATTGTGATCAATTGTTCAGGCCGCGGCGACAAAGATGTCAACACAGTGGCTGAAAAGTTGGGTGATCAACTCTGAACATGGGTCAACCTCAGCGGTTGGTCTCAAGGACGGTCCGTTCATTTCGAAAACGATTCTGGACTGTTCTTCTGATTCTGATCGTGATGGCAACTGGAGTTGTCCTGCATCAGTTTTTGGGCGACGAAGATCAGAATTTGATTCATTCACGGGAGATGTTGCGGCTGACCAGTACTCCCCACATCCCCAATGAATTCAAGGATGTTCTGCCAAGGGGGAAGCCGCTGCAGGGAGCTGAAATCCTCAGGGATGCAGAATTGCTTGAAAAGGCTCTATACAAAATCCACACAGGCTTGTATGTCATTAATAACTTCAGCCTTGATCTGGAGAAGCCAAGCTTTTCCAGCAAAGGTTATATTTGGATGCGCTGGCAGCAGCCGTTTCAGGATTATTTGGAAGAAAGTGATCTTGAACTCGTTAATGTCGTCAACCTTGAAAATGATATCAATCCTGAAACGTCGCAGATTACCGCCCTCCGTGATGTTCAGGTCTATGACGATGGGAGTTACGGCCAGGGTTTTCTGTACACCGGCGAATTTTATATCGATAACCTTGATCTGAGGCGATTTCCGTTTAACTCCGTCAGCCTTCCCGTTGTTTTGGAAGTTGAAGATCCGATCGGAGATTTAACTTACGAGAATCTGCGGCTGATTCCAGACCTGCGCGACAGCGGCATCGGCTTGTATTCCAATTTGTTCGGTTGGCTGACGAAGGGTTGGTCGTTCGGAGAGTTCCGTCATCACTTTGCGTCAGGCTTTGGTGTCAGCCTGCAAGACGAGGAATACAGTCAACTGATTTTTGATGTTTCTTATCAGAGGTCCGCGTCATCCGCATTTTGGACGTTGATTCAACCTCTTTTGGTGGTGATGTCTTCGATTGTCTTGATCACGCGAGTGCTTACGGAATTCCGCCTCGAAATTCCAATCGCCGTACTGTTGACCTTGATTTTTCTGCAGGATGGTTACAGGTCCGATCTGCCTAATCTTCCTTATCTGTCCTTTCTGGACTCCATTTATGTGATCGCTTACATCGTCTCGATTGTCAGCTTTGGTTTGGTTCTCTATCTCGAGGATCTCAAGTTGCAACGGGATGGTTTGTCCGCTTCCGATGAGATCCAGCGGATGTCGAGGCGAATCACTCGCTTCGAGCGGATCTGGCCGCCGGTCTGCCTGCTCGTGATGGTTGGTCTTTCAACCCTGAATTGGCTGCTGCTTTGAGGGTTGGGTGCGTCTCCCCAGGCGTTCCAGCTTGTTCACAAGAGACGCCATGGGCTTGTTCAGCGAGATCACAGCCAGCGCATCAGGCTTTACGGAAGCGAGCGGTTGGGCTGCCGCCAGGGGGCGATTGCCACAAGCGGACGGTTCAGCGACCAGGACAATGGAATCGGTCTGGGTCAGCTCAGAAGAAGTTCAAGGTGGCGCGCCACACGCTGGACCGCTGCCTTGGCTGTGGCGTAGGCCATTCGCATCGGTCCCACCAGGGCCACATGGCCGATGCCATCGCTGCCGCAGCGGTAAGGAGCCTGCACAACCGAACAGGTTTGCAGAGCCCTCTGAGGATGTTCATCACCAATCCACACCCCCGCTTCGGGCCCCTCGCTGACGAGAGCACCGGGACGTTCATCGATCAACTCGAGCAGAGGGCGAAGGTCGCTGCTGCTTTGGAATTCCGGCTCGGCCACCAGCCGGGACAGACCATGAACCACCGCAGGGGAGTCAACGGTCTTGGCTGGTTGGTCGAGCGCTGACCGCAGCACATCACCGCTGCGCTGGAGATGGAGCGGAAGGGCGTCCCAGTTGAGGCCGCCCTCCTCGAGCTGGGAATCGGTCCATCGCTCCATGGCGGTCAGGTCCTGCTCGATTCCATGGGGCAGGCGCAGGTTGAGGTGGCTTGCCCGGCCGCTGTCCTCCACCAGCATCACCAGCAGTCTCTCGCCGCTTTTCACCAGTCGGATCGCTTCCAATTGGGGGGCGGGTCCGGTGGGGCGGGTGATCAGGCTCATCAGCCCGGTGAAGTCGGTTAATCGGCGTGCCAGCTGCAGCAGAAGGTCATCCAGGGCTGCCCAGCGCAGGCTCAGACCCGTCAGTTCCCGCTCGAGATGCTGGACCGCCACGCCGGGTTTCGGCAGCAGGAGATCCACGTAATGGCGATAGCCGAGGGGACTGGGGATCCGACCGGCGGAGGTGTGGGGCTGGGTGAGAAGACCGCGCCGCTCCAGGGCTCCCATGGCGGAACGAACCGTCGCCGAGCTGGCCTGGATTCCGAAACGTTGCACCAGGGTTCGGCTGCCGACCGGTTCAATCGTGTCCACGTAGTGGTGAACGGTCGCCCGAAGCACCTGCTCTTGTCGGGAGGACAAGGGTTTCATCAGTACCGGGCGACGGTGGGATCCACCTCAACACTCCAAGCGTCGATTCCGCCCTCAAGGTTCCATACATCCCTGTTGGGGTTCTGTTCCAGCAGCCACAGACCGAAATGGAGACTTCGGATCCCGGCATGACACAGCACCACAACCGGGCGTTGGTCACTGAGCCGGACCGGAACGCTCTCCAACCACTCCTGGGAACGGCTTAGGGGCAAGTGGATCACCTCGCCTGGGAAGCGAGCCAGCGCGAGCTCCCGATCCTCGCGAACATCCACAACCAGGGGCTGTTGCGCATCTCCAGCGAGCCAGCGCTGCAGCTGAGGAGCGGAGATCGAGCGGGGCTGAACCTGTTCCATGGCGCCATTCTGCGGCGATGGACAAGGATGAAAGGGATTGCATGATGCAGGCCCATGAAGGCCCGCCCCTTCCTCACCACTCTCATCGCTGTGCTGACGGCTCTCCTGCTGCTCACGGCCGGTCTGTTGTGGGGGATGGATCGTCGCAGTCCGTTGCGGTTGGCAGAGCAGCCGTTGCAGCTGCCGCGGGCCGCTCGGTTCATGCCGCTGGATGCCGATCTCACCCTGCATTGGTTGGTCGATCCAGCCCGTGTGCCCGCGTATGTGCAAGCGGTGGCGCCCCCCTCGGAACGGCGTGCGGCACGCGATGGAGCTCGTCTGTGGCGGGATGGGCTGTTTGCCTTGGCGGGGTTGGATTTCGATAACGAACTCGCCAGCTGGATTGGCCCCGAACTCAGCCTGACGCTGATCGACGCGGGTCAGAATCGAGATCTTCCCGGCTGGGTGTTGGCCCTGTCCAGCAGGGATCGCGACGGCGCCCGACGGTTTTTGCAACGGTTCTGGCAGACCCGCAGCTTCGCCGGTACCGATCTGCGGGTGAGCAGTTATCGCGGTGTCGGTGTGATCAGCGGTCGAGGCGCGTTGCTCGGTCGTGATCCGCAGCCTCTGGCAACAGCTCTGATCGATGATGAGTTGTTGTTGCTGGGATCTGGTCGTGGTGTGCTGGAGACCGCCCTGGATGTCTCTCAGTTTCAGGATCAACATCAGCTCGGAAACCAGCAGCTGCAACTGCAGCTCGGACAGCTCGGTGAGGGCGCCGCGGTTCTGACAGCCTCGCCTCGCGCCTTGAAACGCTGGCTGCAGCTGCCTGCAGCGGTCGCAGATCGGCAGGACCTGAATGGATTGGTGGCGTCACTGCAGCCGCAGGGTGCTGATCTGAATGTCGAAGCGTTGCTTCAGTTCGAGGCAGGTCTCGACGGGACTCCCTGGCGGGAACCGGTGGATCTGATCAGCGATGCAGGTGGGCGGACCGTTTGGCTGTCTCTGCTTCAGGATCCAGCACGACTGCTTGATCCTGAGGATCCCCATCCGTTCAGTCAGTGGTTCGGGCCTCTGCTCGATCAGCAGGTGCAACAACGACCGGCAACAGAGGCGATCGCCGCTGCTGACGATGGGCCGCTCCTCTGGCTGGAGCAGGCCGGAGGTTGGCTGTTGGCGAGCGGTTCCGGTCATCCAGAGATGACCCTTGTCGATCAACAGCTCGCTCGCGATGGCCTGAGCCGTTCGGAGCTCAACGATGAAGGCGAGCCATTGCAGGTCTGGACCCGGCTTGAGCGCCGACGCGGCCGCGCCGATGGACTGGAGGCGAAGCTCGCTCTGGCAAGCGTGGAGGAATCGGCTCAGACCTGGTGGGGGGCCTCACTGGAGCTGCTGCATCAACGGCTTGATCGACGGGCCCTCAAACCGCGCCTGATCCAGTGGCAACGTCTCAAGGCCGATCATCAACCGAGCCAAGCGCTGCTGCTCGCGGCTGATCCGGCCAAGCAGGTGATGGCGCGCTGGCGCCCTTGGACTCTGTTGCAGGCCTTGTCCGGGCAGCCACTGCAGCCCCGGGTGCATGGTCTCGTTCTGGGGGTGGAGGCCGATCGTCAGGATGGGGATCAAACGGTGATCCCCCTGCATGCCCGTCTCGAATTCGGGTGACCTCTACCTGCTCCGACATGGCATCGCTCAGGAACGAATCGGTGGCCTTGATCATGCGGAGCGAGCTCTGACGGAGAAGGGGCGTCTCCGCACAACGGCCATGGCCCATCTGCTTGTGCAGCGGGGCGTCAGCGCCGACGTCATCGTGACCAGTCCCTTCCGGCGTGCTCTGGAGACCGCCCAGATCGCTTTGCAGGCTGGTCTGGCCCCCGTTCTTGACGTGGATGATGCCTTGCAGCCCGGAGGCGACGCTGCTTCCGTGCTGCGGCGAGCGGAGCGAGCGATCTGCCTGGTGGGCCATGAGCCCGATCTCAGTGGGCTGGCCTCGCGCCTGCTGGGATTACGGCCAGGGGCCATCGCGTTGCGAAAAGCCGGTTTGATCCACCTGAGCAAGGTGGGTGGCCAATGGGATCTGCAGGCGCTCCTGCGTCCTGGTCTGCTTCTGGACCTTGAGCCCTGCTGAACGGCCCCGCTTAAGTTGCCTTCAGTGGCAACGGGGCTGTGGCACAGCAGCAGTCAGGGCAGCTGCGCCATGCGCGCACGGGCATCGAGCTGAGACCAGGTCTTGATGGCGTCCCTGCCACCCAGTCCGCCATCTGCGATATCGACGGCGAGCAAGGTCTGCTCACGTATCGCGGCTATCCCATGGCCGATCTGGCGCAGAACAGCAGTTTTCTTGAAACAGCCTTCCTGCTGATCTGGGGTGAATTGCCAACCCTGGATGAGCTCTCAGCCTTTGAGCACGAAGTGCAGATGCACCGGCGGGTGAGCTTCCGCGTCCGGGACATGATGAAGTGTTTTCCGGCGACAGGGCATCCGATGGATGCCCTTCAGAGCAGTGCCGCATCCCTGGGCCTTTTTTATTCAAGGCGTGCCATCGATGATCCGCGTTACGTCTATGACGCGGTCGTACGCCTGATTGCCAAGATCCCCACGATGGTGGCGGCGTTTCAGCTGATTCGAAAAGGCCAGGATCCGATCCAGCCCCGCGATGACCTGGCCTACTCGGCCAACTTTCTGTACATGCTCACGGAACGGGAACCGGACCCGCTGGCCGCCAGGATTTTCGATCGCTGCCTGATCCTGCATGCGGAGCACAGTCTCAACGCCAGCACCTTCAGCGCCCGCGTCACAGCAAGCACCCTCACCGATCCTTATGCCGTGGTGGCCTCAGCGGTGGGAACGTTGGCCGGCCCCCTCCACGGCGGCGCCAATGAAGATGTTCTCGCCATGCTCGAGACGATCGGTGAAGCCAAGAACGCCGCGTCCTTTCTGGATGAAGCCATCAGCGCCAAGCGGAAAGTGATGGGCTTCGGCCACCGTGAGTACAAGGTGAAGGATCCACGGGCGGTGATCCTTCAGGCCCTTGCCGAGGAGATGTTTGCTCGTTTCGGGCATGACCATCTCTATGACGTTGCCCGCGGTCTCGAGGAGGCGGCTGAGGGGCGGCTCGGGGCCAAGGGGATTTTCCCGAACGTCGATTTTTACTCCGGACTCGTTTACCGAAAGCTCGGCATTCCCAGAGACCTGTTCACTCCGGTGTTTGCCATTGCCCGGGTGGCCGGCTGGCTGGCCCACTGGCGTGAACAGCTCGGAGCCAACCGCATTTTCAGGCCCTCTCAGATCTACTCCGGGTCCGAGCCCCGTGCGTGGACACCAATCGATGAGCGGGCTTCGGCTCCGGCCGCTTAAGTTGCAAGAACTTCTGGCAACACCATGGTGAGCCCGGGACTCGACCTGGAACTGAGCTTTAGCCAGGCCCTGCAGGGACTGGGCCTTTCACCACAGGCCGCACGTCTGCTGTGGCTGCCCCTCCCGATGCTGCTGGTGCTCGTCGCTGCCGTCGTCGGCGTGCTGGTGTCGGTTTGGCTTGAGCGCAAGATCTCAGCTGCGGTCCAGCAGCGAATCGGGCCTGAATACGCCGGTGCCCTTGGCATTCTTCAGCCGCTCGCTGATGGACTCAAGCTGCTGGTGAAGGAAGACATCATTCCGGCCCGCGCTGACAGCCTGCTGTTCACCCTTGGCCCGGTCCTCGTGGTCGTGCCGGTGATCGTCTCCTGGCTGATCATCCCGTTTGGTCAGAACATGCTGATCAGCAACGTCGGCGTCGGGATCTTTCTCTGGATCGCTTTCAGCAGCATCCAGCCCATTGGTTTGCTGATGAGCGGTTACGCGTCCAACAACAAATATTCCTTGCTCGGAGGTTTACGCGCTGCAGCTCAATCGATCAGCTACGAGATCCCCCTTGCGTTAGCCGTCCTGGCGATCGTGATGATGAGCAATTCGCTCAGCACGGTCGACATCGTCTCGCAGCAGACCGGTGCCGGCATTCTCAGCTGGAACATCTGGAGACAGCCCGTTGGCTTTTTGATCTTCTGGATCTGCGCCCTGGCTGAATGCGAACGTCTCCCCTTCGACCTTCCGGAGGCGGAGGAGGAATTGGTTGCCGGCTATCAGACCGAGTACGCCGGCATGAAGTTTGCGCTTTTCTATCTCGCCGGCTACATCAATCTGGTTCTATCGGCGATCCTCGTCTCCGTTCTGTATCTCGGGGGGTGGGGCTTTCCGATTCCAGTCGAATGGCTAGCTGGTTGGTTGGGTCAGCCGATCGATGCACCGCTGGTCCAGGTGATCACCGGCTCGGTCGGCATCGTGATGACTGTCCTGAAGGCCTATTTATTGGTCTTCGTTGCCATCCTTCTGCGTTGGTCCACCCCACGGGTGCGAATCGACCAGCTGCTCGATCTGGGCTGGAAGTTTCTGCTTCCGTTGTCCCTGGTCAACCTTCTGATCACAGCTGCCCTGAAGCTGGCCTTCCCAGCTGCTTTCGGCGGCTGATTCGCTCTGAACAGCTTCGTCCGGTCATCATGGAACCGGTGATCTGACTCCCCCCTCCCCCAGGCTTGACGCCATGTTCGGATTCCTCAAACAGGTCGGCGATTACACGCGTGATGCCGTTGATGCTGCACGCAATCTGGCCCAGGGCTTCTCGGTCACGTTTGATCACATGAAGCGCCGTCCTGTGACGGTGCAGTATCCCTACGAGAAGCTGATTCCCTCGGAGCGCTACCGGGGGCGCATCCACTACGAGTTCGACAAGTGCATTGCCTGTGAGGTGTGCGTGCGCGTGTGTCCCATCAATCTTCCAGTGGTCGACTGGGTGATGAACAAGGCGACCAAGAAAAAGGAGTTGCGGAACTACTCAATTGATTTCGGCGTCTGCATCTTCTGCGGTAACTGCGTGGAGTACTGCCCCACCAATTGCTTGTCGATGACTGAGGAATATGAGCTAGCGGCCTTCGATCGACACAGCCTCAACTACGACAACGTCGCGCTGGGGCGTCTCCCCACCAGCGTCACCACGGACCCATCGGTTCAGCCGCTGCGAGAGCTGGCTTACTTACCAGCTGGAGAGGTGTCTCCCCACGGTGTAGCAGCTGATCGCCCCCGGGCGGGCAAACTGCCGGCTCAGGTCCTCGAAACGCTTCCCCCACCAGCGAAGGACGAGCCGGTGGATCAGGGACAATCAGCTGCGCAGGCCAAGGAGAGCGACGCATGACCATTGCTGGAACCACGGAACTGATCTGCTTCCTTGTTCTGTCGGCCGTTGTCGTCACAGGTGCCCTCGGTGTTGTGCTGCTGAGCAACATTGTGTATTCGGCCTTTCTGCTCGGTGGTGTGTTCATGGCCGTGGCGGGGTTGTATTTACTGCTCAACGCCAGCTTTGTCGCGGCCGCTCAGGTTCTCGTCTACGTCGGCGCGATCAACGTGTTGATCCTTTTCGCCATCATGTTGGTGAACAAACGCGAGGATCTCAAGGCGATCGAACGCTTGAACCTGCGTCGCATTGTGTCTGCTGGAGTTTGTTTTGGCCTCTTGGCCCTTCTGGTGCGCGTTGTGGTTACAACCCCCTGGGCGCTTCCTGGTCCCGCAGCTGTCGGTGAAGAAGCCACAGCTCGCATCGGTGAGCATTTGTTCACCGACTATCTGCTTCCCTTCGAGGTGGCTTCCGTCCTTTTGCTGATGGCGATGATCGGCGCGATCGTGCTGGCCCGCCGAGATGTGCTGGCAACCGATGTGGTGACTGGTGAAGTCGCGGATCAGGGATTGATTGAGAAAGCCCGCACACCACTGCTGATCGAGCGCAAACCGTCCTGAATCAAGCCGAATGATGAACTCTCTTTCCGAACTCCCTTCCCTGCAGGCCTACTTGCTGCTTGCAGCCTTTCTTTTTTGCATCGGCGTGTGGGGCCTGATCAACAGTCGCAATGCCGTTCGCGTGTTGATGAGCATCGAGTTGATGCTGAACGGCGTCAACATCAATCTGATGGCGTTCTCCTCTTATGTGGACGGTGATCTGATTCGTGGCCAGGTCTTCGCTGTGTTTGTGATCACCGTCGCAGCAGCTGAAGCTGCTGTTGGTTTGGCCATTCTTCTGTCGCTTTATCGCAACAGAGTTACGGTTGATATGGAACAGTTCAATCTGCTCCGCTGGTAATTCTTCTCCACCGGGTCGATGCGTCTCGAGCAGGTCTGGGTGATCTATCGGGCTGAAAGCCAACCGGCCCAACGCGAGGCTCGTCAGTGTGCCAAGGAACTTCGCGCGATCGGCGTGGAGGTTGTCACGGCCATGTCTGGCGCTCGCATCAATCCGTTCCCCGGCTTGCTGGCGAACCAGCAAGGGATGCCCGATCTCGCCGTTGTTCTCGGGGGAGATGGCACGGTTCTTGGCGCTGCACGACATCTGGCTGTGCACGACATCCCGATCCTGAGCATCAATGTCGGGGGACATCTGGGCTTTCTGACCCATGACAGACGGGTTCTGCGCGGTGATCAGATCTGGCAGAGGCTGCTTGATGACCACTACGCGATGGAGCAGCGCATGATGCTGCAGGCGATGGTGGATCGTCGCTCAGCTCAGGAGCGAGCTGTTGAACCGGCGGCAGCGCTGCAGCAGCCCGATGTGGAGGACGACGACAACCATCACTGGGCACTCAATGATTTTTATCTGCGGGCTTACCGGGATGAGATCTCTCCCACCTGCACCTTGGAGCTTGAAATTGACGGCGAGGTGGTGGACCAGATGCGCGGCGACGGGTTGATCCTCTCCACGCCCACGGGATCAACCGGTTATGCGCTTGCGGCAGGGGGCCCGATTCTGCATCCGGGCATTGATGCCATCGTTGTGGCGCCGATCTGCCCGATGAGCCTGTCCAGTCGAACCGTGGTGATCCCTCCGCGGGCTCGGCTGGTGATCTGGCCGCTGGGGGATGCAGATCACCGCATCAAACTCTGGAAGGACGGTGTGGGCTGCACGGTTCTGGAACCCGGCGAATGTTGTGTGGTGCAGCAAGCCCGTCACCATGCCCGCATGGTGTTGCTCGATCAGAGCCCGTCTTATTACAGAACGCTGGCTCACAAGTTGCACTGGGCCAGCAGCCTCACAGCGGCGCAACCGTCTCAGAACTGAACATGGCCCTTGAGATCGAGCGCCGCTTTCTCGTCATTGACGATGGCTGGAGAGCCCTTGCCGGCGCTCCCCAATCGCTTCGACAGGGGTATTTGGCATCCAGTGCCGATGGCGTCACCGTGCGCATTCGACTTCAGGACGATGGGCAGGCTTGGTTGACCCTCAAGGCTTCGGCTGAGCCGACGGGGATCTCACGCCATGAGTTTGAGTACGTCATTCCAACGGCGGATGCCGAAGCGCTGTGGCAATTGGCGCCCCATCGCTTGGAGAAAACCCGTTATTGCCTTGATCTGGACGGTGGGGACTGGGTGGTGGATTGTTTTTCAGGGCGCAATGCCCCACTGGTGCTGGCTGAAGTGGAGCTTGCAACAGCGGATGCAGAGCTGACCTGTCCGGATTGGTGTGGGCTTGAGGTGACCGGAGAATCGCGCTGGGCCAATGCGGTTCTGGCCTATCAACCGGTGCAGGCCTGGTCAGAACAGGACAAGCACCGTTTCGGACTGACCTGATTGACCAGATTTCTTTTGATTTCCTTTAGATTTGACGCATTGATGCTTCGGGCTTCCGGCGATGGTTGGCTTGTACGACGGCGAAGGTGTTCTCCGTTTCGTCGGATCCAGCTCGCAGGCCTGCGTGGACTACGCCGTTCTGTTTGAACTCCCTCTCGTGCGCTGTTTTCTTGAAGCGCTGCCGGAACCCACAACCATCAGGATCCGGGAGCATCGGCGTCGGGCAGGGTGCAGCAATTGAAGCCATCACGGCAGATCCTGCCGTTGTCCATCGCCCAGTTGAGCAGTGCAACCCTGTTCTTGGAGCCAGTCTTGGTGAACACGTTGCTGACGTGATTGTCCACGGTGCGCTTGCTGATCGTGAGCCGATCGGCAATC
Organism: Synechococcus sp. MED850; assembly: GCA_002700765.1. The sequence goes on from PAEP01000004.1 coordinate 24,620, forward strand.
TCCTGATTGGTCAACCCTTCAGCAACCAACTCGATGATTTCGATTTCCCGTGACGACAGAGAAATGTCGAGAGGGTCGGACGAGTCCGTCGATGACATGGTTCACGTTCCCTCTGCAGTCATGGTAGATCCCATCAACCGGGTTGATCCTGCATAGTGGTGCGCTGAAGCAGAAGGAGTGTGGTGTCTGCGCTGCAGCGCGTCCTGGAAGCTGGTGCGGCCGCAATCACCGCTGAAGTGATGCCTCCCAGAGGAGGTGATGCCAGTCATACCCTTGCGATGGCAACGGCTCTCAAGGGCCGTGTGCATGCGATCAATGTCACCGATGGCAGCCGCGCGGTGATGCGCATGAGCAGTCTTGCCGTGTGTCGTCTGCTGCTTGATGCACACCTGGAACCTGTGCTGCAACTGGCCTGTCGCGATCGCAACCGGATCTCTTTGCAGGCGGATCTGCTGGGAGCCCATGCGTTGGGCATTCGCAACATGCTTTGTCTGACAGGTGATCCCGTGCGTGCGGGCGACCAGAAGGATGCCCGACCGGTGAACGAGTACGAGTCGGTGAAGTTGCTGCAACAGGTCCGTGCTCTCAATCGCGGTGAGGATCCTGTGAAGGGCCAGCTGCCGGATGGACCCACCCAGTTGTTTGCCGGTTGTGCTGCAGACCCTCAGTCGCAGAGCTGGAGTGGATTGACGAGGCGGCTGCGCCGCAAGTGTGAGGCAGGAGCTCGCTTCATCCAGACGCAGATGGTGATGGATCCGGCTGCTCTGGAACGGTTTCAGAACGAGCTGGCTGGTCCGATGCAGCTTCCGGTTCTTGCCGGGGTTTTTCTGTTGAAATCAGCGAAAAATGCCCAGTTCATTAATCGTGTTGTCCCCGGCGCCTGCATTCCGGACGACTTGATCCAACGTCTGGAGGACGCGAAGGACCCGGCGATGGAGGGGGTCGCGATCGCTGCCGAGCAGGTCAGGCGTTACCTCGGCGTTGTCCAAGGTGTCCACCTGATGGCGATCAAGGCAGAAGAACGCGTTCCTCTGGTGCTCGATCAGGCTGGAATCAGCTCGCTGCCGATGTGAGGTCCGTGCCGAGCAACTCGGCCATCGCTTTCTGCTGCGGAGAAGGTTCCACCAGATCCTGGCGGCGGGCGTCGGTGATCAGCCAGTCGAGGGACGCTTCCTGAACGTCGAAATGGTCGCCGTTCTTTCCAACGCAGTAACGACCGAAGACCAGTTTCTCAACGAGTTGCACCCCAGCGCCGATGCGGGAGTAATCAAAAATGATCGAGTTGTCGATCGTGGCGCCCTCACAGATGTGACAGCTTGGGCCGATCATGGCGGGTCCAACAATCGTCGTGCCGTCTTCGATCTTCGTCATTCCCCCCACGTAGATGGGGCCAGAGACATTGATCTTGTCCCAGTTGGCAGCCACATTCAGACCGGTGAACACACCCGGACGAATCTCCTTGCCTGGAATGCCAACCTGACGCACTTCACCCAACAGAACACTGCGAATCGCCTGCCAGTAATCGGGAACTTTGCCGATATCAACCCACTCGAAGTCCATTGGGATGGCATAGAACGGTGCTCCGAGATCCGCCAGCTTGGGGAACAGATCCGATCCGATGTCGAAGGACAGGCCAGACGGAATGTGATCGAAGATTTCAGGCTCGAAGATGTAAATGCCGGTGTTGATGGTGTCGCTCAGAGCGTCTTCAATTCTTGGTTTCTCCTGGAAATGGGAGATGCGGTCCTGATCATCTGTCACCACAACGCCGTAGCTGCTGACCTGGTCCATCGGAACCTTCTTGGTCACCAAACTGGCAAGGGCCCCTTTCTCACGATGACGCCGGACCGCTTCGGTGAGATCAAGATCGATCAGGGCATCGCCGCAGAGCACCACAAAGGTGTCATCAAAGAATCGTTGAAAGTCTTGGATTTTCTTGAGGCCACCAGCTGAACCCATGGCATTGCCAATCAGTTCGCCATCCTCGATTCGTCCTTCGAAGCTGTACGCAATCTCAACACCAAAACGCTGTCCATCACGGAAGTAATTCTCGATCTCCTCGGCGAGGTGAGACACATTCACCATCACTTCCTTGAAGCCGTGCTCCTTGAGCAGCTCAAGCAGAAATTCCATCACCGGCTTCTGCAGGATCGGAATCATGGGTTTGGGGATCACATGGGTGATCGGCTGAACCCTCGTCCCTCTACCGGCCGCCAGAATCATCGCCTTCATTGGCGTTCCAGGCATCGAAGATGTGGAACATTAAACCGCGGCTTAAGCCGCCAGTGTGGTGCTGGTCGGCATCGAAGCTGGCACGTCAACGCTGCTGAGCGGCAGCTGCGTGACGGAACCGACGGCAGGGATCCGCCGCATGCGCAACGGGGCATGGAGCCAGCCGTTCTGTTCCAACTCCACCCGGCCCTGGGACGAAAGAAACAGCAGGGCCCAGAACACCCCAACCCGATCGGTGTCCAGATCAGCCTTGGCCACCTCCCGCCAGCGCTGCACAAGAGCGTCGAAGTCAATCCAGCCAAGGGCTTCTTCCCAGCCATTGAGATAAGTGCCAAGGGCGGCTGTGGTTTCCGGCAGTTTTTCGCGGTGTGCCAGGCCGGCGACCTGGGCGATCGCCTCTCGGTTGCTGAAGCGCTTCTGCCGCTGCCGTCGACGCTGCTGCAGTTCATCGGATTCGAGCTGCTCAGCGATCGTCTCCAGCTGTTCGATCAGCTCGCCGAGCGTGACTGGCCGACGCAGCGGTGGTGGGGCGATGGGACGGCGTTGCAGATGGCGCTCCGGTCGACGGGGCAGATCAAAGGCTGGATCAAGCCAGCCCTGTTCATCGAATGGGGCTTCGTAGCTCTCTTCAACCTCAGGTGGCGGGGGAAGAATGCTCGCCTCCAACACCTCAGCCTTCAGACCCACGAGCACGGACGCTGCCAGAAAGGCTTCGCTGCTGTCCGCAAGATCCCGCTCATAGCTACCGCCGCGCCCTGCGATCGCAGCCGCAACCTGCTTGGGCACCGCGATGCGCTGGCTCAGCTGATCGAGGAAGCCGTCGATTACAGCAATGACATCCACATCCCAGGGGTCTAGATCGCCCCGCTCGGCGGCGTCCTGCAAAAGACGGATGGCCAGTCGCGCCCCGACATCAGCTCCTGGACTTGCTCCGACCGGCTGCAACGGCATGACCTGACTGACCGAAACGTATCGATGCCAGCCAGGAGGTGCCAGTCGCGATGGGGAATTGGATCTGAGTGGTTGGCTTCAGCTGCCCGTGTTGCTGTCGGTATCTGTCCCATCACCACTGCTGGCGGCTGTGGCGGGAAGGAGGCCGAGCTGGGTTTCAACGGTGGAGCGGTACCGGTTCAGATCGGTTTCCAGCTCCTGAATGCGCACCTGCTGCGCTTCGAATTCGCTCGCCTTGCTGAATTGCTCCACGTTGTTGAGCATTCCGGTCCACGCTGCGAAAAACCAGGCAGCGATGGCGCCAAAGCCGGCGACCAGGAGCAAGAGGCCGGCCAGGGGAAGGGTGGTTTCGAAGCCCGGCACAAAGTGAACGGTGGTTGGCGAGGTGTTCTCCAGGGTGAAGAACACCATCACAAGGCCGAAGGCGAAGATCAGGCCGAAATTGATCTGGCGCATGGCGTCGGGTTGTCGCGTTCAGAACTTACGGAGTCCTTGCAGTGGTTTCACGCGACCAGCAGCAACCCATGCACTTGTTCATGACACGGGAATCTGGGGAGCGCGGATCAGGGCCTGAACACCGGGTTGACTGCGGATGATCGGGGCGGTCGGTTTGGTGATCCGTTCCATCGCGGTCACATCTCGGCTCACCAGAGCTTCGATGGAGGTTCGGTAGCTGTCGGTCATCAGCCTTGGGTAGAGGCCGATNCCGATGATCGGCACCAGGAGGCAGCCAATGATGTAAACCTCGCGCGGCTCAGCGTCCACGAGGTTGGTGTGGGAGACCAGCTCCTGCTTCTCCTTGCCGAAGAAGATCTCTCTCAGCATCGAGAGCAGATAGATCGGGGTGAGAATCACACCGATCGCAGCCAGNCCACAGATCACCACCCTGAAGGGAAGGGTGTAGGCCTCATCGGTCGCGATGCCAACGAACACCATCAATTCGCTCACGAAGCCGCTCATGCCAGGTANGGCGAGGGACGCCAGGGCGCAGACCGTCCAGAGCGCGAACATGATCCGCATCTTCTGGCCAANGCCACCCATCTCGTCGAGCAGAAGCGTNTGGGTGCGGTCGTAGGTCGCCCCCACCAGAAAGAACAAACTGGCTCCGATCAATCCATGACTGATCATCTGCAACATGGCACCGCTGGTGCCNAGAGCGCTGAAGCTGCCGATGCCGATCAGCACGAAACCCATGTGGCTNATCGAGCTGTAGGCAATCTTTCGCTTCAGATTGCGTTGCGCGAATGAGGTCAGAGCGGCGTAAATGATGTTCACCACGCCCAGAACAATCAGCAGTGGGGCGAACTGGGAATGGGCCGCTGGCAGCAGCTCGCAGTTGAAGCGCAGCAAGGCATAGCCGCCCATTTTCAGCAGGATGCCNGCCAGAAGCATGTGCACTGGGGCCGTGGCCTCGCCATGGGCATCAGGCAGCCAGGTGTGAAGCGGCACGATCGGNAGTTTCACGCCAAAAGCGATCAGCAGGCCGGCGTAACAGAGCAATTGGAAACCGGTTCCGAAGTCTTTTGCGGCCAGAGCGGTGTACTCGAAGCTGGGAGGTCCACCACCGAAGAAGCCCATGGCAAGAGCTGCCAGGAGAATGAACAACGAACTTCCGGCGGTGTACAGGATGAATTTCGTCGCCGCGTACTGACGCTTTTTGCCTCCCCAGATCGCCAGCAGCAGATAGACCGGAATCAGCTCCAGCTCCCAGGCCAAGAAGAACAGGAGCATGTCCTGCACCGCGAACACGGCGATCTGGCCGCCATCCATGGCCAGAAGCAGAAAGAAGAACAACCGTGGCTTGAAGGTCACCGGCCATGCCGCCAAGCAGGCCAGAGAGGTNATGAAGCTTGTGAGCAGAATCAGCGGCATNGAGAGGCCATCNGCCCCGACCGCCCAGGTGAGTCCGAGATCCGGCAGCCAGCTGACCCGCTCACTCAGCTGCAACCCACTGTTCGAGGGGTCATAGCCATTGAGGTAGCCGCCGACGGTGATCAGGAAGGTCACCAGGGTGATCCCCAGCGAATACCAACGGATCCTGCGACCGTCCCCCTCATCCGGAATGAAGGGGATCAGCAACGCTCCCACGATCGGGAAAAGGATCGCCAGGCTGAGCCATGGAACCGTTGCATGGACAGGTTCCGTCAACCCTGCGACGGCAAACTCAATCACTGTCGTCCTTGTTCCACACGTCTCTGAATCGTAGAAATCCAAACCGAAGTGTCATCACCTCGGTAGGCGATGACACACACACGGTGCGGATTCACTCAGCTGATCGGAGTCCCGATCACTCCAAANAGAACCACGAGCGCGATCACGCCAGCGAACACGATCAGGGCNTAGAACTGAGCCCGGCCATTCTCGAGATATTTCAGTCCCTCACCACTGCCCAAGGTGAGAAGGCCGGTNAGGTTCACCACNCCGTCCACAACCTTGGCGTCCACTTCCAGCACTTCTCGGGCCAACTTGCGACTGCCGCGCACGAACAACCGTTCATTGATGGCATCGAGATACCACTTGTTGGACAGAAAGGCATTGATGGTGGGAACGCGAGCGGCAATCAGCTGTCCGAGATCGATGCGGTGCAGGGCGTAGGCCAGAACAGCCACCACGATTCCGGTCAGTGAGATCGCGACTGAGGCCCCTGCAAGGGGAAGGAAGTCAGCCCAGGAGAAATGTTCCGCCATCTCAGCGGCTTCCTCTGGGTTGAGAAGGCCTGCGAATCGACTGTTCCAGGGTGTTCCCAGCAGACCGATCAACACGGAGGGCACAGCCAGAACAGCGAGGGGAGCTGTCATCGGCCAGGGGGATTCGTGCACATGCTCAGCGTGGTGGTCGTGCTCCTCATCGAGGCTCCGCCCAGCTGCNGCCATCAGTTGTTTCTGAAGCGCTTTGTCATTTCCGCGGAAGCTGCCTTCAAAGGTGAGGAANTAAAGCCGGAACATGTAGAAGGCGGTCATCCCAGCGGTGAGGAAACCCACCAACCAGAGCAGTGGAAAGCTGTTGAAGGCTTGTCCAAGGATTTCGTCCTTGCTCCAGAAACCGGCNAGTGGTGGGATGCCGCTGATCGCAATGCACCCGATGAAAAAGGTGATGGCAGTGATCGGCATTTTCTGGCGCAGCCCACCCATCAGACGCATGTCCTGGGCCAGCACCGGTTCATGACCGACGACATCTTCCATGGCGTGGATGACGGAGCCTGAACCGAGGAANAGCATGGCCTTGAAGAAGGCATGGGTCACGAGATGGAAGATTCCTGCAACTGGAGCTCCACAGCCCATGGCCAGCATCATGTAACCCAACTGTGANACCGTGCTGTAAGCCAGCCCCTTTTTCAGATCCATCTGGGTCAGGGCGATGGAGGCTCCGAGGAAACAGGTGATCGTGCCGACAACNGCGATCACGGTTTGAACAACAGGGAACTGGCTGAACAACGGATCGAGCCTGGCAACGAGGAACACCCCTGCCGCCACCATCGTTGCGGCATGAATCAGCGCGGAGATCGGTGTCGGTCCCTCCATGGCATCGGGCAGCCACACATGCAGGGGGAACTGGGCGGACTTCGCCATTGGACCCAGGAACACCAGCAGGCAGAGCAGCAGAGCNGCCCAGGGGGCGACGCTGCCATTGGCCAGGCCCTGCTGAAGACCATCGGCGATGCCCTGGAAGTCGAAACTGCCGGTGGCCCAGAACAATCCGAGAATTCCAAGCAGCAGGCCGAAATCACCAACGCGGTTGACCACAAAGGCCTTCTGGGCGGCGTGGGCGGCGCCATCGCGGTCGTACCAGAAGCCAACCAGCAGGTAGGAGCACATGCCGACCAGCTCCCAGAACACGTAGATCTCGAGCAGGTTGGGACTGATGATCAGCCCCAGCATCGAGCTGCTGAACAGCGCGAGGTAGGTGAAGAAACGCACGTAGCCCTTGTCATGGGCCATGTAGCCATGGGAGTACACCATCACCAGCAGGGCGATGGTGGTGACGAGGGAGAGCATCACCGCTGCGAGCGGATCCACCACGTAGCCCATGGGCAGGATGAACGTTCCTGCGCTCGCCCACACGAACAGATGTTCCACCGCGGGTTCACCTGCGAGCTGGCCCGCAAGGATGGCGTAGCTGAGAACAGCTGCTGCTCCAACGCAGGTCATCAGGAGAACAGCCACCGGTTTGCGTAACCGGTTGACCGTTCGGTTGAAGCTGATCAGCCCCAGACCGGTGATCACCGCGCCGATGAGGGGCAGCACAGGAATCAACCAGGCGAGTTCGGCGGCCGAGGACATCCGCTCCAGGCAGTTTTTTGGAGTGTAGGCAGCTCAGCCCAGCAGACCTTCAAGGCGTGTGTGACGCAGCATCTCGGAGGCGCTTGCGATGAAGCGATGGGACCACCAGAACACGGCCACGGCGATGGCGATTCCCAGTTGCGCTGGGCGCAGAAACTCACTCCAGACAAGGGTCTGGCGGCCATCGAGGACTGCGGCGAAGGGCACCACGGAGGTGCTCGCTTTCAACGCGTCAAAGGCGCTGCCGAATCTGGCTTTCAGCCGCCGGTCTCCATGCCAGACGGCAAACAAGTGATGGCTGATCAGACCGAGACAGGTCACCAGCATGAAGCTGCTGCCGATCCACAGCGCATGGGTGATGCACCAAAGGATCTGCCCAACGGCCTGGGGATGTCGTGAGATGCGAATGATTCCTGTGGCGTAAAGACGCACTTCTGGTTTCAGGACCGCGGGGATTTCCAGGAGGTTGTAGGTCGCTGGGTAGAGAAACAAAAAGCTCACCGCCGTGCCGAACCAGATCAGNGGCACCATNCCCGGCACGCCCTGGAGGTTCCACAGCCGAATGCCGTCGTAGCGATGGGCGAGGAACCAGCTGATCAGCACCACAGCGGAAGGAATGCTTGCCGCAGCGAAGATCAGCCGCCAGGCACGGGCCCCGATCCGCTCCTCCGCGCGGGATCTGAGCGCAGCTCCACCACTGTGAATGAGGGCGAAGAGCAGCAGAAGAATCAGCATCACCACGCTGCTCCGCTGATCCGACATTGAGGTCGCCGCTGTTATCTCCGATTCTCCTCTGTGGATCTGCCAGATCTAAAATCGGGAACCTCTTCAAGGCGAGCTGGCCCCATGGCCGATCTGCCGTTCACCCTCGATCAGCTGCGCATCNTGCGCGCGATCGTCAGTGAAGGCAGCTTCAAGAAAGCCGCCGACAGCCTTTACGTCACTCAACCAGCCGTCAGCCTTCAGATCCAGAATCTGGAGAAGCAGCTTGAGGTCTCTCTGTTCGACAGGGGTGGACGCAAGGCTCAGCTCACCGAAGCAGGGCACCTGCTGCTCAGCTACTGCGATCGAATCCTCAACCAATGCCACGAGGCCTGCAGGGCTTTGGAGGATCTCCACAACCTCAAGGGTGGTTCGCTGATCGTTGGTGCGAGCCAGACCACCGGCACCTACCTGATGCCAAGGATGATCGGTCTGTTTCGCCAGAAATATCCGGATGTCGCCGTGCAGCTGCAGGTGCACAGCACCCGTCGCACCGGCTGGAGCGTCGCCAATGGCCAGATCGACCTGGCGATCATCGGCGGTGAGCTCCCACCGGAACTGAACGAATTGCTGCAGGTGGTGCCCTACGCCAGCGATGAGTTGGCGCTGGTGCTCCCCGTTAAGCACCCATTGGCCAGGCTCGTCGAGCTCACCAAGGAGGATCTGTACCGGCTCGGTTTTGTCTGCCTCGATGCTCAGTCCACCACCCGGAAGATGGTGGATCAGCTGTTGGCGCGTTCCGGTCTGGACGTGCAGAGGCTGCGCATTGAGATGGAGTTGAACTCCCTTGAGGCGATCAAGAATGCCGTTCAGGCTGGTCTTGGTGCAGCGTTTGTGCCGGTGGTGTCGATCGAGCGTGAACTTGCAGCAGGCACCATCCACCGCCCGCAGGTGGCGGATCTTCAGGTGCGTCGTCAGCTCAAGTTGATCACCCATCCAGCGCGCTACTGCTCGAGGGCGTCATCCGCATTTCGACAGGATGTGNTGCCGGTTTTCGCCAGTCCGGACAGCCCATTGCGACAGTCCGTGCCGCAGACCCGTCAAGCTCAGAACTGATCCGCTTCCGGCGTCAGGCCCACCGAGTCGTCAGCGATGCCCTTGGTCAGGAATTTGTTCTGGCTGATGTCGGTCTGGTAAACGCAGCGGACCACAGGCTTGTCGCGGACGGAACCGATGTAGGCGAAGGTGTTCATCCGCTGTTTGCATTCCCGTTCCTGCTGAGCCGTGATGGCCCCCTCTTTGCGCAGGACGGACCAGTTCTCGCGACGGATCACGCAGCCCGGCTGCAGGGTCGGCTGGGTGACGAAACTGCTGGANGGATTGAGCGTTGTGTACATCTCGATGTCCATCACGAAGGCGCTGGCACCCCACTGGCGGCAGAACTCGGGATCCGGGACGGCCATGTCGAGTTGCTGGCTGCTGGCGATGTTGCCCTGATCGCCCTGGGTGGTGCTCGTCACGGCGCTACCGATGCCGATGCCCACGATCAGAACTCCGGCCAGAACGGCGGCCGTGAGGGTGTTGAAACTGAATCCAGCACCACCCGGACCACCNCCNGGACCACCNCCTGGACCACCTCCTTGACCAGGGCCAGCCGGTTCCCGCCCATAGGCACTGCGTTCCCGCTCATGCCGCTCGTAGCGCCTTTCACGCCCACTTNGCTCGTATCGGTCGTACCGGGATCGGCTCACAGCAGTTCAGGTGTACGCGGGAGACCCATGGAATAGTTCGTCACCCGACCATCAGGGTTGTAGCTGAGTTCCCCGGCCTGCAGCAGCTGACGAATGGCTCCTTCGAGTTCGGTTCCGATNCGTCGCAGGCAGTAGTCACTCAGCTCAGTGCCGGCAGCAGCGTCAATCAGCTGTTTGAACCGCTGCTGAATGGTGGAGACGGCTGCGTCACTCCAGATGAATTCGTTGTCTGGATCCAGATCCAGGGTCAGCTGATCGGGATCGGGGATCAGATCATCGTTCTCCACACGGGCGGTGAACAGACGAACGTGGCGTGTGGTGCACTTCAGCAGGGTGTCAGCCATGGAGCGCGCACGAAGATTTCACGGACTTTAAGAAGCAGACGGGGATCAGCTCCTTTTAAGGTTGGTTTCATCTTTTGGACAGCCGCATGCGCGTCGCTATTGCCGGAGCTGGTCTCGCGGGACTGTCCTGCGCCAAATACCTGGCAGATGCCGGTCATACCCCGATCGTGGTGGAAGCACGTGATGTGCTCGGCGGCAAGGTGGCGGCTTGGAAGGACGAAGACGGCGACTGGTACGAGACCGGACTTCACATTTTCTTCGGGGCTTACCCGAACATGCTGCAGCTGTTCAAGGAGCTGAACATCGAGGACAGGCTGCAATGGAAGAGCCATTCGATGATCTTCAACCAGCCCGAGGAGCCCGGCACCTACAGCCGGTTTGATTTCCCCGATCTGCCGGCACCGGTGAATGGTGTGGCGGCGATTCTGGGCAACAACGACATGCTCACCTGGCCGGAGAAGATCAGCTTCGGACTTGGACTGGTCCCCGCCATGCTCCGCGGCCAGGGCTATGTCGAAGAGTGCGACAAGTACTCCTGGACGGAGTGGCTGCGGATCCACAACATCCCTGAGCGTGTCAACGATGAGGTGTTCATCGCCATGAGCAAGGCGCTGAATTTCATCGATCCCGATGAGATCTCCGCCACTGTGGTGCTCACGGCCCTGAACCGGTTCCTGCAGGAAAAAAATGGCTCCCAGATGGCCTTCCTGGATGGAGCGCCGCCGGAGCGTCTCTGCCAGCCGGTGGTTGAGCACATCGAATCACTCGGCGGTGAAGTGCATCTCGACAGCCCCTTGCGGGAGATCAAGCTCAACGACGATGGTTCTGTTGCNGCATTCCAGATCGGTGGTGTGAAGGGCAAGGAGAGCTTCGATCTCACCGCTGATGCCTANGTCAGTGCGTTGCCTGTCGACCCNTTCAAGCTCTTGCTACCCGAGCCCTGGAAGCAGATGGAGGTTTTCCAGAANTTGNATGGGCTCCGGGGCGTTCCTGTGATCAACCTGCACCTCTGGTTNGATCGCAAGCTCACCGANATCGACCATCTGTTGTTCAGCCGCTCCCCCCTGCTCAGCGTGTATGCCGACATGAGCATCACCTGCAGGGAGTACGAAGACCCCGACAATTCGATGCTTGAGCTGGTCTTTGCTCCTGCCAAAGACTGGATCGGTCGTCCTGATGAGGAGATTATCGAGGCCACCATGGGCGAGCTTCAAAAGCTCTTCCCGATGCATTTCGGTGGCGACAACCCGGCCACGCTACGCAAGTTCAAAGTCGTGAAAACGCCTTTGTCGGTCTACAAAACAACCCCTGGTTGCCAGCAGCTGCGGCCGGATCAGACCACACCGATCAAGAATTTCTTCCTGGCCGGTGATTACACGATGCAGCGTTACCTGGCCTCGATGGAGGGTGCCGTCCTGAGCGGCAAGCTCTGCGCCGCTGCTGTGGACCGAAAGCGTGNGCAACTGGCATCATCAACCCCTGTCAGCGAGCCGGTTGCGGCCTGAGTGATGCCCCTCGCCGAAACGGATCTCGACACAGCTTTCGAGGCCTGTCGTCGGGAAACAGCTGAGTGGGCCAAGACCTTTTATCTGGGCACCCTGCTCCTGCCCCCCGCCAAGCGACGGGCGATCTGGGCGATTTACGTCTGGTGCCGTCGCACCGATGAACTGATGGACAGCGAGGAGGCTCAGGCGCGGCCTGTNGCTGAACTCGCTGATCGCCTCGATCGTTGGGAGGACAAAACCCGGGCCATGTTCAACGGCCATGTCGATGACGATCTCGACGCCGTCATGGTCGACACGCTTGAGCGTTTCCCCCAGGGCATCCAGCCGTACCTCGACATGATCGAAGGGCAACGGATGGATCTCACCTGGACCCGCTATCCGCGATTCGAGGACCTGAGGCTTTATTGCTATCGCGTTGCTGGCACGGTCGGTTTGATGACCCAAGGCGTCATGGGCGTTGATGGGGCCTACACATCAGCGCCTTGGAGCGATTGCCCTGATCCATCAGATGCTGCTGTTGCTCTGGGTATTGCCAATCAACTCACCAACATCCTGCGGGACGTGGGGGAAGATCGCGGACGAGGCCGAATTTATCTTCCGCAGGAGGATCTGGAACGCTTCGGTTATTCCGAGGACGATTTGATGGCGGGCCGGCTCAACACAGCCTGGCGTGAGTTGATGATCTTCCAGCTGCAGCGTGCCCGTGAATGGTTCTCACGCTCTGAGGCCGGNGTTCGCTGGTTGTCACGGGANGCACGCTGGCCCGTGTGGACATCGTTGCGGCTGTACCGCCGCATTCTCGATGCCATCGAACGGATGGATTACGACGTCTTCAACAGACGCGCCTATGTGAGTCGTTTCTCCAAATTTGCAGACCTTCCAAGGTCTTTCGTGTTGGCNCAGGCTCGTTGAATGCCATGAACAATCCCGCTGCTGAGCTGAACTCTGCAGCGGGATNCAACGCATCANCTGANGTTCTCAGACAGGTGTTGTCTGGTTGGCAAGCAGATCTTTCAATTTCGACAGCTCACCCGCCCAGCGTGGATCGGGAGCCTCTTCAGCCGGTGCATCGCTGTGCACAACTTTGTTGCTGGTCTTGCGGGCGCTTTGCGACTGTCCGCCAGGNCCTGCATTGGAGGCACCCCGACGGTTGCCGGNGTTGTTCTCACGTCGTTCNGAGCGNTCGACACGCAGTGCGTTGCCACCGAAATCTTTGCCGTTGAGCTGCTCGATCACGGCATCAGCCAGCTTCGGATCATCGACGTTGGCAAAGCCGAATCCCCGGCAGCTGCCGGTGTCCCGATCAAGGACTGCTTTGAATCGGACGCCTTCTCCCACACTCTTAAGCAGAGCATCCAGCTCCTGCTCGTTAAAGGTTTGGGGCAGGTTGCCGATGTAAAGGCGGATGCTCATGAAAGGGAAATGAAGGCGATCTGTCGGTGTCTGACCGTCATCGTTGACACCTAGAGAGTTAATCACAGNAAGTTGCTGTTCCGGGCACACCAACGTTGCGCTTCTGCGAGTGCTGATGTATGCCCCGCCACACGCTGAAAGGCTCTCTCCCGCCGCAGATGGTCCAGCAGGCGACCGATGACGGGCCCTGGGGCTAAACCGAGTTCCCTCTGCAGTTCTGAGCCGTCCAGGGGGGGAGAGGGGTGGAACAAGGGATCATCGGCATCCCGCCACCGCTGCAACCAGTCCTGTTGAAGGTGTTCTGGTAGATGAACGATCAGCGCTGGCAGATCGTCTTCCAGTTCAAGGTGGAGTTCGTAACGATCAGCCTCCTTGAGGGCCCCTGGATCTTCGGGAAGTCGATTCAACCAGCGACGCAGCCGACGACAGCGCTGGCGTAGTTGNCGACTGGCGCGAAGCCGTTTCAGACCGTCATCCGTGATCAGTTGGGTGATGCGACTCAGGGGGAGCCAGCGCTGGCGCTCTTCCTGGTTCATNGCCAGAGCCTCCTGCTNGCCGGGAGGAACGCTCACAACCATGGCCGCGTCCTGCCACGGAGCCAGAAGCTGCAGCTGCATCAGGGCCGACAGAGCCAGGTCGGCACGTGGGGCTGCNACGAGCCGCTGAAGCTCAGCCAGGATGCGCTCGGGGGCTGCGTCCTGGAGCCGTTCCCNGTGGCATTGAATCCAGGTGANGGTTTGTGGGTCCAATTCAAGGGGGAGTTCCGCCATCAGCCGCACGCCGCGCAGCAATCGCAGTGGGTCGTTGGTGAGGTTGCTTTCACACACCGCCCTCAGGCGTCTGTTCTGCAGGTCGTTGACCCCTCCAGTGGGATCGACCAAGGCCCCATGAGGTCCCAGGGGCAGCGCAATGGCGTTGATGGTGTAGTCCCGACGCCGCAGGTCCTCGTCGAGGGATTGCCCCTCTCGGCGTGCGAAGTCGATGGTCCAGCCATTCAGAACAAGCCGGGCCATGTCCCGCTCGGNATCGAGGACCACGCTCGAACCACCGCATGACGCGGCCAGAGTTCGACAGAGGTNGAGNGCATCGCTCGGCACCACCAGGTCCAGATCAGGGCGTTCGTTGAGCCGATGCAACAGAGCGTCCCGGACAGCTCCTCCCACCAGGGCCGTTCCAGCGGGGAGGGCCTCGATCGGCAGGGGCCAGCGTTCTGGTGCGAGCCGCCGCAGGAGCGTTTCCGCAGGGCTGGCGCCGGGTTCCAGAATGTCGNGNAGCGCGGCGTCTGGAGCCATGTGCATCTGCGTGGACTGCCGCTGGGTCGACCGATGTCAGGCCTATCACGCTGTTGAACGACAGCACGGCGTCAGCCATCTCAACGCGATGCCGGATTTCCAGCCCAATTCACCTCGGATCCACGTCACCGTGCTGGATCTACCGGAGGGCGGGGCCGGCGTGGAATGGGATGTGCGAGCTTGCTCAAGCTTTCTGTCCGAGCCGGGCCGCTGGCGGCGACTCCGGCCCGGGGAGCCGCTACCGGGATGAGTCAGGATCCTCTGCTTCTGGCATTGCACAGTTCCACGGAGCGTTTCGGCGTGGCACTGCTGGACCCGCAGCGGGACTCAGGCGATCCCTCATGCGCGGTGTTTGACGACGGCCGCGGCCTCTCCAACAGCCTGTTCACCCGCGTTGAGGCGCTGCTTCCTGCGGAGCGGTGGCCGGCGCTGCAGGGCCTTGCGGTGGCCACTGGACCTGGGGGTTTCACGGGCACACGCCTGTCCGTGGTGTTGGCACGCACCCTGGCGCAACAGCTCGGCTGTCCATTGCTGGGGGTGAGCAGTTATTCCCTGATGGCAGCCCGGCTCGCGCAGCAGCTGCCGGATCCCAGTGAACCCTTCTGGATTCAGCGGCAGCTGCCGCGGCGGGGTCTGGTCGCGGGGTGTTACCGCGTCCTTGAGGGCCGGGTCAATGAGTTGGAGCCTCCGCATCTGATTGAGCCGGGTCGCGTCCTTGCTGGACCTGCTCTTGATGCCCAGGAAGAGGTGGAAGCGGATGTGGTTGGCCTGCTGGAACTGTTGAGGGTTGCTGTGGAGCGTGGAGCGTCCTGTCCTTGGCAGACCGTCCTGCCGATTTATCCCACGTCACCGGTGGGGACTGTCTGATGGCAGGACTTCGGGTGGGTGTGCTGCTCGGCGGTGGCCTGATGCTGTGGCTGGTGAGCAGTGGCCCCTTGGCCCCTTACCGGGAGGCTCTGCTGGATCAGAGCGCCCCACAGCTCGTGCTGGTGCTGGGTGGGGATGTCGATCGGGAGCGCATGGGAGCGAAACTGGCCAGGGAGCTAGACCTTCCCCTGCTGGTGAGTGGCGGCAGCAACCGCGAATACGCCACCTGGATCATCGAGACGGAGGGGCTGCCCGCTGAGCGTGTGCAACTGGACTACAGAGCGCGGGACACCCTCGGTAACTTCACATCCCTCGTGGACGAGATCCGCAGCCGTGGTGTCCGGCATGTGCTGCTGGTGACCAGTGAGGACCATCTGGCGCGATCGATGGCGGTCGGGCAAGTGGTGGCAGGCAGTCGCGGGATCCATCTCACCGGGGTGCCGGTCGCCTGTGCCCCCGATTGCCGTGAGGAGGGGATGGTGAAGCGCTGGGGGGATTGGCTCAGGGCGGTGACCTGGGTGATCACCGGCCGGGACATCAGGGATGCTGCAGGCCCTGATCCAGCATGGCGTTGATGCGCCTCTGCAGTTCGGCAGTGGTGGCGTCGAGATCGGCGCGGCGTCGGCCGCTCGGTGGTGGCACGAGCTCACCGATGCACAACTCAATCGGAATCAGTCGTGGGTGCCGGCTCCCACTGCCGAGGGCGCGGTGGCTGTTGCGGATGGCGACTGGCAGCAGAGGGGAACCACTGCGGGCTGCCAGGAGCGCTGCCCCGGGCAGGGGGGCGTTGACGCGTCCATCAGCTTGTCGCGTGCCGTCGAGAAACACACCGGTGGCCCAGCCTTGCTCGAGTCGGGCCGTCGCGGTGCGAATCGCTTCTCGGTCACTGGCTCCGCGTCGCACGGGGTAAGCACCGCAGGCGCGGATGACCGCACCGAGCACGGGAACTTCGAACAACTCCGCTTTGGCCATGAAGGCCACAGGCCGCCCCAGGGCATGCCCCAGCAGGGGGGGGTCCAGGTGGGAGCCATGGTTCGCCACCACCACGAGAGGTCCCTGGAGCGGGACGTGCTCAAGCCCCCGGGTGGAACCGCGGAAGAGGCCACGAAAGATGGGGAACACCAGCAGGTTGCTGACCAGCCGGTAGGTCAGGCTCGGCCTCGGGGCCCTCAGTAGAACCGGTGGGGTCACAGGGTCGCTCACAGGCCCAGATCACCCGCTCCGGCGATCTGGGAGATGGTGATCCCCCTCAGTGCCCGCTTGGCCAGGCCGCTGAGAACGTTCCCTGGACCGATCTCCACCAGGGTGTCGATGCCGCCCTGCTCGAGCGCAGCCATCGTTTCTCTCCAGCGGACTCCATGGGTCATCTGTTGCTTGAGGCGCTGCTTGAGCACCTCTCCGCTGCTGCTTGGCGTGGGATCACTGTTGCTCAGGACGGGAATCGTTGCGTCCTGGAAGGTCACACGATCCAGCTCGGTGGCGAACTGCTCCGCAGCGTTCGCCATGAATGGCGAGTGGAAGGCACCGGACACAGCCAGGGGGATGGCGCGTTTGCAGGTGAGCGCGTCGCAGATCGACGCGAGGGCGTCGGGTCGGCCCGAAAGCACCACCTGGCCATCGCTGTTGTCATTGGCGATGAACACACCGTCCGCTGCGTTCACCAGCTCATCGAGCTGGCTGCGGTCAAAGCCGATGACGGCTGTCATGCCCCCACCACCAGCGGCTGCCATCAGTTCGGAGCGGGTTTTCATCAAGCGCAGCCCCGTCTCAAGGTCGAACACCCCTGCGGCATACAGCGCCACCAGCTCACCCAGGCTGTGACCCGCCAGCAGCGTTGCTTCACGACCCTGTTGGCGGAGGTTGTCGACGAGCAGCGACTCCAGGACAAAAAGGGCCGGCTGGGTGTTGCGCGTGTCGTTCAGATCGCTGGGTTGCGTGGTTCCGCTGTCCCCACGACAGATCGCCAGCAGATCACGACCGATCAGCGATGACGCCATCGCGAAGCGATCCTCAGCGCAGGGAAGGGTCATCAGCTGGTCGGTCATCCCCACCTTCTGAGAGCCTTGTCCGGGGAACACCCAGGCGATCGCCATCAGTTCACGTCTTGATTGCCGTGCGGGAGGTTAGGCCGGCCCGCTCCAGCGCAGCAGAGCAGCGCCCCAGCTCAACCCGGCTCCGAAGCCACTGCTGGCGATCCGATGCCCCGGATGAACAAGACCCCCCCGGACCGCCTCATCCAGCATCAGAGGGATCGTGGCGGCGGAGGTGTTGCCGTAGTTCGACAGATTGCTCAGCACCTTCGCAGCAGGGAGGGCGAACCGTTCGGCCACGGCATCGAGGATGCGCTGATTCGCCTGGTGCAACAGCAACCAATCCAGTTGATCCGCGGAGACCCCAGTCTGTTGAAGCAGTCCATCGAGGATCGCTGGCACCTCCCGTACGGCGAACTTGTACACCTCCTGGCCGTTCATCTGAATTGTTCTGAAGCCGCCCTTCTGGTGACTCACATCGCCCACCAGTGGAGCGCGTTCATCGAGCTGGGGCAGTTGCAGCACCTCGCCTCGGCTGCCATCGGAGCGCAGCAGAAATCCCTCGAGGTCATCGCGACCGTCCGCGGAAGCCTCCATCAGAAGGGCACCTGCCCCATCACCGAACAGCACGCAGGAGCGGCGGTCGTCCCAGTCCACCCATCGGCTGAGCTGGTCGGCACCCACCACAAGAATGCGCCGCATCGCGCCGGTGCGCAGATACTGAGCCGCCGTGACGAGAGCGAACAGAAAGCCGCTGCAGGCCGCTGTGAGATCAAAAGCCACCGCATTAGTGGCGCCGAGTCGACCCTGCAGATGGGGAGCGGAGCCGAACAGATCATCCGGCGTGGACGTGGCCAGGATGATCAGATCAAGGCTGTCAGCAGACCAGCCCGCCATTTCCAGGGCCGCTGCTGACGCTGCCGTGGTCAGGTCGGCGAGGGATTCGTCGGCTCCGATCACCCGCCTGGCAGCGATGCCTGTGCGGCTGCGGATCCAGGTGTCGCTGGTCTCGACGCGCTGTCCGAGTTGCTCGTTGCTGATCGAGCATGCCGGCGTCGCGCTGCCGCAGCCTCTCAGCAGGACGCCACCAGACCGGACAGGCAGTGCGACCAATGAGGGTCAATCACAAGTGGCGTCAGTCAACCACAGCAGCTTTGCAGTTCCGCGAGATCGTCCATCACACCGTGGCTGGCGGCGGAATGGGCCAGCCGAAGAGCACTCACCACAGAGAGGGCTTTGCTGCTGCCGTGGCCGATCACGCAGATGCCGTTGACACCCAGCAGCAGCGCTCCGCCGTGTTCGGCGTGATCAAGGCGCTTCTTGATCCGTTTGAGGTTGCTGCGCAGGAAGGCTGAGCCCACTTTTCCGCGGCGTCCGCGGGGGAGCTCAGCTCTGAGCACACCCAGCAGCACACTGCCGACGGATTCAAGAAACTTCAGCAGCACATTGCCGGTGAAGCCATCGCAGACCACCACGTCGAATTCACCGGACAGCACATCGCGTCCCTCGCAGTTGCCGGCAAAACGGAGACGCTTCTCGTCCCGCAGCAACTCAAAGCTGCGCAGCGACAACTCGTTGCCTTTGCACTCCTCTTCACCGATGTTGAGAAGCCCGATGCGGGGACGGCTCACCTGCAACACATCACGGCTGTAGATGTTTCCGAGCAGGGCGAACTGATGCAGGTAGGCGGGTTTGCAGTCCATGTTGGCTCCCACATCCAGCACCAGCACGGGCTGGCCTGGATCCTTGGTGGGAAACAGCGCACCGATCGCCGGGCGATCGATGCCCTTGAGGCGACCAAGCCGGAAAATGGCTGAGGCCATCACGGCGCCGGAGTTGCCGGCGGAGTACACAGCCAGGGCCTCCTTTTTCTTCACAAGATCCATCGCCACGTTGATGCTGGCGTCGCGTTTGCGGCGCACCGCCGTGGCTTCGTCGTCCATGCCGATCGATGGGCCGCTGGCCACGATCTCCAGATGGCGATTGTCAACCGCGGCCTGGAGTTTATCACCGATCTGCAGGGCGTCTGCAGCGGCCATGATTCGGTCCCGTTCACCGATGAACTTGATCCGCAAAGGCAGGCGCTCAATCGCCTGGAGGCAACCTTCAAGGATGGGGCCTGGAGCGTGATCACCACCCATCCCATCGACGGCGACCCAGAGCCGATCTCGATCGTCGATGCCTTCGTCTTCACTGCCCCCCTGCAGACGGCGGAGCGGATCAAACACCAAGGGTTGAAGCACGCTGCTGGCAACGGTGCCGGCGCCAGACACGACGGATTCCGCCACGGTGCCGGCCATCGATCCAGCCACGTTGGCTGAACTGGTGGCGCTGTCCACGATCGTGGTGACGGCGGCATTGCGCCGATACCAGATCACGAGCCGGCGGATGGCCCGCGGACGGCTGTTCTTGCTCCGGGGCCCGTCGGCCGGGGAGGAATCAGGACCCTTCGGAGGCAACGGAGTCGACGATGCGCTGGAACAGATACCCGGTTCCCCGAGCTGTGAGGATCAGCTCGGGGTTGGCCGGATCGTCCTCCAGTTTGGAGCGAAGTCGGGAAATATGAACATCAACCACCCGCGTATCCACGTGGCGTTCCGGTGTGTACCCCCAAACCTCCTTGAGGATCTCACCGCGATTGAAGGGTTCTCCTGACCGGCTCACCAGCAGTTCGAGCAGGCTGAACTCCATGCCCGTCAGGCGGATCCGCTCATCACCACGGAACACCTGGCGCTTGTTGGTGTCGATCCTTAGATCGGAAACGGCAATCACACCGGAGTTGGGAATGCCAGCCACCGGCTCTTTCTCGACGCGACGCAGCACGCAGCGGATCCGGGCCTCGAGTTCCTTCGGGCTGAACGGCTTCACCACGTAGTCGTCAGCACCCAGCTCCAGGCCGGTGATCCGGTCGGCCACATCGCCAAGGGCTGTGAGCATCACGATCGGCACGTCGGATTCCTTGCGGAGCTCCTGGCAGACGCCATAACCATCAAGTTTGGGCATCATCACGTCCAGTACCACAAGGTCCGGAATGCAGTTGTGAAACAACTCGAGTGCTTCGGTGCCGTCACAAGCGGTGACGACGTTGTACCCGATCATCGAAAGACGGGTCTCAAGGATTCGCCGGATCGAAGCCTCGTCGTCGACCACGAGGATTGTTTCCTTGGAGGGAGCCGTGGTCGTCATAACGGCTAATGGATTGCCTGGTTCTCGCAACAGATAAAAGCGCCTAGACCCCTCCCGTTCACTCAACAGCAACTTTCTTCATAGTTCTCAGTGCCACGCTCCAGCACCCTTTTTGTTTGCCAGGCCTGTGGTGCCAAGGCTCGTCAGTTCTTTGGGCGCTGTCCGGAGTGCGGCAGCTGGAACACGTTGGTGGAGCAGTCGCAACCAGCGACGGATCGCAGAAGGCGTCGTGATGCCCCTGATCCGTCGCAGAAACCTGCTCCGCGTCGCTCCCAGGCGATAGCAGATCTCGAGGACAAGCCGCTGCAGCGGCAGGGCACTGGATCGGTGGAATTCGACCGGGTGCTGGGTGGAGGATTGGTGCCCGGTTCGCTGGTGTTGGTCGGGGGAAACCCCGGCATCGGCAAGAGCACCCTGCTGCTTCAGAGCGCTTCGGCGATGGCGCGGCAGGGTTCTGTGCTTTATGTCAGTGCAGAGGAGTCCGCCCAGCAGGTCAAATTGCGCTGGCAGCGCCTGGCCGGCGGTGCATCCGAGCTGCAATTGCTGGCGGAGACGGACCTGGATCTGGTGCTACAGGAACTGGAGGCCCTGCGACCTGCCGTGGCGATCATTGACAGCATTCAGGCCCTGCATGATGCCGATCTGGCGAGTGCGCCCGGTTCGGTCGGTCAGGTGCGGGAGTGCGCAGCAGCACTCCAGCGGCTGGCCAAACGGCAAAACACAGCGCTGTTGTTGGTGGGGCACGTCACCAAGGAGGGCATGCTGGCTGGCCCCAAGGTGCTGGAGCACCTCGTTGATGCGGTGCTCACGTTTGAGGGTGACCGGTTCGCCAGCCATCGCCTGCTGCGTGCCGTGAAAAACCGCTTCGGTGCCACCCACGAGCTGGGGCTATTCGACATGCAGGCCCAGGGTCTGGTGGAGGTGGGCAATCCAAGCGAGCTGTTCCTCAGCGAGGCACGTGCATCGGGAGTCGCCACGATCGTGGCGTGTGAAGGCACCCGATCGCTTGTGGTGGATCTGCAGGCGCTTGTCAATGTCACGAGTTATGCCAGCCCGCGGCGCACGGCCACTGGGATCAGCACCAACAGGTTGCATCAGATCCTGGCGGTTCTCGAGAAGCACATGGGTCTGCCGCTGTCCCGTTTTGACTGCTACCTGGCGGTCGCCGGCGGCCTGGATGTGGAGGAACCCGCGGCGGATCTGGGCGTGGCGGCAGCGGTGGTGGCGAGTTTCCGCGACCTCACCCTGCCCGCGGGAACGGTCTTGATCGGGGAGCTTGGTCTCGGCGGCCAGTTGCGCCCGGTCGGTCAGTTGGAGCTTCGTTTGCAGGAGGCGGCCAGGCTCGGTTTCCGCCGAGCGGTGGTGCCCCATGGCAGTGGTCTCGGCTCCCTGGCAGCCGGTTTGGACCTCGAGCTGCTAGAGGCGGAGGCTGTCACCGAAGCTCTCGTGCAGGCCCTTGGTGATGGGGTTCGCTCCGATCCGGCCTGAGGCGGATTCGATCATTCGTCCCGCAGAGCCCTCAGAAATAAACATCGACGTTGCTGCGTCCTGTTGACTTCAGCCAGTTCTCGATGTCGAGATACCCGCCTGGATTGAGACGAACGGCCTGGGTCCACACCTCTGCCGCTTGGTCAAACCATTGATCTGCCTCATCCCGTCGTCCCTCCTCCTCAGCGATTCGGCCACGCTTCTCGAAGATCAGTCCCATGTTCTTGAGACAGGACGGTTGCTTCGGATTTTCTTCAAGCGCTTTTTGGTAGGTCTCGATCGCCCTGTCCTCCTCACCATTGGACATGTAGATGATCGCCATGTTCTTGAGCGTCTCCCCCCGATCTGTGGCGTTCTCCTCGAGCTTCAGGCTCTCCTCGTAGTTTTCCAGTGCTTCGGCGTAGTCGCCATCGTTCTGTGCTGAGAGGCCATCGCGGTAGTACACGTAAGCCTCTTTGGAGCGGGCATTGATCGGAAGAAGTTTCACGATCAGATCCGCCATCACCGTGAAGCTCTTGTCGATGAAGTTGTCGTTGCGGTTGCTGCGGGGCACGGTGCACCAGCGGATGAAGTCCATCCTGACGTTGTCGCCGCCGGACCTAGCGTTGAGTTAACGATCAAGGTGATGTGGCAACTGCGCTTCAGACCGTCGTGCTCGATGTGGAGGGCATGAAGTGTGGCGGTTGTGTCCGATCGGTGGAACAGACCCTGCTGGAGCAGCCTGGAGTGCGTCGGGCTGATGTGAATCTGGTCAGCCGAGCCGCATGGCTCGACTTGTCGAGCTCAGAGGGCAGTCTTGACGCTGTTCTGAAAGCCTTGGCTGATCGTGGCTTCCCGGCGAGGGAACGGTCGCTGCAGCCAGACTTGGGGGCTGGATCGAGAAAGGAGTCCACGGAACCGGGCTGGTGGCGCCAGTGGCGGCAGTTGATGGTGGCCCTGCTGTTGCTGCTCCTCTCCGTCCTCGGCCACCTTTCGGAGGCCGGACGTCTGGCGTTGCCGGTGATCGGAAGCCTTCCCTTCCACGCCGGTTTGGCCACGGTGGCCCTGATCGGACCCGGCCGCCCGATCCTGCTCAGTGGGTTCAAGGCCGCGGCGATTCGCACGCCGAGCATGGACACGCTGGTGGGTCTTGGGGTGGGCAGTGCCTATCTGGCCAGCATCGTTGCGTTGATCTGGCCCGGGGTCGGCTGGCCCTGCTTCTTCAACGAGCCCGTGATGTTGCTCGGTTTTGTGCTCCTGGGGCGTTTCCTGGAGGAGCGGGCTCGCTTCCGCACCGGTCAGGCACTCCAACAGCTTGCGCAACTGCAGCCGGATACAGCACGGTTGCTGCTGGCCGATGGCGAGATTCGCGAGGTGCGCGTCGGAGCCTTGCGCCCTGGAGAGACGGTGCAGTTGCTGGCGGGTGATCGTGTCCCCGTCGACGGGGTTGTGCTCAAGGGATGTTCCGCTGTGGATGTGTCGAGCCTGACCGGGGAGCCTCTTCCTCTGGAGGCTGAGCCCGGAACCGAGCTGGCCTCCGGGAGCCTCAACCTCGAAGCCACGCTTGAGATGCAGGTCAGCCGTGTCGGTGCTGAGACCGCCTTGGCTCGCATCATTCGGCTGGTGGAACAGGCTCAGGCGCGTCGCGCCCCGATCCAGGGCTTGGCGGATCAGGTGGCAGGTCGGTTCTGCTACGGCGTGATTGCTCTGGCCGTTGCGGCGTTTCTGTTCTGGTGGCTGGTGGGCGCTGAGCTCTGGCCTCAGGTGTTGCAGGCCTCCTCACCGGCCATGGTGCATGCCCAGCACGGCCATCACGCTGGGCTTGGCAGTGGTGCGGAGACACCGATCAGCCTGGCGCTGCAGCTCTCGATCGCCGTTCTTGTCGTGGCCTGTCCCTGTGCGCTTGGGCTGGCGACTCCCACGGTGATCACCGTCGCTACAGGACTGGCCGCACGCCGCGGTTGGCTGTTCCGGGGAGGGGATGTGATCGAGACCGCCGCCTCGCTCCAGCAGGTGGTTTTCGATAAGACCGGCACCCTGACCCTGGGTCGCCCCCTGGTGACCAGGGTGCTGAGCGACGCGCCTGAGCGGTTGCTACAACTCGCCGCAAGTGTTGAGCAGAACAGTCGCCATCCGATTGCCCATGCCCTGCTTCAGGAGGCTCAGAGCCGAGGAATCGCATTGCTCAAGGCCGACTCCGTGCGCACGGTGACGGGGGAAGGGCTGGTTGGTCGGCTGGAGAATCAGGACGTGGATGTCGTTGTCGGAAAGCCCGAATGGCTTCTCGCGCAAGGGCTGACCTGGAGCGATGGCCAGCACCAGTGGCATCGGGATGCGGACGGCACGGTGGTGGCGGTTGCCCAGGGCGATCAGATCCTCGGTCTGGTTCAGATCGAGGATCAGCTGCGACCGGATGTGGCCAACTCCCTTCAGCGTCTTCGTGGCCAGGGATTGCGCCTGGCGTTGTTCAGCGGTGATCGCCGTGAGACGGTCCAGCGGCTTGGGGAGCAGCTCGGGTTCAGCGTCGACGAGTTGGGCTGGCAAATGCGCCCTGACCAGAAACTGGCCCGTCTGGAGGGTCTTCGAGCTGATCGCTCGGTGGCCATGGTTGGGGATGGCATCAACGATGCACCGGCATTGGCAGCCGCGGATCTGGGAATTGCCATCGGCACCGGAACCCAGATCGCGCAGGACACGGCCGACATGGTGCTGCTGGGTGATCGTCTGGATAATCTTCCGGATGCTCTGCTTCTGGCCCGCCGCACCTTGGCCAAGATTCGTCAGAACCTGTTCTGGGCTTTCGGCTACAACCTCATTGCGCTGCCCGTTGCTGCTGGTGTGCTGCTGCCCAGCCATGGTGTGCTGCTCTCACCTCCTCTGGCAGCCCTGCTCATGGCCTTGAGTTCGATCACGGTGGTGGTCAATGCCCTGGCGCTGCGTCCGATATGAGAGGGCGGCTCATCGTCCTGGATGGCATCGATGGGTGCGGGAAATCAACCCAGCTTCAGCATCTCGCCGCTTGGCTGCCCACAAGTGGGTTGATGCCCGCTGATGCGGCATTGATTCAGACCAGAGAGCCAGGGGGAACATCTTTGGGTCAGGCCGTTCGTCAGTTGTTGCTCCATACGGCACCTGATCAGGCCCCCTGCCCCACGGCTGAACTCTTGCTCTATGCGGCGGATCGTGCTCAGCATGTCGACGCGCTGATCCAACCCGCCCTCAGACGAGGCGACTGGGTGATCAGTGATCGGTTCAGTGGCTCGACCCTCGCTTACCAGGGATATGGACGCGGCCTGGATCACCAGCTGATTCACCAGCTCGAGCAGATTGCGACGGGTGGACTTCAACCGGATCTCACCCTCTGGCTGACGCTTCCTTTGGAGGAAAGCATCCGACGCCGCAAGGGGGAGAGTGATGATCGGATCGAGGCCGAGGGCAGGTTGTTTCTCAAGCGGGTGTTGGAGGGGTTTGAGTCGGTGGCATCGCAGCGGAGCTGGTGCTGCATTCCTGCAGATCGGCACCCCAACGCAGTTTCAGCGGCGCTGGAGCGATGCTTGCTGGAGCAGCTCCGGTGAGCGGTCTGTTCGAGGATCTGATCGGACAGCCCTTGGCGGTCAGCCTGCTCGAGGCGTCTCTGCAGCAAAGACGGTTTGCTCCGGCGTACCTCTTCGCCGGCCCTGACGGGGTCGGTCGACGGCTGGCTGCCCTGCGGTTCCTGGAGGGACTTCTCTGCGATGGAGGTCCTTCGATGCGCGAGCGTCGCCGCTTGGAGGCCCGTAACCATCCCGATCTGCTCTGGGTCGAACCGACCTTCCAGCATCAGGGGCGGCTGTTCACCCGGGTGGAGGCGGACGAGGCGGGGATCAGCCGGAAGACATCACCCCAGCTGCGGCTTGAGCAAATTCGGAACATCAGTCGCTTTCTGGCCCGGCAGCCGGTGGAGGCACGCCACGGCATGGTCGTTATTGAGGCTGTGGAGGCAATGGGTGAGGCATCCGCGAATGCCCTGCTCAAAACCCTGGAAGAGCCTGGGCACGGCATTTTGATTTTGTTGTCGTCTGCACCGGAGCGCTTGCTCAGCACCATCCGGTCCCGATGTCAGCTGATTCGCTTTTTACGGCTCGAGCCCCAAGCGCTTGATCAGGTTCTCAAGCGCTGCAACGCGATCGCTGAGGACCCTCCGGAGCTGCTGGCGCTCGCCGCAGGATCGCCTGGCGCTTTGCTCAGTCATCGCGAGCGCTGGAATGCCCTCCCTGACGGGTTCAAGTCCCGCCTTCAGGTCGTGCCGTCGGAGCCGATGGATGCTCTGGCTCTGGCGAGGGATCTCTGTGAAAGCCTTGATGTGGAACAGCAGCTTTGGCTGATCGACTGGTGGCAGCAGCAGATCTGGAGGCAAAGCCTGAGCGACTCACCTCTGAAGAGACTTGAGACCCTGAGGAGGCATCTGCTCTCCTTCGTTCAGCCTCGGTTGGCCTGGGAGGTCACCCTGTTGGATCTGATCACACCACGGGAGTGACAGGTTTGCAAGGTGTCAGGCGCTGGCGCGGTCTCCCTGTTGTTTGCGGTCTTCCCGGGCCATGGCAATGACATCCTGCATGCCTTCCAGTTGACCGCCCGTTGGCAGTTCAAGGCAGTACCCGGCTCCGTAGACCGTTTTGATGAAGCGAGGCTTGCGTGGATCCGGTTCGAGCTTGGTGCGGAGATGACGCACGTGCACGCGGATGGTTTCGATGTCGTCGTCGGGCTCGTAGCCCCAAACCTCCTTGAGAATCAAGGAGGGGGCCACGGTTTGGCCATGACGCTGCAACAGGCAGTGCAGCAATTCGAATTCGAGGTGAGTCAAACGAACGGGGCTGTCGAACCAGATCGCTTCAAACCGCTCGGGAACAAGCGTGAGAGGTCCGTAGCTGAGAATCTCGTGGTGGTTGCTGGTGCCAACCGGAGCACGATCACTGCGGCGCAGCAATGCTTTCACCCTGGCCTGGAGTTCCTCAAGGTCGAACGGTTTGGTGAGGTAATCATCTGCACCTGAATTGAATCCGCTCACCTTGTCCTTGGTGCCACCCAGGGCTGTGAGCATCAGGATCGGAATGCTTGCTGTGCGCTCATCTCGGCGCAGGCGTTGGCAGAGGGTAAGCCCGTCGACTTTCGGAAGCATCAGATCCAGCAGGATCAGATCCGGTGTGTATTGCAGGGCCAGAGCCTGCCCCTTGATGCCGTCATCAGCCCGCTGCACATCAAAACCACTGTGCTCAAGATGACCGCTGACGAGATCGCGCATGTCCCGGTCGTCTTCGATCAGCAAAATGCAGGGCTTCATCGATGGTGCGGCGGACGTCTGGGATCTTCAGCGAGTGATGATGCATCAACGCTCCGCAGATTCTCCCAAGGTTTTCGTCTCTTTGCAGAATTTCAGCTTTGCTCCATAGTTTTGGGCTTTGGCTGAAATGCGCTGCGGCGCAATCGATTCCAGGATTTGTGTCGGCTCGCGCCGCCGGGGTCTGTTCAGGAAGTCTTTCGGTTCTGGCAACTCCAGGACACAAAATTCTTTCACGGTCAATAAAAAAGCCACAGCACTTGCTGTGGCTTTCAAGCTCCCCGGGCGGGATTCGAACCTGCGACCAATCGATTAACAGTCGACCGCTCTACCGCTGAGCTACCGAGGAATGGCTCTCGAGGAACTTAACTGCCAGACCTCCCGCACTGCAAGTGATCGCGAAGCTTGCTGCCGGTCATCCAGGGGTCGATGCGCCCATCGCGCATGCAGGCGGCTCCATCGGCCAGGTCCAGCTCCTCCAGGCGATGGGTGATCCACAGGGCCGTCAGCGGTTGCTCAGTGCTTCGGCAGAGCTTCTGCACGGATTCCAGAACATTGCGCTGGCTGGATGGATCCAGGAGTGCCGTCGGTTCATCCAACAGAAGCAATCCCGCTTCGCTGGCCAGAGCCCCGGCGATGGCGAGGCGCTGCTTCTGGCCGCCACTCAGGGTGTGAATCGGTCTTGATGCCATTCCGCTGAGCCCAAGATCACCCAGCAGCTTCTCGATCCGATGGCCAGGGGCGTGTGGATCAGCCTGAGGGGTCATGCCAAGCAACAGATCGCTGCCGCAACTCGGCAGCAGCAACTGATGGTCCGGGTTCTGGAACACCAGGGCAACGCGATGGTTGGTGCGGATGGAGCCGCTCTGGGGTTCAAGCAATCCTGTGATCAGGCGGAACAAGGTGCTCTTGCCACTGCCGTTGCTGCCCACGAGCATCCACAAGCCCGGATGGGGGATCTGGAGGCAGCATTGGTCCAACGCCAGGGTGCCGTTCGGCCAGCGGTAGCTGACCGACTCGACGTTGAGCTCAGCTGCGCTTCCGTCAGGACTCAAAGGAAAATCCCGGTCGCTTGCTGCCACCTGTCGCCGAAGCTTTTTCATAAAGCTGAACGGCGAGAACTTCACTGATCATCACCGTCACTTTCTTACCTTCCACCTTCTCGCAGGTGAGTTCCATCAGCCGGGGTTGATGGTGCTCCATGGCTTGCCGGATCTGTTGATAAAGCGCTTCGGCGTCGCCGTGCTCCTTGCGCTGCACCGAAGCTGGGACGGGACTCATGCGCAGGGCCAGCTCGATGACGTACACGAGACATCTCAATGAAGTCCGTCCATCTTCGCGAATCCCTTCATTCCATGCCCAATTTCCTCTGAGTATTTCTGCTCATCGTTACGAACCTGGTCGGGAGAACCGCCCCAAGCCTCGATTCACTCCTTACGATGCCGATGTAACGCTTCATGAAGCGCTTTTCTCATGACGATCGCTGTAGGACGCGCGCCTCAGCGGGGATGGTTTGACATCCTCGATGACTGGCTCAAGCGCGACCGCTTCGTTTTTGTCGGCTGGTCCG
>PAEP01000005.1 GCA_002700765.1 Synechococcus sp. MED850
ACCGCTGCCATCGAGGATCACCGAGAGGCCGGCACTGCGCAGCTTTCGCGTGAGCACGAGCGCCGCTGCTTCCGCCACCGGACCGCGATTCACCACATAAGCGTGCGGAACAGGTGCCTGGACCAGACGAGCTGCCTTTCCCCCGGGATCAGCCTCAGCGGCGGCTGCCAGCACTAACAGCAGCCGTTCCATGCCCAGCGCCCAGCCAACGGCAGGCGTGTCGGGCCCACCCAACTGGCCCACCAAGCCGTTGTATCGACCACCACCGCAGACGGTGGCCTGGGCCCCCAGCTGATCACTGGTGATCTCGAAGGCGGTGTGGCCGTAATAATCCAGACCCCGCACCAGACGGGGATTGCAGCGGAAGGGAATGCCGAGATCACGCAGGCCCTGCTGCACCGCTTCGAACCGCAGGCGACTTACCGGGCTGAGGGCGTCAGCCAGGGTTGGGGCCTGCTCCAACAGCGCCTGGGTGTCGCTGTTCTTGGAATCGAGAATCCGCAGCGGATTGCTGCTCAAACGTCCACGGGAGTCGTCGTCCAGCTGATCCACCCGCTGCTCCAACCAGGCCACCAACGCGGTGCGATAGGCCTGCCGGTCCTCAGGGGAGCCAAGACTGTTCAACTCCAGTTCCAGACCGCCCACACCGAGGTCCGCCAGCAGATCCCACGCCAGGGCGATCACCTCCACATCACTGCGGGCTTTGTCTGCGCCCAGCCACTCCACACCGATCTGATGAAATTGGCGCTGCCGCCCCGCCTGAGGGCGCTCATAGCGGAACATCGGTCCGGCNTACCAGAGCTTCTGCTCGCCCTGGCTGAGCAGGCCATGCTGAATCGCCGCACGAACCACTGAGGCCGTTCCTTCCGGCCGCAGGGTGCAGGAGCGATCACCGCGATCCTGAAAGCTGTACATCTCCTTGCCNACCACATCGGTGGCTTCACCGATCCCGCGNCTGAACAGGTCCGTGCTCTCCAGCAAGGGCGTGCGGATCTCACCGAACCCCGAGCGCAGGAAATGAGCNCGCGCAACAGCTTCCACNGCCTGCCAGNGCTGCAGANCNNNNGGCANCAGATCCACCATTCCCCTGAGGCTCTGCAGCTGCNTCACAACGAGGGGGTTGGCAACAGCGNTTCAGTTTGCCGGTTCAGGTGTTGATGTTGATGCTTCCACTGGCCACCAGATCAATCAGGGCCAGCTGGCGGTTCACGCACACGTCGAGGTCATAGGTGCGCTCAACGGTCCGTCTGGCCTGCACACCAAAGGCACGAGCCCGTTCCCGGTCATCCATCAGCTCCTTCACGGCAGCGGCCAGATCGCTGGGGGAGAAGAAATCCACCAACAAACCGTTGTGACCATCGCGGATCACCTCCCGAACGGGGGCCGTGTCGGANCCCACCACCGCACAACCGCAGGCCATCGCCTCGAGCAGGCTCCAACTCATCACGAAGGGATAGGTGAGATACACNTGGCAGGAACTCATCTGCAGCAGATGAATGAAGCTGCCGTAGGGCAATGTGCCGGCGTAATGGACCNTGGCGGGGTCGTAGCGACCCTGNATNTCCGCCAGNAACTGATCCCGCCACTCNCCGTCAGGGCATTCGGCGCCGTANCTNACNCCTTTGGTGTCACCAACGATCACGATCCNNGCCTCNGGGCACGCCTCCTGCAGAAGGGGAATCGCCCGCAGGAANGTGTGGCAGCCGCGATAGGGCTCCAANCGTCGGTTCACGAANGTGATTAANGGTTGCCCNGGTTCAAGGACNTGACCATCGGGNAGNGTGAACGGTGCAGGGCTCGGATCCGGGGTGGCACGGGTTGTGTCAATGCCGTCGTGAATCACNCTGATGCGACGCCGGAAATGCTCNGGAAAACTGCTGGCCTGGAAATGGGTGGGTGAAAGATTCCAGGTTGCTTGCTCCAGGGTGAGGTGGAGATAGGCGTTNTTGGCAATCAATTTGGCCTTGGAAAACCAGGAGCGATCGTCTTGAAACTCCGGGTCAAAGTTTGAGTCGAAGCCGTGTTCGTTGTAAAAGAATTCCTGATAACACAGCATCGGCACATCCGGCCAGACCGCCTTCAGAAACAACGCCTCNCCCCAGCCAGGATGGGCCAGAATCACATCGGGCACGAAACCTTTCTTGTGCAATTGCTCCGAAGCACGCGCACATCCTTCGGCACGAATCATCTTGGTTTCGGTTTCCATCACNAGNGGATGAATACCGGGCGTGTTGCCGCGATCGAGGCGATAACGGAAATATTGCAATTGATCCGGCAAGGGACGGTTGCGATCAGGCTCATTAATGCCCAGCGCCACCAGTTGATGATGACCGCTACGGGCCAATCGCTGGAGTATGTGAATGTATTGACCTGGAAAATTCTGATGAACGAACAGAATCCGCATCGGCTTAGAGCTGCTGCAGAGACTCGGCCTTGTTCTGGAATTCTCCCAGCAACAGCTGCAGGTAAGACACTTTGCGCAACTTGATGTTGGCCGTCAGGCTCATGCCAACCCCGAGGCGCAGATCACTGCCATTTTTCANCTTCAATTGCTGATCAGCCAGTTCAATCGTTACAGGGAAGGCCAGCACTTCCCGTTGCTCCTGCGGGTCGGGGGGGAGTGCATCTGATCCCACCTTCACCACTTCACCCTCAAGAACACCGAAGTCGGTGGACGGGAACGAATCAATGCTGATGTCCGATTGCATCCCCGTACGCACGAAGCCGATCTTGTTGCTGGGAACTTCCACGCGGGCCTCCAGGGCGCCATAGTCGTCATTGCCCCCCGGACCATCCTGGCGGTAAGGAACAATCTTCATCACAGTTTCAGTGCTTTGGGCCGTGAAGCCTGGGCTGGTGGGCTGCATGTCGAACACCAGTCCGCGCACAGGGGATCTCAATTCCTGATAACGAAGCGTCACGTTGGTTTCAGTGAGCTTGGCCTTCAAGTCCGCCTGCTGAACATTCA
The DNA here is from genome assembly GCA_002700765.1 of Synechococcus sp. MED850. Next base: position 2,969 of record PAEP01000005.1, read on the forward strand.
GCTGCTGAACAGATTGCTGCAACTGCTGAATGCCCTGGTTGAGAATCGCCGTTTGACGCAAGCGATCAACCTGGTTCTGCATCAGACGACCACGCGTTTCCTCAACCGCATTTTTCTGTGACAGGTACTGCAGTTCAGCCGTGGCACCTTCAAGGGCGAGCTGTTCATAACGGCTGAGAATTTCGCTCTCCAGTTGCAACTTGTTGTTCAACATGGATTCCTCTTCGCTGTTCATCTCCAGATAACGCTTCAGCTCAACCTTTTTGAGATCAAGCTCTTTGGCCTTGATTTTCAAGCTTTCCTCCGTCGCCTTGATCTGACTTTCAAAGGACTGCTTCTGCTCCTTGCTGGTTTCGGTGTCGAGCTTGATCAGAACCTGCCCCGCTTCAACCTCCTGGCCTTCCTTCACCAGGATGTTCTGAACAACACCGCCGACGGGCACCTGAATGTTCTGAACCGATCCAACCGGCTCGAGTTTGCCAGGGGCAACAACGATCTCTTCAGTTCGGGCCAGGGCCAACCAGGCCACACCGAACACGGTGGTTCCAACCAAGGTCCAGGTGACGGTGCGCATCCAGAAACGACCCTGCTGGAGCACGGATTCGTCGTATTTGGCCAGCGACACGGTCTGGCCGCTGATGTCTTCGACATCAGGGCGATCAGCCACAGCTCCGGAGGAGCGCTTGAACGGATTCAGTCTCATGATCAGGCATCCCCCTGTTGGCGGTAGAGGGCGTAGTAACGACCCCGGTGTTTCATCAATTCGTCGTGGGTGCCCACTTCAACAATGGCCCCCTTGTCCAACATCACGATCATGTCCGCGTTGCGAATGGTCGACAGCCGGTGGGTGATGAAGAACACCGTCTGGTCGTTGAGATTTTCAAGCAGGTTGTCGCAGACCTTGCGCTCCGTCTCGTAATCAAGGGCGCTGGTGGCCTCATCCATCACCAGCAACTTCGGGTTGCTCAGCAACGTCCTGGCGATGGCCACCCGCTGGCGTTGTCCACCACTGAGGGAGGCGCCGCGCTCTCCCACCGGCGTGCTGTAACCACTGGCCAATTCCATGATGAAGTCATGGGCGTTGGCGAGGCGGGCGGCGCGAACGATCTCCTCACTGGAGGCTTCGGGATTGGTGAGGGCGATGTTTTCGCTCACCGTGCCGCTGAACAGCAGCGGATCCTGNGGCACGATTCCNATCTGTCGGCGCAGGGAATACAGCTCGACCTTGGCGATGTCATAGCCGTCGATCAGGATGCGCCCCTCTCCTGGCTCGTAGAGNCGCGGCAGCAGCTTCATCAACGTGCTCTTGCCACTGCCGCTCTGGCCGACGATGCCAACGAACGTTCCTTGAGGNATTTCGAGGTTGATGTCCTTGAGCACCTCAGGCTGTCCTGGACGGAAGCGGAAGGACAGATCTTCAAAGCGCACCAGGCCGCTGAGCGGTGGCAGCATCACNTTGGATTTATCCACCTCATCGGATTCCTCCGGGGTGTCGATCACATCNGCCAGACGCTCAAAGCTGACCCTCAACTCCTGAATGTTCTGCCAGATCGTGGAGAGNCGCAGCAGCGGCTGGGTCACATAACCGGAAATGATGCGGAAGGCGATCAACTGACCAAGGGTGAGATCACCGCTGAGNACCATCGAGGCACCGATCCACAACACCATCAGCTGCGAGATCTTCTGCAGCACCTGGCTGGTCTGGTTCAGGGCCGTGCCGGTGATCGTCTTCTCGAAGGTGCGGGCGATGTACTGGGAATAGAACTCCTGCCAACGCCAACGGCTGACCATTTCAACGTTCTGGGCTTTCACGGTCTGGATGCCGGTGAGCACCTCCACGAGATGGCTCTGGGTTTTGGCGTTTTCTTCCGCCGCGGCCCGGAATTGACGGCGGAACAAGGGTGCACCCAAAAGGGTGAGACCAATCTGAACCGGTAGAACCGAGAGGGCGATCAGGGTGAGCAACCAGCTGTAGATCACCATCACGGCGATGTAGATCACCGAGAAGGCGGCATCNAGGATGGTGGTGAGGGCCTGACCCGTGAGGAAGTTGCGGATCTTCTCCAGCTCGGCAACCCGGGTTCCGAGCTCACCNACCGGCCGNCGATCGAAGTAACCCAGNGGAAGCCGCAGCAGATGGTCGATCACCTCGGCACCGAGCCTCTGGTCGATGCGGTTGGTGGTTTCCGCGAAGAGGAAGGTCTTGAGGCTGCCGAGCACCCCCTCAAGGATGGTGACCACCACAAGGGCAATGCCCAGCACCTGCAACGTGTCCAGGCTGCGCTGGCTGATCACCTTGTCGATGATCACCTGAATCAGCAGTGGATTCGCCAGGGTGAACAGCTGCACCACAAAGCTGGCGGCCAGCACCTGGATCAGCACACCCCGATAGCGCTTCAGGGCTGGCCAGAACCAACTCGGACCGAACTTCTGATCCGGTGTGGCATTGGAACGCTCCATCAGGAGCAATTCGATCCCCTCCGGGAAGCTCTCCTCGAGATCATCGGGATTGAGCGTCACCATGCCGTGTTTTGGCGACGCAAGCTTCAGACCGCGCTCATGGCTGGCGACCACCAGGGCAAATCCCCCCTGCCAAGGCACCATNGACGGCACCTGGAGTCGGGTGCCNGCNGCNGCTGGNACNCGAGCGGCCATCACNTGCAANCCGAGGCTCGCCGCCAGTTGGCCGCAGAGCTGCAGGTTGGGCGTCAAGCCCCGGCGAAGGTTGTCCTGCAGAACCTTTTCGATCGAGTCCCGACGGAACGGCAGCTTCATCAGCTGCGCCAGCATCTGGAAGCAGGCGAGCGTCTCCTGAAGTGGTCCACTGGCCCGGATCAGCCGCAGGCTGTCCACCACATTGCGTTCCGGGCTGTAGCGGCTGACCGGAGGAAGAACTTCCGCGTCCTCCGAAGAGGCTTCGAAAGGCACCAACTGTCCAGCGGCCTCCTCGGATCCGGTGCCGCTCTCGATCTCGGTTTCAGAGGCGGGCGCCTGGTCCAGCCGGTTCTGAATGTCGGCAGGCAACNCCACCAGACGCGGNGCAAAGCGATTGCTGAAATCCAGGTCCCTGGGCGCGTCCACCGCCTGTCCGATGACGCTGGTCCCCCAGTTCGAGGACAGGTAGAGAATCANGCCTTCAGCACGGGCGGCCTCAATCGCCGCGGCCTCCGGCGCGCAGCGTTGACAGGCCTTCAGGGATGGCTCCAGCAACTCGAGCGCCGTGCCCTCGGCGCTGGGGGAGCGCTCCGCCAGAACCTCCAGCAGCTGGAGCAATTCCTGGGGCCAGAGCTGACGGTCGCACCAACTGCGGAANGACTCTTCTGATGAATACAAATCAGACCAGAGCTCGTCGGCGATGGCGCAGGCGACGATTTCCTGGGACGCAACAACGTTTTCGCAGGGCTTGCCCACCATCAGGCTGGCGGCGCCGATCACGCTGCCAGGACCGAATTTGCCNACGGTGGTNAGNCGTCCGTTNTGGCGTCCGACGAGACGTGCCTGACCCTTCAACAGGATCAGAATGCGAGCTGGAATCTCGTCCGGCTCCACGAGCTGCTGGCCGAGCTCAAAGCGNAGCACCCGAGCACCCTGCTCAAGCCTTGAGGCAGCAGCAGNACTGAGTTCCTTGAAGGCGGGATGCTTCAGGAGAGGAAACGGCGGAGACTTGGTCATCGCTGAGCGCTGGCTTCGACATGGCCGTTGAGTCGGCTCAAACTAGTGGCGGTCTGTTCATTGATCCACGCATCGAACATCTCCTTGCACATTCGGTCGGAGATTTCATCGGTGAACGTTGCAGGTGAGTACCGCTCCAGCCGGACCACCAACCACCAATCCGAGATCCTGAAGGGCTCAAGCAGCACACCGGGCTGGGACACCCTGAGCTTCTCCACCAGAACCGGGTGGGCCTGGGTGAGGGGCACGGGACCGACGATGCCATTGGTGTTGCGCTCCGGCCCCTCCGCGTAGCGCTTGGCCAGGTCGGCGAAATTGGATTCCCCCGACTCGATCTGGAGGTAGAGCTCGCGGGCCAGGAAGCGGTTCTCCAGGCGCAGCAGGCTGTACACCACCTGGTCCAATTCGTTCTTGCGCTCCAGGAAACGGGCTTCGGCTTTGGCTGCGAACTGGTCGCGAGCTGTTTGGCGCTGTTGGATCCCACGCTTCAGCTGATCCAGCACCAACTCTTCCGACCTGCCGAGCTCCTCCAAGAGCTCCGGCCATTGCTCCATGGATTCATAGCCACGCCGCTCGAGCAATCCCTGCTTGGCGCCTTGCAGGGTTTCATCATCAACCGGTGTTTGGGCGATCGCTTCGGTGGTGACCATTTGCTCCACCAGCGGCTGAAGCAGGTTGTATCTCTGAAGCAGGGCGCGGCCATCGGCGCCGATCACCTGCTTCAACTCCCTAACCGCCGACCCACTCTCCACTGAAAATCCTTCAACCAGCGAATTTTAGGAGCGGCGTCAGATCGCGCAGAACCTCGCAACAGCTGCTCCAGAATCNGCCNATTCANAGGACATCACCATGGCGTGCCGCCTGCTCATCACTGGAGGAGCTGGTTTCATCGGAAGCCACACCTGCCTTGTGCTGCTGCAACAGGGACACGAACTGGTGGTTCTCGACAATTTCAGCAACAGCAGTCCGGAAGCGCTGAAGCGGGTCCAGGAGCTGGCGGGCCAGACCGCTGTGCATCTGATCGAAGGGGATGTGCGCGATCCAAAGGCGGTTGACCAGGCCTTCCGGATCGCTGGGGATCTGGATGGCGTGATCCATTTCGCCGGCCTCAAGGCCGTCGGTGAATCCGTGGCNGACCCCTTGCGGTACTGGGATGTGAATGTCAACGGCAGCCGGGTGCTNGCCGCCGCGATGGAGCNACACAGCTGCCGGACGCTGGTGTTCAGCAGCACATCGACGGTCTACGGCGAACCGGAGCAATTCCCGCTTCGGGAGGACACCCCAACCAATCCCATCCATCCCTATTCCCAGACCAAGCTGGCCGTGGAGCAGATGCTTCAGGCCCTCAGCCGAACCGGGGCCTGGCGCGTTGCCAACCTGCGCTACTTCAACCCGGTGGGCGCCCATCCGAGCGGGCGCATTGGCGAGGATCCCCTGGGGATCCCCAACAATCTGTTCCCCTTCATCACGCAGGTTGCCGCAGGCCGCCGCGATCAACTGCGCGTCTTCGGTCAGGACTACCCGACCCCCGATGGCACGGGGATCCGCGACTACTTGCATGTGATGGATCTGGCCGATGCGCACGCCGTGACGATCAGCCATTTGCTGGGCCAGGACGCTCCCACCCAACTGACCTTGAACATCGGCACAGGACGAGGGTTGTCAGTGCTGGAGGTGGTGCAGGCGTTTGAACAGGCCACGGGACTGACGATTCCTTATGAAATCGTCGATCGGCGGCCTGGGGATGTCCCCAAGCTGGAAGCCTGTCCGAAACAAGCTGAAGCCGTGCTCGGCTGGACGGCACAGCGGACCCTGGCGGACATGTGTCGCGACGGCTGGGCCTGGCAACAGGCCAATCCGAAGGGTTACCGCGAGGCTGGATGAGCGACGACGGGCCGCTGCTTCTGGCCGGTGGCGGACACAGCCATGCCCTGCTGTTGAAACGCTGGGCAATGCAGCCCCAACGTCGGCCCAGCCGTGCCGTCCTGCTCGTCAACCGGCGCAGCACAGCGCTCTACTCCGGCATGGTGCCGGGGCTGATCGCTGGCACTTACCGCCCGGAGGAGCTCGTGATCGACCTGCGCTCCCTGTGCGAGAGAGCCGGGGTGTCGTTCATCGCAGCCGAGATTGAGGGCGTGGATCTGAACCAGCGCACCGTGCTGTTGCAGGGTCGACCAGCACTCGGCTTCAGCCTGCTGAGCCTGAATGTGGGCGCCGTGTCCAGACGCACCGCTGAAGGCACACCGATCAAACCGCTGGAACCAGCCCTGGCCTTTCTTCAGGCGCAGGATGCCAACCCAACCTTGCCGTTTCGTGTGATCGGTGCAGGAGCGGCTGGCCTGGAGGTGGTGCTGGCCCTGCGGCGGCGCTGGCCCCACCGACCGCTCCAGCTCCAGATCCGTGCCGGTCAAGCGCTGCCAGGCAACCAGCGCCGNGTCTTGCAGCGGGCCACGATTGAACTGGTCACCGTCCATGAGCCGGCCAGCGGACCGGTGCTGCTCTGCACGGGCAGTTGCGCCCCCTCCTGGCTCGCNGACAGCGGGCTGCCGGTGCAGGGCGATGGGCGCATCCGCACCGATGCCTCGCTCACGGTGCGCGNTGAAGTCGGCGTCTTTGCCTGTGGCGACTGCGCCTGNATCGATGGCGATCCCCGCCCGCCCTCTGGCGTCTGGGCCGTGCGTGCTGCNCCCGTTCTGGCNAGGAATCTGGAAGCCNCCTGCTCCGGCCNGGNCTTGCGCCCCTGGCNGCCGCAACCGCGTGCCCTNCANTTGATCGGCGATCCAAGCGGTGANGGTCCACCGCGCGCCATGGCCCAATGGAGCATCTGGCAGACCAGGACATCCGAGCTGCTCTGGCGCTGGAAAGAGAAGATCGACCGACGTTTCATGGATGGCTTCAGGTCATCCATGCCGATGCAACAGGGGGCGTCGATGGCCTGCCGCGGCTGCGCCGCCAAGCTCCCCGCAGAACCCCTGGCCATGGCCCTGGAGCAGGCCGGCCTCAGCACCCTGGCCCGTTCCCCCCAGGACGCGGCCGTGCTGGGGGGAACGCCACTG
>PAEP01000006.1 GCA_002700765.1 Synechococcus sp. MED850
ATCGATCCCAGCAACTGGGCGCAACAGCCCGCAAACGCAGCGCTGGGATCTTCCGCTTTGGTGATCGGACGGCCGATCACCAGCTGGCTGGCACCGGCAGCAATCGCCTCCGCTGGCCCCATCACCCGGGCCTGATCACCCACTGCAGAACCTTTGGGGCGGATCCCCGGCGTGACCAAGGCAAACGGCTCGGGGTGTTGCGCCCGCAATACCGCGGCCTCCAGCGGTGAACACACACAACCGCCGATGCCCGCTGTTGCCGATAGCTGTGCGAACGCCGGCACACGCTCGCCGATGCCCTGCGCAATGGCGAGTTCCCGTTGCAGTCGTTGCTCCTGCCAGCTGGTGAGCACCGTCACCGCCAGCAGAGTTGGAGTGGCCATCCCTGCACTCTGGGCCCCCTCCACCGCCGCGGCCTGGGCAGCGCTCAACGCCTCACTACCGGCGCAGGCATGCACCGTGATCAGCTCTGCCCCCAACGCCGAAGCCCGCCGGCAGGCGCCCGCCATCGTGGCTGGGATGTCGTGGAACTTGAGGTCGAGGAACACCCGCAACCCCTGCTCGCGCAGCTGGGCCACCACCTCAGGCCCCGCCTGCACGAACAGCTCCAGGCCCACCTTCACCCAGCGCAACCCCTCCACCTGAGCCGAAAACCTCAGCGCTTGGTCTGGATCCATGCCATCAAGGGCCACGATAATCCGATCGGCAGGGTGCATTGTCATCAGGCCACCAAGCGCCGGAAGGTCTTCTTGCCCAGCTGCAGCACCTTGCCCTCCAGCTCCTCCGCTGAGGCGAACTCCTGATTGGGATCGCTGATCTTCTCCCCTTCGAGCCGCACCGCACCACCCTTGATCTGACGCCGCGCCTCGCTGCTGCTGGCGCAGATGCCCACAGCACTGAGCAAATAGAAGGCCTTGGCGGGGAAATTCACCGCCGCCAACGACGCCTCCGGCACCTCCGCATCGGCATCACCGGCTCCACCCACCAACGACGCCGCATCCAGCTGCGCCTTCTGCGCCGCCTCCATCCCATGGCGGCTGGCGGTCACCGCTAGGGCCATCGCCTTCTGTTTCTCACGCGGATTATCCGGCAACGTCTCCAGATCCAGATCAGTCAGCAACGTCATGTAGTCGTTGATCGCAGCATCGCCGACCTTCTCGAGCTTGGAGTACATCGACAGCGGGTCCTCTTCGAGGCCCACCACATTGCCGAGGCTCTTGCTCATCTTCTGAACACCATCCAGCCCCACCAGGATCGGCAGCAACAGGCCGAATTGGGTGCGTTTGTCGAAATGGCGCTGCAGGTCGCGCCCCATCGCCACGTTGAACTTCTGGTCGGTGCCCCCCAGCTCCACATCGGCATTCACCGCCACCGAGTCGTAGCCCTGCAGCAGCGGGTAGAGGAATTCATGCAATGCGATCGGTGTACCGCTGCCGTAGCGCTTGGAGAAGTCGTCCTTGGCCAGCATCTGCCCCACCGTTCCCGTGCCCAGCAGGCCGATTACCGCGGGAAGATCCATCCCCTCGAGCCATTCGCTGTTGTATCGCACCTCCAACCGGCCGGGGGTTTCAAAGTCCAGCAGCGCCGTCTCCTTCGGTTGGTCCTGTCCCAGCTGGCGCAGGTAGGTGGAGGCGTTAGCGGCCACATCGTCCTTGCTCAGCTGCACCCGGGTGGCGCTCTTTCCGGTGGGATCGCCGATGCGGGCCGTGAAGTCGCCGATGATCAGCACCGCCGTGTGGCCGGCGTCCTGAAACGCCCGCAGCTTGCGAAACAGAATGCTGTGACCCAGATGGATATTGCTGCCGGTGGGGTCAATGCCCAGCTTCACCCGCAGCGGCCGACCCTCCTGTTCCGCCTGCACCAGTCGTGCTGCCAGGGCCTGATTGGCATCGTTTGGATCACCGTCCGGAAACAGATCGGCCATGCCGCGCGCCAGCCACAACGGCAGGGACGGGGTGGACTCCGACATGGGGCGCAGGGGGCGTGCGCTGGCGATCGTACGGGTGAGCTCCCTGCTGCTTCAGCCGATGGCAGGGGGTTCGATCTGGGCCTTCATCCGTTCCAGGGTGGTCTGCATCTGCTCGAACATCTGCTCTGGCGTAATACCGAACTGGCTCAGCTGCGTGCGCAATTGCTCAACGGTGAGCTTGGCCTGGAAGTCTTCCGACAGCTCAAAGCGTTTCATGAAAACGCGATAGCGGCCCATCAAGCCCTCCATCGTCTCGATGAATTTCTTCTTGCCCTCCCGGTCGAACTTGCCGTACTCGCTGCCCAGCTGCATCAATTGCTGGTAGTCGCTGAACAGGCGCTTGGCTTCGTCCTGAACAATGTCCGATTCGAAGAAGGCCATCAACAAGAATTTCGTTTCTTAAACGAGAATTCTGCAGACTTATGGCGGTTCGTGGCAGTGCGGTTTCACCCCATGCCAACTAAATCAATAGAGACGTCCACAACCGGGTGTGAACCTCACCACACGACTGCCGGCCATGCATGAGCTCCGTCAGACCGGCCAATCCCTTTTACAACGCCGCAGAACCGTCATCGCCAGTGCGGATCCGGTCCTGATCACCGGCCTGGTGAGCATGTTCGATGACATCGGTCCCCTCGTGGGCGCCGTCACCAGCGAACCCGAAGCGCTCAATTGCATTTCAACGAGCACCACCGATCTGCTGATCTGCTCTGATCTGCTCGAAACCGGCAATGGGCCCTCGCTGGTCGCCGCCGCCAAACAACGCAAGCCGGATCTGGCTTGTTTGATGCTGATTCAACGTCCCCTGCGCAGCACCCTGGAAGCAGCCATCGCCGCTGGGTGCAATGGCCTCTGCAGCCGTGATCGCGTTGGCAACGGCTATCTCCTGCAAGCGGTGCAGGCGATCGAAAGCGATTCCACCTTCATCGATCCAATGATCAGCGGCGTGCTGAGGCACTGCCGACTCGGGCGAGGTGGCGCCAGTCGCCTGAAGGTTGACCTCAGCCTGCGGGAAGAGGATGTGCTGCGCGGCATCTGCCGCGGCCTCACCAATCAGGAGATTGCCGATCAGCTGCATCTCTCGATCGACACCGTGAAACACATCAGCAGCGCACTGCTGCGGAAGCTGGATGCACGCGATCGATCCCAGGCGATGCTGACAGCATTTCGGCACGACCTCGTTGATCCACCACAACAACTCCCCCGCTGGTCGCCCTGAACCGTTGGCTCGGGCCGTTGCCGTCTCAGCGATCGGCTGCCTGACGATGTCCATGGCAAGCCAGATTCCCGCACTGGGGCAACAACAACCGGACCGCTCCACGGTCTTGGTGGTGGTGGCTCGGGCCAATGCCCGGTGTCTGAGCGAAACCGGAATGATGCCCGCAAAGGCAGCGCAGGGCATCGCCGATCAATTCCTTGAATCCCAGCAGATCAGTTCGAAGGAAAGCAATGCCATCACCAACAAAGCAGGTTTCACTGAGCTGATGGAGGCCTACATCGCCGATCAAGGTGGCTGCACTGGTCTGGTGAAGAGATTGGAGCCATGACGCCAACAGCAGCTATCGGTAATCTCTGCGCACGCCGTCTTTCATTCACCTGATGCCCCGCAGCCATTGGTTGGATCCACTGGCCAGGCGGGTGTTGCAGGCCACCGGGCAGCTGCCGCCGAAACCGAAACAGGTCCATGGACAGTCGATCCACGGGCAGACGATGCGCGAACCGCAACCACCTGCCTGGACCCTTGATGTGAACCGCGCCACGCCGGAACAATGGCGCCAGCTCCCGGGTTGCACCAACGAAATGGCCGACCTGCTGGTGCGACTTCAGCGGGGAGGCGTTCAGTTCACTGCCGCCGAGGAGCTGTTTCGCCTGCTCGAGCTGCCCGCTGATCTGGCAGCGCTGTGGCACCCACATCTGATCTTTCACTGGTACGGGGATGCTCCACCCCAACCGCAGGCACCAGCGCTGGATCTCAACACCGCGGCACCGATTGAACTGCAGGTGTTGCAGTGGCCTGAAGAGCGGCTCCAACGCCTGCTGCATGCCCGTCGGCGTGAAGGCTTCCGCGATCTCGCCGATCTGCAGGAACGGCTCAGCCTGCCGGCAACCACGGTGGAAGCCTTGATCGGCCGGGTCTGTTTCGGGGATCGACGACCCGGCCCCTCGCTGCCCCCCCGCAGCTGAAACCCATGCAGAGCAGCCGTGGTCAGGGCGAACTGTTCCAGGGCCCGCACCCCAGCGCACCATTTCTTGAGAGCGACCTGCCGATGCAGAGGCGCCAACTGCTCGCCTGGCAGGAGCGCCTTCATGCCCATCAAGCGCCGCTGTTCCGAGGTGAAGGCAGCAGCAATGCTCAGACGTCACTCTTCGCCGAAACCGCCCCAGATCCGGCCGCCTGCCTGGATCCACTGGCTCTCACACCACTGCCTCTCACCTTCTGGCGATGGCCTGAGAGCCCCCACCAGGGAGCAGCGGTTTACCTCGTTCTCGATCGACCCGCCGCATTGGAGCAACCACTGCTGCTCTATGTGGGGGAAACGATGGCTGCCGATCGCCGCTGGAAGGGTGCCCACGACTGCAAGGCCTATTTGGCGGCCTACAGCGAAGCCCTGCAGCGCACGGGATTGCAGCAACAGTTGAGTATCCGCTTCTGCACGGACGTGCCCCAGAGCACACGACCGCGCCGCGCTCTTGAACAACGGCTGATCGAGCTATGGCTCCCGCCCTTCAACAAAGAGACGCAACAGCGTTGGATCACCCCCTTCACCACAGAGGGATGAAGCGAGCGTTGCTGCGCATCGCCATTGGCCTAATCGGCTGCACTGGTCTGGCACTGGTCGAGGCCTCGTCCGCAGCAGCCACAGCCGATGTTCGCGACCTGCTCCAGGCCTTGAAACGGTATGGATTCCAGGTGGTGCAACGGCCTCCCACCAGCACAAACGCCTATGGCCAGTTCATCCCGGGTCAGAAGCTGCTGCTGATCGCACCGATCAGTCATGACCTTGGGATTGCCCGTCACGTGCTGCTCCATGAAGCCGTTCACGCAGCCCAGAGCTGTCCGGACGGTCGGCTGCGCTTGCTGAACCTGAATCTCCAAACCGCCCCTGCGGTGAACAACCGGATCCGGTATCTGCTCAACAACCACTACAACCAGGGCAGCCGGGTGCTGGAGCAGGAAGCCTTTTTGATTCAGAGCCAGCCAAACGCCGAGGCCTTGATCATCAAAGCCCTGCAACAACGATGTCAGGAGCCTGGTGGATAAAGAATCACCCAGACAAGAGGCGTCACCCCGATCAGGGCCGCCAGGGCGAGCAGCGTCACGTTGGTGATCAAGGGGTTGGAACCGCTGTTCTGACGCTAGTGGCCTCGAAACAAGCCTCGCTACGCTCTTGGTTCGCGATCGCCACCCTCAATGCGGCTCTCCCTTTCGTCGGCCGATCTGAAGGACTGGAGCGGCGATGCCCTGATCGTGGGGCTGCTGAAAGGTGAGCAGGGCGAGGCCACCAACAGCCTGCTTGAGCAGCGTTTCCCTGGCCTCAGCTCCACGCTGGAACAGGACAACTTCAAAGCCAAGAGCGGCGATCTGGTGGTGATCAATCCGCTTGGCGGATCAACCCCACGCCGTTTGATCGTGATCGGGCTCGGGGATGCTGAGGCCTTCAATCTCGACAGCCTGCGCATGGCGGCGGCCAAGGGGGCCCGCGCCGCCAAGGGCTGCACCGGAAGCCTGGGCCTGCAACTGGCCTGGGATGGTTTGGAACCGGTTGCCGCCGCCCGGGCTGCAGCGGAGAGCATCCGCCTTGCGCTCTACAGCGATCAGCGCTTTCGCAAGGAGCCTGAGCCGCAACGCAACCCGGACGCTGTTGAGCTGATCGGACTGCCGGCAGCGGCCAGCGATGGCCTCACCCACGTGAATGCAACCTGCGCCGGCGTGGAACTGGCGCGGCAACTGGTGGCAGCTCCACCGAACCACGTCACCCCGGCAGGGCTGGCGGAGACAGCGGCACAACTCGCCAACGATCACAAGCTCGAGTTGACCGTGCTTGAGCGGGAGGACTGCGAAGCCCGGGGGATGGGTGCTTTTCTGTGTGTAAGCCAGGGATCCGATCTGGATCCAAAGTTCATTCACCTGATCTACCGCCCGGACGGGGAGGTGAAGCGCCGAGTGGCCTTGGTGGGCAAGGGTCTGACCTTCGACTCCGGCGGATACAACCTCAAGGTGGGCGCCGCTCAGATCGACATGATGAAATTCGACATGGGGGGCAGCGCAGCAGTGCTCGGCGCCATGCGCAGCATCGGCGAGCAGCGACCAGCAGGAGTGGAAGTGCACGCGGTGGTGGCCTCCTGCGAAAACATGATCAACGGGTCAGCTGTCCATCCGGGGGACATCGTCAAAGCGGCCAACGGCACCACCATCGAAATCAACAACACGGATGCCGAAGGGCGTCTCACCCTCGCGGATGCCTTGCTCTACGCCTGTGAACTGCAGCCCGACGCCGTGGTTGATCTCGCCACCCTGACGGGTGCTTGTGTGATTGCCCTGGGGGATGAGATGGCGGGTTTGTGGAGCAATGATGATGCTCTTGCAGAGGCCCTCAGCGGTTCAGCGGATGCAGCCGGTGAAGGCCTCTGGCGAATGCCACTGCGAAAGTCCTACAAGGACGGCCTGAAATCCCTGCTGGCGGACATGAAAAACACAGGCCCTCGTGCCGGTGGCTCAATCACTGCAGCCCTCTTCCTGCAGGATTTCATCGCTGAGAACACCGCCTGGGCCCATATCGACATCGCCGGCACCGTCTGGTCGGACAAGGGACGGGGGCTGAACCCGGCGGGGGCGACAGGCTATGGCGTGCGGACTCTGGTGAACTGGGTCCATCACCAGGCCAGCTGACGCATGTCCACCTCACCTGTGCGCTGGTATCTGAAAGCTCAGATCGGAGTGCTCCTGCTGCCCATCGGTCTCTGCCTGTTTGGCGAGGCGGTGAGCCGCAGGGTGGTCCAGTTGATGGGAGGTCAGGCAGGCGAATGGTTCTGGACAGGAACACTCAGCCTGATCTGTATCAACGCCGGCGTCGGCTTGATGATTGACAGTGGAATGACAAAAGGATTTCCGAATCGCAAAGGACAATCCTGAAGTCAGACAGGGAAATTCGAGCAACCCGAAGCGCTCCTAACCGGAGCTGGACTCACGAAGCCATCACCTGAAGCTTGGGCAAACCACGACAGCGGTCGGGGGTTTCCAGAGCATGGATCTGCCAACGGGCTCGCTCTGAACAACTTTCGAGCACCCGATCCAAATCGTCCGAAGCATGCTTCGGGGATGGGTAAGGGCCGACGTGACGGGTTCCGAGACCATCCTTAATGGTCAGCACATACATACATCCACTCCTTCAAGCTCGGTGCAATGGTAAGCATTCTGTTTTTAATAGTCGATCGCTTAAAACCCAGTTGTTCACTGAGAACTCTCTGAACCAAACGCGACAGAGGCTTTTATATTTTCCACAGGTTGATAATCATTTCATTAAGAAATCAGTCCCGAGGGGCCTTCGTCGTCCATTGCGTTGACTGGCGTGATTTCGCCCCCCACACGCTGTCCAGGCGACGGTCTCGACCGCAGCTGAATCGATAGAACTTGTACTTGACGGCATTGAGTTCGGCGTAGTTCTGGTGGTATTCCTCCGCGGGCCAGAACCGAGCCGCATCACGTAATTCCACCTTGATGTCGGATCGTGCGATCCCAAGCTCACGCGCTGCCGCCTGGGCACTGGATTCGGCCTCCCTCGCCTGGGCCCCATCCGCTGTGAAGATCACGGGGCGGTAGGAGTCGCCGCGATCACAGAACTGACCGCCACCATCCAAGGGATCGATGTTGCGCCAGTAGCTCCTCAGCAGGGTCCCGTAACTGATCACCGCAGGATCGAAACGCACCTGCACCACCTCCTGATGGCCGGTGGTCTCAGAACTCACCTGGCGGTACGTGGGGCGATCCACCTGGCCGCCGCTGTAGCCACTGACGGCGTCCTGTACACCAGGAAGCGACTCGAGATCGTGCTCCAAACACCAGAAACAACCCCCTGCGAGGACCGCGGTTTCCATCTCAGCCGCGGTTGCTGGCAGCGCGCTCCCGAGCAGCATCACCAGAGCCAATGCCAGAACGCGACGCACCACTTGAACCTTCATGCCGTTACCTGATCGAGGATTGCCACAGCGGCACGTTCCGTCACGCCGGGGTCCCCCAGGGTGGCGCGCAGTCGCCGGTAACCGTCGAGCATCGCCTCACGGGCCGCTGGATTGTTCAACAGCGGCAGTGCCTGTTCCACCAGGGATTCGGCGGTGAGCTGATCCTGCAGCAGCTCCGGCACCAGTCGCTCCTTCAACAAAAGATTCACCGGAGAAATGTGCTCCACCTGGAAACGCAGGAGATGTTTCGCCACAAAAGCCGTGACTCGACTGACGCGATAGCCCACCACCTGGGGAACCCCCTGCAGCGCCAACTCGAGATTGACCGTGCCGGATTTGCCCAGAGCCAGATCCGCCGCTGCACAGAGGTGCTTTTTCAAACCATCCGCTTCCGCGGCCGAGATCACCCGTCCACCCCGCACCCCGGCGGCGATCAGGGCAGCGTTGAGCGGTTGGTCGAACTGCTCAAGCCCCGCCGGCACAAGAACCTGCAGCGATGGATCCCGCTGCTGGAGGAGGGCGGCGGCCTCGGCGAGATGGGGCATCAGGTAGCGCAGTTCCTGTGGTCGGGAGGCCGGCAACAGCAGCAGCACAGGAGCCTCCGCATCCAGCCCAAGCAGCCGCCGGGATTCAAGGCGATCCGGCAGGTCAGTGAAACTGTCCAACAGCGGGTGGCCAACCCAGGTCACATCGGCACCACGCTGGGAGTAGAACGCTGCCTCTGCCGGAAAAATGGCAAGGATCCGATCGGTGAAGCCCAGCAGCTCAGTGGTACTGCCATCACCAAACCGCCATGCCCACTCTTGAGGAGCGATGTAATAGGTGATCGGAAGCTTCGGCTGCTGCGATCGCAACTTGCGCCCCAACCGCACATTGGCCCCGACGTAATCGATCAACACCACGCCATCGAGGGGACGGTCCTGCAGCAGTCGATCCACTCGAGCCTGCAACTGCAGTGTGGGCACGATCAAGGGAACGGCTTCCCAGAGCCCGATCGCACCCATGGGCGCCGTGTCGGCCAGCAGCTCCGCCCCGGCGGCCTGCATCCGCTCTCCCCCGAGCGCTAAAAGCTCCAGCTCGAGGTTGCGTCGAGCAGCCTCCCGTCGCAGTGCCTCGATCAACAGGCTGCCCTGCAGATCACCGGACACTTCTCCGGTGCTGATCAGCAGGCGCACCATCAGCGACCGCCCAGGGCCGGCATCGGTCCGCGGCGACCGACGCCGATGGAAGCCTCCAGAAAGCGACAGAGATGTTCAGCAGCCGGCAGCAGCTCCTGGCCACGGGCCTGCTTCAGGCCTTCGGCGATGACGTGATCGGAGCGATAAATCAGATTCCAGACCTCCTGCAGCTGCTTCATCTCCTGCCCCCCGTGATTGGAGGCAAGGCCGCTGCGGCGAAGGCCGACCTTGTTCAAGCCACGCACCCGACCGGGATGACCCTCCACCAGGCAATACGGAGGAACGTCGCGATCAACGCGCGTCATGCCCCCCACCATCGCCATTCCGCCGATGTGCACAAACTGATGAATCCCGAGGCATCCACCGATCACGGCCCGGTCCTCGATGATCACGTGACCGGCCACCTGGATGGCATTGGACATCACAATGCCGTTCCCCAGTGCGCAGTTGTGGCCGAGATGGCAGTACGCCATCAGCAGATTGCCATCCCCGATGCTGGTGCTCTCCCCCTCATCGGTGGCGCGATTGATGGTGACGCACTCGCGGATGGTGTTGCCATCACCGATCACCACCTCCGTGGAGGCACCGCGATATTTCAAATCCTGTGGCTCCTGGCCGAGACATGCCCCGGGGAAGACCCTGTTCTCCCGTCCGAGGGTGAGACGTCCCTCGAGCACGACATTCGGACCAATCCAGCTGTTTTCGCCGATCACCACCTCAGGACCGACCACGGCGCCAGGCCCGATCACGACACCGGGTGCCAGCTCTGCCTTCCGGTCCACCACCGCCTGAGGATGAATCTGCACCAATGGGTTGACGCTCATCGTTCTCAATCCACCAGAGAGAACAGCAGCTCACCGGAACAAACCAATTCACTGTTCACGGTTGCCTCAGCCCGAACCTTGCCGAAGCGCTTGCGCTTGAGGCTCAGCAGCTCGCAGTGGATCACCAACTGATCACCTGGAACCACAGGGCGGCGGAAGCGTACTCCGTCGATGCCAGCGAAGACGAACAAGCCCTTGGGCAGATCCGGCATCTGCGTGACGATCAATCCGCCCACTTGCGCCATCGCCTCGACGATCAGCACCCCTGGCATCAGCGGCCGTTCTGGGAAATGCCCCTGAAACTGCGGCTCGTTGATGGTGACATTTTTGATCGCCGTGGCGGAAACCCCCGCTTCATGGGCGATCACACGGTCCACCAGCGCAAAGGGGTATCGATGGGGAAGAAGACCGGCGATCTGCTCGCTGTTGAGCACGGTTTCGGCGGTGGTGGGATCGGTCACAGAGTCAGGGTGGGGCTGTCGTCCTGAAGGGCGGCGGCCAACTCGGTATGGAGTCCGTGAGAACCCCTGTAAACGAGCACCTGGGCCTGGGGAAAGCCCACAAGGGCCAAATCACCGATCAGGTCCAAGAGCTTATGGCGCACAGGCTCATCGGGGAAACGCAATGGCGGATTCAGCCAGTGATCTCCATCACACACAAGTGCGTTGTCCAACGCGCCACCACGAATCAACCCGGCGGTCCGCAATTGGTCAACCTGCTCCCGAAATCCGAAGGTGCGTGCCGGTGCAATCTCATCCACAAACCGCTGCGGGGTGAGCTGGATCGCGAACTGCTGGCGGCCGATGGCGGGCTGAGGGAAATCGATCACCCCCACCAGGCTGAACTGATCGGCAGGGGTGGCACTGATCACGCTGCTGCCACGGTGCCGCAGGAGAGGTTGCTGCAACCTTGGTGCCGCAGGACGGGGACCGACAGCAGGGGTCAAACCAGCCTCGGCGATGGCCTCAACCCATCCTTGAGCTGAACCGTCCAGCAACGGGACTTCATCACCTTGAAGTCGGATCTCCACATGGCTGACAGCGCATCCGGCCAGTGCCGCCAACAGGTGCTCAACCGTCGCAACACGCCGATCTCCGAGTTCCAACGTGGTGCAGAGCTGGCTGTCACGGACCTGATCCGGACGAAGCCGAATCGGCTCGGATCCATCCTCAAAACGCAGATGAATGCCTGGTCTCTCTGACGGTGCCAAACGAACGTTGGACGTCAGGCCGCTGTGCAACCCAACCCCTGAGCGCTCGACCTCCCGATTCAGGGTCCAAGCGTCCGCGTAATCCTGCGGCCAGCTTGTCACTAGAACTTCCAGCCAACTCCCAGGTTGAAGCGCCAGTCACCGGAGAAGTCCTTGCTGGCCACTTCCAAACGCAGGGGTCCGACCGGGGTGGTGACGATCACACCGGTTCCGACGGACACACCTGAACCGTCCTTGTTGAGCAACAGGCCAGGCTTGCCGGGAACATTGCCTTGGGTGTCGAAGTCNGTACCGGCATCNACGAACAGCTCACCGGAGAAAATACTGATGATTGGGAATCTGTATTCCAGAGTGACCTCACCGAAGCTGCGAGCGACAGCNAGGTCGCAGTTGTACCAACCACGGATCGAATTGGATCCACCCAGACAGAACGCCTCGTAAGGAGGCAACTCGCCGACAATCGTTCCAGCTTTGACTTGCAATCCGATGGCTTGTGGGCAATCAGCAACCTCACCCTGTTTCGGCCTGCAACCCTTGTGCAACTTCAACCAATTGACAGGGAAGAATTGGGTGTAGGTACCGCGCAGGCGGTTGAAGGTTGGGGAATCTTCGTTAACGCCAACGAATTGTTCGGTGGTTGCCGTGAAGAAATTACCGCTGGTTGGGTTGCGCGGATCATTGAAGTTGTTGTATGTCGTGGCAAAACGAACACTGACTAAATTGTTGCTGTCAGCACAGTTGAAGGAAACACAAATAATGTCCTTATTCTTGATCCTTCCATTTTTATAGTCATTCGTGGCAATGCCATAAGGCCTTGAAGCTGCCGCAAAATTAATCGGCCTCACATTCTGGACGGACAATCCGAGCAAAGCCTTCCAAGGAGTGTCCTTAAACGGGTCTCCACCATTAAGGGGACGCACAAAGAAGATGTTGCCACCTGTTTTTCTCAGCGCAATCGAATCGCCTTCAAAGTCAAACCAGCTCTTGTAGGAATATTCATCCTCTGCTTTGCTCACAGAGCTGAACTTGCTATCGGCCGGATTCTTGTCCGAGCGAATGTTGTAGGCATATTTATTTCCATTATCCGCATAGTCTTTCACGGTGCGGATGTTGCCTTCATTTTCACTCTGGAAGGCCTGGGGCACCTGTTGACTCAGGAACAGAGAACCGCTGAAGGAGGTGCGGTGGCTGTCGCCGTTAATCCAGGGATCCCTGAAGTTCAGGTTGGCCAGACCGCCGTATTGACCGTAAGTGACATTGAGACCGATATTCCAGGCACGACCGAACAGATTGCTGTCCTGCAGCTGCACCTGACCAAACACACCCTGGCTTTGGCTGTAACCCAGGCCTCCGGAAAGCTGTCCGGTGGACTGTTCAACGATGCCCAGCACAATGACGACATCACCGGGTTGTTCGGGAACCGGCTTGAGCGTCACCTTCACATCACTGAATAACTGTGTGGCGTAGAGACGCTTGATATCTCTCTCAAGTTTGTTGCGATTGAAGGGATCTCCGGGTTTGATCGAAATTTCACGAGTTACCACCCAATCTTTTGTTTTGCCGCCGATCGGATTGCCATCTTCATCTTCACTCTCACCATCTTTATTGACAAATTTCATCTCAACACCAACAACCGTGCCCTGGGTGAGCTTCAACGTCACCTCACCGTCTGGGCTGACGCGCTCAGGGCCAGTGATGCGAGCCAGGGAATAGCCCTGATCGGCAAACCACTTCTGCAGCTCCTTCATCCGCAACTGCAGATCATTGAGGTTCAGCGTCCGGTCGTAATCGGAGCCGAAGGTGTCGGTGATAACGGATTCCGGCAGCTCCTCCGATGGAGGGTTCAGCACAACACTGGTGAGCGCTGGGAAGGGCTCCACCTGAACAACAACCTGGACGCCTAGCGGTCCATTGACCGGCGTGATCCGGACATCCGAGAACCAACCTGTGGCTTGGATCGCATTGAGATCTCTCTGCAATTCATCGCGCGTCACCCGGCTACCGGGCCGCACCTGCATGGCGTCATAGGCCGCCACCTGAAGGCGCTCCTCCTCGGGATGGCCGCTGATGCCTTCGATCAGAACTTCAGAGATCAGCACACGTGGCTGTTCGATCACCGTCTCGGTTTCGGTGATCGTTTCCTCTTCGGTCACGACAGGAGCCCCATCCGGGCCCGGATCCACCTCAACGGTTTGAGTCTCTGTCTGCTCAACCTCAACGTCGACTGCTGCCGGCTCAGCGGGAGCTTCCTGAGCCAGCAGTGGACTGGCGAGCAGAGGGAGGCCAAGAGCCACACCGAAGACGCCCTGCCGGACAGCAACCGTTAAACCACGGGAGGAACGTCGTGTCATCGGACGGGTTTCGGGCTCTTGCCACAAAAACGTTCGCCGAACTTACATGCAGTGACGTGGATTACAGGTCGACCCTTGGACCCGTTTGAGGACCTCCCCGTAGGCCTGCACCACACCGCCGAGATCCTTCCGAAAACGGTCTTTGTCCAGAATCCGATCCTCGCTGCTTGCGGCTCTGCGGTCCCAAAGCCGGCAGGTATCAGGGCTGATTTCATCAGCCAGCAGGACGGAACCCGCTGCGTTGATGCCGAATTCGAGCTTGAAGTCGACCAATTGCAGGTCGATCTGATCAAAAAACGGCAGCAGAACCGCATTCACCCGACGCGCGAGTTGTTCAATCGCTGACAGTTGTTCTGCATTGACAACCCCCAGCAGCTGAACCCGGGCTTCGGTCAGCAACGGATCCCCCAGCGCATCGTCCTTGTAATAGAGATCGAGCAGGGCGGGATCCAGAGCCGTCCCCTCCGCGATGGGCATCTGCCGGCACAGCGATCCTGCTGCCGTATTGCGCAGAACCACCTCAAGCGGAATGATCTCGACCTGCTGAACCAACATCCAGCAATCGCCAGCCAANCCNATGAAATGGGTCGGAATGCCCTCCGCTTCCAAACNCTCGTACAACCGCGCTGAAATCTGACAGTTCAGACGGCCCTTATCGTCGAGCTGGGCTCGCTTCTGGGCATTGAAGGCCGTGGCGTCGTTCTTGAACTCCACCAGGACACGATCCTGCTGATTGGAGGCATAGACCCTCTTGGCCTTCCCCTCGTAGAGAAGCGGTCCGTGATCGGGTGTCATGGCGACGGTTGTGCGGGGGTATCTTCCACCGCCGCGTGACCACCCGGCTCACGCGGAGACCGCAGCGANGGGTCAGGTTCTCCTGACCCCTGCAGCNACCAGACGCTGTAACCATCNTCAAGTCGCGCTGTCAGTCGTTCGAGCCGCTGGCGAGGCCGTTCACCGTCCCCTCCCGCAGCAAGCTGCAAGCGCAGTTGTAGACGCAGAAGCTCCACCGCCAGTCCCCAGGCCTCATCGCCGACAACCTGCTCCAAAGCTAGTTCCAGCAGCTGATCCGCCCGTTCCGCATCCGTTTCAGCCAGCAACTCTGCGGCGCGGCCCAAACGACGTGCCGCCACAGCGCCCGAGGCCTGACCGGACAGCAGCACNGACGCAGCTGAAACGACATCGCCCGCGTGAGCCTCATGCGTGGCGAGTTGATCCAGACCATTCACACCAACACGCGTCTCCGAGGCAACAAACGCTCCGGCTTTCGGCAGTTGTTCACGATCGAGCGCAGCAATGTTTCCGTTCACAAGGCGACGCAGCGCCAGAGCCGCCCGCGGGTGGTCCAACGCCGCATCAGCGGCCTGCCAGGACATCAACAACCAACGGCGACGTTCGTCGGCATCGCCGGGGATGTATCGGGACAAAACGACCCTGGCGCCATCCCCCGATCGGCACACCAGCAGGGCCTCGGCGTTGGCCAGCACCNGATCGAGCGACTCCGGCCGGGGGTGGATCTCCAAGAGTCGGTCACGCAGCAGTTGCTGACGTTCGNCCAGAGCAAAGCTGGCCGCCTCGATGCACGCCTGACGCAATTCAGGCAGATCAGCAGTGAGCAGCAGCTGCTGAAAGCTCTCCTCACTGACCGGCTGTTGGTCGACGGGCTGCTGGTTGACCGGCTGTTGGTTGACCGGCTCGGCTGCAGACGGTTGGGGAGCAGCCGCCAGCAAGGCGATGACGAATGCGAAGGGGAAAAGCCCCATGACGGCCTGCGTTCTACAAAGGAAAACCTAAGAGCCTCTTTCCGCTGCGCCTGCGCCCATGGCCATCTCGACCACCCGTCCCAGTGCGCTGCCGAACCTGAAGCGGCTGCTTGTCGTNGGCGGTGGCGGCCGAGAACACGCGCTGCACTGGGCCTTGCAGCGCTGTCCAGGCATCGAAGCCGTATGGATCACACCCGGAAATGGCGGCACCACGGATCAGCGCTGCAGCATCGCGGAAACCGACAGCGATGGCCTGATCGCCCTGAGCCAACGGGAAGCGATCGATCTGGTGGTGGTGGGTCCGGAGGCCCCGCTCGCGGCAGGGGTGGCCGATGCGCTGAGAGCAGCCGGAATCGCCGTGTTCGGTCCCAGCGCTGAAGGCGCGCAGCTGGAGGCCAGCAAAGCCTGGGCCAAGCAGTTGATGCTGGAGGCGGGTGTTCCCACAGCACGGCACTGGGCAGTTGCCAGTGAAGCGGAAGCTCTGGCCGTCCTGGCCGACCTGAAGCGTCCCCTGGTCGTGAAGGCCGATGGTCTGGCCGCCGGCAAGGGTGTCACCGTCGCTGACAGCGTCGATCAAGCCAAGACTGCCATCCAGGAGGCGTTTGCTGGACGCTTCGGCAGCGCCGGTGCCCAGCTCGTGCTCGAGGAACGTCTGCAGGGACCGGAGGTGTCGGTGTTCGCGCTCTGTGATGGAGANCGCCTGGTGCTGCTCCCTCCCGCCCAGGACCACAAGCGACTGGAGGAGGGCGATCTCGGTCCAAACACCGGCGGCATGGGCGCCTATGCACCGGCACCGCTGCTGGATGCCGCCGCATTGGCGGAGGTGCGTCGCACTGTTCTTGAACCAACCCTCCAGGCGCTTCAGGCTCGGGGNATCGACTACCGCGGCGTGATCTATGCAGGCCTGATGCTCACCCAGGACGGTCCGCAGGTGATTGAGTTCAACTGCCGTTTCGGCGATCCCGAGTGTCAGACCCTGATGCCGCTGATGGGCCCCGAGCTGGCCGTGGTGCTGCAGGCCTGCGCCCTTGGCCGACTGGACCTGGCACCAACCCTGTCCATCGATCCAGGTTGCAGCGCCTGTGTGGTCGCAGCAGCCGCTGGCTACCCCGAGTCACCGCGAAAAGACGATCCCATTCAGGCGGATCTGAGCAGCCTCGCGAACGTTCAGCTGTTCCATGCCGGCACCTGCCTGGATGACAGTGGCGTGCTGCGAACCTCCGGGGGACGGGTGCTGGCCGTGGTGGCTCAGGACAATGGCTTCGACGCGGCATTCGCTGCGGCTTACCGCGGCATGGCCCAGGTTTGTTTCGATGGGATCACCTACCGTCACGACATCGGACATCAGGTACGAACGGACTGATGACGAGCGGCAGCAGCCACGTCACCGCCGAATGGGCACTCCCTCCTCAGGGCAGTCCCCCTCCCGAGCAGGACTCGGTGTGGCGTCGCATTGTTCTCTGGTGGGAGGAGTTCAGCCTCCAAACCAAGCTGCTGGCGATCGCCACCTTGGTGGTGAGCCTGATGATGACCGGCATCACCTTCCTGGCTCTGAACGGCATCCAGCGCGATGCCGTGATGAACGACACGCGCTACGCACGAGACCTTGGCCTGCTGCTGGCGGGCAATGTGACCGAGCTCGTCGCCCGCGAACAGGACCGGGAGCTGGCCAACGTCGCTGAAAAATTCTGGCGCTCCAGCCGCAGTGTTCGCTACATCTTCTTTGCAGATCCCGACGGGATCATNTACCTGGGGATCCCGATCAGTGCCACACCGGAGAGTGGCGAAGGTGAATTGCGTCTGAACCGGCGCTTGGAGCTTCCGGACGAACTGCGTCGACGTCCCCAGAACCCATTGGTGCGTCAACACCAGACCCCCCAGGGACGGATCACGGATGTGTTTGTGCCGCTGATCCGCAACGGTCAGTACTACGGCGTGTTGGGGCTGGGAGTGAANCCCAATGAAACAGCTCTGGCCAGTGCAGCACTGACCCGTGAAGTCACCGTGGCGGTGTTCATCTCGATCTGGGTGCTGGTGATCCTTGGCGCGGTGTTCAACGCCCTCACCATCACCCGCCCGGTGAAGGAACTGCTGCGAGGTGTCCGCTCGATTGCCTCCGGCAATTTCCAGGCCCGCATCGCGTTACCAGTCGGTGGAGAACTGGGTGAACTGCTCACCGGATTCAATGCCATGGCCTCCCAGCTGGAGGCCTACGACGAAGCCAACATCGAGGAGCTCACCGCTGCGCAGGTGAAGCAGCAATCGCTGATTGCCACCATGGCCGATGGCGCCATCCTGCTCGATGAAGTGGGGCGCATCGTGTTNGCCAACCCCACGGCTCGGCGGCTGTTCCGCTGGGAGGGGCGCAATCTGGAAGGGCAGGAGCTGGTCGACGAACTCCCGGATCTTCTGGCGATCGAGGTGCATGCCCCCCTTGATGCCCTGCTGATGAACGGGTCCGATAGCGAGGACCTTCGCTGCAACGTCGGCGAGCCGGCGCGGACCCTTCGCATCGTGCTGCAGGCCGTGCGGGACGCCAGCGGTGAATCGCTCAAAGGCATCGCCGTCACCGTGCAGGACTTGACGCGTGAGGTGGAACTGAATGCAGCTCAGAGTCGTTTCATCAGCAATGTCTCCCACGAATTGCGGACCCCCCTGTTCAATATCAAGAGCTACGTCGAAACTCTCTACGACCTCGGGGACCAGCTCAGCGAGGATGAACAGCGAGAGTTTCTGGGTGTCGCCAATGCGGAGACCGATCGGCTCACCCGACTCGTCAATGACGTGCTTGATCTCTCCCGTTTGGAGTCCGGACGGGCTGTGCAATTCGAGTCGATGAGCCTGCGTCCGGCGATGGAGCAGACCCTGCGGACGTACCGCCTTAACGCCGATGAGAAGAAAGTGGCCCTCGAACTGGATGCACCGGAGGACCTTCCCGAAATCATGGGCAATTGGGACCTGCTGCTTCAGGTGCTGGACAACCTCATGGGCAACGCTCTGAAGTTCAGTCGTGCTGGGGGCACCCTGGCCCTGCGCGCCTATCCATGGCCGGACACCTGCATGGTGGAACCGGACGCCAAACAGGACCGAGAAGGCCCCACCTGCAAGCTCACTTCACCCATGCCGCGGCTGAGGGTTGAGGTTGCCGATACCGGCTGCGGGATCAGCGCTGCGGATCAAGAGCGCATCTTTGACCGCTTCTTCCGCGTTGAAAATGCTGTCCACACCGAAGTGGGAACAGGCCTGGGGCTTTCNATCGTGAAAGGCATCCTGGAAAAACACAGCGCCCGGGTGCAGATGGCCAGTGAANTGGATGTCGGCACCACCTTCTGGTTCGATCTTCCGCTCGAGCAAGCAGATGCCGATGAACTGCAGTTGCAGGCGGAGCGCCGCTCGCTGTCCGAACAGGAACAGCTGAGCAGCACCTAGTCGTCGCTGGAAACGCCGCGTGCGATCCGTGAGAGTTCGCTGCGCTCGTTGGTCGTCACCCGATGCGGAACTCCGGAGATGATCCGCTCGAAATTGGAGAACGAGTCCTTGATCTGNGGGCCATTGCTGGTGATCACAAATTCCCGGATCCCCTTGTCGTGCCAAGAACCACGCATCTTGAACACATTCAGAGCACGGGCCATCTCACCACGGATCTCCACGTACTGAAGCAGCAGGATCGTGTCTGTGATCGTGGAGATGTGGGAATCGGTGATCGAGTGGCTTCCCATGAACTCCTCAGAGGTGTTCGTGAAGAAACCGGCGATCTCCTCCTGTTTGGCGTAACCGGTCACGCCGATCACAAACTGGCGGAATGCGTTGTGACTGACGCCGCGAGCCAGGGCGGACAGCGAATCAATCGCCATGCGGGATGGCTTGAACTGGCTGATCTCGGTCTTGATGATCTGAAGGTGATCCTCAAGCCCCGTCGATTCGGGGTAGGCGCAGATGATTTTCAGCTGACCGTCCTGCTCCATCTGCTCGAAATCGATGCCCCAGCTGGTGCCGTTGCGCAGCAGTTGGGCCCGTGATTCCTCGTAGGCAAAGAGGATCGCCCGCTCCTTGTTTCGGCAGGCGTCCTCAATGAATTTCGACACCAACAACGTTTTGCCAGTGCCGGTGGCTCCGGTGGCCAGGATGATCGAATCCTTGAAGAACCCACCACCGCACATGTCGTCCAGGCGCGGAACCCCCGAGCTGACGCGCACATTCGAGGAGCGCTGCGTGAGGCGCATCGCCCCCAGCGGGAAGATGCTGATGCCATGGGCNCCCATGGTGAANGGAAATTCACCCTTCATGTGGGTGGTGCCNCGCAACTTGAGGATTTCCACNGTCCGACGGCGGCGTTCCCCCTCCAACACATTGCGCAGGATCACCACGTTGTCGGAGACGAACTCCTCAACGCCATAACGGGCGATTGGCCCGTATTCATCGATCCGCTCAGTGGTCATCACCGTGGTGACGCCGATCTCCTTGAGCCGAGCGATCAAACGGAAGATCTCACGCCGCACCACAAACACGGCGTCGTATTGCTGGAACACCGCCGTGATCGAGTCGATCGCCACCCGCTTGGCCTTGTATTTCCGGATGGCGTAGTTGATGCGTTCGATCAGACCGGAGAGATCGAAGCTGCCGGCCACGTCCTGCCCATCCGGATCCGGTGAAGCATCAAGGATGAACAGCTTGTCCTGCTCCACCATCTCTTGCAGGTTCCAGCCGAAGCTGGCGGCNTTGCGCAAGATATCGAGCGGGGACTCCTCGAAGGTCACGAAGATTCCCGGCTCATCAAAGTGCTTGATGCCGTTGTGGAGAAAGTGCAACGAGAAGACCGTCTTGCCAGTGCCGGACGTCCCGCTGATCAGCGTGCTGCGTCCGATTGGCAAACCGCCCTGGCAGACGTCATCGAAGCCCTCGATTCCCGTGGGGAGCTTCTGAACCTGCATCTGCGCAGGGCCACTAGCGGGGGGGAACTGCATACCTACACACTCACGAACNGAAGCTAGGGAGAACAAGGCGNCTGGAGTCTGTGCACACCATCTCGCTTAAGAATCCTGGCGATCTGTGTCATCAACATCCTCAATGGCGTCAATGAATCCNGAATTGGACGCGTTGTCCGCCAACTCGTCGTAAAGCAGATCCAGTCCAATGAGCACCCGCTCACGGTCTGAGAGGTCTCCAATGATTCGNCGCACCGGCGGTGGAAGAATTTTGGACAGGGTCGGGGTCGCCAAGATCTTGTCCTCTTCCGCCAACTGCGGATTCTTGAGAACGTCGATCACCTTCAAGGCGTAAACGCCGCGGAACTCAGTCTCCAGAATGTTGCGCAGCGTTTTGAGCGCCCGCATCGAGTTGGGCGTGTTGCCGGCGACATAGAGCTTGAGGATGTAGGTCTTTCTGGGGCTCATAACGACATCTCCGGGGCATCGGGGGGCTCGATCTCCCGGCGGGAACGGATGGAGGCCGTGCCGGTCAGGGGGATGTCCGGCGGAATGGAACGCCGGTACATCTCACACAGATGAGCCATTACATCGAGAAGCGCAAGGCGGTAATCCTGAAGAAAGTCCTGCTTGTGCCCCTCAAGGCTCAGCTGCTTCCAGAACTCATCAATCAGATCCACGTGAATCTCCACGGCTCTGGTGATCGGTAGGTCGCTGAAGAAGGCAGTGTTCACAAAGCTTTCAAGGGCCTGATTGGCGGCAGCCGGATCGCGGAAATAGCTGATCAGCAGATCGCGGTAGGTGCGTTGCAACGACTGGAGCAGATCGCGGCGCTCCTCGCTGGGGAGGTTGCCGAGGAAACGGGATGGATCCCGCTTGTAGAACACCCCCAGATAGCCCAGCCGCTCCTGCAGACGATTGGACAGTTTCCAGACCTCCCGAGAATCGCTGCCCTCCTGGCGTCCATCGGCGCGGCCACGACGCAGGAAGCGGGAAATCGCAGCATCGATGTTGTAACCCAGTTGCTCGAGCTGGTCCGCCGGCAGATGCAACTCCTCAGGGTGGTAATCCACGTGACCTTTCACCTCACCCACCACCACGGCAGGGAAGAGAAGGCTGGCAGTGCCGAGCTGTTCGCGGGTGATGGGATCCAGCAGGGTCTGCTCCACCACCACAGCGTCGATGTCCTCGCGACGCTGTTCCAAGTTTTGAACCAGATCGCCGTCGTCGCCCAGCACAACCACGATCGGTTCGTAGCGGTTGCTGGGCAGCCACTGACGGCAGGCTTCAACCAGCTCACCGTTTCTCAGCAGCAGGGCGATGGTGAGGGCCGGCCTGGCCATCGTTCGGTCAGGAACAATCGAATTAAGTGAATCTTGACGAGAGGGCGCTCAAGCACCGAAGATCTTTGTTTGTCTTTCGATTGCGGCTCAGGCTAAATCCGGTGCATTCCGAGCCTGACCGCGTCCCGTCCCCATGGCCGATACCAAGCCCGCTGCCCCCGACAACGCTGCTGAGGAGGCGTCAGAGTCCTCCAAAACCACCGTTGCGACGGACACTGCCAAGAGCAAGACCAAACCCGANGCTTCCGTTTCGGCTGGGAGCGCCTCAACCGATGCCTACGCCATCGTTGAAGCCTCAGGCACCCAGGTTTGGCTGCAGACGAATCGCTACTACGACCTCGACAGGATCCATGCCGAGGTTGATGAAACGATCAAGCTCGACAACGTGCTGCTTGTGAAAAACGGCACAGCCACCACACTCGGCCAGCCCTACGTCAAAGATGCCAGTGTGTCGCTGAAGGTGATGGCCCACCGCCGCGGCCCGAAAATCATCGTGTACAAAATGCGNCCAAAGAAGAAAACCAGGCGNAAGAATGGCCACAGACAAGAGCTCACNCGGGTGATGGTTGAATCCATCACCGTGGGCGGCAAGGCGATCAGCTGAGCGCTCCAACCCAACTCTCAACGCCCCCACTACCCCCTCCTCCTTCCATGGCCCACAAGAAAGGCACAGGTTCAACCCGCAACGGCAGGGACTCCAATGCCAAGCGCCTTGGCGTGAAGGCCTATGGCGGTGAAACCGTCACAGCTGGAGCCATTCTGATTCGCCAACGCGGCACCTCCGTGCTGCCTGGAGTGAACGTCGGCAAGGGGAAGGATGACACCCTCTTTGCGCTCACCGAAGGCGTCGTGAAGTTTGAATCCATCCGCCGTGGTCTTCGCAACCGCAAGCGGATCAACATCACTGCAGCGGGCTGAAGGCTGAACTAACCGCCTCGCGCCTGGATTCGATCCGATCGTCGCAGGCGCCCCAGCAGAACAATTAACCCGATCAGATTGAGCACCAGCACTGCGGCGTTGGTGATCGTTTGTTCATGGATCAACTCGATCACTTCATAGGGGAGTGGNAGTCCCAGCAATGCCACCATCAGCCACTCCCCCCAGCGACGATCTGTCCAGGCAGCCCAGGCCGCGAGATAAACCAACAGTGCATAAGCNCCTGTAATCGCTGCGATTGCACGCAACGCGTTGGGACCCAGCTCCAAGGCACGATTGGCCAAGGCGGCCAGCAAGAGCCGATCCTCATCACCCAATCGATCGGCAGTCTGAGCCAGCGAGGCCNAGTCATTGCTGCTAGCTAAAGCAGACACGCTCAAAATCAACAAGAGCGTGGCAACAATCGATTTTTTGATCACAATCAACTGAATGATCACACGCTCAGCACGCATGGTTCAAGCCGGCTGATAGGTGCGGGTTGTGATCAATAAGGGATGAAAAACCTCGATAAAATGAGCCTGAAGTGTGCGAAAAAAGTCCCTCACGAGCTCTGGATCGTCAAAGTGAAACGGATATTCGCCGTTGTATCCCTTGAAGAAGTACCAGTTCAGAAGAGCCGTGGAATCTGATGTCATCCGTTGGTGGAACGCAACCAGCTGATCGGAAGGGTCTGGCAAATGTTCCAGCACATCCAGGCAAACCACAGTGTCGAAGCCAACAGCCCCTGTATCGCTTAGGTCCCGATGCACCGAGAGTTTGCCAGCCAGGCCAAGCGTTTCGGCCCGCATCTGCACAAACGCCCGATTGTGAGGGTTGAGATCAACAAACCAGACATGGTCCACCTGCGGCAAGGAGGCGGCCGAAAGGGCGTGGGTCCCAATCCCACCGCCGAAATCAAGGACCTGACCCCTAGCGGCCATCGCCTGAAGACGCAGCGTGTCGGCGATGTAATCAGCGCTGGACAGATGCCAGGCCGCCAACTCCAGAAGATGGCCTGTGCCGACCGTGTCCTCGTAAAACGATGTTGCATCGTCCGGCTGAAAGGCTCCGGGGTGAAGCGCTGCCAGATCATCCGTCCCTGTTGGCAGTCGCTCCTCCACCGCGGCCACGGAGAGATTCAGATACCGCCCCAGATGGGCCTTGAGATCAAGGCCATCCCGAAGGAACTCCGACACATCCACATCCTGGCGGCGGAGAAGCTGCGGCATGACGTCTGCAGATCAAGCGCGTCACTGTCGCATCCCACCGGATGCAACAGTCGCAGGACGGACACCCAATGGATGTGAACGGCCCCTTTGGCTTCGTGGTGATCGACAAGCCTGCCGGCCTCACCTCCCATGCCTGCGTCAGCAAGCTTCGGCGTTGTTATGGCCTGCGTCGGGTTGGCCATGGCGGCACTCTCGATCCGGCGGTCACAGGAGTGCTGCCCATTGCCCTTGGCCCCGCCACCCGCTTGCTTCCCTACCTGCCCGGAGACAAGACGTACCGCGGCGTGATTCAGCTGGGAGTGAGCACCAGCACTGATGACCTTCAAGGGGAGGTTCTGCGCCACCAAAACTGGCCTGAGCTTCGCCCTGATGCCATCGATGCAGCCCTGAATCCGTTCCGCGGCAGCATTCTTCAGAGCCCCCCCCAAGTGTCAGCCGTTCACGTCGCTGGGGAACGGGCCTATGCCAGAGCTCGAAGGGGGGAGGTGATGGACATCCCCGCCCGTGAGATCACCATCCATCGGCTCACACCCTTGCACTGGGACCAGGCCAGCGGACAGCTGGAACTGGAGGTGCACTGCTCTTCAGGGACGTATATCCGCTCGATCGCAAGAGATCTCGGAGACATGTTGGGATGTGGCGGGAGCCTCGCCTCCCTGCGTCGCACCCAAGCTCTCGGCTTCCGTGAGGATCAGGCCAAGCCTTTACCGGAACCCGAGCAGCCCGAAAGACTCCCTGAACCCTTATCACCCCTTCTGGCGTTAAGCCACTTACCGCAACGCCTGCTGAGCGTGGCTGAGCAGATGGATTGGCGATGCGGACGACGCATCGCCGTGCAGCCCGGGCCGGGTGATGCCGTCATTGTGTGCAATCCAGACGGAACAATCGCAGGGATTGGTCATCGGGANGATGGACAATTGAAGCCCAAAGTGGTGTTCAACGCANTGGGTTAAGGCGTACAAACCAAGCTNAAAAAAATCAAAAAATNGGCAGAAACNCCTCATGCAGACCCTCANAATTTGTTTAGAGCTTTTCAGACATTTCCGTGACGAGTTCNGATCTCGATGTCTCCTCCTGGGACGAGATTGGCTATGTCTATGAAACCTGGATGAGTCCATGGCAGGAGCCTGGAGAAGAAGAGGAAGCCCCTCCAATCACGCCCGAAACCTTCCTGTCCACTGAACCATCGCGTTCACGCTCGTAACGCGACGAACGAGGTTACGCAAGACTGAGCTTTCTCAATGATCTAAGCAAGGCTTTTGTGGAAGTGAAGGTCACGGATCTGGACCTGGATTCGATCAATATGNTTCATATTCACGCGGGCAAGCCAGACCAACTCGGCCCGATTCTGATCGACTTCGCCNATNCGACTGACATCATTGAAAACTTCAAGGATGACGGCATCTTTCAGCTGGAACTCACGGCTGCCGACATTCAGGCCACACTGGATGGCATCGAAAGCCTTCCCGATGCATTCCTGCAGGGTGTGCTGATCGATCCGGAGTTTCCTGCCTATGGGAAGGTGAAGACAATTTCAGGGATGGAAACGATTGCCAATAAAGGTGAACTTTATTTGAATCTTCATACAACCGGGCAGACATTTTTTGGTGATATCCGCGGCAAACTCAAAGAAGCTGACGAGGAAACAATTGAACAGGCAAGGAGCTCACTCAAGGATGGAATCCCAACTCCCCCAGCCCCTNATCAGCAAGGTCATCACGGTGATACCTCCACCAGTGTCAACACCATCACAGGGACCTCTGGTGATGACACGTTGAAAGGATCCAAGACGGATGACCAGATCAAAGGCAGGCAAGGCGACGATCTGATCAGAGGCCGTGCCGGAGCGGATCACTTAAAAGGTGAACAAGGTGATGACACGCTTCGTTCGGGCCAAGGAAACGACACCTTGATCGGCGGCAAAGGCAATGACGAACTGATTGCACGTGATGGCAACAAAAGCATGAAAGGTGGCAAGGGAGCCGACGTGTTCAGGCTGGATGTGGATCAACAATCAGCAGCCACAATCTTGATCAGAGACCTTTCCGATCAACAGGGAGATACTGTTCTGCTGCCCTCCTGGGCAGAGAATTACAGCCTCACTGCAGTCGATTCGGGGACACAACTCTTGGCCGGTGGCATCGATCTCGAAATTTCTGGAATGAGCCCCGAAGAGATTGAAACCAACCAGATCATTCAAGTCAGCTAAGACAGCGATGGTTTGCTGTCCATGCTGAACAGCAAACCATCTGACAGGGCCTATCAAGGGTTGGGTGGGAACCCATCGTCCATCCGCATGACCTGAACTCCATGAAACAGTCCGGTCGGCGNCGGCCCCGCGGGTGGCTGCAGCGCGCATTTGTGACCTGGCTGGTGGCAGTGGTCTGCATTCTTTGGAGCAGCGGGTTAGCGACGGCGGCGCCACGCATGTTGGAACTCTCCCTGAAGCAGGCGATCCCGATTCAGGAACAGCCGTTCTACGAGGATCTGCTGATCAAAGCGGAGCAATGGTCCTATGCACCGCTCGGCCAGATCAGGGGAAACAGCCCGAAGCAGACGCTTCTGAATTTCTACGCAGCGATGGCCAATGTGGGAGAAACCACCCACAGCATTGCCGAACAGAGCCAAACCGATCCAGGCCTGATCTGGTCGGCCCCCGTACGACAGACCATCGATAACACGGAAGCGTTGTTTGAAAATTGCATTGAGGCACTGGATACATCTGGCTTTCCACCGAGTGTGCGCACTGTGATGGCGGAAGAGGCAGCCATTGAGCTGAAACACGTCCTGGATTACGTGTTCAACAATGCAAGGTCTCAAATTGTCATTCCAGACAGTGAAGAGATGAAGAACATCATTGAGACCCGTCCAAGCAAAAACGAAAGCTGGCGTTTACCAGGAACAACCATCACTCTGACAACAAAACAAAGCGAAGAGGATGTCGAGAGCGGCGTTGAATATTATTTCGCCGAATCNACAGTTAAAAATATTCGCAATAAATTCATGAAGATCTACGATAGGTCGATCAAAGAAAGCAAGAATGAATTCACAACNCCATTCTTTTATTCAGACTACATTTACAANCCNGGCTATCTGGTGCCGCCAAAATGGTACTTAAATTTACCAGAACCAATTCTCAACTTTAAAAACATTCGAATCGGCGAGCAAACGATCTTTCAATCCGTTCTGGCAATTGGCGCCTTGATCGTCTATGCCCTCATCGTTTTCACACTGATCAGGAAGGTCCTCAACTCATACAATCGGCAAAACGATAATCAAACGCTCCAAGTCAAAAGCGACTGGGCCGATGGCGTCAAAGCATGGAAACGATTTTTATTGCTACTTCCGATCCTGCCGCTCACTGATCTACTCGAGATTTTTGTGGATGAATATGTGAATCTCACCGGCCAGCTTTTGTTCTTCAANATCTACGTCAATTACGTTCTGTGGTTCACCATTGCAGGTGTCATNGCCTTCTATTTTTTTGAAGCCATTGGTCGCACACTCACTGTCGTCATCTCCCACTTTGGAGACAGGAAGTCTGAGGTGTCGGTCAAACGCATTGGCAATCTGCTCATGCCCAGTTGCCGCGCTCTCGGCGTNCTTTCTGCCATTGCACTGATCTATCGATCGCTGATCATGCTGGGGCTTCCAGCCTCCACCGTGATTGCATTCTCAGCCGTCCCTGGTTTGGCCATTGGTCTTGGCGCCTCAAAATTACTCGGCAATATTTTTGCTGGATTTTCCATTCAAACCGATCGACCTGTACGTGTGGGTGAATTCTGCAAAGTTGGCAACACGCTTGGCTACGTTTCAAAAATCGGCTTGCGGTCNATGGAATTGCAGACACCTGAAAGCAAGGTGTCGATTCCCAATGCGATCGCGGAAGAAACCACGGTCATCAATTACAGCCGCCGTCACTCCAATCAAGACCATGAGGGGCAGACCATCAGTCTCGAGATGGACATTGCAACGCTCACATCATCCTGGCAGGTGGATCAGAT
Source organism: Synechococcus sp. MED850 (assembly GCA_002700765.1). The sequence continues at coordinate 27,892 of PAEP01000006.1, forward strand.
CGCCAAACTGACAAAAAAGCATCTCTCTGCTTATCCAGATCTTGATGATGTTTTGGTCAGCCTCGAACGCCAACCATCAACCATTTATCTTCTATTTTTTGCAAGCACCAAAGCAAAAACCTGGGATGATTTTCTTGAAATCAGACGAACCGTGATTGTTCGTATTCAACAATTAATCGCTCAGGTCAAACACTCTAGGCGCGTGATCAGCGTCGCCTTTTCAACGCCGCCCGAGAAACTTGATGCCATTCACCATGACGTTGAACATCTGATCAGCTCCGATCCACAATTCAGCTTTGATGCCTGCGAACTGCTCAAAATTTCTGATTTCAGTTACGACTTTGTGCTCACGTTCATTGGAGAGCACACCGCCCATGGCGCCTTCCTCGAAAGCGTTGATCGATTCAACAAAGCACTGATCAACCGTCTGCGGGAGATGGAGATCGTGATCCCTTACCCGACCCAGACCGAAGTTCAGGTTCAAGGCCGCAGCTCACTCGCCTGACTACGTTCAGAACCGACATCGACACCTGCCCCACCAGCCATGGCCGGCCACAGCAAATGGGCTCAGATCAAACGCACCAAGGCTGTTGTGGATGCCAAGCGCGGTGCCGTCTTCACCCGTCTTGGTNGGGAGATCATGGTGGCAGCACGGGCGGGAGCTGATCCTGCCGGCAACTTCCAGCTGCGCACGGCCATCAGCAAAGCCAAGGCGGCAGGAGTGCCCGCCTCGAACATCGACCGAGCCATCGCCAAGGGCTCCGGACAGGCAGGTGATGGCACCCAACTGGAAGAGGTCAACTACGAGGGATACGGTCCGGAAGGCGTTGCCATCCTGGTGGAAGCTCTCACGGACAACCGCAACCGCACCGCCGCTGATTTAAGGCTGGCCTTCAGCAAAAACGGCGGCAACCTCGGTGAAAGTGGTTGCGTTGCCTATCTCTTCGAACACCGCAGCGAAGTCACCATCAGCGCAACCAGCGACAGCGAGGAGCGTTTGATTGAAGGCCTGCTTGAGCTTGAGGCCGATGGTTATGAATTAATCGAAGATGCTGCCTTGGTTCATGGACCGTTCCAAGCGCTCGAAACCCTGCAGAACGGCCTGCAGCAACAGGGATGGGACGTGAGGGAGTGGGGCCACCATTGGCATCCACTCACCAACGTGGACATCTCAGATATCGATCATGCACGTCAGTGCATGAAGTTGCTCGATGCACTGGAAGCACTTGATGATGTGCGCAGCGTCAACGCCAATCTGAGCATCAGCGAAGATCTTGCATTGGATTAAGAACACGCTCCAATTTGAAGAACCAACAACAGCTCAACTCAACAGCCGTTCAACACAACAGCCACATCCACTGATGATCAGCATGAATGGCGAATCCACTTCAACTCAGCAGTCATATTCCACTTCAGAACGTTGTTGACGTCTCACAACATCATCATCTCGCATCTGCGACTCGTCATAGTCAAATGGGTTGAGGGGACAAGCCACCGCCCTGAAAGGCTGATGCCGTCCATCGTTAATCACAGTGCCGACGGATTGTGATGAGGAGGTGCTGATCTTCATCAGATCAATGCTGCAACCTCTGCGTTCTAGGCAGGCCTTGCGGTTGATGCCAGAGAACAAAACAGTTGAAACCATGACAGTTTGATAAGGACCCACACCCGAGCCGGACCCTGCTCAGGCTCAGACATTGGGCAATCCACAGCTGCAACGGCATGATGTTCACAGCTCTCAAGGATCCATGCGTGCTGCTGTTCTGACCGCATTCGCCGTGATGATCCCGGCAATGATCAGCTGCAAGCCAGCAACCTCCACAAAAGTCGCTTCCGAAACACAATCAGCACAATCAACATCGATTCAAATCCAGTTGGATGTGAAGCAGCCAGAGAAAAGTATGGGCATTCTCAGTGGTGGCTCCGACAATCTCGCCTTTACCGTTGGATACGGGAAATATGGCATTGCTTGTGAAGACTCTGCCTTCAGCGAAGGGCTGACACCTGTGGGTACGTTTCGCGTCAATGCCATCCTTGGTGTTGACCGATTTGACATGGATCCAGCCTTGATCAAAAAGTCCGGCAAATCAAAGGACTACCTCAAAGCCAATTTGTTCAGCAACATGAATTCCATCGATTTCAAAGGCGATGGCGAAGTCGGAGAATATGGTGATGGCTATATCAGTCTGGAACCAGTTTCAACAACGCCGCAACCCTTTAGTTTCAACGATTACGCCGGCACATTCCGCTGGTATAGCTTTGCGATTCATGGAACGAATAATGATCAACGCGTCGGCCAAAAAGTGACCGGCGGCTGCCTGAATGTTGCCCAAAAAGACCTTGAAACGCTGATGAAAACAATCAAGCTCGGTGATGAAGTCACCATCACAGCCAATGGTCCCTGCCAGAAGAGCTGATTCAGCAGAACTCTTGCCAGACAGCAAGCAAATCGTCAGGTTCGAGGGTCAGCAGATGGATTTTGGCTTCTGCCATGGCCGCTTTCAGGCGTCGCTCCTGGCGGCAGGGAAACAGGTCCTCAAAGCGGTCGAGAATTTCCAGATACAACGTGAGAGTGGACACATTCATGGCAAAGATGGACAGATGCCTGAACTCTCGTGAACATTTCTTGGCTTGCCATCGCTCAAATGGGGGATCATCACTCCTCCTGTGGGGGGCGCTTGATCAGCTCAGCCAGCATCTTCAGCCTTGAGTTCTCAGATTCAGACGCACGACTCGCCATCCAGGCACTGGCCGCCTTCTGCTGCATGAGCTGTTGGACAAGAAACAGTGCGGTCTGACGCAACTCCTCCATGTCATTGCAATCGCGAATGAAGCGGCTGAATTTTTCCGCCTCGAAGCTCTGCTCAAGGCGCTGTTCCACTGGATCGATGCTCAAGGGTCAACCCCAGATGCAGGGACGTTAGGAATGGTTCAACGCATCTGCGTCCGCCCACAGCCAGACCTGGCCATGGCGTCCCAGCCAGCTGGCTGGCAGATGAACATCCGGTTCCGGAGCCTTCATTAACGCACCAAGAATTTGCGCCTTGGCAGCACCGGTCACCACCAGGTGAATCTCATCTGCCGCCAGAATCTCCCGCAAGCCAAGTGTGATCGCCCGGGCCGGAACCGCAGCGGCATCACCACCAAACATCGCCGCATTTTGATCACGGGTGGCGTCGGACAGTGTCACCACACGACAGGACAAGTCCTCTGAGCAGGGCGGCTCGTTGAAGCCGATATGGCCGTTGCTTCCAAGCCCCAGCAGCTGAAGACCGATACCACCCTGCTGCTGCAGCTCTTGTGCATAGGAGCAGGCAGAAGCAGTCCCATCGTCCCTGGTCCCATCGGGCAGCCGCAGCGCAGAGGTGGACAGCCCCAGCGGATGGCCCAGGTGGTGGTCCATGAACCAGCGGTAACTGCGCGGATCCTGGCTCTGAAGACCCAGATATTCATCGAGGTTGAAACTCAACCAGCCGCGCCGCAGTGCCGCAAGGTCTGATTCTGGCCAACGGTTGAGGCGTCGCACAAGAGCCGCGTACAACGGCTCCATGGTGCGGCCAGTCGCCAATCCAAGGGGCTTGGTGAAGTCCGCAGCCTGAAGCCGCTGGCGCAAACAGCGTTCCAGATGCTCGCTGAGGGCCTCGATCAGGGCTGTTTGCGTGGAGCGCTGCTCGAGCCGGTAAGGGAAACCCTGCACGTGCGGGGACGATTCATCCTCTCCACAGTGGCGCCACTGGAGGCTTCATCGCCAGTGCCGGATCATGGACGGCACGGAACGGAACCACATCAGCCCCGCGGTAGTAATGACGAAGAATCGTGCGGAAATCCGCTCCCTGCTCCGCCAAGCCATGGGCACCCCACTGGCTCATGCCGACCCCATGGCCATAGCCCTGGCCACGCACCAGCAGCTGCCAGCCCTCGGCCGGAAGCTTGGCAACAGATGCTGGCAACAGGGAGGGCGCGGGGGCGCGCAGAACGGAGCGGAGCTTGGCCGCCCTCTTTGTGGTCGCGGTGTTCTTGGATCCCGTGATCTCCGCCACCGAGGAGGTGATTTGATCAATGCGTGATGGTTTGCTGGCGGCAACGGGTGCTGACACGGGAAGCGCCGGCAAAGGCTGGAGCGGAGGCTTCTGCAGCGCCGTGACCCTCTCGAAATCCACCAAGGTGCTTTTCAACGAAAGCCGCTGACGCAGCTCCCGACCGGTGAGCATCAGCTGCCCCCTTGGGCCGACAACACGGATCTGCTGAACCCTGCCGCTGCCGCTGCGGCTGAGCACATCCACCCGATCAAGGCCACCGGTCTCCGGCAACAGCGTTCTGAGGGTGGCGGGATCGAACCGCTCCTGCCAGCGATGCACGGGGCTGTGCTGATCGTGGTCCGGGACGCTGACGAGATAGGGCAACTGTTGCCGCCAGACCATGCCGCTGGCCTCCGTGACACCACCGGAACTGCTGTGGAAAACAGCGTCGATCAGCCGACCGTTGTGCACGAGCACAAGATCCTGGGTGGTGGACACCGCCTCGCGGGTGCTGTCGGTTTCCGATTCCACACCCCGATACACCTGACTGGCCACGGTGGCCTTCACATCCCATCCACCTCCACGGCCACGCTGCTTGAAGGCATAGGTGCGGGCTGCCACCGCCTGGGCCTGCAGTGCCGCCAGGGGCCACGCATGGGGCATCTCACTGCCCACCACGCTGGCCAGATAAGTCTCGATTCCGAGCTGATTCACCACCCGCAATGTGCCGCCGCGGGCGCTGATCTTCAGCAGTCCGCGGTAGCGACGCTGGCCCAGCCAGATGCCACGCGGGTCGTCGTTCTCGACCTCCAGCATCACCCCTTGAGGAAGGCGCTGGCGCACCCCATTCAAAGCAACGCTCAGAACACCTCCCTGAAATTGAAGCGCCAACCTCTGAAGGTGTTCCACTCCACCGGAGAGGCCCCGAACGCGCATCGGCTGGGCTCCATCCGCCCGGAGCCGCAGGCTGCTGCCCTGGAACAGCAGCACCCGCATCTGCGGCTCCCGTTCCCTGGGCACCACCGGAGCAGCACAGAGCAGCAAACTTGCACTAAGACCCACCAGGACGGCAGATCCAAGAAGAGGGGCAGGGCGCACGGGACCTGAAAGCACAGCCCAGTGTGCCGAGCCTGCAAGGGGTCAGCCAGATGGCAGCATGTCAACTGAGGATCAGCGGCCTTGCAGGTCACCTTTCTCGGAACCAGTTCAGGCGTTCCCACACGGGCGCGCAATGTCTCCGCTGTGGCACTGCGTTTGCCCCAGCGCGCTGAGATGTGGCTGTTCGACTGCGGCGAGGGCACGCAGCATCAGTTTCTGCGCAGTGACCTGCGGCTCTCGCAACTTCGACGCATCTTCATCACCCACATGCATGGAGACCATGTCTTCGGTCTGCCGGGGCTGCTGGCGAGCCTCGGCCTTGCCAGCAGCAGCAGCCAGGGCATTGACCTCTATGGCCCAGACCCCCTTGAAAGCTTCCTGCAAGGGGCTTTACGCACAAGTTCCACTCGCATTGGATACAGCCTGAACGTGCACCGCTCAAGGCCAGCGGCTGAACAGGGAACAGTTCTGTTTGAGGACTCCCAACTCACAGTTCGCTGCACACCCCTCATTCACCGTGTGCCGGCCTACGCCTACCGGGTGGAGCAGAAACCCCTGGCTGGCCGGTTTGATGTGGAGAAGGCGCAAGGGCTGGGCATTCCACCTGGTCCGATCTATGCCGAATTGAAACGCGGCGGCACGGTGACCCTGGAGGACGGCCGTGTGATCGATGGCAGCAGCCTGTGCGGCCCGGTTCGCCCCGGGGTCAGTGTTGTGTACTGCACGGACACGGTGTTCAGCGAGGCGGCCGTTGCGCTGGCCCAAGACGCTGATCTGTTGATCCATGAATCCACCTTTTCCCATGAAGAGGCGGAGATGGCATTTCATAAACAGCATTCCACCAGCACCATGGCGGCTCAGACCGCGGCTGAAGCCAAGGTTGGACAACTGGTGCTCACCCATCTGAGCCCCCGCTATGCACCCGGCAATCCGGTGACCGCAGATGACCTGCTGACTGAAGCTCAGGCGATCTTCCCGAACACAGTGTTGGCCAAGGACTTCATGACCCTGGATGTGAAACCCCGCTGCAACAGTTCGTGATTCCGACGCGGAGGGCCTTCGCCCCGTGATACAAGAGCGTGGTGCGGCCCATCCGTCAGATCCCGGCAACCTTCATGGACACTTTTCTTCCCTCTCTGCGACGGTCCCTGAAGGGGCTCCTGATTCTGGTGCCGGTACTGATCGGCCTCGTGGTCAGTTCCCCTGCAGATGCTGCACGGTGGGACGCCGAAACCCTCACCGTTCCTGTCAATCCGGACGGTGGACTTGTGACCTTCTCAGAGCAGGAGATCAACACAGGCCGCAAGGTGTTCAACACAAGCTGCGGCACCTGCCATGCCGGTGGCATCACCAAGACCAACCACAACGTGGGACTCGACCCTGAAACCCTCGCGCTGGCGACCCCACCAAGGGACAACGTCGATGCCTTGGTCGATTACATGAAGGATCCGACGTCCTACGACGGCGAGTACAGCATTTCAGAGCTGCACCCGAGCATGCGGGACGCTGAGCTGTACCCAGCCATGCGTGATCTGACCGATGAGGATCTGCGGCTGATGGCCGGATTCATCCTGGTGGCACCGAAAGTTCAGGGCAACCAGTGGGGCGGCGGCAAGATCTACTTCTGATCTCAACCAAGCGATTAACCCTTGCCGCCCTCTGATGGTGGTTCATCCATCAGAGGGTTCACAGTCGTCTCAGGCTCGCAATTGTCTGGCTCCATCGAGCGTGGATGGCGGCTGTACCACCACTCCTGCAGCTCACGGCTGAAGGTATGTGAGAAGAGGGTCAACACCGTTGCGGTCGGACGCGAGCCCGGTTGCAGCAATTCAACGGCGTAGGAGGGACTGCGACGGGCGGCCAGATCCGGCACGAAGCGTTTGCCGACCCGCCGCCAGCTCGGCTCCTTGCTGTGCCAGGCCAGCCGACAGCAGGGCCAGGGAAGTTCCTCGCGATCAAACAAGCGGCAGCAGGGGCCGAGCACCCGGAAGCTGTACTGCCCTCCAGGACTGGCATGAATCGTTCCAGACGTCAGCAGGAGGTTGGCAACAGGACGACGCACAGTCGGCATACGCGTGGATGTCCTTGGCAACGGAATCCATAGAACAGCGTCGCTCAATAAAAAACCACCCCCGCAGGGGTGGTTCGCTTGATGGTGCGTTCCGCACCGGATGGCTCAGTAGAGCTCTTCCTCAGCGTGGGTCTTGATGGTGCAGTCGGAGGTGGGGTATGCGACGCAGGTCAGCACGAAGCCAGCTTCGATCTGGTCATCATCGAGGAAGCTCTGATCGGACTGGTCGACAGTGCCAGCGGTGATTTTTCCAGCGCAGGTGGAGCAAGCGCCGGCGCGGCAGGAATAGGGCAGATCGATGCCCTGCTCTTCAGCAGCGTCGAGGATGTACTGGTCGTCGGGCACTTCGATGGTCTTGTTCAGACCTTCGCTGTCGTTGACCAGGGTGACCTTGTAGGAAGCCATTGATGGTTGGTTGCGTACAGGTTCCCGGGAAGCCGAGCCTGCAGGACCGGTCTTATCTACTGCAACCGGACACGTTTACGTCGGTTCCCCCAGCGCGGAGGGGGAAGGACCAATCGGAGGGGGTGCATGGATAAGCCAAACTTATGGTTATTTTCTCAATAACGACAAATTTCCAGCAACCCCCAGCGCCCCTGCTCCCTCTCCGCCGTGACCCGCCATCCCAATGCCTCCAGAACCTGTTTCAGCCGAGGGGCCTGATCCACAAGCAAGCCGCTGAGCAGGGCACGACCCTGAGGCGCGACAACGGCTTCGAACTGTGGGGCCAGGGCTTCGATCACCGGCGCCAGGATGTTGCACAGGAGCAGATCGGCGCATCGACCCTCCAGTAGGGACCCAAGGCTCTCGATCGAGCCATGGGCAACCCGCAACTGCTGCTCATTGCGCTGATTCAGTCCACGGTTCAAATCGGTGGCCCGTACGGCCAGGGAATCGGTGTCGGCCGCGGCCACACCAACAGCCCCGAGGCCCAGAGCCGCCAGCCCAAGAACCCCGCTTCCGCACCCCAGATCAGCCACCAGCAATCCAACAGGGGGTTCAGCTTCCAAGGCTTCGAGGCACAGACGGGTGGTGGGGTGGCTTCCGGTCCCGAAGGCACTGCCGGGGTCCATGCGGATCACGAGGCGGTCGCTGTGCTCCAAGGGCACATCCAGCCAGGCGGGAAGGATGAGCAGGCCACGCCCCACCGGATCCGGCTGCCAATGCTGTTTCCAGCTCAGGCTCCAGTCCTCGTCTGCAACGGCCTCCCAGCTGCCCTCGGGAAGAACCNGTCCGAANGGCTCCGCCAGCGGGGCCAGCGTCACCATCAGTTGGTTGAGATCCTGCTCAGGCCATTCCGGTTGCGGCAGCCAGANCAGCAGCGTCTTCTGGTCCGGTGCTTCCGGTGCATGCTGAAGCGCATGGCGCTGCAGCCCCAGATCATTCAGTTTCCAGATCAGCGACTCCTCCAGCTCAGCCGGACAAGGCAGCGAGAGACGCCACCACATCAGAGGGTGACCGGATGGGCTTCCTGGATGCCGTTCACCGCCTTGATCGTGTCGAGCACAGCGGTGGGAACGGGATCATCAATGCTGAGCACCATCACCGCATCGCCCCGCACGATGCGACGCCCCACCTGCATCGAGGCGATGTTGACGTTCTGNTCACCCAGCAGAGAGCCGAGGTGACCAATAATCCCGGGCATGTCCCGGTGCCTGGTGAACAGCATGTGACGGCTCGGNGACACNTTCACAGGGAATTCATCGATGCTGGTGATGCGNAGGTCACCATCGGAGAAGACCGCTCCAGTGACACTGTGACCGCCCTGACCGCCACGGGTAGTGAGCTGCAGTGAACCGCCCGCGAAGTCCCGGCTCGCCTCATCCTTCACCTCCAGCACATGGATGCCACGGGCCTTCGCCTCCAGTGAGGCATTCACGTAGTTGATGCTGTCGCCGAGAGCCGAACTGAGCAGACCCTTGAGCGCGGCTATCCGCAGGGGCTGAGAGGGATGGCTGGCGAACTCTCCCTGCAGACGCAACTCCAGCTCCTGCACCTGGCCACCGGAGAGCTGGCTGACCAGCAGGCCGAGGGTTTCCGAGAGCTGAAGGTGGGGCTTGAGACGCTCCATGATCTCGGCGCTCAGGCCCGGGATGTTGACAGCGCTTCGAGCCGGAAGACCCAGCAGAACATCACGGATCTGCTCGGCCACATCAATGGCGACATTCTCCTGAGCTTCTTCGGTGGAAGCTCCCAGATGGGGCGTCAGCACCAGCCCACGCTCCACAGATCGCAGGGGAGAATCCTCAGCCAGAGGCTCACTGGCGTAGACATCGAGCCCAGCTCCTGCGATCACACCCGTTTCGATCGCCTCGGCGATCGCCGCTTCATCAACGATGCCGCCACGGGCGCAATTCACGATGCGAGCGGTGGATTTCATGCTCCGCAGCAACTCTGCGTTCACCAGGTTTTCCGTATCCGGTGTTCGCGGGATGTGAAGCGTGATGTAGTCAGCCGTGCGAAACAGATCGTCCAGTTGCGCCAGACGCACCTGCATCTGCTGAGCACGATCAGCGGCGATGAACGGGTCATAGGCGATCACATCCATCCCCATCGCCCGGGCCACACGCGCCACGTGTGAACCGATCTTTCCGAGCCCCACAACACCAAGGGTTTTCTTGTAGAGCTCGTTGCCGACGTATTTCTTGCGATCCCACTTGCCGTTGCGCATGCCTCCATGCGCCTGGGGAACATGACGGGACAGCGACAACATCATCGCCAGGGCATGCTCCGCAGCGGCAATGGTGTTTCCCTCAGGGGAATTCACCACAAGAACCCCTCGCTGCGTCGCGGCAGGCACATCGACGTTGTCGACGCCGACACCAGCGCGGCCGATGATTTTCAACCGGCTGGCAGCGGCGATCACCTCGGCGGTGACCTGGGTGCCGGAGCGGATCATCAGAGCGTCATAGTCACCGATCATGCCGACCAGCTCCTCTGGCGAGAGACCGATGCGCTGATCCACTTGCGCCACCTGACTGAGTATGTCGATCCCCGCCTGGTCAATGGGATCGGAAACCAGAACTCTCGTCATGAAAAGGCGCAGAACTGCCGCGCTGAACTGTAGTTAGAGACCTTGGACCCCCCCTCGACTTCTAAGGACAGGGTTCAGAATTCGATCATTCTGGATGTGAGCGGATGACAATCTGCGTGGTGGTCTTGGCCAGTGAACAGAGCGCGGAAACCCTCAAAACCCAGTTTGAGGGAATCGACCAGCCGATCCTGCAATGTCTGGTGATTCCTCCTCAGGGAGATTTGATCGACAGCGTCGAACTGCTGAATCCCAACCTCACCAGACGACGGCGGCAGAAGGCGATGGCGCGCTGGTTGATGCCCTTTGGTTTCATGGCAGGACTCACCTTCACCAAGATCACCAACCTCACCACCTTCGCGGGCTTTGGCCCATGGGGCGAACCGGTCATCGGCGCACTCCTCGGCATGGGATCGGGTTTGATGGGCAGCTATGCCGCTGCAGCGAGCGTCACCTCTGAGAATGAGGATGGTGTTCGGATCTTGCGCAACCGCCGCGATGAAGGGCGTTGGTTGGTCCTTCTCGAAACACCGCCAGGGGTCGAGTTGCCCTGGCAGATGGTTCAACGGCAGAAGCCTCTTCAGGTGGTGCGCCTGAGCGAGCAGTGAGCCTGCCCAAGGAGGACTTGCTGGAGGGCAGTCACGATCGAGACGGCCTTGAACGGCTGATCGATCTCGCTGAAGAGGTTCTGCGCACCTGGCAGCCCCGGTGGAGCGGTTTCCTCGATGCACCCCTGCAGGAGGAGGCCCTGCATCGGCTCGGCAGCCTCAGTGAATTGCATTGGGAGCGTCAGGGTGGTCACCCCGGTGCTGAACGCTGCCGTCTGCTCTGTCAACGGGCGGAGGATGAACCGCTGCAGGAGGCCCCCATTCAGGGGCTGCTGATCGAAGGCAACTTCCTGTTTGACCCACTGAGCCCTGAAGACCTGCGCCAGGCCCTGCATGCCATGGGATCGGCACCGGAGGAACTCGGCGACCTTTGGGTGCGGGGTGACCGCGGCGGTCAGGGCCTCTGCAGTCCCACCTGCGCTCAAAGGCTGGATCGACAGCGCGGCCGCATCAGAGATGTGGAGATCCAATGCGAGGCGATGGAGATCAGCCAACTGCAGCTGCCAGCCCAGCGCGCTCCACGGCGCTTCAGCAGCGTGGAAGCCTCCTGCCGGCTCGATGCAATCGCTTCGGCAGGCTTTGGACTGTCCCGAGCCAAAATCGTCAATCAGATCAAAGCCGGACGGTTGCGACTCAACTGGCAAGCAGTACGCCAGCCCAGTCGCGACTTGAATCCAGGCGATCGCCTACAGCTGCAGGGACGCGGCATGCTCGAAGTGCTCTCACTCACGCGGACCAAACGCGACCGCTGGCGCGTCGAGATACAACGGACCTGAGATCTGCACGTGAACTGCTACTCTCCTGTCTTGATCAATCAAAGATCCGCAGTGATCGATGTTGATCAGTGAGGGCGATTAGCTCAGGGGTAGAGCACTACATTGACATTGTAGGAGTCACTGGTTCAAATCCAGTATCGCCCATTTCATTAA
>PAEP01000007.1 GCA_002700765.1 Synechococcus sp. MED850
ACCTGAACCTGAACCTGAACCTGAACCTGAACCTGAACCTGAACCTGAACCTGAACCTGAACCTGAACCTGAACCTGAACCTGAACCGATTGTCGATCCGCTGGACGTGCTCAAGGGATCCCTGCTGCGCGTCCGTGTGCCAGCCGCGCCGCAGCAAGATCAGCAGCCTGAACAAGTGGCGGTACCCGACGCACCGACCTGGCGGAACCAGCTGCTTCGCCTGATCAGGCGCTCCAGCGGAGGCTGATCGGATTCGCAATGTCGAAACCACCCTGCTGGAGTTCCTGGCACGCCCGCTTGCATCGACAGTTGTTGTTGGAGCCTTGGCTCCTGCCCAAGGGCCAGTCCTTGCTGCTTGCTGTTTCCGGTGGGCAGGACTCCATGGCCCTTGTAAGCCTGCTGATCGGTCTGCGTCACCTACACGCCTGGACCCTGATGGTTTGGCATGGCGATCACGGCTGGCACGAACGATCAGGCGTCATTGCGCTCGAACTGGCGGACTGGTGTCGATCCCAAGGTCTGTCGGTGCAGGTGAACCGCGCGACATCCAGCGACACAGGATCTGAAGCCGCGGCACGGCAATGGCGTTATCGGGAGCTGGCCCAGATGGCACGGATCCATGGCCAAGACGTGGTGACCGGGCACACCGCGACAGATCGGGCGGAGACAATGCTGCTTCAAATGGCGCGGGGCACCGACCTGGCAGGCCTTGGCAGCTTGCGTCCCCAGAGACCCCTGCAGGCCGAAAGGCCGGACGGAGCTCAACTACGCCGGCCCCTGCTCCGCTTCAGTCGATCAGAAACGGAGGCGATCTGCCGGGATCTGAACCTGCCTGTGTGGATTGATCCCAGCAACAACGATCACGCGTACGCACGCAACCGCATTCGGCATCAGGTGCTTCCCGTCCTGGACGACCTGCACCCGGGAAGCAGCAATCGCATGGCAGAACTCTCTGAACGGGTGTCCCGCGTGCAGGACATCCAAAGGGAACTGAGCCATCAGGCCCTGCTGCAGCTCCGGCTGAACTCAGGACTCAACCGCCGTGAATTGGGAAAGCTGCACCGAGCAACCCGCCGCGTCCTGCTGGCCACGTGGCTCAGCCAACGGGGGGTTCCAACAATCGACGCGAAGCTGTTGGACGAACTCAGCCACCGTCTTGACCCTGGCGGAGCAGCTGGCCACTGCTCTCTCCCCAACGGCTGGAGGCTGCAGTGGAAAGGAGACGCGCTGATGTTGGACCAAGCCTGATCAAACCACCGAAGTCAAGCCATCGAAGTCAAACCACCGAGGCCCGTAGCAGGGCATTCACGGCAGCTGCAACGAGACCAGCGCCACCGCGACTGCCCTCCAAACGAATCTGTATGTGTCCGCTCTCGGCGAGACGACGCTTGCTTTCCGCCACACCGACGAAGCCAACCGGCATGCCGATGATCAGGCTGGGTGCGGGCGAACCTCCCTTCAGCTGATCCAGCAAGCACTCGAGCGCTGTCGGAGCGCTGCCGATCAGCACCAACGGTGTGGGACGCAATGCACCCAGCTCTTGCCAGGCCTGCGCCATTCCTGCCGCCGTCCGTGTGGATCCTTGCGGGGCCTGATCAGGCGCCCATCGAAGGATGCAACGCACCGGGTTACCGAGCGTTCGCCGTGCCATCGGCGCCACTGCCGCTTCTGCCATGGCTGTGTCCGTGAGGATTGCGGCTCCTTGTCTCAACGCCTCAAGACCCCGCTGACAAGCTTCATCGCCAAATCGAAGCCATTCGCCGATGGAAAGATCGCCACTGCTGTGGACAAGACGCTCCAGGACCTGCTGCTGCAGCGGATCCAGACCGGTGTCACCCAAGGCCTGGCGGATCCGCCGCATGCTTTCGATAAAGATCGGGTGGTCCTGAGCCATCGACGTCATCATCAACCCATGCCCATCCATCTGATCTGGGGTGATGACGCCGCCGCGCGGGACCGGGCCCTGCAGGGCCTGATCGATCAGGTCATCGACCCCAGCTGGAGCAGCATCAACCTCAGCCGGCTCGATGGTGCCGAAGCCGGTCAGCCAGCCCAGGCCCTGGAGGATGTGCGCACACCGCCCTTCGGTGGCGGCGATCGTGTGGTCCTGTTGCAACGCAGTCCGTTCTGCAACGGCTGCCCGGCCGAGCTGGCGGATCGCTTCGAGGCGAGCCTCGATCTGATTCCCGGCAACAGCCATCTGGTGCTGGTGAATCCCGCCAAACCGGATGGACGCCTGCGCACCACCAAGGCCCTGCAGAAGCGGATCAAGCAGGGGCTGGATGTTGAGCAGAGCTTTGTGCTGCCTGCGGTGTGGGACGGAGCTGGCCAACGCCAGCTGGTGGAGCGCACCGCCATCGCCGTCGGTCTCAGCCTGGAACCCGATGCAATCGATGCCCTGGTGGATGCCATTGGCAACGACAGCGCCCGACTGGAATCGGAACTCCGCAAGCTGGCCCTGCGAACCGGGCCTGACGGTCTGGTGAGTCGCCAGCTGGTGGCTGAACTGGTGGGTGGCCTGGCCACCAACGCCTTGCAGGTGGGTGACGCCCTGCTGGAGGGCAAGCCCGGAGATGCCATCGCCCGCTGGGATGCGCTGATCGATGCCGGCGAACCGGCCCTGCGCATCGTCTCGACCCTGACCGGGCAGATCCGTGGCTGGCTCTGGGTGAGCCTGTTGGAGGAGAAAGGGGAACGGGATGTGGCGGTGATTGCCAAGGCCGCTGGGATCGGCAACCCCAAACGCATCTACGTCATGCGCAAGCAACTGCGAGGGCGCCCGCCAAAACGCTTTCTGTCACTGCTTGCAAGGCTGCTGGAGGTGGAAGCACGTCTGAAGAGGGGAACAGCACCAGGCGATGCCTTTCGTGACGGCTTGCTGCGTTGAACGCAGCCTGCTAAGTGGGAAAATCCAGCGTTGCTGAATTGCGGCCCATGGCCCTGTTGGTGCAGAAATTCGGCGGCACCTCCGTCGGCAGCGTTGAGCGGATCAAAGCTGTTGCACGACGAATTGCCATCAGCAAGGAAGAGGGGCATGACGTGGTGGTGGTGGTCTCAGCCATGGGCCACACCACGGATGAACTGACCGGCCTCGCTGCTGCGATCAGTTCTGCACCACCACAGCGTGAGATGGACATGCTGCTGGCCAGCGGCGAGCAGGTGTCGATCGCGTTGCTGGCTATGGCCTTGAACGCAGAGGGGATCTCCGCTGTGTCGATGACCGGACCTCAGGTCGGGATCATGACCGAATCCACCCACGGTCGTGCCCGCATCCTTGAGATCCGCACCGACAGGGTGCGCGCCCGCTTGAACGATGGTCACGTGGTGGTGGTGGCCGGCTTCCAAGGCACCAGCAGCGGCAGCGGCGGCATCGCCGAGATCACCACCCTCGGCCGAGGAGGCTCTGACACCTCAGCTGTGGCGCTTGCGGCTGCCCTTGGCGCCAATGCCTGTGAGATCTACACCGATGTGCCGGGCGTGCTCAGCACCGACCCACGCAAGGTGGTGGATGCGCAGTTGATGACAACAATCAGCTGCGACGAAATGCTCGAGCTGGCCAGCCTCGGAGCATCCGTGCTCCATCCTCGAGCGGTCGAAATCGCCCGGAACTACGGCGTTCCGATGGTGGTGCGGTCCAGCTGGAGTGATGAACCGGGCACCCGCCTGACCAGTCGCAGCGGTCGCGCGATCGGACGGGACGGCCTCGAACTGGGCAGCCCTGTCGATGGAGTGGAACAGCTGGACCACCAAGCGGTCCTGGCTCTCTCCCACCTGCCCGATCAACCAGGAATCGCCGCAGGCTTGTTTGAAGCCCTCTCAACAGCTGGCATCAATGTGGATCTGATCATCCAATCCACCCACAGCGGCAACAGCAACGACATCACCTTCACCGTGGGTGACAGCGATCTTCAAGCCGCGCGGCAGGTTTGCAGTGACGTGCTCGAAACGCTGGGCGGTGAGCTTGGTTTCGATGGCGGCATGAGCAAACTGAGCATCCGCGGTGCCGGCATCATGGGGCGCCCGGGCATTGCAGCCACCCTGTTCAATTGCCTGTCGCAACAGGGAATCAATCTTCGGCTGATTGCAACGAGCGAAGTGAAGGTGAGCTGTGTGATCTCCTCTTCAGACAGCGGCAAGGCCTTGCAGGCTGTTCGTGACGCCTTTGATGTGAGCGAAAGCCAGATTGTGCTGAACCCTGCCAGCGAGGGGGAGAACGAACCGGAGGTCAGAGGTGTCGCCCTGGATCGCAATCAGGCCCAACTCAGTGTGCGCCATGTGCCTGATCGTCCCGGCACGGCCGCTGCGCTGTGTTCAGCCCTCGCCGATGCCTGCATCAGCCTGGATGCCATCGTCCAATCCGAGCGGCGACACCGTGATGGATCCCGTGACATCAGTTTCATTCTCTGCAGGGACGATCGCGCCAAGGCCGATGTCGCCCTGGCGCCACTGTTGGCCCAATGGCCAGGAGCGGCGCTCGAGGATGGTCCTGCCATCGCCAGGGTCAGCGCTGTTGGAGCCGGCATGCCCGCGACGGCAGGAACAGCTGGCCGGATGTTCCGATTCCTGGCAGACGCTGAGATCAATATCGATCTGATTGCCACCAGTGAGATCCGCACAAGCTGCGTCGTGCCGGAGAAAGACGGCGTCGCAGCCCTGCAAGCGGTGCACGCAGGATTCCAGCTGGGTGGCAGCTCACGGCATCAAGCAGAGGGCACAGCCTCTCCACTTGATGCAACGGATTGAGCCGTGAACGGTTGTTCAGCTCGCTGCTGAACGTCTCCTGCGCGTCCGACCTGCAGGCATCTCCTGCTCAACCTTGGCTTGTACGGAAACCTTCTCTGCCACAGCCGTCTTTGCTGCCACAGCGGTTTTTGTCGCAACTGGCGCTGGAGCTGCAGATGGCTCACGACGCACCACGGTTGTGTTGCTCTGGCCACCGTTGTGACCACCGTTGTGACCGCCACGGTGTCCACCCCGACCACGCGGCGCGGGCCGATCGTCCTTTTCCTCCATCGCCTTCGACTTGTAGGCAGGGGTTCCAGCGGGTGCTGGTTGGACAAGACAGAGGATCAGCGGTTCAACCTGCAGCTCACGGCGCATGCGGCGGCCAAGACCGACCTCCACCTCACGCTGCACACCCATCCAATCGACCTCCGGAGCCTTTCCACCGGTGTGACGGCACAGTTGCTTCCAACGGTTCTCCAGGACCCAGCCGACCTCTCGCTCCGTCCACATCGACATCTTGCGCGCATCAGCAGTGGTCACCACTCCGCGAAGATTGACCCGGGGCGGAGCCACCATCTGACCGTCCGTGCTGATCGCCGCCAGGATCGTGACAACGCCATCCTCAGCAAGTTGCTGACGCTCTTTCAGCACACGGGCATCAACAATGCCGTTGCGGGACTGATCCAGCAGTTCAATGCCTGCCTTCACCGGATTGCCTTTGCGAATCGAATCTGCAGTGAGTTCAACAACATCACCGTTGTCGATGATCAGCGTGTTGTTCTCTGGCACACCCATCGAATGACCGGTCTTGGAGTGCTGCACCAGCATGCGGTGCTCACCGTGAACGGGGACGAAGAACTTGGGTTTGGTGAGAGCCAACATCAACTTCTGGTCCTCCTGAAAACCATGGCCGGACACATGAATGCCCTCACCTTTGCCGTAGACAACCTTCGCCCCGAGCATCATCAGCCGGTCGATCGTGTTGACCACGGAAATCGTGTTTCCTGGAATCGGGCTGGCGGAGAAAATAATCGTGTCGGTGGTTTTAACCCTGACCTGGGGATGTTCACCACGGGAGATGCGGCTCAAGGCCGCAAGTGGTTCGCCCTGGCTACCGGTCATCAGCAACAAGGTTTCGCGATCGGGCACATCATTGATCTGCTTGATCGGCACAAACAACTCATCAGGAGCCCGCATGTAGCCAAGTTCACGAGCTTTGGCGATCACATTCAGCATCGAGCGCCCCAAGAGGCCAACCTTGCGACCGTTCTTGAGCGCCAACTCAAGAATCATCGAAACCCGATGGATTGAGCTTGCGAACGTGGTGATGATCACCCGACCCTCAGCATCGGCCATGTGGCGATCAAGGTTGGGGAACACCGAACGTTCCGGTGGGCAGAAGCCAGGAACTTCGGCGTTGGTGGAATCACTGAACAAGCAGAGAACACCCTCTTCGCCGTAGTGCGCCAGACGCGCCATATCGAAATGTTCGCCATCAACGGGGGTGTGATCAAACTTGAAATCTCCCGTAAAAATGATCGTCCCAACCGGGGTTTTAATCGCTAAGGAATAGCTATCCGCCATCGAGTGGGTGTTGCGGATGAACTCGACGGAGAAGTGCTGACCCACCTTCACCACGTCGCGTGGGCTGACGGTCTGCAGCTTGGTGCGATCCGTGACGCCCGCCTCTTCCATCTTGCCGGTGAGCATCGACAGAGCCAGTCTCGGCCCGTAGATCACAGGGATGTTGAAGTGCTTGAGGTGGTGCGAAATACCGCCGATGTGATCTTCATGCCCATGGGTCACGATCATTCCCCGGATCCGCTTCTGGTTCTCGCGCAGGAAGCTGGTATCCGGCAGAACAACATTCACACCATGCATCCCATCGCTGGGGAAGGCGAGACCGGCATCGACCAGCATCAGGTCATCGCCGTACTCGAACACACAGGTGTTCTTTCCGATCTCGTGCAAACCGCCGAGGGGAATCACCCGGAGACAAGGCTCCTGACTTTTCGCGGATCTAGAACTGTTCGTCATGAAAAAGAGGGGAAATCAACTTTTGGAGATGTGCGCTTAAGCCTTTGAACCGGACCTAGGTCTGGCGCAGGGCAGTCAGGGTCTCGGAAAGGGCGTCTCGCATGGCGTCAGGCAGGGGGGTGAGAGGAGGGCGGGGATGTCCGACTGGAAAACCGCTGAGCTCGAGCGCAGCTTTCACAGGGATGGGATTGGTGGTGGCAAACAGGGCCTTGAACAAAGGCTGCAACTGTTCGTGGTGGCCAAGGGCAACCGGGCCCTGGCCGCTCAGATGGGCTTCAATCATGGCGCGGATGCGGCGGCCAGCGAGATGACTGGCAACACTCACCACGCCCACGGCGCCGACTGCCAGCATCGGCAGCGTGAGACCGTCGTCCCCGCTGTAGATCGCAAGACGCGGCCCACAGGCCAGCCGCAACTGGGTCACTTCGTCGGTTGTGCCGCTCGCGGCTTTGAAACTGGTGATGTTCGGGCAGTCCATCAAGCGGGACACCGTGGCCGGTTGAAGGCTGCAACCCGTTCGTCCAGGAATGTTGTAGAGCATCAACGGAAGCTCGGGCGCTGCAGCGGCAACGGTGCGGAAATGGACCTCGAGGCCGTCTTGAGGAGGCTTGTTGTAATACGGGACCACAACGAGAGCCCCGTCTGCTCCGGCCTCAGCCGCTTGCACCGTTGCTTCAACCGCTTCAGCCGTGCTGTTGCTGCCGGTTCCGGCCAGCACCTTCACACCGGGACCGACCGCCTGTCGAACAGCATCCAACAGCTGAAACTGCTCCTGCCAGCTCAGCGTGGGGGATTCGCCGGTTGTGCCGCACACCACCAATCCATCCGAGCCCTCATCCACCAGATGACGGGCCAGACGCCCGGCCAAAGCCAGATCAACTGCCCCTTCAGCATCGAAGGGGGTGACCATGGCGGTGATCAAGCGTCCGAAAGGGGTTGGGGAGAGCGCGGCGGAAGGACTCATGACGCAATCAGCAATTCAGCGATCTGGATGGCATTGAGCGCGGCCCCTTTGCGGATCTGATCACCGCAGAGCCAAAGCTCAAGGGCATTGGGGTCGCTGATGTCCTGGCGGATCCGACCGATCGCAACGGGATCACGGCCTGTCACGTCTGTGGGCATCGGAAAGCGGTTGGATGCAGCATCCTCGATCAGCTCAACACCAGCAGCCTGCTCGAGCAAGCGACGTGCCTCATCCACCGGGAAAGCAGTCTCGAACTCGATGTTCACCGCCTCCGAATGGGCGCGCAACACCGGCACCCGCACACAGGTGGCCGTGAAACGCAGATCCGGAAGATCCATGATCTTCCGGGTTTCATTGACCATCTTCATTTCCTCTTCGCAATAACTGTTGGGCTGCAGAGGGGAGTTGTGAAGGAACAGGTTGAAGGCCAGCGGGTATGGCAGCACCGAGCTGGTGGGAGTGCCGCCATCGAGGACAACCCTGGAGAGATCCCTGAGCTCCTCCATCGCTCTGGCACCGGCTCCACTGGCGGACTGATAGGTGCTCACAACAACCCGCCGCATCGGCCGTTTGGCGGCCAGGGGCGCCAATGCGAGGGTGAGCAGAATCGTGGTGCAGTTGGGGTTGGCAATCACACCCCGGTGGTGGAAAGCTGCGTCAGGATTGACCTCCGGCACCACGAGGGGAACCCCCTCCTCCATGCGGAAGGCACTGGAGTTATCAACCATCACAGCGCCGGATGCCGTGATCGCTTCACGCCATTGGCGGGACACGGACCCCCCCGCAGACGCCAGGACGAGATCAACGCCGTTGAAGGAGTCTGCAGAAACCTCTTCGACGGTGAGATCGGAGCCCTTCCATCGTTGGCGTTGTCCGGCTGATCGGGCCGAAGCCAACAGTTTCAGCTGAGCGATCGGAAATGCCCGCTGCTCAAGCAACAACAGCAGTTCTTGTCCAACCGCTCCACTGGCTCCTAGAACGGCAACATTGAGAGGGCGATCGGGAAGGGTCGAATGCAAGCGGTAACGGTGGATCGGTCAGAAAGCCGGCGACGCTGATGAAGCAGCAGTCCACAACGTTGGGTACGTGACTGGTGCAAGTCGTTCCTTCACCTTAACGGGGCAGCGCTTCGCCAACCGTTTCTTAAAGTGGCGGGCTGCCATGCCGTTGGACACATCCCCCATGAGTGCTGCTGCCCTGAAGGTGACCACCGAAAGCCGCCCCAGCAGCCGCCTGGCGGTCACGGTCACGATCCCCGGAGATCGCAGCAAAGCGAGTTACGAGGATGCGATCCGAAACCTCAGCCGCAGCATCAACCTGCCAGGTTTCCGCAAGGGCAAAATCCCCCGCACCGTTGTGATTCAACAGCTGGGGCCGACTCGGATCAAGGCCACCGCGCTGGAAAGTCTGGTGGACAGCATCTGGAAGGATGCGATCCAGCAGGAGTCGCTCGAGCCGCTCAGCCAACCTGAATTGTCTGGCGGTTACGAAGGACTGCTGGACAGCTTCAATCCAGGCGAGGAGTTTGTGCTCACGTTGGAGGCGGATGTGGCGCCAACTCCGACGTTGAAAGCCACCAAGGGGCTGAAGGCCGAATTCGAACCTGTCGTTTACGACGCAGCCAAAGTGGATTCCCTTCTCGAGGATTCCCGGAAGCAGCTCGCCACCGTCGTCCCCGTTGAAGGACGGGCGGCTGAAAAGGGTGATATCGCCGTGCTCGGATTCAAGGGCAGCTTCAGCGACGACGGCACGGAGATCGAGGGGGGCAGTGCAGACTCGATGGACGTTGATCTCGAACATGGCCGCATGATCCCCGGCTTCATCGAAGGGGTCATTGGGATGAACATCGGCGACACGAAAACCGTGAATTGCCAGTTCCCAGACGACTATCCCAAGGAGGATGCCCGCGGCCGCAAAGCGGACTTCGAGATCGAGCTCAAGGACCTCAAGACCCGGGAACTTCCTGCGCTCGATGACGCTTTCGCCAAGCAGGCCAGTGATCAGGAGACGTTGGCTGACCTGCGCAAGGACCTGGAGCAGCGTTTAAAAAATGATGCTGATCGGCAACAGACAAGCAACCGACGCGACGCCTTGCTTAAAGCCCTGGTGGAGCAGCTGGAGGTGGATCTGCCCGAGGCGCTGATTCAACAGGAAAGTCGCAATCTGCTGGAGCAGACCGCCGCCCAACTCGCTCAGCAAGGCATGGACATCAAAAAGATGTTCACACCGGATCTGGTGCGCAACCTGATGCAGAACTCAAGGCCTGAGGCCGAGGAGCGACTCCGCCGCAGCTTCGCGCTCACGGCACTTGCTGACGCTGAGGGGATCAGCGTTGACGACAACGCCGTGAACGACAAGATCAAAGAGGTGAAAAAGGATCTGGCTGCCGACACGAAGATCGATCCGGAGCGCCTGCGTCAGGCCGTGATGGATGACCTGATCCAGGAGCAACTGATGACCTGGCTGGAGGAGAACAGCACACTTTCGGAAACGAGTTCGAAAGCAGCTGACGCCGAGCCAAAGCCAACAAAGACAAAGGCAAGCAGCAAAGCCAAGTCCAAAGCGGACGCCGACGCGTGAGCACCACCCATAGATTGACCTCATTCCAAGAGATACCGAGCGCGTGATCGACGCCCGCAGTCACCACCCCATCCAGAACCGCTGGCGGTCGGAAATGCCCATTTCCGCTCCAGGGCCCTTGCCCACGGTGGTGGAACAGTCCGGTCGAGGTGATCGCGCCTTCGACATCTACTCCAGGCTGCTGAGGGAACGGATCATCTTCATGGGCACCGGCGTCGACGATGCCGTGGCGGACGCGCTGGTGGCGCAGATGCTTTTCCTCGAAGCAGAGGATCCCGAGAAGGACATTCAGATCTACATCAATTCGCCAGGCGGCTCTGTGACCGCTGGCCTGGCCATCTACGACACCATGCAGCAGGTAGCCCCTGACGTGGTGACCATTTGTTATGGCTTGGCCGCGAGCATGGGTGCATTCCTGCTCTCGGGGGGAACGAAGGGGAAGCGTCTAGCCCTACCAAACGCGCGAATCATGATTCACCAGCCTCTTGGTGGCGCCCAAGGCCAAGCTGTTGATATCGAGATTCAGGCCAAGGAAATTCTATTTCTCAAAGAAACCCTGAATGGTCTGATGGCAGACCATACCGGTCAGCCCCTCGACAAAATCTCGGAAGACACAGACCGCGACTACTTCCTTTCGCCAGCAGAAGCGGTTCAATACGGCCTGATCGACCGAGTGGTGGACAGTTCCGGGGACGGAGGAATCGTTACGGAGGGCTGACAGCAGCGCTCCGGCTCACGATCCTTAGTGTTCAGGGAGACCAGCACCGGTCGCACTCTGCAAAGTCCCGTTTGAAGGTCCTGGCGTTCGATGGCCAAATTTGATGCCCATCTGAAGTGTTCGTTCTGTGGAAAATCCCAGGACCAGGTGCGCAAGTTGATTGCAGGCCCAGGCGTTTACATCTGCGATGAATGCATCGATCTCTGCAACGAGATCCTCGACGAGGAGTTGGTCGACAGCCAGGGAAACGCCCGTCAGAGCGCAGAAGCTGGTCGCAAGTCATCGCCAGCGACTCGGAAGAGTGGCAAGCCAGCTCCAACGCTTGCCTCCATTCCCAAGCCCCAGGAGATCAAGAGCTTCCTGGACCAGCAGGTCGTCGGTCAGAACGCCGCCAAAAAGGTGATGTCCGTGGCGGTGTACAACCACTACAAGCGTCTGGCCTGGCAGGGCGATGGCAACGGTGAAACCGACCAGACCGCCACTCGCCTGCACAAGAGCAACATCCTGTTGATCGGTCCGACCGGTTGCGGCAAGACACTGCTCGCTCAGACCCTGGCAGAGATGCTGGATGTTCCGTTCGCTGTGGCCGATGCCACCACCCTGACGGAAGCCGGCTACGTGGGTGAGGACGTGGAAAACATCCTGCTGCGTTTGCTTCAAAAGGCCGATATGGATGTGGATCAGGCCCAGCGCGGCATCATCTACATCGATGAGATCGACAAAATCGCCCGCAAAAGCGAGAACCCCTCCATCACCCGCGATGTCTCCGGAGAAGGGGTTCAACAAGCCTTGCTGAAAATGCTGGAGGGCACCGTTGCCAACGTGCCACCCCAGGGGGGGCGCAAACATCCCTACCAGGACTGCATCCAGATCGACACCAGTCAGATTCTGTTCATCTGCGGCGGTGCCTTCGTCGGCCTTGAGGATGTGGTGCAGAAACGCATGGGTCGTAACGCCATCGGCTTCATGCCCAGTGATGGCCGCGGCCGCAGCCGCGCGAACCGCGAACTTCAGGCCGCTCAAGTGCTACGGCACCTCGAACCAGACGACCTCGTGAAATACGGCCTGATTCCTGAATTCATCGGCCGGATGCCGGTGAGCGCTGTTCTCGAACCGCTCGACAAGAACGCCCTGGAATCAATCCTCACTGAGCCTCGTGACGCCCTCGTCAAGCAGTTCCGCACCCTGCTCAGCATGGACAATGTGCAGCTGGACTTTGAACCGACGGCGATCGAGGCCATCGCCCAGGAAGCCCATCGCCGCAAAACCGGAGCGCGGGCCCTGCGCGGCATCGTTGAAGAGTTGATGCTCGATTTGATGTACGACCTGCCGTCCCAGAAATCGGTGAAGACGTACACCATCACCCGCGCCATGGTGGAGGAGCACACCGGCGGCAAGGTGCTGCCTCTTCCCGGAGCGGATCAGCAGAAGACCGCCTGAAGACCTTGGCCGCTGCTGATCATCTTGAGGTGCCGCGACAACACGGATTGTTCCGGCATCACGGCATCGACCTCGGAGATGGCAGCGTCGCCCACTACCTGGAGGGCCGCGAGATCCTGAGGAGTCCCCTGGATGATTTCAGCCAGGGGCAGCCGATCAGCGTGATCGATCATTCGGATGCCTCGCCCACAGGTGTGACCCTGCGACGGGCGATGAGCCGCATCGGGGAACAGAACTACAACCTGTTGTTCAACAACTGCGAACACTTCGCGACGTGGTGCAAAACAGGGCGGCACCGCAGCAGTCAGATCGAATCAGCTCTGGAGCGGGCGCGCCACTGGAGCCAGCTGATGCCAGCAGCCCTGATGAGCGGCTTGGAACTGTTGGTGCAACGGGGCCTGCTGGATGACAATGCGCGTGAAATGGCACGTCAAGGGGTTGCGAAGCTCGAACGCCTTCGCCAGAAACTGCTCGGCAAACTGGAAACCCTCCTGCAGCAAGCAGGCGACGGCAACAACCAGACCCTGCTGCTCACCGGTCAAACCCTGGCCGATGAATTGGAAGCCGTGGAGGACTTGAAAGAGCGGATCGATGCGCTGCTGAAACAACCGCCTGCTCTGCCTGGATCCAACGGGGCTGAGTAATCTCCGATCAACGCCCGCAGCGCATGAGTCCGGCCTACCAGCCGCTGCATCACAAATACCGTCCCCAACGTTTCGACCAGCTGGTCGGACAGGAGGCGATCGCTGCCACCCTCGGACTGGCCCTGACCAGCAACCGCATTGCGCCTGCCTATCTGTTCAGCGGTCCTCGCGGCACTGGCAAAACCTCCAGCGCCCGGATCCTGGCTCGATCCCTCAATTGTCTGAACAGCGACGGACCCACCCCGGAACCCTGCGGCACCTGTGAGCTCTGCACCACGATTGCGGCGGGCACCGCTCTCGATGTGATCGAGATCGATGCGGCCTCCAACACCGGGGTCGACAACATCCGCGAACTGATCGAACGCTCCCGGTTCGCACCTGTGCAAGCCCGCTGGAAGGTGTATGTGGTGGACGAGTGCCACATGCTCTCCACCGCGGCCTTCAACGCGTTGCTGAAAACCCTGGAGGAACCGCCACCACAGGTGGTGTTTGTGCTGGCAACGACAGATCCACAGCGGGTGCTGCCGACGATTCTCAGCCGCTGCCAGCGGTTCGACTTCCGCCGTATTCCCCTGGATGCACTCAACCGGCATCTGAGTTGGATCGCACAGCAGGAAGCGATCGAGATCACACCAGAAGCCATTCAGGTGGTTGCCCAGCGCTCCCAGGGGGGACTGCGCGACGCCGAAAGCCTGCTGGATCAACTCAGCCTGCTGCCAGCGCCAATCGAAGCCACCGCTGTCTGGGATCTGCTCGGCGCCGTTCCGGAGCAGGAACTGTTGGAACTGGTGCGGGGGATGAGCAGCGCGGAACCCGTGGTGCTGCTGGAGGCGACCCGCAACCTGTTGGACCGTGGCCGGGATCCCAGCGCCGTCCTGCAGGGTCTGGCGGCGATTCTCAGAGATCTCGTGCTGATGGCCGCAGCACCGGACCGGCCTGAACTCACCAGCGTGTCCCCCCAATTCCGCAACCAACTGCCGGACCTCGCGACGGCCATCGGCCGGGCTCGGTTGTTGCAGTGGCAAGCACAGCTGCGCGGCGCGGAACAACAACTGCGCCAGAGCGTGCAACCAAGGCTCTGGTTGGAGGTGTTGTTGCTGGGACTGCTGGCCGAGCCGTCGCCGAGCCCAACAACCGCTGCTGTTGCTGTGGCCTCAACACCCCCACCGGTCTCAGCACCAGTGACTGCCCCAGCGGCACAGCCAGCAGCAGCAGCTGCTGCTGCACCAGAACAGCCTGTTGTGCCCCCCCCCGCGCCGACGCCAAGCAGCGGCGATCTCACAGAACTCTGGCAACAGATCCTCGGCAGCCTGGAACTACCGTCGACACGAATGCTGTTGTCCCAGCAAGCCCACCTGGTGCGGCTGGATGCCAATCGGGTGGTGGTGCAGGTCGCTGGCAACTGGATGAGCATGGTGCAAAGCCGATCGGCTCTGCTCGAGCAGGCTGTTGCCAAGGCACTGGGGGGGAACCGTCAGCTGCTGTTGGAACCCGGCAGCGGTGCGGTCCCGCCACCTGCCGCCGCACCACCCAAACCTGTCGTGCAACCGCCCGCACCGGTGGCGTCGGTCACACCGCCGCCACCAGCTCCAGTTATCGCAGCAACCACACCAAGACCGGCGCCAGAGACAAAGCCCGAGCCCCGAGCGAAGCCGCAAGAACCGACGCAAACACCGCCGTCAAACATCTCCGAAACCGCTCCAGCTGAGCCGGTTGCATCCTCCGGACTCGACCGCCAGGCCAAGAACCTGGCGGACTTTTTCAATGGTCAGGTGGTGGATGTGGAGACGGATGGCATCACCTGACCAACGATCCCGATGGATCGTTCAACCATTCAGGCCTGAACCGGCTGCTGCTCGCCGCCATGGCTGGTCTTCACCCAGACCAAACGCTTGGGAAGCAGCGACATCTTCAGCGCAACCCATGGAATCACGATGAACCAATGGGCGAGGTAAGCAATCGACACGATCAGATGCAGCGGACCTGGTGACGGGATGGAGGGGCCGAGGCTGGATCCCCGACAGCCACGCCAGAAGGCCAGGCCAGAGATGCTGAACGCCACGAAGGAGAGTGGCCAGTAGGTGGGAACGGATCGACTGATCAAACTGGCGCTCAGATCCGCAAAGGACACCACCGGCAAGCCGTACTGGAGCAGAAAGAAACAGCCAAGGTCCCAGCGTTGCCGCAAACTCAACTGAGCTGACGTCAGCGTCGGCCAGTAGTCGAAAAATCGCTGCAGCCCCCCTTCGGCCC
Organism: Synechococcus sp. MED850; assembly: GCA_002700765.1. Next base: position 15,362 of record PAEP01000007.1, read on the forward strand.
AACGCTGTCGTTGCTTCCAGAGAGCTGCCAGACCAGGCACGGCCTCCTCCTGCACGGGCGGGTCCCAAAGGATGCCCACAAGAGCACCTTGGGTGAGCAGGCGGAAGCTCAGGTCTAAATCGTCGGTGACGGTGTCCTCATTGAAACCACCACTCGCTTCCAACACGGAACGACGGATCAACTGACCATTCCCCCGCAGCTCTACAACACCCCCCATGTCCTGTCGTCCCGCCTGAATCACGGCATCCAGGGCCATCTCCATCGCCTGGGACCGGGTGAGCCAATTGCGGTCAGCATCGATGACCGCCTTGCGGAGCTGAACCGCTGACCAACCACCATCCAGGGCATAGGGGACCAGCCTCTCCAGCAAGTCGTCCTGAAGCTGGGCGTCGGCATCAAGCACCAACAGCCAATCACCCTCCAACTGGGTCAACGCCGTGTTCAATGCTCCGGACTTCCCGCCACCGGCATCACGCGGCCGGTGAATCACCTGCAACTGCGGATGCCTCTGCGCCAGCGCATCGAGAAGCTCAGGGGTTTGATCCTGACTGCCGTCATCGACGATCCAGGTGGTCAGACGACCCTTCGGGTAGCGCAAAGCCGTCAGGCGTTCCACAAGACGCGAGACAACACGCTCCTCATCCCGGGCCGCCACAACCACATCAAGCGTGGGAAGCCGTTCCAGATCCGAGGACGATCGCGCTGGGATGCCCTTGGGAAGCTGACCTCGCAGGACCGTGCGCAAACCGTATCCACCAAGCATCAGAGCCAGGCTGATCGCCGGCCAAAGGGAGCGCGCAGGATCCAACCAATGGGGAGCCGCACCTGCGCATCCACATGCAAACAAGAAGGCTGCCGACTTCGCCCTGCGGTGATCACCAGTGACAGCGACAGAAGACATGCACCATCTCAGGTGGCCAGGACTCTAAGGGGACTGCACGACAGCAGGCAGGGGGCCGTAGACAGTCCCTGGGTAGTAGTGCTGAAGGATCTTCTCGGTTGACCATCCCCGCCGCGCCAAATCGATGGCACCCGCCTGAGACAGTCCAGATCCATGTCCGAATCCACCACCCCTCACCAACCAGCGGTCCTGGCCCTGGGGCGCAATCGCGAACAAGGTGCTGGGAAGACGTCGGAGCGTGCGTCGAATACCGTCCAGCTTCAACACGACAGGTGGGGCCTCCCCAGATCCTGAGATCTGCAGCGCCAACACTCGTCCGCTGGCGCCCCGTTTCAGAACAGACAACTTCAGAGGCCCCCGCAATGCTCCGCCACGGTTGCCCAGGGATTGCTTGATCTCTGCACCAGTGAGCGTGCGGTTCCAGCGAAAAAGAGGGTGAGCACTGCCGTAGGCACCGGCTCGGTCCGCCAGGAGTCGATCGACGGACGATGCGGCCTGCAAGGGGAGCTGATGGCGGGTCTGCCAGCCCTGATCACCATCGGGTTTCGCCTTGAGATAGGGCGTGGGATCCATCGCCCAGGCCTCGGGACCAGCCGCCATCACGCCTCCATTGGTGGCGTGATACACCGCGCTGATTGGAGCATTCCTCCAGCTCAGCAGGCGACCGCTTGTGGCTGCAATCGCCTGCCGCACCGCCGTGCCGGCTTGGCGTGGGTCGCTGTAGACCTGACATTGGGTGTCACTGCACAGGTGATAGCCGTCGATCCTGAAGCGATGACTGTTCGCAAGCGCCCAGGTCCGTGCCAACACGGTCTGGGCCTGGAGTGCCGATGCCGGTGAACCGGCACCGATCTCATGGGGCACCACCCCTTCCAGGTACGTCTCGAGAGGCACCTGTTCAACCAATGTCCAACTTCCGTAGGCATCCCGCTGCAACCGGAAGGGACCGCGATAGAGGCCTCCCTTCCACAGCAGGCCGTTCGGAGCCTGAATCAGCAGAGGGCCCCGCAGGGTGATTCCACCGTCCGGACCCTCGAAAACCGGTTCAACCGTTGAGGTGACGCGACCGCTCCAGGGCCTGACAGCAACATCCGCCGGAGGAGGCGACCCCATGGGAGCCCAAACTTCCCAATCACCTGGATGGGCAACCTCCGCTGGAACACCGATGGCACGCCAACGGTTGGCCACCCGCTCCGCCGACTCGAAACTGGCAAACGGACCCGCCACCTGGCGCGCCAAGTTGATCGGAGATTCGAGAGGGACATTGCGCCAGCTGATGCGGATGGCAGCGGTTGTCCAAATGCGATTGTCGGCATCCTTCAGCTGAAAAGGGGCGCCTGCACTGATGAGCTTGAGCAGAGGCGCTCGGGAATCGCGTCCCAGATGATCCTCAAGAGCAACCCAGAGCTCGGGACGGGACCCAGCGGCGGCCGGAGGCTGCGGCACGGGCCGATGGGTGGGCAGGACCGGGATGGAGCTGGAGGACTCAGGCACCACTGGCACCAGTTCACTGGCACGGCATCCAGACGCCATCCACAGCAGGGCAATCAGAGATGACAACCGAAGAATCATGGTTGGGGTCGCTCTGGGACGTATTGTTGTTGTTTGTGCCCGAACGAGCAGACACATGCCCAAGCTGAAGACCCGCAAAGCTGCCGCGAAGCGGTTCAAAGCGACAGGCAGTGGCAAGTTCATGCGTCGGCGTGCCTTCCGCAATCACCTGCTGGATCACAAGACGCCGAAGCAGAAACGTCACCTCGCCACCAAGGCCGTGGTGCATGAAACGGATGAACTGCGCGTCATCCGCATGCTGCCTTACGCCTGATTGCTCGTTCCGTTCCGACCTGATCACACCCTTCCAACGTCATGGCCCGCGTCAAGAGAGGCAACGTCGCCCGTAAGCGCCGCAACAAAATTCTGCGGCTGGCCCGAGGCTTCCGCGGCAGCAACGGCTCCCTGTTCCGCACCGCCAACCAGCGGGTGATGAAAGCCCTCTGCAACGCCTACCGCGACCGCCGTCGGCGCAAGCGGGACTTCCGCCGCCTCTGGATCGCGCGCATCAATGCTGCCGCGCGCATCAACGGCATGAGTTACAGCCGGCTGATGGGAGGCCTGAAAAAAGCCGATGTGCGTCTGAACCGCAAAATGCTGGCTCAGCTCGCAGTTGTGGATCCCTCCAGCTTCACCAGCGTGGTGGGCACCGCCAAAGCCTGATTCCGTCCCGTGGACCTGCTGCCACAGACCTATCTACTGGGCCTTGTCGGCCTGCTCGCAATTGTCGCTGTGGTGGTGGGCCGACAGCTGTTTCAGGTGCGTCAGGACGAGATCAAGCTGATCGAGCTTGAGAAAGGGGGGATCTCCGGGTCCCGTGAAGCATCAGATCTGTACGAACTGGCCTCGGTCCAACTCAGAAAGCGGCTTTATCCCCAGGCCACAGCAACGCTGAGACAAGCCGTGAAACGCTTGGGTCAGGAACCGGATGAGGCGCGGGCGTTAATCGAAAATGCCCTGGGTTTTTCACTTGCCGCACAAAAGGATTATTCAGGTGCTGTTGGTCATTACAAGAAAGCCTTGAAGGCGAAAGACGATTATCCAGTTGCTTTAAACAATCTCGCATTTGCACAGGAAAAACTGCTTGAAGACCAGGATGCTTTGAAGCTTTATCGCCGTACCCTCGAGATTGAACCCAACAACAGCACCGCAAAGAAACGGCTGAAACGGCTGGAAAGGCGCATCAAATAACGGATTGATTCCTCACCAGAGGGGCATGACAGGCACGGAAGCATTTGTGCACTCGCTGGAAAGCGATAAACGTCCCCCGATCGGTCCTCCGGGTTCATTGGTGTTGACCAAACGTGGTGATTCCCAGCCCGTGGGGCTGAAATCCTGCAGGCCAAGGAACATTCCTCCCGGTTCAACTCCCGCAATCAGCTGGTCAGCCAGAGGAATAAGCAGCAATTGATCAGACTTGGCATGGAGGTTTCCTTGCACCGGTGTGCTCGTTGCACCGAGATCCATCTCTCCCCGCAAATCAACCATCTGTCCCATCGCTTTGAGCGAGGTCAGATTCAACTTGACGTCAACAATTGGATTGCCATCAAAGGGTTTGAACTGACCACACCATTGCTTGGGAAGTGTGTCGGCGAGAAGGACCGCACGTTTCTCAGGATCAAAGCTTTCCACCGTTTTCGCATCCACCTCCATCGGTATCGACAACTGGATCGGATCCAGGGGGAGCTGAGGATTCGTTTGGAAGGGCACCTCGCTGCCAATCGGAAGATCCATGGCAAGCAGAAAAGGCATGGAGAGCGAGGGATGATGGCTGCACGGTAGGGCTTTTTGCTCACCTGTATCGGCAGACCCATGCCGTTCCGTCAACCTCACCACGCGTCATGGTTTCGACGTCCAACGCCAACGACCCCCTGACCATTGCCGGCCGTCCATTCCAGAGCCGACTGTTCACCGGCACTGGCAAATACTCCTCGCTCGATTTGATGCAACAAAGCATCGTCAGCTCAGGATGCGAGATGGTGACCGTGGCGGTTCGACGGGTCCAAACCGTGGCGGCCGGTCACGCAGGCCTGATGGAGGCGATCGATTGGTCTCGGATCTGGATGCTTCCCAACACCGCCGGCTGCACCGACGCCGACGAAGCTGTGCGGGTGGCACGGCTGGGCCGGGAGCTGGCCAAACTCGCCGGACAGGAGGAGAACAACTTTGTGAAGCTGGAGGTGATTCCCGACAGCCGTCATCTGCTTCCTGATCCCATTGGCACGCTGGAAGCCGCCGAGCGCCTGGTGAAGGAGGGTTTCGCTGTCCTCCCTTACATCAATGCCGATCCACTCCTGGCACAACGACTGGAACAGGCTGGATGTGCCACGGTGATGCCGCTGGGATCACCGATCGGGTCGGGGCAAGGCCTCAACAACGCCGCCAACATCGGATTGATCATCGAAAACTCCAGTGTTCCGGTGGTGGTGGATGCCGGGATCGGAGTCCCTAGTGAAGCCGCGCAAGCTCTGGAAATGGGAGCTGATGCCGTCCTGGTGAACAGTGCGATCGCCATGGCAGGAGATCCCGCCGCGATGGCGGCAGCAATGGGCCAGGCTGTGATTGCAGGCCGAACGGCGTTCCGGGCTGGCCGCTTGCCGATGCGAAAGCAAGCCGCAGCCAGTTCCCCCACCACAGGGCTGGTCTCTGGTAAAGACACGTGAAGACCGGTGAACCTGGCGAAACAATTCAAGTCACTGGGTAAAAGGACTCATAAGGTCCTGGCAATCGCAGTTCGACCATGCAGGTCACAACCGAAGACGGCGGTCGTCTCAATGCCTTCGCCAAAGAACCGCGCATGGAGGTGATGGATGCCGATGCCTACCGGAGCCGGGGCCGCAGCTCCCTGATGATGCTGATTGGGGGCTCAATCCTGGTGGCAGCCCTCGTTGGCGTCACCGTTGCGATCAGCTGAAAATCCCTGTAGTAGCTTGCCTCAACTGAGCGTTCCGCTCATTCCTGCAGGAGTCTGGGGTGAAAGTTCTCGTTCTCGGCGGTGACGGCTTCTGTGGCTGGCCCTGTGCTGTGAACCTGGCCGATCAGGGCCATGAGGTCCTGATCGTTGACAACCTCAGCCGTCGCAAGATCGACATCGATCTCGAGGTTGAATCCCTCACTCCGATCACCACGATCGGAGAACGACTGAAGGCTTGGGAAGAGATCGGCGGTAAGCCAATGCGGTTTGTCCATTTGGACATCGCCCATGAGTACCAACGCTTGCTCGATCTTCTGCTCGAGGAACAGCCCGATTCCATCGTTCACTTCGCCGAACAACGGGCAGCGCCCTACTCGATGAAAAGCAGCGCCACCAAGCGCTACACCGTCGACAACAACGTCAACGGCACCCATAACCTTCTGGCCGCCATCGTTGAAAGCGGTCGAGACATCCATGTTGTTCACCTCGGAACAATGGGTGTCTACGGCTATGGCTCCCATCGCGGTGCCACCATTCCTGAGGGTTACTTGAAGGTGGAGGTCCCTCAGCCGGACGGCAGCCGCTTCGAGGAGGAGATCCTCCATCCCGCCAGCCCTGGCAGCGTTTATCACATGACGAAGACGCTCGATCAGCTGCTGTTCCTCTACTACAACAAGAACGACAAGGTCCGGATCACGGATCTCCACCAGGGCATCGTCTGGGGCACCAACACCGAAGCGACAGATCGCGACGTACGTCTGACCAATCGTTTCGATTACGACGGGGATTACGGCACCGTCCTCAACCGTTTTCTGATGCAAGCGGCGATCGGCTATCCCTTGACCGTGCACGGAACCGGCGGCCAGACGCGGGCCTTCATTCACATTCGGGACTCCGTTCGCTGTGTGCAGCTGGCGCTTGAGAATCCCCCGACCCAGGGAGAACGGGTGAAAATCTTCAACCAGATGACCGAAAGCCATCAGGTGGGTGAACTGGCCAAAAAGGTGGCCGCCCTCACCGGAGCTCAGGTGAACAATCTGCCGAATCCGCGTAACGAAGCCGTCGAAAACGACCTGATCGTGGACAACCGCTGTTTCATCGAACTGGGTCTCAATCCCACCACCTTGGATGACGGTCTGTTGAAAGAAGTGGTGGAAATTGCCACCCGTTACGCCGATCGCTGCGATCGCAACCGAATCCTCTGCACATCCGCATGGACGAAGGCACAGGCGCAAGCCATCGGCGTCCCCGCTTGATCCAAGTGCCAGCGTCAAACCCGTGAAAATCGCCTTCTTCACTGAAACCTTTNTGCCCAAGGTCGATGGGATCGTCACGCGTCTGACCAAGACGGTGAAACACCTTGTGGAGGCAGGGGATGACGTGGTGGTGTTCTGTCCCGAGGGTTGCCCTGAGGAGTACATGGGCGCACAGGTGATCGGGGTGCCGGCGATGCCGCTGCCGCTTTATCCGGAGTTGAAGCTGGCTCTGCCGCGGCCAGCTGTGTCCGAAGCGATTGATTCCTTCCAGCCCGATCTCATCCACGTGGTGAATCCCGCCGTGCTNGGGCTGGGTGGCATCTGGCTCGCAAAAACGAAATCCATCCCCCTGCTGGCGAGTTATCACACCCACCTGCCCAAGTACCTCGAGCACTACGGCATGGGCATGCTCGAACCGTTGCTCTGGGAACTGCTGAAAGCCGCGCACAACCAGGCCGTGCTCAACCTGTGCACATCNACCGCCATGGTGCAGGAACTGAGCGAGAAGGGCATCAACGACACCGCCCTCTGGCAACGCGGCGTGGACACCGAATTGTTTCGGCCGGAGCTGCGTCATGAGGCGATGCGTCAGCGGCTGCTGGGCCAACACGATGACCGGGGAGCCTTGCTGCTCTACGTCGGCCGACTGTCCGCAGAAAAACAGATTGAACGTATTCGGCCCGTGCTGGAAGCATTGCCGGACACCCGTTTTGCGCTGGTGGGAGACGGACCGCACCGGCAGCAACTGGAGCGCCATTTCGACGGAACAGCCACCACATTCGTGGGATATCTCGCAGGCGAANAACTGGCGAGTGCCTACGCCAGCGGCGATGCGTTCCTGTTTCCCTCCAGCACGGAAACCCTGGGATTGGTNCTGCTGGAAGCCATGGCCGCCGGCTGCCCTGTCGTGGGAGCGAACCGCGGCGGCATCCCCGACATCATCACGGACGGGGTGAACGGTTGTCTTTACGAGCCCGACGGAGAGGATGGTGGAGCTGCAAGCCTGATCTCAGCAACGCANAAGCTGCTTGGCAATGACATCGAACGCCAAGCGCTGCGCAAAGCGGCCCGCAATGAAGCAGAGCGCTGGGGCTGGGCTGGAGCGACAGAACAACTGCGCGGGTATTACCGCACCGTTCTGGAGCGTTCCTTGAAAGCCGCCGCCTGAGCGCCGGTTACTGAGCCCGGTTGCGTTCCCAGACCGCCAACACCGCCTTGGCCATCGGCAAGGCGTGGACCGAACCACCGCCAGGGGTGTTCTGGGCAAAAGCCACCACAACAATCTTTCCATTCGGATAGGGCGCATAACAGCCGAACCAGGCATGATCCGGTCCTCCCGTGCTGTCCTCTGCCGTGCCGGTCTTGCCTGCCCCGGGTGGTATTCCCGGTCCGTTCAGCCCAGCACCCGTGCCAGATGCGACGACCTTGCGCAGACCCTCTCGAATGGTCTGAAGGGTGGACGGCTTCATGTCCACTTTGGTCTTGTACTGCGGAGACGTCCAAGCAACCTCCCCAGCCGCGAGATGCGGCGTCACCAACCATCCCCCATTGGCAAACACGGCGTAGGACCGCGCCAGTTGCAACGGCGTGATCTGCACCACCGACTGCCCGATGGACGCGCTGGCCATGTCCTCAGGAATCCAGGGGGTGCTCCCGGGCTTGGCCCAACCCCGTCCTTCCGCTGCCCAGGTCTCGTCACCAACCAGGCCGACGCTTTCCTCCCAACCGATCTCGATCCCGGTCTTGCGCATGAACCCCAGTTCCGTTGCCGCCTTCTTCAGAGCCAGAGAGCCGACACCGACACCCACTTGATAGAAAAAGGTGTTGCTGGAAAAGCGCAGGGCGTCGGCATAACCGATGTGTCCGAACCCGGCACCGTTGTGATCAGGAAAACAGTGCCCCCCGTAGGTGATGCAGGCGGTNGTGTGAAGCTTGGTTTTCGGCGGAAACTTGCCGGATTCCATCCCCGCCATCGCTGTCACCGGCTTCCAGGTGCTGCCGGGGTCATAGGCATTCATCGCCCTTGAGAGCAGGGGTTTGCGCGGGTTGGAAAAAAGGGCGTCGTACTCCTTCTGCGTGGTGATCAGCTTGGAGAAGAAGTTCGGATCAAAGGTTGGCTTGCTGGCCAGCGCGAGGATGGCGCCATCATTCGGATCAAGGGCCACCACCGCTCCGCCAGGCTTGTCTGCCAGGACTTGCTCCGCAGCCCGTTGCAGATCGAGGTCAAGGGTGAGCGTCAGGTCTTTGCCTGCAACAGAAGGCCGATCGCCGAGGTTGCGCTGCACCTCTCCCATGGCATTCACTTCGAGCATCTGCCCACCCCATTTGCCCCTCAGGTGCGATTCGTAGGCGGCCTCCACACCGATCCTTCCGATGCGGTCGCGAATCTTGTAACCCTTCTCAGCGAGGGATTCGTACTCCTGCTCAGTGATCGGTTGGGTGTATCCCAACGCATGAGCAGCAAGATTGCCGTGGGGATAGAAGCGAAGAATATCGACATCAACCTGCGCACCCTTGAGTGATGGGGCTTGCTCCCGAAAACGGAGCACCTGCTCAGGGGTGAGATCGAGAGCCAGCGTTGTGCGGTAGCCATCCCGATCAACACCGCGACTCCGCCGTTCATCAAGTTCTTGCGCGTTCAGATCCANCAGACTGGCCAGACGCTNCTGCAAGGTCGGCCAGGACTGATCGTCGACCANTCGCGGTTCCAGATACAACGAATAGGTGAGCTTGCTCGAAGCCAGAACGCGTCCCTTCCGATCCAGCAACCGCCCGCGGATCGGAGAGCGGGGCACAAGGCGGATGCGGTTTTCGTCGGCCAGCTGACGGAAGCGGCTGTGCTCCAGAAGCTGCATCCACACCAGTCGCGCCACCATGGCGCTGCAGAAGATCAGCACCAGCATCAGCAGCACAAGGGGCTGTTGATGCAATCCGGTCTGGCGCTGATTGGCGCGTCCCTGGGACGCGGATCCCGACAGCATCGTCAGGCGTCAGCGTCTNCAGCGTTCAAAGCACCGCGCAGCANTTGGAGNCGGGCATCAATCCGCTTCAAGGTCTCCAACAAATCTTCGGCNTCATCGGATCGCTCCACCGGATCTTCAACGGACACTGAGACGGGCATCACGGGGTTTCCCAGACCCGGACTGACCTGATCCAGCTGTTCACGAACGGTTTGTGCCGCTGGCTCGCCCTCCTGCCGCAGGTCCGCTAGTGGATCATCCGAGCCCCCCGTGAACGCCTCGGCCACGCGTGCTGGACCGCCTTCGCGGGCGCGCTCAAACACGGCCAATCCCACGGGGAGGACCTCCTGCATCAAGGAGAGGCGAAGTTGGTCAAGAGGATTGTCGGCGCTCGTGTTTTCGGCCATCAGGCCCAGTTCAACGGACCTCAGTCTGACCTGAAGGGAGCGAGAGTGTCGGGCAGGCGGACTGCCGGGCTGCAATCGACCAACCGGCGATTCCACTGAGCACCATCAACGTGATCATTGGCACCAGAGCTTTCTGAGTGGTGTCGAGGGCAATCCACTCGCGCCAGGCTCTCCAGAAACGGCTGCGCTCGAAACGGCGGTGCTCCAGGGATTCCTCCCTGCTGCGACGTTTCAAGGCCTTCTCCACCCAGCGCTCAAAGGAGCGCTTCTTGGTGATCGTCATCTTGCGTTCCACCTCCAGCAGATGGCCGGAACCAAGCTCGGGATGAAAGGTGCTGATCAACTCCAGGCTTTTGAGAAACATCTCAACAGCGCCATCCCGTATGGACGNCTGCTGCTCATCCAGCTGATCCCAGTCGAGCTCAGGGTAAAAACGCATGCGATTGGCCACGATCTGCTCTTCGCTGAGCTGACCCGGCTCCCGCAACCAACGGTCGGTGTTGCTGTCAAACCGACGCCAGTACAGGAAAGGATTGAGNTAAATCGTGCGACCACCGAGCTGAATGCTGTCCTGCTGCAGACGCCGCTGCAGTTGGAGGTCCTGCTGTTGTGTCGCAGTCACGTGATCGGGGCCGGTGGCCCAAGGTATCGATGCACAACGCCTCCCACCAGCCCCTGCTGCTGTTTTGATCCCGCTCAGAATGAACTGACCCGAGTTCGGTGATCGTGAGAAAGCTCCGACGGTCGTTGCACCAACTGCTTCGGGATGACGAGGTGACCAGCTGGCTCGAGCAGCTGGTGGGAATCAGCATCGTCTCCTCCCTCGTGATCGCGATCCTGGCCACAGAGCCGTTGATCCGCTCCCAGTACATGCCACTGATGCGCCAGTTGGATCAAGCGCTGGCTGCTCTGTTTGCGCTGGAGTATTTGACGCGCCTGTGGGTGGCACCTTTGGAACCAGGCCAGATGCGAGGCCTTGCTGGGGCCCTGCGTTATGCGCGATCTCCGATCGCCCTGCTCGATTTGTTGGCCTTTGCGCCCACCCTGATTGGACTGATCAGTCCTGAGCTTTATCTGCTGCGACTGATGCGGTTGCTGCACATCGGACGGCTTGGACGATCCAGCCATTTCCGCCGCAGCTTGCGGCACTTCCATGAGGCGTTGTCCCGGAAACGGTCGCAACTTCAAATCTCAGCTGTGTACTCCGCCGTCCTGCTCCTGATCAGCAGTTCCGTGATGTATGTGACCGAGTCCACGGCCCAACCGGAGGCTTTCGGTTCCATTCCGCGCTGCCTGTGGTGGTCTGTGATCACCGTCACCACGGTGGGGTACGGCGATGTCTCTCCGATCACACCCATCGGGAAAGTTGTTGCTGCCCTTACCGCCCTGAGCGGAATTGTGGTGATCGCCATTCCAATCGGAATCATCGCCGCAGGCTTCAGCGAATCATTCGATAGCGATCCTCCTGATTGAGATCAAAACATCAATCAGTCGACGTAAACGACGTGATTTCTATTCCCACTCAATCGTGCCTGGNGGTTTGCTGGTGATGTCCAGCACGACACGATTGACCCCTTTCACTTCATTGACGATTCGATTGGAAATGGTTTCCATCAAGTCGTAGGGAAGACGTGACCAGTCCGCTGTCATCCCATCCTCACTGGAGACGCAACGCAACACAACGGGCCAGGCGTAGGTGCGTTGATCCCCCATCACCCCCACAGAGCGAACCGGAAGCAGAACGGCAAAGGCCTGCCAGATGTCGTGATANAGCCCTGCCTCCCGAATTTCCTCACGCACGATCAGATCAGCATCGCGCAGGCAGTTGAGNTTCTCATCGGTGACCTCCCCAAGAATCCGGATCGCCAGGCCAGGCCCGGGGAAGGGGTGACGCCGGACGATCTCCTCTGGCAGCCCCAGAGTGCGACCCACTTTGCGCACCTCATCTTTGAACAGTTTGCGCAGGGGTTCCACAAGTTTGAACTGGAGATCCTTGGGTAGACCACCAACGTTGTGGTGGCTCTTGATCTTCACGGCCACACGCTCACCGGTCTTGGGATCAATNTTNGTGCCAGCACTCTCGATCACATCGGGATANAGGGTTCCCTGAGCCAAGTAATCAAAAGGCCCCAGCCGCTTGCTCTCTTCTTCAAAAACACGAATGAATTCCGTTCCGATGATCTTGCGNTTCTGCTCCGGATCCGTGATGTCCTTCAGCTTTCCAATGAAGCGCCGGCGAGCGTTGATGTATTCAACATGAATGTTGAACTTGCGATCGAAGAAATCCATCAGGAATTCCGGTTCCCCCTTCCGCATGAACCCCTGGTCAATGAACATGCATGTGAGTTGATCGCCGATTGCCTTTTTCAACAAGAAGGCGAGCGTTGAAGAATCCACCCCCCCTGACAGTGCCAAAAGAACGCGCTTGTCACCCACCTGCCGCCGCACTTGCGCCACCGCTTCGTCGATGAAAGCGCTTGTTGTCCAGTTCGGATCACATCCACAGATGTGATANACAAAATTACGAATCAAGGCCATTCCGCAGACGGAATGNACCACCTCCGGATGAAACTGCACCCCATAGAGCCGTCGGTGCAGATTGGCCACAACAGCCTCAGCAGTATTGGCCGTGTGAGCCAGACGGACAAATCCCTCAGGCAGAACCTTCACCGAGTCGCCATGACTCATCCACATGGTTGAGCCGCTGTCCACATTGGTGAGCAGATCGGTGGGGTCNTCCACCTCCAGAGGTGCTTTGCCGTACTCGGCCTTACCTGTGGCCGCCACCACCTCTCCGCCCAACTGCTGAACCATCAGCTGCATGCCGTAGCAAACACCAAGCACCGGAATCCCCAGCGTCCAAAGCTCTGGATCGCAAAGGGGTGCCCCCTCGGCATAAACCGAACTGGGNCCACCGCTGAGGATGATCCCCTTGGGCGCCAGCCGACGCAGCTCCTCAGCAGAGGTGGTGTACCCCATCACCGTGGAGAACACCTCGGTCTCCCGCACCCGCCGGGCAATCAACTCGGAGTATTGAGAGCCGAAATCAAGAATGACGATGGCCGGCTGACGCTGACCGTCTGAGGAAAGCTGGGACATCAATGCAGAGCTGGGGCGGTCTGCGTAGACCATCAATCCTTCAGGGTAAAGAAGCGTTCCACAGCCAACGGGCCGCGCCAGCGCAGAGCACGAGATCGATCAAAGAGCACCGCGCCGATGCGCATCGGCCAGGTTCCGTAGCGAGCCACATAGGCCTCCGCGCGATGTTCCACCGTCTCCGCCAGATGGGACCAGAGGCGTTGTGCAGCGCAGGGATCATCGGCTTCGAGGGCCGCCAANGCCTGTTCGACCGACGGGGCATCGCGGACAAGCCNCAACTGCTCAAGGGAGAGACCCGCATCAAGACCCAGGGCTGTCAGCACCTCCTGACGGGCGTCAGCGAGGTGATGGTGGGTGTGAAAAATGCCACCTGCAAGCTTCACAAGNTTGCCGTGGTAGCCGAGCAGCAGCAGCTCGCTCACCCCGGCATCAGCGGCGGCAACCAGCACGGGACCCAGCCAGTTGCCCACCTTCAGNAGCGGATCCAGGCCATGCTGGCGCGCCAGATCCAGCCCGTTCTCNCCGATGACAAGCGTCAGCTGNGCAGCAGACTCTGAGGTGAAGGTCAGCTGAGCCAGCTGATCGAGAACGCCTCTGAGCTGATCCGGCGCCGCACTCTGCTGCACATCCGCCTGCATNCCGATCAAGGCCAGACCGTCCACCACACCAAATGCCGAATTGCTGGTGCGGCTGGCCAAAGAGCGACCCCGCGGAAAGATNACTTCCAGCCCCAGACCGCGACCTCTTGGCAGCAGCGGCATGAGGTTGCGATGCAGCACCTGATCGGCATACGGAGACATGCACAACGCACCATTACCGGCATGGGTGCCCACACCTTCTCCGGCCGTGANTTGGATGGGCGTTGAAGGATCTGACGTCCACTCGACTCGCACCCAGATCTCAAGGCCGCGGGTGAGATCAAGACCATCACCGGGATCGCAATGGCTGATGGCCAAAGCCGCTGCGCCACAAGCCAAGGGTGCTGCAGAAACAACCGGAACCTCCAGAGGCTCCGCCCGGTCTGGAGCGACAAGCGATTGACGCGGTTCAAAGGGCTGCTGCAGCAAGCTGCGCAGGGCAGCCTTCGCGGCAGCGGCCACCCAGATCGGCAGCGTCAGTCCGGAGGAGCTGGACGTGATGGAGAAATGAGAAGCTGTTTTCTAGAGTCGCCGATTGGCATCCCCGAGCCATGCAGGACAAGCTCACCCTGATGATTCCGGGTCCAACCCCGGTTCCCGAATCCGTTCTCAAGGCGATGGGGCGTCATCCCATCGGCCACCGCAGCGGGGACTTTCAAGCGATTGTTCGCCGCACCACCGACCAGCTGAAGTGGCTGCACCAAACGAGTGGAGACGTCCTCGTGATCACCGGCAGCGGNACCGCCGCCATGGAAGCCGGAATGATCAACACCTTGAGCCGTGGCGACAANGTGTTGTGTGGCGATAACGGGAAATTCGGTGAGCGCTGGGTCAAGGTCGCTCATGCCTATGGGCTGGACGTTGAGGTGATCCAAGCGGAATGGGGCCAACCGCTCGATCCCGATCAGTTCCGACAGGCCTTGGAGGCCGACACCGCCAAAACCATCAAGGCTGTGATCCTCACGCACTCCGAAACATCAACGGGGGTGATCAATGACCTTCAAACCATCGCCGGCCATGTGAAAAACCACGGAACGGCGCTGACCATCGCCGACTGTGTAACAAGCCTTGGAGCAACANATGTGCCGATGGACGCCTGGGGCATTGATGTGATCGCCTCAGGGTCTCAGAAGGGATACATGATGCCGCCGGGNCTGAGCTTCGTGGCCATGAGCAACAAAGCCTGGGAGGCCTATGAACGCTCAGATCTTCCGAAGTTTTATCTGGACCTGGGTCCTTATCGCAAGACGGCGGCGAAGGACAGCAATCCGTTCACACCAGCCGTGAATCTGTACTTCGGCCTGGAGGCCGCTCTCGACATGATGCAGACGGAGGGGCTGGAGACGATCTTCAGCCGCCACGCTCGTCATCGTTCCGCGGCCCAAGCCGGGATGAAAGCGATTGGTCTTCCTCTGTTTGCCGCAGAGGGTTACGGCAGTCCGGCCATTACCGCTGTGGCTCCGGATGGAATTGATGCAGAACAGTTGCGCAAAGCCGTCAAGGAGAAATTCGACATCCTTCTGGCGGGAGGGCAGGACCACCTCAAAGGCAAAGTTTTTCGGATCGGACACCTCGGATTCGTGTGTGATCGAGATGTCCTCACCGCGGTTTCAGCGATCGAAGCAACCCTGAGCAGTCTTGGACTTCACAAGGGAAGCCTGGGCNCAGGGGTCGCTGCAGCGGCAGAAGCGTTGGGTTGCTAGAAGAGAAGGGAGGTCGACTCGGCCGCTGCGGGTGTAATTCAGTGGCAGAATGTCAGCTTCCCAAGCTGAACGTCGCCGGTTCAAATCCGGTCACCCGCTTTCAGNTTGNTCAAGAATTTTTGTTAATCAAGCTCTCGGCTTGATCAACTGCATCACTTGAGGACCTGTTGCCCCAGCTCGTCGCTCTTGGGCAAGACCCTTGAGAATGAAAGAACCAGCTTCAGAAATCTGACCGCAATCCGCCAACANGCGAGCTCGTTCAAAAAAATCACGAGCAGATTGGATGTGCGATTCGCGCTGCTCCGACGCAGGCTTTGCAGTTGAAAGTGTGATCGTCAACAGTCTTTGGATAACCCCCACACAAAAATCTTACCTCGNCGCATATCTATTCCAACCATTTTCACGGTTTAAACGCAATTCTGAAACAACGAGTTCACTCCTAAAACCTAATTTTAGGTTCCTGGCTCCTCAGCATTACCACCCAGGTTGGCGATCTGCGACCGAAGGACATCACAACGGGCGGAATCACCNCGAACTTCTGCAATTGCAAGAGAAAATTCGAGTTTCTCAAGCGCGTGACCACGCTCTTCAAAGCCTGATTGAGCGCGGATGCCTGNAGCATGGCTNGNGCGGGNGGCCCTCAGCGAGCTGCAAGCACTAGAAGCGGGACTTGAGGCAGTCATAGTTGCCTTTCTTTTTATTTTGGCATCCGGCGCCAGCTTATGCGGCGATTTGCTCATCAAAAACGCCCGAATGGGGNTCCTGCCAAGGCTGTTCGTTGACAGCGGNAGATGGATCGTCAATGGACGCTTCNACGACGCCNGNATTGATGGCACNAGCTTCGGTGTTCTGAAGCAGCTCTCGNGTTTCTTTGAGCATGGCATCGATGCCGTCGAGTGTGCTGATCTCCTCGTCCGGGATGCGATTCACATGCTGCCGGACCTGACGCATTTCGAACTCAATGGCATCCTGTCGCTGCTCAAGCTTCACCAGCCTCTGAGACAACGCAGTAATCGTCTGGGCCAGATCCTCCGCAGTACGGGTGATCCGAAATGAAACGGATGACGTCATGACCAAGGGATTGGTTCAGCAGATCACAACACAGAGGAGGCTCTGCCTCAAGATCAGACTGAAACAGCTTTGACGGTGACCGATGCATCCACTGGCGACGTTGCTGATCTACCTGCTGGCTGGAACAACCATCGGGCTGCTCGCCCTCCTAAGCGGAATCCCCGCCGCACCTCTTGCGGGTGCACTTCTGGGCGCTGGACTGCTCAGCATGAGCGGAAAACTGGACATGGCCTGCTGGCCCTCCGGAACACGGACCGCTTTGGAGATCGGCATCGGCACCGTGATCGGCACCGGCTTGACGCGCGCTTCGCTGACACAACTTCAGCTGTTGTGGCGCCCCGCAATTCTGATCACGTTGACCCTCGTGCTCACAGGCGTGGTGATCGGGCTTTGGAGCAGTCGCTTACTGGGCATTGATCCAGTTGTTGCGCTGTTAGGTGCAGCTCCCGGAGGGATCAGCGGCATGAGTTTGGTCGGTGCGGAATTCGGGGTCGGCGCAGCTGTCGCTGCATTGCATGCCGTGCGGCTGATCACCGTGTTGCTCGTCCTGCCGATGACGGTGCGACTGCTGACACCGTTCACTTTGAACAACCCTTGAAGAACCCCCTCGACAGCTCGGAACGGATCGATACGTTGGGCCAAGATTTTTAACGACCTCTCATGCGCCGTACCGGTCACTCCCTGGCCCTATGCGCCTTCGGCCTGATCGGCTCTCTCTCAGGCCTCCACACTGTGGCAGTCGCCGGTGAAGCGACAGAAGTCAAAGGCGCAAAGATCTATTGCTTCATGCGCTCCAGCGGAAATGATCATTCCGTCAGCTGGAACGCGTCTTACGCCGTCATCAAGCGTCAGGGCAACGGCATGTTCAAAACCTCTCCGGAACATGCCTCTGTGATGATCACGGAAGCCGTNGTCAAAGATCCTGGCAATTTCCCGGATTGCGGCCAATACCTGGGTGATCTCTTTGGTGGCAGTGGAAAAGGCATGCCTGCGGGANCGGTCAGCACCGCAGCACCTGAANCCANTGTCACGAACGGCTTTGAGAACAGCTTTGAAGACGACGAAAGCAATCGCTACAGCTATTGAGCGNCGATCTCTGATCCCGATTTTTGCCGCGGTCGCCCTTCTGATCGGAAGCAGCGGCTGCGGTTCAAAGCCACCACCATCAGAGTCAGACACCAACAGCCGCAACACGTCACATCCCGTGAGCGGATGTTTGGAACAGTTCAAGGCCGAGAACCTCGACGAGGTGCTTCGACGGTGCAATGCATCGGTTGCAGCCCATCCAGACGAGCCAGGACCACTGAGTGAGCGTGCACTGGTGCTCAGTCTCAAAGGAGAGACGACGCGAGCCTGTGCAGATGTGGCCAAGGGACTGAAACTCTTGGAACGATCAGGGCAGCACAACCAAAGTTCGTCCAATCCAATGCTGCGGTACGAGCTGGATGTGCGTCATGCCGCCTGCAAACAAGACCGCACCATCGATGCCAACGGCTGACGATTCACAGCGACCCGTCTCGGTCCGAGCAGAATCTCGATCTGTCTGGCTTTGCTGGCCACAAGTCCATCCACAAGCTGATCCGCGGGACCCAGTTGGATCCAGTGGCAGGTGAGCTCACCCTCCATTCCCAAGCGATGGCAGCGATCCTCCGCCTGCTCAACATCACCGGGAGTCCAGGGCCGTTCAAGAAGCACGACATGACGGGCACGATGCAGGGTGAAGCCGAGGCCCCCTGTTCCAAAGGTGGCAAGCAGAAGGTCGGAGTCCCCGTTTTGAAAGCGATCCACCGCTTGCTGCCGCTCAGCAGGACGCATTTGTCCTGTGAGCAACTCTCCACCACTGTGCAGTTGCAGAAGCTTCAGCGGTGAAACAAAACCACTGAACAGAACCACGGGTTGCTGAAGCGTTCNAAACGAGCGCAGCAGGTCCAGCGTTGCTGGCAACTTGAACTCAGCGGCAATCCGTCGCAGCGAGGTGAGCACAGCAAGGGATTCAGCATCAGAACGAACCTCCCCAAGCCGGACACGACGGCGGTAATCCTCAACCACAAGATCAACTCTGTGATCGAAACCACGGGACTGCTCGTCGGTCAATGCGATCGGATGATCGCGTCGAAGCTTTGGAGGCAGATCAATCACCTGATGTTTGCGCCGATGCAAGATCAGGGGACGAGAGAGCTTCCGTAGCTCCTCAAGCTGACTGGCCCCGCTTGCCTGCCAACGCCGCTGTCCACGTTGCTCCTGCCAGTGCCCCTGGCAATAGCGCTCTTCGTACTGATGCTGATCCCTGGCGAGAGGGTGATCGATCGCCGCTAACAAGGGAAACAGCTGAATCGGCCGACCGTTTTTCATCGGCGTCCCTGTGAGCATCCAGATCGCTCGCAGGCGTGGATGACGGGCCAACCGCAGCAGAGCCTCCGTCCGCCGTGCCGTCAGGGTCTGGGCGTAATGAGCCTCATCAACGAGGAGAAGGGTCCCTGCCTCGGGCAAGCCGTCGGGAAGATTCGCCCAGCTGAGCAACTCAAGCTGGAGATCCAAGCCATCGGCTTCCCGCCGCCAGTGTCCATGCAGTCCAACGGGAGCGACGACGAGCACACGCAACGCTGCGCATCGCACCAAAGCCCGCGCTGCCAGCAACGCCGTGAGGGTTTTGCCAAGGCCCATCTCATCTGCCAAAACCGCCCCTCTGCGAGCCAGAAGCCAGCGGGCACCAGAACGCTGATGCCTCAGGGGACATCGGCCATCGGGAAGGGTTTGATCCAATTGCGCCGCTCGCACCAGCTCCGCATGGGGTGGAAGCGGTGGAAGCGGTTGTCGCAACCAACCAAGCCACTGCTCCAGTTGGGACGAGCGTGGAAAGCGATCACCCAGTGCTGCCTGGAGTGACTCCGCAGCAACAAGAGGAAACTCCCAGCCCAACTGATGGCCACGCCAACGGCCTTTGGGTCTGATCCGCCGAAGCTGTGCCTGGGTGACGGCATCAAAGGGACTGACGACCTGAATCAACCCTGATCGCGTGAGATCGAGGTAACAGTGACGGGTCGGTGGTGGCGTGATGCTGAAACCCACAGAATCTCATCTTAAACCTGATCGAGTTGCTGGCAAGAACGTCTTGCCCGACCCACTGAAATTCGCCAGGAACATGATGAAAATGCAGCCCTCGACACATTGACGCCANNGGATTTCAAGGCAAACTCAATTCAACCGAGATCCTCGGATGCATAACAGGGATGCAGTTTTCCTCGATGAACTTTGTCCCAAATTACGTGTCCGACGATGGCGACAATCACTGCATACATTCACCGGTAAAAGTTGCATTTACTGCGGCAAACCATCCGAATCAATTGATCACATCGTTCCACGCTGTCGTGGTGGTTTAAGCATCACCGAAAACTGTGTTCCAGCCTGCCTGTCTTGCAACGGCCACAAATCAGACACCGATGTCTTCGAGTGGTANAGGCGTCAGCGCTTTTATGACCCCCGTCGGGCCATGGCGATTCGTGCCTGGATGGATGGCGATCTGCGCCTGGCNCTGCGCCTTCTGCAGTGGGCTCAACCGGAGGAGTCACAACCACCAACCAAACCTGGTGAGTCGGGCTTGAGCTTTCAACCGGCCTGACCCAGATCTCGATCGCTCACCAAACCCGGCAAACCTCTGCCGAGTGATGGCGCTGGCAGATCGAGGCCTGAGCATCCGGTTCCTCTGGAGCGATGAGAAGTGCTCCGGTGAGCAGTCCAGCCGTGATGATGAAACGCATGGATCGACCAGCGGAACCATCGATGAGAACGCGTGAGGAAGGCCGCAGAGAGAACGCCAAACCACAGTCAAAGAACTAATACATCTGTACTGATGCTTGTTGATCTTGTCAAGCGGAGCCAGCCCCTTCCAGCGACAGCAAAACTGCTCATTCTTGGCTGTGGCTACAGCGGAGCCGTCTTGGCACGGCTGATCCGAGCCCATGGCACCCCGCTGCTCTGCACTCGCCGTGAACCCCGCTGTGACAACTCCGATCTTCGCTTTGACAGTGCAGCAGGCATCGTTCCAGCCATGGATGCTCTCGATGGCGTCACCCATGTGATCAGCACGATTCCACCCACATCAGCCGGCGAGGAACCCGTGCTGTCAACACTCCTGCCGCTCTTGCACCGCCTTGAGCCCCATTGGGTTGGATACCTCTCCACAACAGGGGTGTACGGCGACCGCGCTGGTGAATGGGTCAGTGAAGACGATGCTCCTGCACCCACCCAGGAGCGCAGCCGAAAACGACTCAACTGTGAGGACGCCTGGCGTGCTTCAGGACTGCCNGTGCAGATTCTGCGGCTNCCAGGGATCTATGGACCCGGACGATCTGTTCTCAACACCTTGAAACAGGGCAGAGCACGGATCATCCACAAACCAGATCAGGTGTTCTGTCGCATCCATGTGGAAGACATTGCCGGCGCCTGTCTGCATCTCATGCANANGGCCAGCCAGGGTCAACGGCCGGAGGTCGTCAACATCTGCGACAACCGGCCAGCTCCCAGTGGTGATCTGATTCGGCTGGGTGCATCACTGATGAACCAGCCCCCACCAGCAGAGGAGTGCTTTGAGGAGGCCAAACAAGGGATGAGTGCGATGGCGCGCTCGTTCTGGAGCGACAACCGCCGTGTGAGCAATCAACGCTTGATCCGGACCCTGGGCTACGAGCTCCTGCACCCGGATTTCGAGGTCGGACTCCGAGACTGTTGGCAGCAGGACGCTCTTAATCAGGAGCCGAAGGAGACGTTGGCTCACCAATGAGCCAACGGTTGAGATCCAAGCCGTCAGGGGCATCAGCTGGAATCCAATCGATGTCCTGCTTGAGCCGATCCCAATTCACTTGCAGCCACTGACGGCGAAAACCCACCCCCAGTCCGATCATCAGCAATCCAAGCAGGAACACTCTCAGCACAGCCATGTCCAGCCCTGATCACGCTACTCAACGGTTGGTGATCGCTCTGGGCGATCCCGCTGGAATCGGCATGGAGGTGGTTCTTAAAGCCTTGGCATCAAGCGAACTCCCCGCCCAACTCAATCCTTTGTTGGTGGGCTGCCGTCGCTGTCTGGAGAACACGCACCNACAGCTGCAGCAGAAAGGATGCATGGATCTGGCGGATCCTGCAGACCTCAGCATCGAAGACCATCCGCTGCCTGAACCGATTCAGCCGGGACAACCGAGCAACGCCAGCGGCAACGCTGGCTTCCATTGGTTGACCCATGCGGTTGCCTCTCTCAACAAGCCTGGTGGACGGGCCCTGGTGACAGCTCCGATTGCCAAACATCTCTGGCACGCCGCCGGCCACAACTATCCCGGCCAAACGGAACGACTCGCGGAACTGGCGGGTCAGCCACGCTCCTCCATGCTGTTCACAGCCGTCTCTCCNCACAGCGGCTGGCGCTTGAACACGCTGCTGGCCACAACACACATCCCCCTGGAGCAGGTCCCACAAGCCTTAACGCCCGCACTGATCCGGCACAAACTGAATGTGCTGCTCAATTTTTGCCGTCGGTTCCAACCAACCCCGCATCTGGCGGTTGCCGGGCTCAATCCGCACGCCGGAGAAGATGGCCGCCTCGGGTGTGAAGAAACGACCTGGTTGAAGCCACTGCTGGTCCAGTGGAGAGAGGAGCATCCAGAGATTCGATTGGATGGCCCCCTGCCGCCCGACACCTGCTGGCTGAGCGCAGGANAGGCGTGGCATCAAACGGGGGTCGTGGCTCCTGATGGAATCTTGGCTCTGTACCACGATCAGGGGTTGATCCCCGTGAAGCTGCTCGCGTTTGATGCAGCGGTGAACACCACATTGGAATTGCCATTCCTGCGGACCTCCCCGGATCACGGGACTGGATTTGACATTGCTGGTCAAGGAGTGGCTCGTCCGGAGAGCATGATCGCTGCCATCAGAGCCGCCTGGGATCTGTCGGAACCTCAGGTGGGGCGAACGCGCATCAGCACCTGACCGAATTCAACCGGNGTGCCGTTGTCCACAAGAATCTCGACCACCTCACCACTGACCTCAGCCTCAAGTTCATTCATCAACTTCATGGCCTCGAGAATGCAGATGGTNTGGCCGACATTGATGCGATCACCGATCTCAACAAAAGATGACTCNCCAGGAGCTGGAGCTCTGTAAAAGGTGCCCACCATCGGAGCCGTGATGTCCAGCAGATCACTGCGGCTGCCTTTGGCGGCTGGTGGCGGAGAACCGGAACCCAATTCAACGGCAGGTGCCGCTGGCTGGACCGGCACTTGCGCCGAAACCATCGGAGCCACGACGGCCTGAGTCGGAAGATTGCGCCGCACCTCAAGCCGGAAGTCGTCCCCCTCGAGCCGAAACTCCTGGATGTCGCTCTCCGCAAGGGCGTCGAGCAGACGATGCAATTGATCGTGGTCCAGCTGCATGGCAATCAGTTCTCGCGTCCCAGATAAGCGTCGCTTCGGGTGTCGACTTTGATCTTTTCGCCGATCGAAAGGAACAGAGGCACCATCACCTGAGCACCGGTCTCCAGGATGGCNGGCTTGGTTCCTCCNGTTGCCGTATCACCCTTGACGCCGGGATCCGTCTCTTTGATCTCCAGCACCACGGAATTGGGCAATTCAACCTCCAGAGGCTTGCCGTTCCAGGAGACGACATTCACCTCCATACCTTCCTTGAGGTACTTGCGGCTGTCTCCAATCTGATCAGCGCTCAAACGNGTCTCCTCATAGGAACTCATGTCCATGAACACATAATCCTCACCTTCCATATAGGTGTGCTGCAGTGACGACTTCTCCAGCAAGGCCTGGGGAATCATCTCGCCAGCCCGGAACGTTTTCTCAACAACGCTGCCGGTCTTNACCGCTTTGAGTTTGGTACGAACGAACGCCGATCCCTTGCCTGGCTTGACATGCAAAAACTCCACCACGCGCCAGACGGCACCATCGAGTTCAATCGTGGTGCCGGTGCGAAAGTCGTTGCTGGAGATCATTCCGGCGGAACGTTTCAGGGGATCATACGGCTGTGCCAAAGTCCGGTCAGCACTGGGGTTCCCTTGGCTCATCAGCGTTTTAGAGGTGGTCTGATCGCCCTGATCGCGGCTGTTCTGCTCGCCGTTCCACAACAGGTCACGGCGGGCTTGCCTCAGGGCAACGCCGTGAAAGACCCCGCCGCCATCCTGCGGGATGCCCTTCCCTTCGATCAGCAGGACATCCGCGATTTGCAGCACCGTCTGGAGGGGACCAGCAATGACCTGCGTGCCAAACGCTGGAGCGCCCTCGGCAAAGCAGTGAGCCGCAGCGAAGCNCTGCTGAACACCCGACGAAGCTCGATCCTTGCCGCTGTTCCCGATCGCCGCCGGGCTGAGGCTGAAGGGCTTCTCACCCAGGTGGACAGCGGTCTGGAAGACCTGAAACAACAGGTCGAAAGCAACGACAAACCCGAATTCATCAGGGCAAGGCGCGAAACCCTCAGCCGCATCGGTGATGTGGAGGCCCTGCTGGTGCCGGAGGATTTTGTGCGGGAGATCCCCTCAGAATTTGATGCGCTGCCACGCCTGCAGGGGCGCGCCACACTCACGATCAAGACCAGCCAAGGCGACCTCACAGCNGTGGTGGACGGCTACAACGCACCGCTCACTGCCGGTGCCTTTGTGGATCTTGCTCTGAAGGGTTTTTACGACGGACTGCCGTTCATCCGAGCTGAAGATTTCTACGTGCTGCAGAGCGGCGATCCTGAGGGACCAGCGTTGGGCTACGTGGACCCGAACACAAAACAGGAACGCCATGTGCCCCTGGAAATCCGTGTTCCTGGCGAAACGGACACCCTNTACAACGAGACCTTTGAAGACGTTGGACTGTTCAAAGCCACGCCNACCCTTCCATTCGCCACCCTCGGCACCCTGGGGTGGGCGCACTCCGCCCAGGCGCTGGATGACGGATCATCCCAGTTCTTCATGTTCCTCTACGAAGCGGAGCTGACTCCCGCTGGACTCAATCTTGTGGATGGCCGCAATGCCGCCTATGGCTATGTGGTGGATGGCTTCGACGTCCTCGAAGAACTCAGCACCGATGACCGCATTCAATCCATTGCGGTGATCGACGGAGCGGACGGTCTTCAAGCCCACGCATGACGGAAACCCTGGCGGATCTGGGCGAAGCGGAGCTGCTCAGGCGGCTGGCCGGTTTCGCCCCCGCTGGGCAATTCAGTGACGACACCGCCTGTNTGAGATCAGATGAGCGCCAACTTGTCGTGAACACGGATGTNCTGGTGGATGGCATCCACTTCAGCGAGCAGACCACCGATGCACAGGATGTTGGCTGGCGTGCTGTGGCTGCCAATCTCTCCGATCTTGCCGCCAGCGGGGCTGAGCAGGTCGAGGGAATCACCGTGGCTCTGGTGACTCCAGGCAACACAACCTGGACTTGGGTGGAAGGGGTTTATCAAGGCATCACAGCAGCTCTCCAATGCCATGGAGGCGATCTCTTGGGCGGCGACTGTTCAGGAGGACAGCAACGGTTGCTGTCGGTGACCGCCCTTGGCCGGTTGGGTCCGCTGCGGCTGCATCGGGGTGACGCCCAACCAGGGGACGTGCTGTTGACCAGTGGTGGTCATGGCCTCAGCCGGCTGGGACTGGCTCTGCTGCAGAGGGATCCNCTGTTGAACGACGTCGCGCTGGAGGGAACGTTGAAGGCTGAAGCCCTGCAACACCATCAACGGCCGACTCCCCGTTTCGATGCACTGCGGTCATTGATCGATTGCCGACCAGAGCATCTGCCCTGGCGAGCCGGCGGCACCGACAGCAGTGACGGCCTGCTCGCTGCCGTCCAGGGACTCTGCTCCAGCAGCGGGTATGGAGCNGTTTTGAACAGAGAGCAGCTGCCACGACCGCAAGGCTGGCCAGCAGGTGANCTCTGGGATCAATGGTGTTTGGCCGGTGGCGAGGATTTCGAACTGGTGGTCAGCCTGCCGCCCAGCTGGGCGGAGGCTTGGCAGAACGTCATGCCGACGTCTCACCGCATCGGATCGATCACCGACAAGACGGATGCCGTCATTTGGCACAACGANAACCGACCCGTCTTGAACGACGGGTTCCGTCACTACCGATGAAACGCAATAAAAAAACCTCCCCCATGGGGGAGGCATTGGAGAAGCAATCGGCTTTAGACGATCAGGCCCACTTCTTGGCGACCACTTCAGCCAGATCAACCACACGCTGGCTGTAGCCCCACTCATTGTCGTACCAGGCAAGGATCTTCACGGCCTTCTCACCCATGGCGTAAGTGAGATCCGCATCAAAGATGGTGGACTCATTGGTGCCGGCGTAGTCGGTGGAGACGAGAGGCAGATCGCTGTACTTGATGATGCCCTTCATGCCGTTCTCGGAAGCGGCCTTAATAACGGCCTTCACCTCATCAACGCTGGTGGCGCGCGACGGTCCGAAGGTGAGGTCCACAGCGGACACATTGGGCGTGGGGACGCGCATCGCGAAGCCGGTGAGCTTACCCTTCACCTCGGGGTAGACCAGGGCAACAGCCTTGGCTGCACCGGTAGTGGTGGGAACCATGTTCAGGGCTGCTGCACGGGCACGGCGCAGATCGCGGTGGCTGTTGTCCAGGATCCGCTGGTCACCCGTGTAGCTGTGGATGGTGGTCATCAGACCCCAGTCAAGACCGAAGTTCTGATCCAGCACCTTGACGATGGGCGCCAGGCAGTTGGTGGTGCAGCTGGCGTTGGAGAGGATGTTCCAGTCCTCATGGCGGTACTGGTCGTCATTGACGCCCACCACAAAGGTGCCGACGCCTGGACCCTTGCCGGGAGCGGTGAGAATCACCTTGCTCGCGCCAGCTTCAATGTGCATGCTGGCTTTCTCATCGGTGTTGAACACACCGGTGGATTCGATCACAAGATCAACGCCCCAGTCCTTCCAGGGGCAGTTGAGGGGGTTCCGATCAGCAAAGAATTTGATCTCTTTGCCGTTGACGATCATCGTGTCGTCGGTGGTCTCGATCTTCACACTGGGGTCGAGCTTGCCCAGAATCGAGTCGTACGTGAGGAGGTGAGCACTCGTCTTCGGATCGGATGTGGAGTTCATGCCAACGATCTCCAGACCGGTGTCATCACCGCGGCTGATCCAACCCCGCATCACATTGCGACCAATCCGGCCGAATCCATTGATCGCAACGCGCAGGGTCATGGCAGAAGCGGATTTGCCGCGTAAAGGATTTGGCCGCCGATCATACAGAAATAAGCATGAATTCCCATGCATCTCAATTTGATGAATTGATGAATCGAACGGACGATCCGTCCCATCAAACGGAGGTCGCTCCCCGCTTCTTGGCCTATCTTTCGCGTCTCTGACTGGGTTCCTTGTCCAGCTCCCTCGGCCATCAGCAACCCGTCCATTTCATTGGAATCGGCGGCATCGGAATGTCTGCGCTGGCGAGAATCCTGGTCGACCACAACCATCCCGTCAGCGGCTCTGATCCGCGTGACAACAAAACGGTTCAGGACCTGATTCAACTCGGTGTCCGGGTGTTCAAGGATCAGACCGAACCGACGATCAACGCAGTTCTGGAGCAATCCGAACAAGCACCAATTGTGGTGATCAGCACGGCGATCCCGGATCACAATCCGGAATTGAAGAGAGCCAGACAGGCAGGACTTGAAATCTGGCATCGCTCTGATCTGCTGGCGGCGCTGATCGCTGATCAACCATCGATCGCCGTTGCCGGGAGTCACGGCAAAACAACCACCAGCACATTGATCACAACCCTGCTCCACGCTGCTGGGGAGGATCCAACAGCCGTGATCGGTGGCATCGTCCCTTGCCTCGGCAGCAACGGTCATGCGGGGCGTGGACGCCTGCTCGTTGCTGAGGCGGATGAATCCGACGGTTCCCTGGTGAAGTTCCAATCGTCATTGGGCGTGATCACGAACCTGGAACTCGACCACACCGATCACTACAGCGGTCTCGATCATCTGATCGAGACGATGCAGACGTTTGGTCGAGCCTGTGGAAAACTCCTGGCCAACCATGACGATTTCATCCTGCGCGAGCATTTCCAGGCGGATGCTTGGTGGTCCGTAACCACCAGTGATGACGTCGCTTTCGCTGCACTACCGCTTCAACTGGATGGCGAACGCTGCATTGCCCAATTTTTCGAGAACGGAGAACCGATCGGAGAATTCACCCTGCCGATGCCGGGATTGCACAACCTCAGCAATGCAACCGCGGCATTAGCGGCCTGCCGACTCGAAGGGGTTCCTTTCGAGCAGTTGCTTCAGGGGTTAACAAAACTGCAGAGGCCTGGACGCCGCTTTGACCATCGGGGCACCTGGGCGGGGCGTCACATCGTCGACGACTACGCGCACCATCCCAGTGAAGTGAAGGCGACTCTCTCAATGGCACGTCTGATGGTGGACAGCGGCCGCAGCCCATTGCCAACCCCACCACGTCGCTTGCTGGCTGTGTTCCAACCCCACCGCTACAGCCGAACCAGCGAGTTTCTCGACGACTTCGCAGTGGCGCTGCAGGACTGCGACAAGCTGCTGTTAGCCCCGGTTTTCGCCGCAGGTGAACAGCCCATCAACAACGTGAACAGTCACACCCTGGCGGATCGGGTGCGTTTTTTGAAACCCAAATTGGATGTTGATGTCGCCGACAACCTCGATCAACTCGTCGAACTGATTAAACGCTCCAGCCGCCCGGATGACCTGGTGCTTGCCATGGGAGCTGGGGATGTGAATGGCATCTGGCCCAAACTCGCAATCTGTGATCAGGCGTCTGCCGCCATCGCCGCCTGATGACGATGACGGCCACCATGCAGCCTCATCCCGGCATGTCCCTCGCAGACTTCACCACCTGGCGCGTCGGGGGCCCTGCCGAGTGGCTGGCAGAACCCAGCAGCATTGAAGAGACATCGGCTTGGCTGACCTGGGCGCACCAGCAGAGGATGCCCTGCCGTGTGATCGGCGCAGGGTCCAACCTGCTGATCCATGACGCTGGACTTCCTGGTCTCACCCTTTGCCTGCGGAAGCTTCAGGGCGTGACGCTCGACCGAAGCGAAGGTGACGTCGTCGCTCTGGCAGGAGAACCGATCCCCTCTCTCGCCAGACGTGTTGCTCAGGCCGGACTCAGTGGTCTGGCCTGGTCCGTGGGGATTCCGGGAACGGTGGGCGGTGCTGCAGTAATGAACGCGGGGGCCCAAGGCGGTTGCACGGCGGACCATCTGGAATCAGTGCTGGTGGTGCCGATCGAGGGGGGTGAACCCTTTGAACTCCGCCGCGAAGAGCTCGATTTCGGCTACCGCCACAGTCGACTGCAAGAGGACCCACTTGTGGTGCTCTCGGCTCATTTCAAACTGGAACCTGGGCACGACCCTGAGCAGCTGCG
This sequence comes from Synechococcus sp. MED850, assembly GCA_002700765.1. The sequence continues at coordinate 44,253 of PAEP01000007.1, forward strand.
GCGCACCACCTCAGGCAACCTGAACAAACGCACAAGCACGCAGCCCTACACACAGCCCAGCTGTGGCAGCGTGTTTCGGAATCCAGAGCCCCTCAAGGCCGGGCGGCTGATCGAAGAACTCGGTCTGAAAGGCACCCGCATCGGGGGGGCAGAAATTTCAACTCTGCATGCCAACTTCATCGTCAACACCGGTGATGCAACAGCAAGCGACATCACCCGGCTGATCAGCCTCGTGCAGGATGCCGTGCGTGAACGCCACGACCTCTCTCTTCACACCGAAGTGAAGCGGCTCGGTTTCGCCGGAACCGCTTAATCTGCCTGCTCCATCATCAGCACCATGGCAGGCTTCGGACTCCCCAATTTCGGTCAGCTCACCGAAGCCTTCCGCAAGGCCCAGGAAATCCAGCAGAACGCCCAGGCGCTTCAGGAAGAACTGGATGGGATGGAAATCGAAGGCAAAAGCAGTGATGGGCGGGCCAGCATCTGGTTGTCCGGCAATCAACAACCCCTGAAGGTGCGTCTGGATCCAACCCTTGTGCAAGAGGGTGCTGAAGCCAGTGAGGCTGCAACGCTGGAAGCCCTCCAAGCCGCCTATGAGCAATCCACCGCGACGATGAAGGGTCGCATGGAGGAACTCACCGGAGGGTTGAATCTCAACCTGCCCGGGATGGGCGGTTGATCCCACTCAACACATCGAGTGCTGAGAGATAGGCGTCGTAGCGATCCCATTCACGATCGACGCCACAGCCAGGTTCACCTCGATGCAAGCAATCACGAAAACGGCAGGGCCAGGGATCAAGCTGTCGGCGCAACTCCGGAAACAAGACGGCCAGTTCGTGGGGGTCATCCGGCAAATCAGGACGATTGAAGCCTGGGGTGTCGGCAACACGTGAACCCGGGCCGAGGGAAAACAGCTCCACATGCCGCGTGGTGTGACGTCCACGTTGCAAGCGACCGGATACCGCTGCGACGCGCAGGGCAAGCTCTGGCATCAGACCGTTGAGCGCACTGCTCTTGCCCACACCGGAGGGACCGCAGAGCACCGAGAGAGAGGACAAACAAAGCTGCTGTCGCAGACGATCCAGTCCTTCACCGGTCTGACTGGAGATCACCAAAGGGCTGTAACCCCAGCCCGTAAGCCTGGAGGTGCAGGCCTGAACCGTTTCTGGGGTGACGAGATCCGCCTTGGTCAGCAGAACCTGGACCGTGAGCCCTGTGCGTTCGGCCGTCAGCAGGAAGCGACTGGCCTGATCCGGATCAAAGCTGGGCTGATCGATGGCCAAGGCCACGATCACCATGGAGGCATTGGCCACCGATGGCCGGGAGAGCAAGCTGCTGCGAGGTTCAACGGCCGCTACAGCGGCCCTTGCCTGAACAGGATCAACAGCCTCCACCCTGACTCTGTCGCCGACATAAACCTCTGAACCGCGATGGTTGAGTCGGGTCCTTCGCGTGCAGAGCAACCGTCCAGGCCCACCCTCGACCGGATCGTCCAGCTCCACCTCGAGATAATTCGCCTGCAAAGCCACCACGATGCCGGTGGATTGGCTTGCCAATGTTCAGTGACCGCAGATGATTTGAAGCTTCACAGACCGATGATCCGACGTTTCAATCGACACCTGATGGCCCTCCTCACGCAAACCGGGCACCACCATCTGCTCGGGTTCTCCCCGATCCAGTTGGACCTGGAGATGATCTCCAGCCTGCATCGTTTCCAACATCAACCTGCAACGGATGAAATTGACCGGACAGGGGGTCCCACGGAGATCGAGAGAGCGTTCACTCATCCCTTCTGACCGAAGAAACGCGCAAACAGTCCGCTGTTGTGGTGGTGATGTTGTTTACCCCGCGCGGAGTGGTGACCCGCCAGTTGCTCGAGAAGCGAGCGCTCTTCATCGGACAGGCGACTGGGCAATTGCACCGTCACCGTGATGCGATGGTCGCCGCGAGCGACTGGATTGCCGAGTTTGGGAATGCCCTTTCCAGTCAGCGTCAGGATGGCTCCGGGCTGAGTCCCTGGAGGAATCTCGAGAGCGGCGGAACCATCCACGGTCTCAACTTCGATGCTGTCTCCGAGGATCGCCTGCAGGTAGCTGACTTTGACCTCCGAGAGAACGTTGAGGCCATCGCGCTGCAATTTGGGGTGCGGTTTAACCGTCAGGAATACATAGAGATCTCCGGAGGGACCTCCCCGCATTCCGGCGTTGCCTTCACCGGAGACCCTCAAGCGAGTGCCGGTATCAACCCCAGCAGGAATGTTGATGCGCAGCTTCTTGCGAACCTGATGCACGCCCTGACCACCACAAGCACCGCAGGGATCGGCAATCACCTGTCCCGTGCCGTTGCAGGTGGGGCATTCGGCAACCTGGGTGAAGCTTCCGAATGGGGTGCGCGTGGCCCGGCGGACCTGGCCTGCCCCACCGCAGGTGCCGCAGGTGGTGGGACCACTGCCGGGCTTGGCACCACTTCCACCACAGGTCTCGCACGTCTCGAGATGGGGGATCTTGATCTCCTGCTCCTCACCGAAGACGGCCTGCTCGAAGCTGATGGTCAGGTCGTAACGCAGGTCATCACCCTGCTGAGGGCCACGCCGTCGCGATCGACCGGCCCCAGCGGCCTGAGCGCCACCGAAACCACTGAAAAAAGTTTCAAACAGATCAGCGAAGCCACCGACGTCCCCCATGTCAGGTGCTCCGGCAGCGCCACCGACACCCGCCTCCCCGAACTGGTCGTAGCGAGCACGGGTCTGAGGATCATTCAGAACCTCATAGGCCCGTCCGATCTCCTTGAAGCGATCCTCCGCCCCAGGATCTTTGTTGATGTCCGGGTGATATTGACGCGCCAGACGGCGATAAGCCCGTTTCAGGGTGTCGCCATCGGCATCACGGCCGACCCCGAGAAGCTCGTAGTAATCAGCCATCAGCTCTGCTCCGGCTTCGGCTGATCATCTGTTGCACCTGCAGGAGAAGAAGGACCGGGGCCCATGGACACTTTGACCATGGCGTGACGCAGAACGCGTCCATTGAGGTGGTATCCGCGCTGTAGTTCCTCAATCACCACATCCTCCGGATGCTCCTGGCTTTCCTCCCGAAGTACAGCCTCATGGAGGTTGGGATCAAAGTCCTGCCCGACCACTTCCATCCGAGCGACACCCTGCTGTTTCAAAACCTCCACAAGCTGTTTGTACAGGCCCTGATAACTGCGATGCAGGGCCTGAGCTTCCTCTCCTTCCGGATTTAACTGCTGACGCGCCCTCTCAAAATTGTCGACGACCGGAAGAATGTCGGTAAGGGTGGAACAGACCAGCTGCTGACGCAGATCGTCCTGATCGCGGCTCTGGCGCTTGCGAAAATTGTCGAAATCAGCAGCGATCCGCATGTATTGGCTCTGGAGCGTTTCATGCTCCTGTTTCAGGGACTGCAGTTCCTGTTCAAGCTGCTGGAGACGCTGACTGGGATCCGACGCAGTGGCATCACTCACGGAATCGGCAACGGTCACCTCAGGTTCCGGTGCCGCGGTCTCCTCAGTTGAGGTGACGGTCTGATCCTGCCCAGGGGTGGTGGCGTCACCGCTCATGCTGACCGCTCGGGATTTGGTGCCTAGACATGTTGAAGGGCGACGCTGACCTCACACAAGCTGCGGAAGCCCGCACCTCTCTTCCGGCCTCCACTGTTGATCCTCGCCCGACCGATCCCCAGCGCCGTTACTCCTGATCAGCAGCGGCTGGAGTTGGAGTTGCTGCTCCAACGGCATGTTCCACGTCCAGAGGAACTGAAACGGGCCGCAACGCTGCTGAATGATTCTGCGGCGGGGATGACAAGGACGGAATGGGCAGCGATCCCGGCGATCCCACTGACGATCGGTGATGGCCATCTGGACATCGCCGTCCCGAGCCATTGGGGTGATCAGGAGCTTGAGGAGCTGTTGACACAACTGAACAGCGTTAGCCCTGAGATCCGAACGCACCCGGCACTGCATGGTGATCTGATCGCCGCCCTCGCCCTCGAGCCAGATAACACCCGCGAAACCCAAACTCCCAAGACCCCCGAGCCTGCCGCTCCTTCGTCAAGTCAAGAGGAGCCGAACAGCCCGTCGGACGAGGAGGCGGCCATCTCCTACCTGGAGGAGTTCAACGCCGAGGGAATTCTCGAGGAAGACCCTGATGAAACAGCGCAGCTGAACAACGCAACCGATCTGGAGGCAAGCCTTCAGGACGCAGAGGCGTCGCCAGTGGTGACCCTGGTCGATCGGATTCTTCTGCAGGCGATGTCCGTTGGTGCAAGTGACATCCATGTGGAACCACAACAGAAGGGGCTGAGACTTCGCTACCGCCAGGACGGTGTTCTTCAGCAATACGTGGAGCCGTTGCCGAAACGGTTGATCCCCGCAGTGACATCGCGATTCAAAATTCTTGCGGATTTGGACATCGCCGAGCGACGCCAGGCCCAGGACGGTCGGATCCGTCGGCGATACAAGGACAGGACCATTGATTTTCGCGTCAACACCCTGCCCAGCCGTTACGGAGAGAAGGTGTGTCTGCGTCTGCTGGACAGCAGCGCCACCCAACTCGGCCTCGACAAATTGATCTCCAGTTCTGACACGCTCGCCCTGGTTCGAGANCTGGGTTCAAAACCATTTGGAATGATTTTGGTGACTGGACCGACCGGCTCCGGTAAATCCACCACGCTCTATTCCCTCCTCGCCGAACGCAACGAACCCGGTATCAACATTTCAACGGTGGAGGATCCCATCGAATACAGCCTCCCCGGCATCACCCAGTGTCAGGTCAATCGTGAAAAGGGCTTTGATTTTGCAACAGCCTTGCGGGCATTCATGCGACAGGACCCCGATGTTCTGCTGGTTGGAGAAACACGCGATCTGGAAACAGCAAAGACTGCNATTGAAGCTGCTCTCACGGGCCACTTGGTGTTGAGCACCCTTCATGCCAACGACGCGCCGAGCACGATTGCCCGCCTGGATGAAATGGGTGTGGAACCCTTCATGGTCTCCGCGTCACTGATCGGCATCGTGTCCCAAAGACTGATGNGACGGGTGTGCACAAAATGCCGGGAGCCCTATCGACCAAGTGAACAGGAACTGGGTCGTTTTGGCCTGATGGCGAGCAAGGAAGCGCAGGTTTCCTTCTACAAAGCCCATCACCATCGCAACAATGAACCGGTCTGCCCAAGTTGCAAAGGAAGCGGCTACAAGGGTCGGGTCGGCGTTTATGAAGTGTTGCGCGTCAATGAAGAGATGGCCACGGCCATCTCAAAGGGTGCCACCACCGATGTGATCCGGCAGTTGGCGTTGGAATCAGGGATGGTCACCCTGCTGGGTTACAGCCTGGAATTGGTGAGGCAGGGCCACACCACACTTGAAGAAGTGGGTCGAATCATCCTCACTGACTCCGGACTGGAATCCGAGCGACGGGCCCGGGCCCTGAGCACAATGACGTGTACAGGGTGTGGAGCTGGCCTCCAGGACAACTGGCTGGAATGTCCGTACTGCCTCACCCCACGCCACTAAGGAGGTCGTCATGGATCTGATGATCGAAGATCTGATGGAGCAGCTTGTTGAAGGTGGGGGTAGCGACCTTCATATCGCCACCGGTCAGCCGCCTTACGGACGNTTCAGCGGTGAATTGCGTCCAATGAACGAAGACCCCTTAACNGAAGANAACTGCAACAAGCTGATCTTCTCGATGCTCAACAACAGCCAGCGGAAGACCCTGGAGCAGACATGGGANCTGGACTGTGCTTATGGGCTCAAGGGTGTGGCTCGGTTCAGAGTGAATGTGTATCGGCAAAAAGGCAGCTACGCGGCCTGTCTACGGGCACTTGGCAGCACAATTCCAAGCGTGAAACTGCTTAATCTTCCGCCCGTTGTTCTGGAAACNAGTCGCAGACCTCGCGGACTCGTTCTGGTGACAGGTCCGACTGGATCAGGGAAAACAACCACCCTGGCCGCTCTTCTCGATCACATCAATCACACCCGCAGCGAACACATTCTCACGATCGAAGACCCGATCGAATTTGTGTATCAAAGCGACAAAAGTCTGGTCCACCAGCGTCAGCTGAATGAGGACACCCGTAGCTTCGCGAATGCTCTGCGTGCAGCTCTGCGTGAAGACCCGGACGTNATNCTTGTTGGTGAAATGCGTGACCTGGAAACAATCCAGTTGGCGATCAGCGCCGCTGAGACAGGACACCTTGTGTTCGGAACACTCCACACCAGCTCGGCAGCACAAACCGTCGACCGCATGGTGGATGTGTTTCCACCCGGGCAGCAAACCCAGATNCGTGTGCAACTGTCTGGAAGCCTTGTGGCTGTCTTCTCCCAAACATTGTGCNGACGTCACCATCNAAAGCCCGGACAATTTGGACGGGTGATGGCGCAGGAAATCCTGATCAACACACCTGCCACAGCCAATCTGATCCGCGAAGGGAAAACGGCACAGCTGTATTCCCAGATTCAGATCGGTGGTGAACAAGGAATGCAAACCCTTGAAAAAGCCCTGGCCAACTTGGTGAATTCTGGTGATGTGTCGTTGGCCGAAGCGATGGCCAAAGCCAGCAAACCAGCTGAACTGGAACGCTTGATTGAAGACAACTGATTCAGGAATCTGAACGATGGGGTCTTATCTCGCCACATTCAGAACCGCAAAAGGCGAGCTGAAGTCAATCACGGTGAATGCCTCTGATCCAATCTCAGCCAGACGCTACTTAAGGCGACGGGGCATTAAAACACTNGATTTTAAAAATACTACACAATCGGTAGANACTACTGGCGTTAATCGAGAAAAAGAATTTATCGCCACATTCAAAGATGATCGAGGGGTCGTTCAAACAACCACAATCAAAGCCGAGGATAAAACGACCGCTCGACGGTTACTTCGACGACGTGGCATCAAACCTGAAAACATTCAACCAGCGACCTTACAAAAAGCGAATCAGACCTCAACCAAACAAACAAGAGAACCTTTCGAAGAAAAGTCGCCCAAGAAAAATGACGAATCGAGTCAAAACCGAAATTTATTTTCCGCAGATCTTGGCAAACTCTTTGAAAAAGCACCAGGCGTGAAAGAAAAGGCTGTCTGGGCCAGCAAATTATCAGCGTTAGTGGATGCCGGAGTGCCGATCGTGCGCAGCCTCGATCTGATGGCCACCCAGCAGAAGCTGCCAATGTTCAAAAAAGCCTTGCTGCATGTGAGTTTTGAAGTGAATCAGGGTGTTGCCATGGGGGCAGCGATGCGACAAATACCCAAGGTTTTCGATCAACTCACCATCGCGATGATTGAAGCCGGGGAAGCTGGTGGTGTGCTGGATGAATCTCTCAAACGCCTCGCAAAATTGCTCGAGGACAATGCCAAGCTACAAAATCAAATCAAGGGAGCACTTGGTTATCCAGTTGCAGTTCTCGTGATCGCCATCCTCGTTTTTCTGGGGATGACGATCTTTCTGATCCCAACATTTGCAGGAATCTTCGAAGATCTTGGAGCAGAATTACCTGCCTTCACTCAATTACTCGTTAATTTCAGCGAACTACTTCGTTCGCCGACAGCTTTGTATTTTGTTGGAATTATTATCCTATCAGTCTGGCTATTTCTGCGTTATTACAACACCCATGATGGACGACGCCAAGTGGACAGGCTGGTCTTGAAATTACCTCTCTTTGGAGAGCTAATTATGATGACAGCGACTGCTCAGTTCTGCCGCATCTTTAGCTCTCTCACGCGCGCAGGTGTACCCATTCTGATGTCCCTTGAGATTTCAAGTGACACCGCAGGTAATTCAATTATTTCAGATGCCATCCTCGAATCACGCGCACTTGTTCAAGAAGGAGTCCTGCTCAGCACAGCACTGATGCGACAAAAAGTTCTACCCGATATGGCTCTGAACATGCTTTCCATCGGAGAAGAAACAGGTGAAATGGACAAGATGCTGAGCAAAGTTGCTGACTTCTATGAAGACGAGGTCGGTGCCATGGTCAAAGCACTCACGTCCATGTTGGAGCCAGCGATGATTGTGGTTGTGGGCGGCATCGTGGGATCAATCCTGCTGGCGATGTACCTTCCGATGTTTACGGTCTTCGATCAGATCCAGTAATGGCTGCTGCAACAGCTTGACCTGCAAGCCAGCCACTGGTCCAACAGTGCTGAAAATTAAATCCCCCGGTCACACCGTCAACATCCAGAAGTTCACCAACCAGATGCAATCTTGGACAAATCCTGCTTTCCATCGTGGCCAGATTCATCTCACCAAGAGTCACACCACCAGCCGTGACAAATTCCTCCCCAAAAGGCCCTCTCCCCCTCACCGGATAGGCACACAGCTGAAGCTGCTGCTGCAACTTCAATTCCACAGACTTCGGACAATCCGCCCAACGCAGCTCTGGATCCACTTCGGCCTGGCATAGAAAAGCCTGCCAAAGACGTCTCGGCAACCGCTCGGACAGGGGTCGCGCAGCCGCAAGAGTGCGACGGGCACTCCCATGGCGCAGCTCTGCCAGGGCCTTGGCCACATGATCCGATCGCTGCTGTCCACACCATTCGACCTGCAATGTTCCGCGGTAGCGCTGACCATGCAGTGCCCGCGCCGCGAAGGCGGTCAACCGCAGCAGGGCCGGCCCGCTCAATCCCCAGTGGGTGATTAAGACACGACCGGTTTGGCAAAAACGCTGCTGATCGATCCGAAGCGTCAGCGTCACATCGTCCAAAGCCACACCGGCACAATCCAACAGGTGCGGTGCGTCCAAGGCCAACGTGAACAATGACGGAACAGGGGGCACCATTTGATGACCAAGCTTGTCGGCCATGCGCCGACCGCTGGGATGCCCACCTGTCGCCAGCACAACCCGTCGTGCAAGAACCTGCTTTCCACCACGACAGTCGATGCTGAATGACCCGCTCTGATCAAGATTCAGACCCTGCACCATTAGCCCAGTGCGGAGCTTGACACCCCTGATCGATGCCGTTTGACGCAGACAATTGACTACCGCAGACGATCGGTTCGCCTCCGGAAACATCCGACCATCAGCTTCTTCCACGAGGTTCAGTCCATGGTCTGCAAACCAGGCGATCGCATCCCCTGCAGCGAAACGACTGAACGGACCTCGCAAAGGACGTTGCCCCCGGGGATAGTGACCCACAAGCTCAGTGGGATCCCAGCAGGCATGGGTGACGTTGCACCGTCCACCACCACTGATGCGGACCTTGGTGAGGGGTTCATTGGTCCCCTCAAGCACCAGCACACGAGGGACACCTTGCTCCGCAGCGGTGATGGCCGCCATGAAGCCGGCTGCACCGCCACCAATCACCACGCAATCCCAAATGGGAGCGTCTTCAGGAGTTAGGTCGGAAGACAAGGGCAACGCCGTTGTTGCAGTAACGCTTTCCTGTCGGTCGGGGTCCGTCATTGAACACGTGACCCTGATGGCCACCACAGCGGCTGCAGTGGTATTCCGTACGCGGAATGATCAGTTTGAAATCTACTTTCGTGGCGATTGCCCCCTCCAAGGGCTGCCAAAAGCTTGGCCAACCGGTGCCGCTCTCGAATTTGGCCTCAGATGAAAACAGGGCCTGATCGCATCCTGCGCAGTGATAAATCCCAGAACGCTTCTCATCATTGAGCGGACTGGTGAAGGGACGTTCTGTCCCTTCATTGCGCAAAACGTCGTATGACTCTGGCGACAAACGCTCCCGCCAGGCATCAGCACTGAGATCCCATTGGGGGTCTGCCGCCTTCGAAGCCGCGAGAACCGGCCGCGGCCACCAAAGATCTCTGGACACCCCGGCCAGAGCCGCGAGCAGCAGGGAGCGTCGCGATAAAACGGAAGCACTGAGGGTCATCGCGACCAGATCAAGGAACAGAGCCGGTTCTAATGGATGGATGACCGCATCAGGCCTTCCCACTGACCACCACCGATTCAGCGTGGCACCGATGCTCGACTGCACCGATCGCCACTTTCGGGTGCTGATGCGCCAGATCAGTCGCAGAGCACTGCTCTACACCGAAATGGTGGTGGCTCAGGCACTTCATCGCAGCCAACGACGGGAACGGTTGCTGGATTTCGATCCCCTCGAACATCCCATTGCCCTGCAAGTCGGCGGGGACGATCCAGCTCTCCTGGCTGAAGCGGCACGGCTGGCTGAAGCTTGGGGGTACGACGAAATCAACCTGAATGTGGGTTGCCCAAGTCAGAAAGTGCAGGCCGGCAATTTCGGAGCTTGTCTGATGGCGGAACCGGATCTGGTGGCCCGCTGTGTGGAAGCGATGCGAGCCGCAGCCCACCTGCCGGTGACGGTTAAACACAGGATCGGCATCGACGATCTGGATAACGACGCGCTGCTGACAGCATTCGTGGATCAGGTTGCTGCGGCAGGTGCAAGTCGCTTCGCAGTGCACGCGCGCAAAGCCTGGCTGGAAGGGCTCGATCCAAAGCAGAACCGCACCATCCCACCCCTGCAACACGACCGTGTCATCGCCCTGAAATGCAGACGGCCGGACCTGACCATCGAACTGAACGGTGGCCTGGAATCACCGGACGATTGTCTTGCCGCCCTTGAAACCTGTGATGGAGCCATGGTCGGACGGGCTGCCTATTCCCATCCACTGCGCTGGACCAGCGTTGACGCGCTGATCTTCGGTGAACCGCCACAACAGATCAGGGCGTCCGATGTGGTGCGGGGAATGATTCCCCATGCTGAAGCTCACCTACAGAGAGGAGGACGACTCTGGGATCTGTGCCGACACCTGGTTCAACTGGTTGAAGGTGTGCGGGGGGCCCGTCACTGGCGTCGAAACCTTGGACTTCAGGCACAGAGACCAGAGGCGAAACTGAATGTTCTGATCGAGGCCGGCCGCCAACTTGAAGAGGCCGGCCTTTAATCAAGAGTCAGCCCTCGGCGCCGCCATAACCGGAATAATCATCTCCACCTCCACCTCCTCCGGACGAACCGCGACGGCGGCGGCTGCGACCGTCGTCATAACCACCACCTTCGCCACTGTTCTCACGCGCTCCATAACTGCGGTCTTCCCAACCACGGGCCCCGGAACGACGCTCTCCTGTGTCCTGGCCAGCGCCACCGCCGTAGCCGCCACCACCATCTCCGCGACCAGCACCGCCGCCATAACCACCGCCGCCGCCGTAGCCGCCACCACCATCTCCGCGGCCACCGCCGCCATAACCACCGCCGCCGCCGCGGTAACCACCGCCACCGCCGCCGCCGTAACCACCACCACCGCCGCCGCGACGTGGTGCACTCCCACGTGGTTCAGCCTTGTTGATCCGCAAGGGGCGACCCATTAGCTCGGCGCCCTGCAGACCCTCAATAGCGGCCTCTTCCGTGGCCTCGTCTGACATCTCAACAAATGCAAAACCCCGCTTACGGCCTGTATCCCGCTCAAGGGGAAGGGCACAGTTCACAACTTCACCGAACTGGGCGAACAGCTCGATCACATCTTCCTGCTCAGCGCGGAAGGGGAGGTTGCCGACAAAAATGCTCACGTTTGAAGTGGACCGGGTACGAAAAGAAGGACCGAAGGGACCTGGGACATCGCCATGGGTCCAAGACTTCGGAAATGAAGCGCGTACCGCTGGCTTGATCAGCGTAGACCCGTCTGTGCAACCGGGGCATCCCTAACCACCAGATCAACAGATCCCTTTCAGCTGATCGGACCAGTACGCCAACTGCTCATGCACCCGTTCAAAGGCGGTGCCACCCTCGCTGCGGCGTGCCGCCACAACAGCTCTGGGCGTTAAAGCCCCATGAAGATCGGCCTCAAACGCGGGATGCAGCTCCTTCCATTGCTCGAGGGAGAGATCACGCAGCAAACATTTTTGTTCCAAACAACGACGAACCACAGCACCGACCAATTGATAGGCCTCTCGAAATGGCACACCCTTTCCCACCAGATAGTCCGCAACATCGGTGGCATTGGAAAAATCACGCTCAACCGCTTGCTCAAGGCGTTCCACCTGGAAGGTGAGCCCCTCTTCGAACAGGATCGCCATCGCGACAACACAATCCCGCGTGGTTTTAACAGCATCAAAAAGAGCTTCCTTGTCTTCCTGAAAATCCTTGTTGTATGCCAACGGCAGGCCTTTGATCATGGTCAGCAGGCTCTGCACGTGGCCAAAGATCCGCCCACACTTCCCGCGCACCAGCTCCGGCACATCAGGATTCTTCTTCTGAGGCATCAGGCTGCTGCCGGTGGCACAGCGATCACTCAGAGAAATGAAGCCGAATTCCTGCGACGCCCAAAGGATCACCTCCTCGGACAGACGGCTGAGATGGGCCATCACCAGCGCGGAAGCGGAAGCGAATTCAACGCAGAAATCCCTGTCGCTGACTGCATCAAGACTGTTCCGATAAAGGGATTCAAAGCCAAGATCCGCAGCGGTGCTGCGACGATCGATCGCCACCGGGGTTCCCGCTAGAGCTGCTGCTCCAAGCGGAGAGACATTGACGCGGCCACGCACGTCCTTCAGGCGTTCCCGATCCCGCTGAAGCATCTCGATGTAGGCCAGCAGATGATGGGCCAGGCACAAGGGCTGTGCCCGCTGCAGATGGGTGTACCCGGGAATCAGGGTGTCGCGATGGGCATCAGCCTGACTCCAGAGTGCCCGTTGCAGACGATGAAGGTCACCATCGAGCTCGTCCAGTCGACGCCTCAACCACAGGCGAAGGTCAGTGCCCACCTGATCATTGCGACTGCGCCCGGTGTGAAGCTTCTTCCCAACAGGGCCCAGCAGGCTGATCAGGCGACGTTCAACTGCGAAATGAACGTCCTCATCCTCCAGCCCGGGTTTGAAACGACCAGCCTCCGCCTCTGCGCGGATGGTGTTCAGGGCCATCACCAGTTGATCAGCTTCTTCAACGGAAATCACCCCACATGATGCGAGCATTCGGGCATGGGCAATCGAACCGTCCAGGTCCTCCTGAAGCAGGGTGAGGTCGAAAACGATCGATGCATTGAACGCCTCGATGAAGGGATGCAGGCCCCCTTCGAAACGATCACTCCAGGTCGATTCGGAGCCCCCTGTCACTCCACCCGCCATACCGTTCAATCCCTCTGGTCTCAGCTTGTCAGGCCAGCGGTCGAGAGCTGACGCTGGGGAGCGTCACCGCCTCAGGCACCTTGAGAACCACCATCGATGCATCGTCCTCGAGCTGACGATCAGCACCAACGAAGCGATCAAGACGCTCAAACAACGCTTCAAGAATGCCCTGGGATCCTTTGCCACTGCGACAGGCACTCTCAAGAGCACGGATCAGACGCGCTTCATCGAAGCGATCACCGGTAATCCCAGGAGCTTCGGTAACGCCGTCGGTGTAATACAGCAGGACATCTCCAGGGTCCAGACGCACCTCGCCGCTGCTGTAATCAGCCTCAGGCTGGAGGCCGATCAGCAGACCCGCAGCGTCCAGACGATTGATGCTGCGACGCTCCGCACGCCAGAGCAAAGGAGGGTTGTGGGCCGCATTGGCGTAACGCAAACGCCGCGTCCGTGGATCAAAGTCGGAATAAAACAGCGTGACGAAACGATGGGACTGGGCCAGGTCCTCCTGCGCCAACTGATTGAGATCGTGAAGGATGCGATCGGGGGGCAGGCCGCTGAGCACCTCAGCCCGCAACATGCCGCGCAACATGGTCATCAACAGACCTGCGGGGACACCCTTGCCCATCACATCCCCCATCACCAAGGCCCAGCGACCCCTTTCGCGTCGACGCCCGATCAGTTCAGGCCGGGTTGGAATGAAGTCGTAGTAGTCACCACCAACCTGAAATGCCGGTCGGCATCGCGCCGCCAGCTCAACACCTTCGATCACAGGGCAACGGTCCGGAAGCAGCTGAGCCTGAATTTCGGCACCGATGCTCAGCTGCCGATCCACCCGTTCGTGACGACGAGCCTCCTGCAACATCTGATCGTTCTCGATGGCAACCCCTGCCAGATCAGCCACCAACTGGGCATGGCGGCGGTGGACATCGGTCCAGACGAGTTCACCCGATAGATCGAAGACGTAGAGACGACCCCGTGGACGACCACGAGCCACCAAGGACGTCGAAAACAACCCAGCTCTCGGCAACAAACGCTGCACGAGACGATCCATCTCGAGGAGATGGCTTTCTTCGGTACCGAAACCAGCGAGATGGCCAGGCTCAAACGCCGCCAGCCGACGCAACAGCTCCTGACAGGGGTCCAATGGCACGGCCTGCAATTGTTCGCGCCAAAGACGTCCATCCGCCTGAAACGGCACAAGCAAAGCGCCTTCGACCATCAGAAGACGGGAGGCGACGACGGGCACCAGCTCGAGAAAGCGCTGGAGATTGGCAAAGCTGCGCAGGGCAAAAGCCAGGGACACCAAGAGATCCTGGTTTCGACGCTGCTCACGGCTCAGGCTGTCGAACAACTGGCGCAACGACGCCATTGCCTGGGGTGTTGGATTCGCACTCCGCAGAGGTGGATTGGGGTGTCTGCGGGGTGGCTTGCTGCTCACTGCTCAGCCGCCGCAGAGGGATCAACGTAGCAACGGCTCACCGTCCGGCGAGCAAAGCCTCGATGAATTCAAAACTGTTGAACGGTCTGAGATCACGGATGCCCTCACCGGCTCCGATGAAACGAATCGGCAGACCTGCTTCCGATGACACCGCCAGAGCAACACCGCCTCGAGCCGTGCCATCCAGCTTGGTGATCACCACTCCTGTCAATCCGGCAGCGCTTGCGAATGCCATGGCCTGACGCAACCCGTTCTGGCCCTGGCTGGCATCGAGAACCAAAAGAGACTCAACCCTGGCTTCAGGCGCCAGGCGATCAATGATCTTTCTCACCTTCTGAAGTTCTTCCATCAAGTTGTGCTTGGTCTGCAAACGACCGGCCGTATCCACCAGCAGTAGATCGGTGCCGCGGGATCGAGCCGCACCGATGGCATCAAACACAACTGCAGCGGGGTCAGCATTGTCACTGGGATTGGAGACAACAGGCACGTCGCTGCGCTCTCCCCAGACCTGAACCTGCTGAACTGCAGCGGCCCTGAACGTATCGGCTGCCGCGATCAGAGCGGTGTATCCACTTCGCACGGCGAGATTGGCCAACTTGCCAAGCGTGGTGGTCTTTCCGACCCCATTCACCCCAACCATCAACCAGATGTTGAGACGACCCCGTTCCGGAGCCAACAACTCAACTCCACTGGTGCGAATCGGCTCATCCAGAAGTGCTCTGAGTTGTTCCTTCAAGAAGCGAATCCCTTCAGCGGGCTCAACCACCTCCTGGTTCATGCGTTGACGCAAGGCATCCAGCACCTGATCCGTCGCCTGAACGCCTGCATCGGCTCGTAGAAGCAAGGTCTCAAGATCATCAAGAACCTCCGGCGTTAGCGGATCATCGCCAAGGCTCTCGAGCAAACCTGTAACAAAACCCTGTCGGGTCTTCTCGAGTCCGCGCCGTAAACGCCCAAGCCAGTCGATCTCCTCGAGAGACACCTGATCGGCCTGGCGGCCCTGAGCTGCAAGCACCTCTGCTGACCAGGTGAAGTCGTCATCAAAAGCACCGAGCGTGGGTTCATCGGACTCGTCAGGCTTCGCCTCTGCTGATGCCTCTGCTGATGCCTCTGTTGACAGAGGCTCATCGGGTGTGACGGACGACAGCTCAGCAGCCCGTGCCTCCTGCTCCTCTTGACGCTGCTGCCGCTGCGCTGCTGCCTGCTCCAGAAAAGACAGTCCGGACGATTGCGTTGGCGGCTCGGATGGAGGCTCCGGTTGCGGAGCGGATTCTGCTGTCGGTTCCTCGTCCTGAATGGGTGTTGGATCAGGCGATGGCGGTGGTTCAGATTGAGATTCCGATGCGGCAGCCTGCTGGGCCTGCTGAGCTTTTAAGCGCGCATAAGCTTCACGCGCCCAGACCAGTGCTTCATCCTCAGCAGGTTCTGCGGAGACCGTCTCAGCATCACTGGGAGCACTCGTTGTTGAACTGGTGCTGGTCTCCGGCTCTGTGGGAGGAGTCGTTTCCGTCAACCCATCATCATTGGATGGAACTTCAGCCGAAGGTTCGGGAGATGAAGTGGGCTGAGGCGCGGCCGAATCATTCGGCTGGCGCTGGAACCAATCGAAAACCATCAGGCTGACGCTGTTGTGATCGCATCATGAAAGCGCCTGAGGACACCATTGATCATGCGCCGTCCCTGTTCATCGCTGTAGCGATTCGCCAGTTCAACGGCTTCATTGAACGCCACCGGAGCAGGAGTGGAAAGATCAATCAGGTCAACAACAGCCAGACGAAGAATGTCCCGATCAATGCGTGGAAGACGGCTGAGGCGCCAACCCTCCATGACCGCATCAAGGCGCGAATCAATGCTGTCTCGTTGCTCAACGACAAGAGTCACCCGCTGCATCGCTGCCTGGCGAATCTGCTCCTGATCACCAAGCAACAGCAATCGGGGGAGTTCCAAACTGGCTGAGAGACCGTTGAGCACCTGCTCAGCGGAGGAGAGGGATGCACGCAAATGACCTCTCACCGTTTCAAGCTGCTGATTGACCCCCTCCTGAAGCTCACTATCCACAAGATTCTGCTGAGCCTGTTCCAATTCCTTCGCACTGGAATCAAGCGATTCACGCCAGTGCTGCATCAAGCTGTCGAGCGCCTTCTGGAGCAAGGTTTCGATCGCAACATCCTGCTTTTTCACCGATCGGCCTTCGGCAACCTGACCCAAGACAAGCAACGCCAACTCACGGGAGAGAGATCGGGACTGCATGAACTCAAGTCGTAGAAGAAACGGAGGAACGCAGCTGAGCCATCAGGCTGGAAAAACTCCGATTCACAGGAGCTTCCCGTTCATCAGGATTGACGATGCCAGCAGAAATGATGGTCCGGAACGCCTCCTCAACTGAAATGTCGAGTTCTCGGACAGACGTCTCCGGCACGAGCGTGAACCAGCCAGTGGTTGGGTTGGGCGCCGTTGGAATGAACACGCTCAAGAGAGGCTGAGCGAGATCGGACCGCAGCGAAGGGCCAACTTCCCCAGTGACGAAGCCAACACTGAACAGGCCTTCTCTGGGATACTCGACAAGAACAACACGACGAAAACGAGTGCTGTTGTCCCGAAGAACTGTTTCAAGCAGTTGCTTCAAGGTTTTGTAAACCGACCCAGCAAGAGGGATGCGCGTCAGTGTGCCCTCCCCAAACTCAAGCAACCACCGCCCAACGATGTTTCTCGCCATCAGGCCGATGAGCAAAATTCCCATCAAGGGAACTGTGAGGCCTAGGGCCAGATTGATCAGATCCTGAAGCAATGGGTTCAGGGTGATGAACGGGTTGAACTGCTTCGGAATCGACGTCAGAAACGCCAGCACGAAACGACTGACAATCGTTGACAGCCAAATCGTCGTTGCCAGTGGGATCACCACCAGCAAGCCTGCGATCAAATCATTTTTGAGATCCTGCTGAAGCCTTGCGCTCAGCGGAAGATCTGGCCTGGGATTGGACTGGACCAAGAAGCCTCTACGCCCACAGTCAGAAAGCTGGAACCAACCTAACCAGCGTTCAGCCCAACCCAGCTTTCTGAGCGAAGGATTCAGAGAACAGCGGTCAACGCCAGAAGCGCGAAGGCGATGGCCAGCACCACGGCTGTCCCGGTTCCACCGATCAAACGCTGACTCTCCGATTTGGACTGCTGGGTTTCCAGGGTTTTGCGTTGGTCTTCGAACTGGGCAATCTGGGTATCAACAAAATTTTCCCCGGCCCTGAGCTTGTCCTCCGCTGTGGCATCAGCTGGCAACTGTCCGGCTTGCGCCAGTTGTTCCCCAATCGCTTTGATCTGATTCTCATCCTCACGAACTTTGCGGGCTTCGCTCAGGGTCTGACTCAACTGCTGCAGTCTCTGGGCAGCTGGACCATCGGAGGAATTCACACTCAAGGAGAGGGGAACGGCGGCAATCATTCCGATGGCCAACACTGCGGAGAGCAGACAGACAAGCCAACGCAGAGGTGTCAGGCGTTTCTGAGGCTGATCCAGACGGGAACCGATCAAGGCGATCAGGAGTCCCATGAACCCCATGGGAGCAATGGCGACAAGCGGACCTGTCACCTGGGGCCGAGTGGTCGAATCCTCCCAGTCGATTCCAGTGAGCACGGCTGCCATCTGCAGCACGAGCACAACCACCATGGTGAGACCCAGCCAGCGAAGCAGGGGGCCAAAACGTCCGCCAGCAGCTGATCCCATCTCTGAAGCGCTCACGTGAAGATGCCAAAAAAGCGCTCAACTTTACGTTCGATGCAAGGCCCAAATCCATCTGAACAAGCTGACCTCAGCTCAGCTCTGAAAGCGCGCGCACGGGCCGAGGGCTTTGACCCGGTCGGAATTGCACGGTTACCAGGAAGCAACAGACTTCAGATGCGCACGCGAGCGCTGCAACGGTGGTTGGACACAGGCCAACAAGCCGACATGGCGTGGATGGCGGCCCCAAGGCGACAGGACGCCGCACGCTTGCTGCAAGGCGCTGAAAGCCTGCTGGTGGTTGGTCTGAACTACCACGTATCCCAGCAGACGACAGCAGGGTGCTTAAAGGTGGGGCGGTACGCCTGGGGACGCGACTATCACCGCATCGT
The DNA here is from genome assembly GCA_002700765.1 of Synechococcus sp. MED850. The sequence goes on from PAEP01000007.1 coordinate 62,856, forward strand.
TGACCAACGACTTCGCCGCATCGGACGCTGGCTGTCCGAGCATCGTCCTCAAGCCCGCTGGCGAGCCTGCGTTGATTCCGCCCCGCTTCTCGACAAAGCCTGGGCAGAGGAAGCCGGGCTGGGCTGGATTGGAAAACACAGCAATCTGATCAACGACCAAAGAGGGTCCTGGATGGTGCTGGGTCACCTCCTGACAACCGAACCGCTTCAGGCCGATCAACCAGCCCGCAGTCTTTGTGGACGCTGCACAGCATGCATGACTGCCTGTCCCACCCAGGCGATCCACGAACCTTTCGTGGTGGATGCAAATCGCTGCCTCGCATATCACACCATCGAAAACCGCAATGATGAGCTGCCGCAGCCGATCCGCGATCACCTTGGGCCCTGGGTGGCCGGCTGCGACATCTGCCAGGAGGTCTGCCCCTGGAATCACAAGCGACTTCCGGTGTCCACCGATCCTGATCTTCAACCAAGACCTTGGCTGCTCAACCTCACCAGAGATCAGGCCCTCAGTTGGGATGACAAAACTTGGGACCAGAACCTGCGCAGCTCCGCTCTGCGGCGAATCAAACCGTGGATGTGGCGAAGAAACGCTGAAGCGACACGAACGGAACTGCCTCCTACGCTTTGAAAAGTTTTGAGTGCTTATGGACACGGGCCGCAACAACCAGAAGACCCGCTTGGGACCGCGGTTCTCTGCAGCTTTGGTCTGCCTGGGGTTGTTCGGCTGGACCATGCCAGCTCAAGCGATCGTTCCCTACGTGTACCTCCCAAGTGAGGAGGAGCTGAAAGGCTCATCCCTGGGGATCGGACGAACAGCAGCCCAACTGCTTCAGCTTGGTCAACCGCAGGAAGCCGCTCAACTCGCAGCCCTAGCGGTCCGTCTGCAACCGGACGATGAACGCCTCTGGTCCGTCCTGGCAGAAGCCCAACTGCGCAGTGATCAACTCGAAAACGCCAGCCTTTCCCTTTCGAAGGCAAAAGCGCTCAAGCCCGACAAAGCTGGTCTGTGGTTCGCCGAAGCCGCCATCGCTCTCAGGTCGGAACGGCCGGAGGAAGCCATCAGCCTTCTCGACCGAGGCCTGCAACTCGATCCCAAGAACGCTTCGGCCTACTTCGATCTGGGGAATGCCCGGATCATGCAAAGTCAGCTCGGCATGGCCCTGAAGGCCTTTGAACAAGCCACAAACCTCAAGCCGACGTTCTGGGAAGCCTTGAACAACCAGGCCCTCGTGCTGTACGAAATGGGCAATCGCGACGAAGCCATTCGACGCTGGAGACGGGTGCTCGAGATCGAAAACAACCCTGAACCCATGCTCGCTCTGGCTTCAGCATTGTTTCAACAGGGCGGTCGACGCGAAGAAGCGATCACCCTTGCTCGTGAGGCACTGGCAAAAGATCCGAATTACGTGCTTCCACCCCATCAAGAGGAGCAACTCTGGGGGTTCCGAATCCGCGGAGCCGCTGCTCAACTCCTTGATGAAGACGAATTGGCGGACAGTGTTGAACGTGCTCGGGCCAACGCCACCTGGAAAAAACGCTCTTGACCATCTGTAGGCTGAGCGCCTTCCGCATTGGGTGCAGCGGACGGAATGGCTGAGGAGCGCGTTGAACCGATTGCACTGCATCAGGAGATGCAGCGTTCCTATCTCGAATACGCCATGAGTGTGATCGTGGGACGGGCTCTGCCCGATGCCCGCGATGGCCTCAAACCAGTGCAGCGCCGCATCCTGTATGCCATGCAGGAGCTGGGCCTCACCCCAGACCGGCCTTACCGGAAATGTGCCCGTGTGGTGGGTGATGTGCTGGGCAAATATCACCCCCATGGTGACCAGGCGGTCTACGACGCTCTCGTCCGCCTGGTTCAAACCTTCGCCAGCCGTCATCCACTGCTCGATGGCCACGGCAATTTCGGGTCGGTCGATGACGACCCTCCGGCGGCCATGCGTTACACGGAAACCCGTCTGGCCCCGATCGCCCATCAAGCACTGCTTGAAGAGATCGGTGACGACACCGTCGACTTTGCTTCGAACTTCGATGGTTCCCAACAGGAACCGACGGTGCTGCCAGCGCAGTTGCCCTTTCTGCTGCTGAATGGGTGTTCGGGGATTGCCGTGGGAATGGCCACCAGCATTCCGCCACACAATCTCGGAGAGGTGGTTGATGGTTTGATCGCTCTGATCCGTGAACCGGGGCTTTCTGACGAACGGCTGCTGGAGCTGATCCCCGGGCCGGACTTCCCGACCGGTGGCGAAGTCCTGTTGAGCAGTGGTCTGCGGGAGACCTACCTGCGCGGACGCGGAAGCATTCCGATGCGCGGAATCGCCCACATCGAAGAAGTGCAACCCGGCAAAGGGCGACACAAGCGAAATGCCGTTGTGATCACGGAATTGCCCTATCAACTGAGCAAGGCCGGCTGGATCGAAAAACTGGCCGAACAGGTGAACGATGGAAAAATCGGCGGCATCGCCGACATCCGCGATGAAAGCGATCGCGAGGGGATGCGGGTGGTGGTGGAACTGCGACGCGACGGCAATCCCGACAAGGTGCTGGCCGATCTACAGCGGCGCACAGCCCTGCAGAGCAACTTCGGCGCCATTCTCCTGGCTCTCGTTGATGGTCAACCGCAACAGCTTTCATTGCGGCAGCTGTTGCAGACTTTTCTGGATTACAGGGAACTGACCCTGATCCGGCGCACCAGTCACGCTCTGCGCAAAACAGAAGATCGCCTGGAGGTGGTGGAAGGCCTGATCACGGCCCTGAACAATCTTCAACGGGTGATCACCATGATCCAGGAGGCAGCTGACGCGGCCTCAGCCCGAGCCAGCCTGATGGTGCATCTCGACCTGACTGAACGTCAGGCCGATGCCGTTCTGGCCATGCCGTTGCGGCGGCTCACGGGTCTGGAGCAGGAAAGCCTTCGCAAAGAACTCGATGAACTTCGCCAGGAACGTGAGCGGTTGAAACAACTGCTTGAAGACAGAGATCAATTGCTGAATGCGCTTGTTCATGAACTGAAAACACTCAGAAAACGCTTCTCAACACCAAGACGAACCCGTCTTGTGGAGGGTGGTGATGAATTAATGGCAGAAAAGGCTGCCAGTCAGCGACCGAACACGGAACTTCTGCGCAAACAAGCGCTAGCAGCGCTGCCCGGCGAGGCAAAGCTGCTCATTCACGCTGATGGCCAGGTGAAAGTGATCAGCCCTCAGGTGCTCGGACGACTTCACCTCAATGAACCCTGCTCCCTTGGCGATGAACCCTCCCCAGCTCGATTGATCCTGCCGATCGAACCGCCACCAAGGCTGCTGGTGATCAGCGCTGGAGGGCGGGTTGCACTGCTTCGCTGGGAGTTTGCAGGACAACAGCCTGGAACAATCGACCGGTTCTTGCCCGCAGGTCTTGACGGCGATCCAATCGTTGCAATCGAACCCTTACCTGAAGGAGACGGATCCGATCGCAGTCTTGGTCTTCTGAGCAGCGACGGACGTTTCAAACGATTGCCACTGCGGGAGGTCTTGGAGCTCTCTGGTCGCGCCACAAGCGTTGTCAAATTGAAAGAAGGTGTGCATCTCAAAGCGGCCATGATCTGCAGCGAGGGGACCGATCTGGTTCTTGTCAGTGACAT
>PAEP01000008.1 GCA_002700765.1 Synechococcus sp. MED850
CTGGCCACGCAGCTGGAGTACCAGGCCAACGTGCTGATCGAGCTGNTGGCGGTGGCGATGAGCCTCAGCGGCAGNCTGTTTCTGCTCTCNNTGTTCTATGGCCCCGATCAGACGTTGGGGGGCTGGAGCTGGGCTCAGGCCCTGATGGTGCAGGGGCTTTACACGGTGTTCGACGGCATGGCCACCACCTGGTTGCGCCCGAACCTTGGGGCGATCGTCACCCATGTGCGNGAGGGCACCCTGGATTTCGTGCTGCTCAAGCCGATCGACAGCCAGTTCTGGCTGTCGTTGCGAACGCTCTCTCCTGCTGGGTTGCCGGAAATTGGTCTGGGGTTTGCGCTTCTGATCTGGGGCAGCCATCAGGCCGGCGTGGTGCTCAGCTTGTTCTCCTTCTTCACCGTGTTGGTGATGCTGTTGGCCGGTGGCTTGATCCTCTATTCCCTGTGGTTTCTGATCGCCGCCACCAGCATCTGGTTTGTCAAAACCTGGAATGCCACGGAGGTGTTGCGAGCCCTACTGGCCTCCGGCCGTTATCCCCTCAACGCCTATCCGCCGGCGCTCCGCCTGCTGTTCACCCTGGTGCTGCCGGTGGCGTTTCTCACCACGGTTCCCGCCCAGGTGCTTCTGGGTGAAGCCGCAGCACCGATGCTGCTGGCGGGCCTGGTTCTGGCGGTGCTGTTCTTTGCGGCGGCGCGGGCCTTCTGGCTCTTCGCCCTGCGCTTTTACACCTCAGCGTCCAGTTGAGTGCAATGCTCCGCTGCATGCATGGTGAGTTCGCTTGATCTCCTTGGTTCAGCACTGGCTCCCGGATGTGTTGGAGCTCCTGCGCTCCCCCGCTGGGGCGCTGTTGTTCATGCCGCTCTATGCCGTCTGGGTGACGCTGCTGCTACCTGGGGTGTGGGCCTCGATGCTGGCCGGGGTGCTTTATGGCACCTGGCTCGGCAGTGGACTTGTGTTCGTTGGGGCCTGCCTGGGTGCGGTGGTGGTGTTTTTGCTGGGGCGTTCGGTCTTGCGCGACTGGGCACAGCGCCGCTTGCAGCAGTTTCCCAAGCTGCAGGCCGTGGAGCGCGCCGTCAGCAAGGAGGGGCTGAAGTTGGTGTTGCTCACACGCCTCTCGCCCGCCTTTCCGTTTTCCCTGCTCAACCTGGCCTATGGCCTCAGTGAGGTGAGCCTGCGGGACTACAGCATCGGGTTGATCGGGATCCTTCCCGGCACGGTGCTGTTTTGCGGGTTGGGGGCGCTGGCCGGAGATGTGGCCCGTTTCGGTGAGGTGCTGGGGGGTGAGGCGGATCCGATCACCTGGTTCTTGCGCGTTGCTGGGGTGTTGGCAACCGTGGGCGTCGTGGTCCTGGTCAGCCGGGCGGCACGACGCGCTCTTCAGGATGCGGAGTCTGCACTTTGATCAGAGCCTGGAAGGTTCCAATCACGGAGTGCTGCGATGGCGACAAACCACCACAGGCGAGGTTTGGACCAAAAACCGTTGCGGCTGGAGAGTTCGTGGAACTTGGCTCTGCCGCAATCGGTTTTGATGAAACGATGGATGAAAGGAGACATAAAAAGTTCGTTTTAATGTGATCTGGAATACATCAATACTGGCATAAGTTGATGTTATCGAGAACTTAACCAGGACTTACCTTTAGTTTTCTGTTTTTTTGCCATATGTAGCCTGCATTGGCTTTTTTTCATGTCAGTCATCAGGGACTCCAATGGCGACAACGTCATTTCGAGCAAGGTCATTGAGGCAGCAACAGTCATCAATCCTGGTGGTGCTGAAAAAATCAGTTATGACCCTGTTAATAAGCATGCTTGGCTTATTACTGGTGAATACAATGAGGCAGGTGGTCAAGTCCTCGTTCTTGATTATTCCAGAGGATTCAAAAAAAGGCCTCGACTCATCGGTGAGGCTTTCCTAAGAGGCGATGCAACGGACATCGCGATCAGCAGCAAAGGTTTGGCAGCTGCGACCGTCGTTGATCCCTTGACGAATGAATCCAGGGTGTCCTTTTTCCGTCTTCAAGGCGGACGTAATCCTGTTAAAGAAGTCGGAACGACTGACGTCGTTGGCAATCTTTCTGACCAGCTTGTCTTCACAGATGATGGTAAGACACTGATCGTTGCAAATGAAGGTGAGCCTCTCAACTTCTACGGTATTGAAGATCGTCAAGACGGCTTCCCTACCAATCCTCGAGGTTCCGTAACCATTATCGATGTTAAGAACAAGAAGCCCAAGAAATCCAGAATCTCAGAGCTATTTTTTAATTTTTCAAACAAAAAACTAGAAGGAGCTGGAGTCCGGTTGTCTGGACCTGACAAAAGAGATTACCAGCAGTTTGGTCTTGTTGATCTTGAGCCTGAATATGTAGCGACCGCCAGCAACGATGAGGCCATTGTTGCTCTGCAGGAAAACAATGGCATTGCTGTTATTGATATTCCCAACAAAAAGATCAAGCGGGTCTTTGGCCTTGAGCCCAAGAGCTTCGATGGTATCCCTATTGATACCAACAACGATGACATTTTTAATCCGACTGAAAAGCAGAACCTCTACGGGTTGACCCAACCTGACGGCATCAGCTCCTATGTCAATACGGATGGAAAGCTCTGCTATGTCGCACCAGGTGAGGGCGATGGTCGTATCCGTCCAGATGATGCGAACTTTGAAGTTGAAGATTTGATTGAGGAAGGCCTTCTTGAATCATTCGAGGGCGAACAGACCTTCTCCTATGGATCCAATGATGCCGGAAATGCAATCTTTAGTGATGTTGATCCTTTCCAGGAAGATCAGGTTCTCTATATTTATGATCAGCCTGGTGTCGGTAACAGAGGTGATTTTGAGGCCGAGAATGATGATGAGTTATTCGTCACGTTGAGGCATGGTCCGAACAGTGATGATGGCTTCTATTACGACGAAGTCCGCTCGGGTGACCTTGAGGATGAATATGGCGATATTTCCAACTTTGATAGCCAGATCATCGCGGAAGGTCGTCTCAAGACACTCAAGGATATGAATGATCCTGAGACGGGTGACCTTTACATGATGGGAACGCGTGACTTCTCTATTTTTGATTCCAAGGGTCGAACCCTGTACCACTCAGGCAACATGCTCGAGGAGATTGCTGCNAGCTTGAATCATTACGATGACAACCGCAGTGATGACAAAGGTACCGAGCCTGAGCANACGGTGTCCTTCAGTATGACCAACAAGAAAGGTAGAAAAGAGCGTCATCTTGTCGCCGTTGGCCTTGAGCGTGCATACGATCAAGGTGTTGAAGATCTTCCTCAGGGATCCATCGTCCCTGTTTTTGATGTGACAGATCTTGCGGATGTGAAGCATCTGGCGACATTCTGGTCGCCAACAGCTTGGTCTCCGGAAGGCATTTATTANGTGCCTGATTCCGACAAAGATCATAAAGGTGCTCTGCTTCTGGCCAGTGAAATGTCTGGTTCTGTTTCCGCCTTCCCCTTCAAGTATGGCGATCTCTTTTGATCGACNCTAAACGCGATTTTTAATCAAACGAATTTAGACCGATGCCCTTTGCGGGGCATCGGGTTTTTTTTGAAAAGTCTTGAAAAATCCTTGATCTGGCTTTAATTAGGTTAAAGAATTGTCCTGCATTTCATGCTGCTCTTATCCCACTCTTTGCATAGCATTAACTATAGAAAGAGCATCTAAGCTTATGTTGTTTGAGCGATTAAAGAGACAATCATGGGAACCAAGCTCGAGCTGTTCCACCTGAATGATCAGCAGGCGGCAAGCAATTCTGTTCTGCAAAATATGGTGAATACGTCTGCAATTCTTCAGGCGTTACGTAATCAGGAGGTGGGTGAGGATATATCTTTNTTTATTGCGGCTGGCGATACCTATCAGCCTGGTTTTCTGCAGGATGCTTCCAGATCGTTGTACGGCGCACGCAGCGTCGGTGAAATGCAGGTTCAGAACGAACTAGGGGTTGATGCGATCGCGGTTGGAAATCACGAATTTGATTCGCCCGTTGGTTCAGAGGGCTTTGCCGAATTAATCAGCGGCGTGGACAGTGATGGCGAGAGCATAGCGACCATNTTTGGCGTTGATTATTCAGGAACTCAGTTCCCTTATTTATCGACAAACCTGAATTTCTCAGAAGATATCTACCTTAATCCGCTGGTTGTAGAAGGTGGACAGATCGCTCAGCCAAGGACGATCTCATCCTCGGTTGTGATTGAAAAAAATGGCGTCAAAGTTGGTGTTGTTGGTGTCACCACGCCAGGACTTCAGTCCATCACGGGAGGGTATGGAGGTGTCACAGCGTCTCCCTTCGCCGAAGCTCAATTGTTAACCGATGAACAGTTGGTCGCTACCGCTGCCATTGTTCAACAAGAAGTGGATGCTTTGCTGGAAGCGAATCCTGATGTGAAGGAGGTGATTCTCACCTCGCACCTGCAGATCTTTAATTACGAGACAAGGCTCGCTGAGCTTTTGAGGGATGTCGACATTATCATCGCTGGCGGATCTGAAATTGTCACGGCAGATTCAAATGATATTCTCCGGGAAGGAGATGTCCAGTCTGATGTTTATCCAAGATTTATCAACAATGCAGGTGGGTCTCAGACTGCTGTTGTGACAGAGGTGGGTGATTACAATTANCTCGGCCGTTTGGTTATTGAATTCGACGACGATGGAAACATTCTTCCAGCNTCTTACGATGCTGAGGTTTCGGGAACATACGCGACTGATGCGGCTGGCGTGTCAAGNCTTGATGCTGAAGGCCTTTCGGATCCGCAAATCGTTGAAATAACAAATGGACTTACGCAAGAGATTGCGAGTGTTCAGTATAGCGTTTACGGTTATTCTGACGTATTCCTCAATCGTCAACCGGGCCTTGATAATTTAACTCGTGCTGACGTTGACGGTATTCGCACCCAGGAAACAAACCTCGGTAATTTAACTGCCGACGCTAATTTGGTTTATGCGCAATCCTATGATCCCACCGTACAGGTATCGATTAAAAATGGCGGTGGTATACGTGCAAGTATCGGAGACTTTGCCACGCGTTCACCCAATAATGCCGTTGCAGATGAATCATTAGGACTGTCGAAAGGCAGCGGTGCCATTTCTCAGGGTGATATCCAGGCGACGTTGACGTTCAACAATGGTCTTCGTCTGATCAATCTCACCAAGCAGCAGCTTGTNGCCGCTCTCGAGCATGGTGTTGAAGCGCTACCTCTCGTNGACGGGCGCTACCCACAAATTTCTGGAGTGCAATTCCACTACGACTCAAACGCTGATGCCGGATCACGGGTTCAGCATGTGGACATCGTGGATCATGACGGCGCNGTTGTTCAAAANATCCTTACGGATGGAGAACTCGTTGGTGATGCTGATGAGTTGATCCGAATTGTCACCCTCGACTTTCTGACAATGCCGCGGTTCGATGAAAGTGGTGCCTACATCGGAGGTGGCGATAGCTATCCCTGGCCAAACATCAATTTCGTCGACGGTGTTTATTACAGTGGGGATGGAGAGTCGATTGATCAGGCTGAATATCANCGCCTTGACGTTGTTGATCTCGAAGATGTGATGAATGAGCCTGGTGATGCCACTTTTGCTGCNNCAGGCAGCGAGCAGGATGCCTTGGCTGAATATTTACTGGATCGCCACGCAACATCAGAGACCGCTTATCGGCAACGCGATGTGGGTCGTGCGTTTGATACCCGAAGTATGGATCTTGCCTTCCAACCTGCTCCCATTGTTTCCGAGGTTGAGATTATCGGTGATCCCAAGGGAGGGCAGGTGTTGAAAGGTGGAAAGACGAATGATGTGATCACAGCTTTTCAGGGCAGGGACCTGCTGAAAGGCAGAAAAGGCCACGATATCCTCAGTGGTGGGAATGGCAGGGACANCGTCCGAGGCGGAAAGGGAAATGATGTTCTTGATGGAGGTACTAAAGCTGATGTTTTGACCGGCGGAGCTGGGCATGATCGCTTTGTTCTCTCCAAAGGCAGCGACACGATCACCGATTTCAACCTTGCTGAAGATCACATTGCCATTCCCGCACAGGCAGACGTCAGGATTCGGGATCTCGGTGATGACGTGAAAATTGCTGGTGATGGATTCAAGACGACCATTTTGAATGTTTCTCACAGTGAATTTGTGGCTGAGATGCCCATGGCCCATCTNTGAGCTAATCGTCTGGATTGATCAAAACTTGTGTTGGCTCCATCCAGCGAGGGTGGAGCTTTTTTATGCCTTTGCTGAAAGAAGACGACGAAGTTCCTCTTCATCGAGAATCGCAATTCCGAGTGTTTCTGCTTTGGTGAGCTTGCTCCCGGCTGCTTCCCCAGCAACCAGATAATCGGTCTTCTTGCTGACACTCCCGCTCACTTTCCCACCGGCTGCTTCGATCATGGCCTTGGCCTCCGTTCGCGTCAGTTGGGGAAGAGTGCCAGTGAGAACCACTGTTTTCCCGGATAACGCCCCGTCTGGATTGGTCGGTGAAGTGGTCACCGCCTCCCGCTCTTTTGGTGTGGCTTTCAGGGACACGCCAACAGCTTGCAGTTNCTTCAACAGCTCCTGGTTCGCTGCTGTGTTTAGCCACTGGTTGAGGCTGGCGCTGATTTCCGGGCCAATCCCGTGCAGATCGGCGATCAGCTCAGGCGTCTGCTCTGTTGCTGTGATCAGATCCTCAATGCTGAGGAAGTTCGCTGCCAGGATCTTGGCGTTCACCTCCCCGATGTGGCGAATTCCTAAACCGAACAACTGGCGATGCCAGTTCTGCTGCTTGGACAGGGCCAGCGTTTTCACCAGGTTGGTCGCCGATTTTTCACCCATTCGATCCAGGCTGGCGAGCAGGGCCTGATCGAGGCGATAAAGATCGGCGATNGAGCCCACCAAGCCACGGTCCACAAGTTGCTCGATCAATTTGCTGCCGAGGCCATCCACATCCATGGCTGCTTTGCTGACCCAGTGCCGTAAGCCACCACGCAGGATGGCGGGACAACTGCTGTTCACGCAGCGGGTTGCGGCTTCCTCTCTCTCTCTGATCAGTGTTGAGCCGCATTCCGGGCATGTACCCGGCAATGTGACGGGAGATGCATCAGTCACGCGCAGTTCGGTGAGCACCCGAACGACTTCGGGAATGATCTCCCCTGCTTTTCGCACCACCACGGTGTCGCCTAGGTNGAGGTCCAGTTCGGCAATTCGATCGGCATTGTGGAGCGTGGCGCGGCTGACGCTGGTCCCTGCTAGCGCCACCGGTTCGAATTCCGCCACGGGTGTCACCACCCCTGTACGCCCCACCTGAACGGAAACCCGAAGCAATCGGCTCGGTGCTTCCTCCGCAGGAAACTTCAAGGCAACAGCCCAGCGGGGTGCTTTTTGCGTGAAACCCGCTTCATCTTGAAGCGCCAGATTGTTNAGCTTCACGACCACGCCATCGGTGGCGTAGGGAAGTTGATGGCGGGCCTCTTCCCAGCTGTCGCAGAAGCGATGAATCCCACTCAAATCCTTGCAGAGCTCACGGTTGGGATTGACGCGGAAGCCCGCTTGTTCAAGCCAGCTGAGCACCTCCCATTGGCTCTGGGGTTGTCGCTCAGGAGGCAGATGGAGCGTGTATGCAAAGAAATCGAGTCGTCGGGCAGCAACCACCTTCGGGTCGAGTTGGCGCAGGGTTCCTGCGCAGGCATTGCGGGGATTGGCGAACAACGCTTCACCACGCTTGTCCCGTTCGGCATTGATCGCCTCAAAGGTGTCGTTGGGGATGAAGGCTTCACCGCGGACCTCGGCCCACTCGGGTGGATTCTCAAGCGGAAGACGAAGCGGGATCGAGCTGATGGTGCGCACGTTGGCGGTGATGTCTTCACCACGACTGCCATCGCCACGGGTGGCGGCGCGTTCCATCAAGCCGTTGCGGTAACTGATGGCCAAGGCATTGCCGTCGATTTTCAGCTCTCCCACCAGGGCCAGTGGAGTGCTCTCGGCTCGGTCCAGTACTTTCAGCAACCGTTCATGCCAGCTGCTCAGGTCCTCGCGATTGAACGCATTGTCGAGGCTGAGCAGGCCGATGCGATGGTCCACGCTGGTGAACCCTGATGCAGGGGCTCCACCAATGCGCTGGGTGGGGCTGTCCAAGCTCTTGAGCTCGGGATGGGTCTGCTCGAGGTTCTGCAGTTCGCGGTAGAGCTGGTCGTAGACCGCGTCCTCCAGCACGGGAGCATCAAGAACGTAGTAAGCGTGTGCGGCACGATTCAGCAGTTCGCGCAATTCGGTGGCCCGCTCATGCAGGTTGCGAGTCACATCGAGCTCAGCAGATCGTGATGAACGCTAACCGTCGTGTCGATCAGAATCGAGCAACTCGGTTGTGTGATTTGGACAGAAGAACTTCGGTTTTTAAGCAGATACTTTATTGATACGGGCGATCCGCCAATTGTCTTCAATTTTGGTGAAGGTGAAATCAAGAGGCAGTTCTTCATTGTTTTCGGCTTTCAGTTTCACCGTCAAAATCACGCTTCCCTCTTGAATGCGAGGCCGCCCTGATTTCAGNTTGCGGAACTTGTTCAGCTTGAGGTCTGCGAGAAAGCGAATGAACTGCTGACGGTTCACGTGCTGGCGATAGGCCTTCGTGGTCAGCAAATAGGCGGCGTCGATGCGGCCAGCGGCNACTTGCGTGAAGAACTGCTTGATCAGTGGATTGATGCCGCGGGCGCTCAGCACCAGCTTCACGGCCGTGAAGGTCCAGTACAGGAGCAGTGCTCCACCACCCGCCAGCAACGCNTTGCTGCCGATGTCACGCACCAGACCCAGTTCCATCGCCAGCCTTCAAAGCANAGACGAGTCTGACTGACGGAGGCAGGATGACGTTGGTTCGTCTGCAGGTCTGCGCTCTGCCCCTGTTGCCACTGCTTCCGTTGTTCCATCGGCTCAATCGCGAGCATTTCGATGGTGTGCTGGTTCGATCCGGGCAACCGCGTGTCTCCGTGCGCTGGAGTGACGGGCGGATGAGCCGAACCGCCGGTTTTTANCGTCGTGGTCCTGCTGTTCAGGGTGGACGTGGATGTGAAATCGTGCTNTCCCGCCCTGTGCTGGAAGTGCTTCCCCAGGAGGCGATGGAAAGCACGCTCTGCCACGAGATGATTCATGCCTGGGTTGATCTGGAGCTCCGCAGCCGTGAAGTCCATGGCCCCTTGTTTCGTCAACGCATGGCGGTGATCAATGCCTCGCAGAACCGTTTTCAGGTGAGCGTGCGCCATCGATTCCCCGTTCCGACCAAACCGCCGCGTTGGTGGGCTGTCTGTCCGCAGTGCCAACGCCGCTCCCCCTACCGCCGTCGACTCCGCAATGCAGCCTGTCGGATCTGCTGTGATGTCCATCACGGCGGCCGTTGGCACCCCAGTTGCCTGCTTCGATTTGAACCGTTTGAGCAGAGTTCCCTCTGATGGAGGCGTTTCTGCTCACCTTGGAATGTGCTGGCGTGGTCATCGTTGTGATCGGACTGCGACGGGAGCGCTGGCTTCGGCAGCGGCGTCGGTAACGTCGGTGGATGGAGGACAGATCAACACGCGATTGGCGNTCCCGCGACAGCCGGGATAANCGCATGGATCAATGGCTTGAGACCGGTCGTCAGCTNGTGGACGGCGTGTCCGGCCGCCGACCGGGACAACGGCGTGGATCGCTCGATCTCGATTCCGTCGGCCGTTGGGTCGGCGAGAAGGTGGAATGGTTGCTGGAAGAGGACGACGACTGGCGAGAGCCCTGGCAAGAGCAGGATGCACCGCCCCAGACCTCCAGCNNCACAGGCAAACGTCCGCTCGACGCGATTTCAAGGCGCTCGCCGTCACGCATGTCTTCGGGGCAACCTGCGCAGTCCTCTGCGTTGGAGAGCCCCCATCCGAGCGACGCCGAATCCGATCAGGCCTGGCCGGACGACGACAGTTTTCGTGTTGACCACTGGAAACGTGGAGATCGTTCCGCCTCGTCTCGTCGTGCTTTGCCCCGTTCGAGTCGCCGCCGTGACTAACGCTTCCTTTCCCCCGGACTTAGGTTTTTTGGGAAGGTTTTCTTTGAGTGATGAGCAATCTGATCGTGATCGGTTTTCCGAAGCCCGAGGAAGCTGAGGAGGTCAGGCGTGAGTTGGTGGGCATCCAGCAGGAGCATTTGATTTCCCTCGAGGATGCGGTGGTGCTTGAGCATGCCGAGGACGGTCATGTCCACCTTCGTCAGGCGATCAATCTGGCTGCTGCCGGTGCCGTGAGTGGCAGCTTCTGGGGAATGCTGGTCGGCCTGATCTTCCTCAACCCCGTTGTCGGTCTGGCTGTTGGTGCAGGGGCTGGAGCTGCCTCGGGTGCCCTCAGCGACATCGGCATCAACGACGATTTCCTGCGGGAGCTGAGTGAAACTCTGCCCAAGGGCAGTGCCGCTCTTGCGCTTCTGGTCCGGGACAGCACTCCGGACAAGGTGGTGGAGCGGCTGCGCAGCCACGCACCCCATGCCCGGCTTGTGAAGACCAGCCTCAGCAACACCGATGAGGAGAAGCTGCGTGATCTGCTCGAGAAAGCTGCTCAGCAGGCCGAAGCGCTGCGTCTCGCCTGAATCGACTGGTTAGGCACGCGGAAACTGCACCCACGGGAAGCGAGTTGGTGGTTCACNTCATCCACCAGCTCGCCTGGAATCTCCTCCGCCATCTGCTCGACAGTGGCAGCGATCGAGGGAGATCCCTCCGTCATTGCCTCTAGAAATTGAGTCCACTGCTGCACCTGAAGGCCGTGGCTCATCGGTTCATATCCACGGGCCTGCAGTTCTTTGCCGCAGATGTCTCGGTTCCATAGCGTCGCTCGTCCAGGACCATGGGGTCCTGAGGACATGGCAGCCCCTGCCTCGAGAGCTGCTGGCGTCGGTTTTCCACGTCGGTCACGCCAACCGAGGTGTTCCATGGTCCGACCGCAGTGGATGGCGGAAATGCCATAGATCCGACCGAGGTCGGTGAGGCTGAGCCAGGAGGACGAGGCTGCCATGACACGGTGAATCAGTGCAACCTCATGTTCGTGCGTGCATAAGACTTGGCAAGTTGTCAAGTGCAAATCCCAACAATTTCGGCGATTTGTTCATGAATTTCTCTGAATCTCCTCCCGCAACGTGGGACCTAACCACGTTTCCAGCTGGGGGCTGAACACTTCTCGAATCACAGTGAGGGCTTCCCCGCTGCGAAAGAACCTGTAGTGGCGGCTCCAGAACGGACCCCGCAAACCAAAGGACTCTTCCAACCAGTCGGCATTCACCAAGGCCAGACCATCCACCTCGCGAAACAGTTCCGAACGGCCCTGGGTGAGGCTGCGCCAGATCGGCAAATTTCGATCGCGCAGATGGAGATCCGCCTGGGCCTGGTTCCACCAGCTTTCTGCCCAGGCCAGGGTGTTGCCACCGCAGTTCAGCCACACCTGCCGGCGCAGCAATGGTGGTTTGAGTTCCGCCACTTCCGCGGGGGCATCGGGATGCAATTGCAGCTCAGGTTCCATCGCGATCAGGTCCACGGTCAACGGTTGGCCGGTGAGCAGCCTGAGGTGTCGTGTTGGACTGCCGTCCCCCAGCAACATCAACCGCCACGGACCGGGCAACTGGCGTGGTCCCTCACCGCTGAGCACCGCATCGGTGGGGGCCTGCCAAAGCTGCTGCGGCGAATTGAGCAACGAGGGGTTGGTGATCAGAACACCCCCCCGACGGACAAATTGTGCCGTTCACCGTTGCGCTCAATCACGGCTCCTGTGTCGCTCACCGAGTCCAGCACCCACCCACTGCTGCCGATTCCCTCGCCGATCCCCGCGGACAGGGATGCCTTGCCGATCTGAAAAATGGCTGAGCTGTTTCCACCTGGACCCTGCACCACCCCGGTCAGCTGCGGAATCGGGTTGGCTGTTGTTGTTGTCTGGTGTCGCTGGTGTGGCGGGTGCCGGTGGTGCTGCCTCGCTGACAGGCAACTGAGGGATCGTGCGAATCGGAAGTGTCAGTGGTTTCAGGCTGGTCACCTGCTCTGGCACCGGAGCTGCTGCCGTTGGTGTTACTGGGGTGGTGGGTTGGATTGACGTCTGTGGAGCCATGGGACGTTCTCGGAGACGTTCCTTCAGCAGCGTGATGCGTTCCTGTTCCAGCTGGGCACGGGAATGTTGCCAATGGCCGATCAACCATCCACAGCTCACGACGGCTGCTGCTGCCACCCCGGCCAGCAATGGAATCAACCAACTGTTTGACGGCTCACCTGTCGAATTGTTGGTTGGCAGGGCAGCCGGAGCGTTCACAGCTGAGGGCTGCTCCGGCTCGTGCACAGCAACGTGAACCGGGACGAGTTGACGATCGCCGGGATCCGAAGCGCTCTGCTCGAAGACCTTGTCCATCACCTGCTCCGCGCGCAGGTTCCAGTAGGCGCGCGAGGTGGGGACCCGTGCAGACAAGAGCAGATTCTCAGGACACCAACGCTATCGAGCCTGGGCAGTGGGGGCGAGGGGCTGGCGCCGACGCAGTTCCAGCCAGATCAGCAGGGCGGTGATGTCGGCCTGACTGACACCGGGGATGCGGCTGGCCTGACCGAGGGTGCTGGGTTGAATGGCGCTGAGCTTTTCGCGAGCCTCACGGGAGAGGGTGGCGATGCCGGCATAGTCCAGATCGTCAGGCAGTTTGCGTTGGCTCTGGCGCTTCACCTGGTCGATCTGTTGCTGCTGTCGCTGCAGATAGCCGCTGTATTTGATGTCGATTTCTGCGCCTTCACGAACCGCAAGAGGCAGGTTGGCGTCAGCGAGGCCATGGCGCACCAGATCGGCGGCGTGCATGCCGGGGCGTCGCAGCAGATCGGCCAGGGTGATCGACCCTTTGATCACAGCACCGGTTTCCTGCGCGACAGCTGGCGCAGCTGGGTCACTTCCTTTCAACCGAACGGTTTCAAGCCGCTGTTTTTCGTTTTCCATCGCCTGAAGCTTGTTGTTGAACAGGTTCCAGCGACGGTCGTCAATCAGACCGAGTTCACGGCCCAAGGGGGTCAGGCGGCGGTCGGCGTTGTCGCCCCGAAGAATGAGTCGGTACTCGCTTCGACTGGTGAGTACGCGATAGGGCTCACGCAGGTCCTTGCTCACCAGATCGTCAATCATCGTGCCGATGTAGCTGCTTTCCCGGGATAAATGCACCGGCTCTTGGCCGCCGATCAAGCGGGCGGCGTTGACGCCGGCCACCAGGCCCTGGGCGGCGGCTTCCTCATAACCCGTAGTGCCATTGAGCTGGCCTGCGCTGAACAGTCCTCGTATGCGTTTGGTTTCCAGTGAAGGCTTCAGCTGGGTGGCAGGGAGATAGTCGTAATCGACGGAATAGGCAGGACGCAGCATCACGGCTTGCTCCAGGCCCGGCAGAGTGCGCAGCAGTTGCAGCTGAATGGTTTCGGGCAGGCCTGTGGAGAAGCCCTGAACGTAGATCTCCGGGGTATCGCGCCCTTCTGGCTCGAGGAAGATCTGATGGCTGTCCTTGTCGGCGAAGCGAACGATCTTGTCTTCGATCGAGGGGCAGTAACGGGGCCCTTTGCTGTCAATCACGCCGCCGTAGATCGCGGTGAGATGCAGGTTGTCGCGAATCAACTGATGGGTGGCAGCCGTGGTGCGAGTGATGTGGCAGCTCATCTGCTCACCGCTCACCCAGGCGGCTGGGTCAAAGGAGAAGAAACGATCGGCTGCATCGCTGGGTTGCTCCTCCAGCTGATCGAGGGCGATGCTGCGCCGGTCCACTCGGGCGGGGGTGCCCGTCTTGAGCCGGTTGGTCTGGAAGCCGAGGTGCTGTAGCGCTTCGGTGAGGCCTTCAGCGGCCTGTTCGCCGGCCCGGCCCGCGGCCATCGATTGGTGCCCCACCCAGATGCGGCCGCCCAGGAAGGTGCCGGCGGTGAGGATCACCGCTTCAGCGTCATAGACGCTGCCGAAATAGGTGCGGATGCCGCTGATGCGTTGCTGGTCGCCCTCATCGGTGGTTTCCAGGCCGGTCACCATCGCTTCTCTGAGGGCGAGGTTGGGGGTGTGCTGCAGCAGCTGCAGCATTTGGCGGGAATAGAGGCGTTTGTCGGTTTGAGCGCGCAGGGCCCACACCGCCGGGCCGCGGCTGGCGTTGAGGATGCGCTTCTGGATGGCGGTGGCATCCGCCAGGCGTCCGATCACGCCACCGAGGGCATCCACTTCATGGACGAGCTGGCTTTTGGCCGGTCCGCCGACGGCAGGATTGCAAGGCTGCCAGGCGATCCGATCGAGGTTGAGGCTGAACAACGCTGTGCTGAGTCCGAGCCGCGCTGTGGTGATGGCCGCTTCACAACCGGCATGGCCGCCGCCGACGACGATCACGTCGAAGGATTCNGTGGGGGCGGCGGAGAAGCTCATGCCTTCATTATCGGCAGCAGATGCTGTGCAGGGATTTAGTCTTCAAATTGAGGGACGGTGCTGAGACATCAATCGAGGTGGATGTTGAGAGCGCTTGTGCTCCGGTTCAAGGTGTCCTGCGGTTGCTCGCCGTACTGCTCGTGGTAGCGCCTTGCAAAATGGCTGCGGCTTGTAAAACCAAGCTCATTGGCGATGGCGCCAACCCCTTGCAAGCCCAGACTTTGACGTTTTCTTGGATCAAGCAAGAGTTGACGTACACCATCCATCCGGATCGACCGGTGCAGCTCCAAGGGAGTGCGTTCGAAATGTTCCTTGGATCCCTTAAACAGAGATGTTCTTGATTGAAACAGCTCGGCGCTTAGTTTGTCGACTGTGATCGATTGTTTGGCGTTTTTTGAGCACCAATGCAACAGCTCGATTGCAGCTTCATGGCGTGCTTCGCGCTTCGCAATTGGCATGGTTTGGGCGTCTTTGTCTTCAAAGCACTGAATTAAAATATTGATCAATTGATCCGGTGAGCTGGGTGTCCGTGATTGCGTNTCTTGTTCTGCTAAAGACAGCACTTGTTGCTGAAGTAAGTGTCTCAAAGTTGGTTTTATTTCAAGTTGATTTGTTTCTTCCCAGCGCTTCAAGGTCAATGCTCCTCCACCCTGCTGAGCGTGTCGCTCGAGCAAGGCTTGTTTGCTGATGACGACTGTGGCCAACTTGACGCCTGCGGGAATTTTGAGATCAAAATCCGTCAGCCAACGGTTGTAACCCATCAATCCGGGCCAAGGCATCGTGATTCCTTGAGCGCGGTAATGGTCTTCACTCGAAGGGTCATGGTCAACGAGAGGAATCGCCATTGTGCATGGCTTGGGTCGCCGCGTTCCACTCAGAAANAGGCTTTGGTTTGCTTCGAGCAGATTGAAATTGAACCCGCCAAGTGAATAGATACGCAGTCGTCCGACCAGTGGCCCTTGGCTCAGCTGCAGAGCAACAAGGTCAGGAGAAAGCGGCTGAAACAANTCCTGGAGTTCTCCGCAACTCTGGAAGGAGGCATCGAAGCGCTTCATTGCAACACACCTAGACCTTCAGTTTAGGTGTGAACTACATCCGTCATTCGATGATGCCTTGGCCCAGCAGTGGCCATTGCTGACCAACCACAACGATCACGTCGAAGGANTCNGTGNNNGCAGGCNNNGAAGNNNATGNCTTNATNATCNNCAGNNTCGGCTGTCGTTCAATTCTCCAGTTCGGGCTGACTATTGACCAATTCGGCGAGGGAGGTGTTGTGGAGTGTGGTGTGGATGTTGTTGGTGGAGTCGAGGATGAGAAGGTTTTGTTGTTGTTGGATGAGCTGGACGGACGCGGATGAGCGGATATGGAGGGTGTCGCCCTGTTGAATGTTGAAGTCCTTGATTGTGTCTTTGCCAGGTGAGAGGCGGAAGTGATCAGCTCCAGGTCCACCAATCAGGGTGTCCTCGATCCATCCACCGGTGTGACGCAGAAAGATGTCGAGAAAGATTTGTTGTGTAAAGGCAATGCCTTCATTGATGAACCAGAGTGGCCTTTTGACAATATTGCTGTTTTTTCTGTGAGCAAGTCCGCGCGTCGCACNCGTGGGGGATGTCGTGGTTCTCGCCGCTCCGATCGTGTATTTGATACTTCAGCCAAGTCAAATCCCGCTAAGCAGGCCTTTACNCAAATTNTTGATACTGGTTTTTTTCAATCTGTNGANTGGGACGCNGAGATTAGNNTTGCNTCTGATCGCATGGTCCCTTCCTACCATTCGCTTTCATTGNTGTCTGNAGGNACGACATTGCTTTGATCTTTCNTTTAAATAAAATTTTTGATTGACCCACGTTTCTTGTGGTCGATTTTAGAGACATGCATCGTTAAGTGTGATTCGAAAATCTTTTATTGATCTCGTTATTAATACGTGGTGGTTTGTTGTTTGCCCGTTATTGTCAACCTGATTATTGGAAACGGATTCATTTGAAAAGCCCAAGCATCTGATTAAGCCGCCAGGTTGCGGAAACGGGTGAACTGGGGCTCGAACAGCAGTTTCACTGTGCCCACGGGTCCGTTGCGGTGCTTGGTCACGATCACTTCGGTGATGCCCCGGTCGGGGGTTTCNGGGTTGTANTACTCGTCGCGGTAGATCATCAGCACTAAATCAGCGTCTTGCTCGATCGAGCCCGATTCCCGCAGGTCGCTCANCATCGGCCGTTTGTTGGTGCGGGATTCCACGCCACGGCTGAGCTGGGAGAGCGCGATCACCGGCACGTTCAGCTCCCGGGCCATGCCCTTGAGCGCTCGTGTGATTCGCGAAATCTCCTGAACGCGGTTGTCCGGGCTGGAGCCTTCCATCAGCTGCAGGTAGTCGATCACCACCAGGCCCAGCTCCTTGCCTTGTTCGGCCATCAAGCGTCGGCAGAGCGACCGCATCTCNAGAACACCAGCGTTGGGTTTGTCGTCAATGAAGATCGGCAGTTGACCAAGCGTGTTGATGCCCTGGCCCAGCAGGGGCCATTCCTCCTGTTGCAAGCGGCCAGTGCGAAGCCGGCCCGCTTCAATGCCCACCTCCATCGACAGCAGGCGATAAGTGAGCTGCTCTTTGCTCATCTCCAGTGAGAACACACACACCGGCAGGTCGTGCAGTTGGGCCACGTTTTTGGCCAGGTTGAGCACGATCGAGGTTTTGCCCATGGCCGGCCTGCCGGCCACGATGATCAGGTCGCTGCGTTGCAGTCCCTGGGTCATTGCATCCAGGTCGTAGAAGTTCACTGGAATGCCGGCCACTGAGGTGCCCAGGGAGCGGCTTTCGATTTCTTCAAACGTCTGGGTGAGGATTTCGGCCGTGGGTGTCAGCCCTTTGGAGGGCTTCTCCTGACTGATGGCAAAGATCGTTTGCTCGGCTTTGTCCAGCACCTGATCCATCGGCAGGCTCTGGTCAAACCCAAGCTTGATCACTTCATTTCCGGAACGGATCAGCTGGCGACGAAGAAATTTGTCCATCACCAGGCGGGCCACCTGCTCGATCGAAGCGGTGGAGGGAACCCGTTCCACCAGCTCCACGAGTCGACCATTGCCGCCGACTTTCTCGAGCGAGCCGGTGTCCGCCAACCAGGCGCTCATCGCTGTGAGATCCGTCGGTTTGCCCTGGCCATGCAGCATCAGGGCGGTGCGGAAGATCTCCCGGTGGGCATTGAGGTAAAACGCCTCGGGTTGGAGCACATCCGCCACCCGGCCNATGGCATCCGGATCCAGCAGGATGCCTCCCAAGACCGCTTCCTCGGCTTCCAGATTCTGTGGTGGAACCGAATCTGGAAGTGCTTCGAAGCTGGGCTCTTGATCGCGACGCGATCCACTGAAACCCCTGCGTCCCCCCCGAGCGCTGTCGTCGTTCTCGGTTGCCGGGACGCTCACCATGACAAAGAGATGCCGCTAAGGACAGGATTCACTCTGACGGGGTTCAGCGTTGTCGTGCGCAAGGTGGTCAGTAGCTGACCACTTCCAGGTTGATTTCAGCGGTGACCTCGGTGTGCAATTTGATGTGGACGGTGTATTTCCCNGTGCGGTGGATCTCTGGAACCACGATGTCGCGGCGATCAATCTCTTTCTTTGTGGCGTCTTCAATGGCTTCCGCGACGTCGCCATTGGTCACGGTTCCGAACAGCACGTTGTCCTCACCGGTCTGCTTCTTGACTGTGAAGCGACCAATGGTGGCAAGAGCCGTTTTGAAATCCAGAGCTTCTTGCTTGAGAGCAGCCTGACGTTCGACTTCCTTGGCGCGGCGATGCTCAACTTGTTTCATCACCGCGGGGGTGACTGGGACGGCCTTCCCGAANGGAAGGAGGAAGTTGCGGGCATAGCCGGGAGCCACATCCACCAAATCACCATCCTTTCCGAGGCTGAGGATGTCCTCATTCAGGACGACTTGGACACGCTTGGGCATGGGGTTCCGGGGACGATCGACTGCCAAAAGGCCAGTCATTGATCTTACCTATGTGAGGTGATCTTCAACCAGCCGGTAGGCGGACCTGCTTGGCGATACCCATGGCGCGCAGCAGACGGATGTGCTGCCAGGTCAGATCGATCTGGCCTGATTCCAAGCCGTGCTTGGCCGAATGGGGGAAGGCGTGGTGGTTGTTGTGCCAGCCCTCACCGAAGGTCAGGGCGGCGACCCAAGCGTTATTGCGGGACTTGTCACCACTGGGGTGCACAGCGTCACCCCAGCAGTGGGTGGCGGAATTCACCAGCCAGGTGACGTGATAGACGAGCACCAGTCGCAGAGGGATTCCCCACAGCACCAGGGCCCATCCGCCGGCACCCGTCACGGTGCCGATCCAGAAGAGAAGGCCGGCCAGGGGGAGTTGCAGTGACAGGAAATGCTTGTTCAGCCAGCGGTAGTAGGCGTCTTTGGCGAGATCTGCTGTGAAACGCGGCACCGTCGCCATCGCTGGGATCTCCTCAAACATCCACCCCATGTGGCTCCACCAGAAGCCGCGGTTGCTGTTGTGATGATCAGCATCCGTATCAGAAAACTTGTGGTGGTGGCGNTGCAGGCCGACCCAGTCAATGGGGCCCTGCTGGCAGCTCAAGGCGCCGCACGTGGCAAAGAATCGCTCGAGCCATTGGGGCAGGCGGAAGGAGCGGTGGCAGAGCAGTCGGTGGTAACCGATGGTCACGCCCAGACAGGCGGTGACCCAATAGAGGATCAGCAGGGTGGAGGCGGCTTGCCAGCTCCAGAACATCGGCAGAAGCGCCAAGGCAGCAAGGATGTGGATGGCAGCCATAAAGCCGATGGTTCCCCAGCGGCGGCCTGGGCTATCGCTGGGGGCGGTCCCGCCCGGGCGGGACCGGTGCAAGGTTGCTGATCGGGCTGGAGGCGAGATGGATGCCGCTGGAGGGGCGACGGTCATNGGATTGAATCCATATTCATTTGGCAATAGTAACAATACGAATCCGTATGGCCAAGCCATGCGTNTTGGTATCGCTGCGTTTACCCTTTGGCGAGTGAATCGTCCTGGTGTGGGCTACCGCGAACAGCTTGATGCAGGCCATGGAGCCTTCGCGGCCATGCTTAAGGCCTGGCACGAGCGCAATGGCTGGTCCCACCGTGTTCTTCCAGCTTTGGCGGAGCTGCTCGATTTCGGTCGCCTGCACAGTTCTCAGATCTCCAACCTTCGCAATCGCAAGCTTTCTTCCCCTGGCCCTGAGGTGTTTCTCGCACTCGGGAGTTGCAACCAGTGGCTGGCAGAAGCGTCGATGGATGGCTCGCTCACGGCAGCCTCCCAGAAGCGGCTGGATGAACAGGAAGAGCTGCAAACCGCCCTGCAGCAATCAGCCCTGCCCCTGCTCGATGGCAACGGTGCTGCCCTNGCTGCGGGTGAGCTGCTGGAAATTTTTGTTGGCCTGCGTCCCTTGCCACCAGGGTTTGACCTGCGCATTCGTGACGATGAAGCGGCCGCGTTGAGTGGCGCCTTGGCTGANCTGTTGAGTGATGGAAAAACCTGGAGACAGTGCCGCNATGCCGTGTTGGAGGCCTATCCAGTGCAAAAGCGGCAACGGCGGGAGCGTTTCGCTGAAGTCATGGCCGGTGTCCGTGATTACACCGCGGCTGAATTGGATGCTGAGCTGCCTGAACTGATGGGTACGGTCGAAGCACTCGGTATGGGATCTGTTGTGGCAACAGGTCCAGAAGCGTTGTTGGAGCGCTTGCGTCAGGGGCGATAGTGNGCCATCCGCACGCGGCGGGCCAGTCCCAGACGTTTCAACAAGCGAACGTGCTGCCAGGTGAGGTCGAATTCAAACCAGCGCAGTCCATGACGGGCACTCGCAGGATGGGCGTGGTGGTTGTTGTGCCAGCCCTCACCGAACGACAGCAAGGCCACCCACCAGCAATTCCTCGACAGATCCGGGCAATCGAAATTGCGGTAGCCGAACGCATGTGTTGCTGAATTCACCAGCCAGGTGACGTGATAAACGACGACAAGCCTCAGCGGAATGGCCCAGAGCACAAGGCCCAAACCGCCACCATGCACTTGAGCTGCCTCTCCGAACCAGTAGAGACCAAGACCAAGGGGAATCTGAAGCAGCAAAAACCATCGATCCAGCCAGCGGTAAAACGGATTGGCCAGAAGATCACCGGCATAACGGTCGAGTTCCTTCAGGGCAGGAATGTCGTGGAGCATCCATTCGCTGTGACTCCACCACAGCCCCCGACCGGCATCGTGGTGATCCACCGGTTGATCGGAGAAGCGATGGTGATGGCGGTGGAGGCCGACCCATTCGATCGGGCCGCTCTGGCAAGCCAGTGTTCCCATGACCACGAGAACTCTTTCCACCCACACAGGCACTTCCAGGCTGCGATGGGCGACCAGGCGATGCAGGCCGAGGGTGACGCCCAGCACAGTCATCCAGTAGAGAATTGCAAAGGCTGCTATGCCTTGCCAGCTCCAGAAACGCGGCAGCAATGCCACGGTTGCCAGGACATGCATAACCAGCATGAAGCTGGTTGTCCCTGCTTTGAGGCGGCGTTGACGGCTCGGCAGCGGTCCGCGCGGAGCGTTCAGCGCTGCCCGCTGCCGAAGCTCACGGGTCTCAGCTGTTTGAGTGGAAACCAACAGGAAACTCCAGGTGGTGACAAAAAGCCGCTCAAGCAGGAGAACAGGGAGCGGATGGTGTCATGAAGAACTGAAATCTAAAGGAATTGACGCTCTGACCCGTGGCCGGACGGTCATGCTGCTGGATTGGAGCTGTGATTGACCTGTGAACAGGTGTGACGTCAGCGCTGTTGTCCATGCACGGGCAAGGCGTCTGGTGGATCAGGTGCTGATGGACCAACAGGCCGGCGCCGAGCAACGCACCCGGGGCGTCGCTCCACGACTTCAGCGAGTCCTGGATGCCTTTTCGTCTGAGCGGCTTGGCACGCAGCACTTTGCTTCGCTGACCGGCTATGGCCATGGGGACCAGGGGCGCGAGCTGGTGGATCGTGTGTTCGCCAAGGTCCTTGGCGCGGAGACGGCGGCGGTTCGTCTGCAGTTCGTCAGCGGGACCCATGCCATTTCGGCGGCGTTGTTCGGGGTGTTGCGTCCTGGTGATCGCCTGCTCTCCATCACCGGACGCCCTTACGACACCCTGGAAGAGGTCATCGGACTGCGTGGTTCCGGCCAGGGGTCGCTGCAGGAGTTCGGTGTTCAGTACGAGGCGTTGCCGTTAACGCCCGACGGTGGCGTCGATGGGCTGGCGCTGGATCAGGCCCTTGCTCAACCGGTTCGAATGGTCCTGATTCAGCGCAGCTGCGGATACAGCTGGCGGCCTTCGGTGACCGTCCGTGAGATCGGTCGACTGTGCCAGCGCATCCACGACCGTCGGCCTGATTGCGTCTGTTTTGTCGACAACTGCTATGGGGAGTTTGTGGAGGATCAGGAGCCGACACAACTGGGTGCGGATCTGATCGCAGGATCGTTGATCAAGAATTTGGGCGGAACCATCGCTCCCACCGGTGGCTACGTCGCCGGCCGCGCCGATCTCGTGGAGCAGGCCTGCTGTCGACTGACCGCACCGGGGATTGGCCGTGATGGCGGCATTGGCTTTGATCTTCAGAGGCTCGTCTTGCAGGGCCTGTTTCTCGCTCCGCAGATGGTGGCCGAGGCCTTGATCGGAGCTGATCTTGTGGCAGGGGTGTTCGCGCGACTGGGGTTTCCCGTGAATCCAGCACCTGCTGCACACAGGAGTGACCTGATCCAGGCGGTTCGTCTCGGCAGTCCGGAGGCCCTCAAGGTGGTGTGCCGTGCATTCCAGGCCAGTTCACCGGTGGGGGCGTATCTCGATCCGGTTCCAGCGGCCATGCCCGGCTATGCCAGCCAGCTGGTGATGGCGGGAGGAACGTTCATCGACGGCTCCACGAGCGAGTTCTCAGCAGATGCCCCTCTGAGGGAGCCCTTCAACCTGTTTGTGCAGGGGGGGACCCATCGGGTCCACATTCAGTTGGCGTTAACGCATGCGCTCGCCTGCCTGGACACGGCAGGGCTCGTCGATCTCCCGCAAACTGGGGAGAGTGAATAATCAGACCGCCGATGGCGTTCGAGTTTCCAGCGTCGTTCCGTTTTGCCGACAGTCACGAGTACGCCAATGCGGATGGTGAATTGGTGCGGGTCGGAATCAGCGCTTTCGCTGTGGATCAGTTGGGGGACATCGTTTTCGTTGACCTGCCCGACGTTGGCGCTGACTTGAGCAAAGGTGCCAGCTTCGGTTCGGTTGAATCCGTGAAGGCGGTGGAGGACATGTACGCCCCCATCGATGGAGAAGTGGTGGAGCGCAATGAGGCCGTGCTTGCCAGCCCGGAGGAACTGCAGAACGATCCCCATGGCGAGGGCTGGTTGCTGGTGGTTCGTCCAAAGGACGCAACCCAGATCGACGGACTGATGGATGCTGGTGCGTATGGAGCCAAGGTGAACGCTGGCTGACGCTGACATCGGACCGTCGTCAGTCTTCTTTACGATCTCGNCAGTTTTTTGGTGTCGAGTTGGTCTCTCCATTTCTGAAGCGCCATCTCGGCCCAAGTGAAGAGGACCAGCGGCAGATGCTCTCTGCCTTGGGTTACCGCGACATCGACAGTTTTGTTGCGGACGTCGTTCCAGCTGACATCCTCGATGCNGAAAGCCCATGCGACCGGTTGCCNGAGGGCTGTGATGAAGCCACTGCGCTTCAGGANCTTCAGCGGATTGCAGCCGANAACCAAACACGCCGTTCGCTGATCGGACTCGGCTATCACGGCACGGCCGTTCCGGCGTTGATCCAACGCCATGTGTTTGAGAATCCAGCCTGGTACACCGCCTACACCCCTTACCAAGCTGAGATCGCTCAGGGTCGGCTGGAGGCGCTGCTCAATTTCCAGACCTTGATCAGTGAGCTCACGGGTTTGCCGATCGCCAATGCCTCACTGCTTGATGAAGCGACCGCTGCCGCTGAGGCCATGGGGTTGAGCCATGGGGTCTGCAGGCGATCCGAAGCCAAGCGTTTTCTGGTGGATGCAGCTGTGCTTCCGCAGACCTGGGCTGTTTTGAAGACCCGCGCTGAACCGCTCGGCATTCAGCTGGAACAGGTGGAGCCTGACCAGGCAGCCCTCGACAGTTCCGTGTTCGGAATGTTGTTGCAGNTGCCAGGAGCCGATGGCCGCGTCTGGGATCCAACCGAACTGATCCAGCGTTGTCATGAGGTCGGCGCNCTGGTGACCGTGGCGATCGATCCCCTGGCNCAGACCCTGATGGCACCAGTCGCCGCTTTTGGTGCCGACATCGCTGTGGGCAGTGCCCAGCGTTTCGGGGTGCCGATGGGTTTCGGCGGACCTCATGCCGCCTTCTTCGCCACCCGCGATGCCTACAAACGCCAAATCCCAGGGCGTCTGGTGGGCCAGTCCCGGGATGCTGAGGGCAATCCAGCGCTTCGTTTGGCTCTCCAGACCCGGGAGCAGCACATTCGGCGCGATAAGGCCACCAGCAACATCTGCACCGCTCAGGTGCTTCTCGCTGTGATGGCCTCGTTCTATGCAGTGCATCACGGACCGGAGGGCCTGACGGCGATTGCCCGCCGGATCGTGTCGATGCGCCAGCGCTTGGAAGCCGCCTTGCAGGCGCTTGGCTATTCCTTCTCGTCCTTCGAGCGCTTCGACAGCGTCGTTGTGNACACGGAGCAGGCCCCAGTCGTCCACCGGGTCGCAGGGGACGCCGGCTTCAATCTGCAGGTGCTTCCCCACGGTGCTTCTCCTGAGCAGGCCACCGGCTTCGGCATCGCCCTGGATGAGTGCACCACGGACCATGAACTCATCGCTCTGATTGCCGCTCTGGCTGAGGCCGTCGACCAAAGTCCTCCCACTGCAGTGGCGTCGGTCACTGGAGATCTGCAGGGAATCCCCCAACGTTCATCCCCCTGGCTGACCCAGGAGGTGTTCCATCGCCATCGCAGCGAGACCGAGTTGATGCGCTACATCCAGCGCCTGGTCAGTAAGGACCTGTCCCTCGTTCACGGCATGATTCCCCTGGGCAGCTGCACGATGAAGCTGAACGCAGCAGCGGAACTGCAGCCGGTCAGCTGGCCAGCCTTTGGGTCTCTGCATCCCCTCGCTCCTGCTGGCCAGACCCAGGGGTATGCCCACCTCGCCTCTGATCTGGAGAGTTGGTTGGCGGCTCTCACCGGTTTTGAGGCTGTGTCCCTCCAGCCGAATGCCGGTTCTCAAGGTGAGTACGCCGGTCTGCTGGTGATCCGTGCATGGCATCAATCCCGTGGTGAATCGCACCGCGATATCTGCTTGATTCCAACGAGTGCCCATGGCACCAACCCCGCCAGTGCCGTGATGGCAGGGCTTCGGGTGGTTCCCGTTGCCTGTGACGGTGATGGCAACATCGACCTGGAGGACCTGTCCGCCCGTGCTGCAGAGCATGCGGATCGCTTGGCAGCTCTGATGGTCACCTATCCATCAACCCACGGCGTGTTTGAGCCTGCGATTCGCAGCATCTGCAACGTCGTGCATGGTCACGGCGGTCAGGTGTACCTCGATGGGGCCAATCTCAATGCTCAGGTGGGTCTGTGTCGTCCCGGTTCCTATGGAGCTGACGTCTGCCATTTGAATCTGCACAAGACGTTCTGCATNCCCCACGGAGGAGGGGGNCCGGGTGTCGGTCCGATCGGTGTGGCGAAGCATCTCTCGCCCTTCCTGCCGGGACACCCGCTCACGCCAAGCCATCCAT
Organism: Synechococcus sp. MED850; assembly: GCA_002700765.1. The sequence continues at coordinate 25,101 of PAEP01000008.1, forward strand.
CAGCCATCGGACCGGTCTCTGCTGCGGCACTGGGCAGCGCCAGCATCCTGCCGATCAGTTGGATGTATCTGCGCATGATGGGAGGCGAGGCGTTGCGACAGGCCAGTGCAGTGGCACTGTTGGCCGCCAATTACCTGGCCCATCGGCTTGATGCCCACTATCCGGTTCTGTTTCGCGGCTCAACAGGATGCGTTGCCCATGAATGCATCCTTGATCTGCGTCCGCTGAAGCGCAGTGCCGGTATCGATGTCGATGACATCGCCAAGCGCTTGATGGATTTTGGTTTTCATGCACCCACCGTGAGTTGGCCTGTGGCCGGCACGGTGATGGTGGAACCCACGGAAAGTGAATGTCTCGCCGAACTGGATCGGTTCTGTGACGCGATGATCGCGATCCGCGAGGAGGTGCGTGCGATCGAAACCGGCGCCATCGATCGGATGAACAACCCTCTCAAACAGGCGCCCCACACCATGGCCTCGGTCCTTGCGGACAGCTGGGACCGCCCCTACAGCAGATCTCAGGCGGCCTTCCCGATGGCTGGTCAGGAGCATCAGAAGGTCTGGCCCGCGGTGGCTCGCATCGATAACGCTTTCGGTGATCGCAATTTGATCTGCACCTGTCCGTCGGTTGAGGAGTTGGCATCAGCAACAGCCGCTTGANCTGGTGGAAACGCTGCCAACGAGTTAAATTTTTACTGAAAACCGAAAACTTGGTTTTGATCGCTCCGTTCTCTCGTCAACCGCGAGCAAACTGTGCGACAACTGATTCGTTTGTTGGGGGACACCATGGATCGGATACCGTCGAGCTCATCTCCGAGCCTTCCAGAGCTGCCTGAAGGCCTTGCGTCTGCTTTGAAGCGAGGGCACACGATTCAAATGGAGGGCACCAATGTTGTTCGTGTCCCCTTCGGCGTTCGCCGTCCCCAGCGCAACCGTCCAGCCAGGCCTGATCATTGGGCCACCTTGGTGCTTCCGTTCCAGGCAGCCGTTGATCCCACGCCNCCNCCAGCAGCCGCCTGAGCCGTCAAGCGGCTTTGGATTCCAAGATCAGTTCTGATAACCGCCAATCCACATGAGCCTTCACATCCGCTAGCGAGCAAGCGGATNTGCGGAACGGCAGCAAACGCATTGGGCTTCGTTCAGGGCGAACAAGCCAGCTCTTGTTTCGTTGTTGCAGAAGGAGAAAGCCGCGGTATCTCACGGCAATGGAGTGTTCCATCAGAAATCCCATCGCTCTTGGGACTGTTGATTTGTTACTTGGTTATTTCAGGGCACAAGATGTGGTGTTTGACGCTTGAACGGAAAGTTTTTCGATGAGTTTTGGGTTCCTGACGATTGGCGATGAATTGCCCTGTTTTCGTCTGCATTTATTGGTGGATTGGCCNNAAATGTGTTCTATAAACGCCNTGATTGTNGCGACTGATACATCGCAATTTCAAGAGTCNTTCTCCAGATGTGGTGTTTCATTGGAGAGCAAACAACAGGGCGTCTGTGTTCTGTCCCGCAGCTCGAAGATGTTGCAGTCTTGGGTCATCGCGGCGAAGGCCTACACCATCTCCACGACTGAGTTGGCCAGGGTTGTCTCCCGCCTCTGACCAGCTGATCGAGCCGTTGATCATCTGCAGCCAGAGCAGATCGCCACCATTGCCGGGCAGGCTCAGACAATCACCATCCAGNGGTTGGGCTCTCCACAGATGCACATTCCTTGCAATCGCCATGGCGCCATCTGATTGGCCAGGGTCCAACAGGGCGGTCCAATCCCTTCCAATCGCGAAAGGTTTTTGTTCATAAGCAGGGTCCAGGCCACTTGCGTCCGGTTCAATCCAGATCTGNAGGAANCGGCAGGCCTCGCTTCCGAGATTCATTTCGCTGTGCACGATGCCTGTGCCGGCGCTCATGCGCTGCACCTCCCCCGCCTTCAGCACAGATGTATGCCCCATGGAGTCGCGGTGGTTGACCTGGCCTTGCACCATCACCGTGATGATTTCCATGTCCCGGTGTGGATGCATTCCGAAACCTTTCCCCGCGGCAACCGTGTCATCGTTGATCACCAGCAATGGCCCGTAGCCCATCCAGGCGGGATCGTGGTGGCCAGCAAACGAGAAGCTGTGCCACGAATCCAGCCAGTCAAANTGGCTGTGGAAACGTTCGGCTGCGGGACGGTATTTCACAGGACGAGGGGTTGAAGTTGTAANAGTCGGTTCACCAGATCATCGATCGTCTCCTGGCGAGCNGGTTTGGAGGAGTTGCTTTGCAGTTGCCGGCCGACCACCTGAGCGCCCAGATGCGTGAGTTGGATGCGCAGTGACAGCAATAACTCCATTCCACCACTCCCTGAAACGCTAGCGATGGCAACGGGGCGGCCGTTAAACAAGGCACGGAAGTCGTTGCCCTGGACGGACAGCCAGGCGANGGCGTTGCTGAGGACAGGTGGGATGGAACCGTTGTATTCCGGTGCGCAGATCACCCAGCGGGTTGCGTTGGATAACTGCTGTTCCAGATCATCCAACACTTGCGGTGNCGCACTGCCCTTGCTTCGTGGGGTGAAGACAGGCAGGTCAAGTGTCGTCAGATCGAGACAGGTTGCTTTCGCTCCCTTGGCTTCAGCGGTCTCAACGAAACGGTGGGCAAGCTTCAAGTTCTCGCCGCTGCTGGCAGAGATGGCGAGCAGATCCGCAGTCTCGTCGGTCATAAAAAAGTGACGACATTGATCTGATCCTGCGGCGGATCGGTTTTTTATCGCTATCGGTTTGGAACCGCATCTGTGAATTAGGACATTTGGATTTTGCAACCCTGGCCACAACGTTTACTCCGGCACCCCTGACGGTGACCGCTGCCAAGGGAACGGCTCTCGGTGCCTTCGCCTGGGCGTTTTTAGCCACGGTGTCGCTGCTGATTTCCGCTTGGATCGGCTCGATCACGACTCCTGGTAAACGCATCACCGCTGTTCTGCTTGCGTTTAGTTCAGGTCTGTTGATTTCCCTTCTGGCCTATGACCTCTTGGCGGTGGCCTACGAAACAGCAGGTCTTCCTGTTGCTTTGGGGGGATTCTTTCTCGGACTTCTTCTGTTCGTGCTCTGCAACAGGCTTGTGGAGTATGGCGGGGTGATGCGTCGACGCTCCAGTGAACACGGTGGTTTGAAGGATCACGCTCAGCGCGATCCAGCCACATCCACGTCCATGGCACTGGTGATCGGCGCGCTGATCGATGGCATTCCTGAGGCCGCCAGCATCGGCATTTCCCTGCTGGAGAACCGTCTCGTCAGCCTGTCCGTGATCATCAGTGTGGCGATCACCAACATCCCTGAAGGACTCGCCAGTGGTGCTGGCCTCAAGCGGGCTGGATTACCGCTGCCACGCATTCTGCTGATGTGGGGTGGTGTGGTCCTGGTCTGTTCCTTCACGTCTCTCGGTGCCTTTCTCTGCCTTGATGAGTCGGGTCCGGCAGTTCAAGGCACTCTGATCTCCCTCGCTGGAGGAGGTGTGCTGGCGATGACCCTGCAGACGGTGATTCCGGAAGCCTTTGAAGAGACCCATGACATGGTCAGTCTGCTGGGTGGAGCCGGTTTCGCGGCAGCCTTCGCGATGTCACACCTCGCTCCCCACTGATCTCGTGAACCCCTTGCGGTTCAGTAGTTCGCTCCACTGCGCCGTTGATGGACGGCGGTGGAGCCCGTGGCATCAAACACGCCCCCATGGTGCACCTGGGCGTACACCAGCCAATGGTCACCGCATTCCATGCGTTGCTTGACCTCGCCTTCCAACCAGGCCAGGGCATCCGGTAAGAGGGGCTGATCGTTCGGGCTGGTCTGCAAGTCCAGGCCAGCGAAGCGGTCGGCCCCAGGATCAAACGATTGCAGGAACTGTTTCATCAGACCTGTTTCCCGGCCCTCCGCCAGCACATTGAGTGCAAATCGATCGCCCTTGTGCAGCAGGGCCTCCACGGCGCGGTCTTTGGCGACGGCAACAGTGATCCCCGGTGGTGTGAAACTGGCCTGGCTCACCCAGCTGGCCACCATCGCACCACTGAGATCACTTTTGCGGGTGGTGAGCACACAAAGAGAACCGAGCACCCGACCGAGGGCGATGACGGCTGGATCGCTGCGGCTTTCACTGAGACCGCCAGCACTGCGCCGCTGGGCACGTTTCTGAGCTTGCAACAACTGTCGCGCGAAGCGGGTGCCGGTTTCCTCCAGTTGCTTCACCTTGGCGGCGTCCGGACTGAACTTCACCCGTATCGGATCGAAGCCGAACTGAAAGCCGCCATCACGCAGCTTGGTCTCCAGCAAATCCACCGCCTCTCCACTCCAGCCGAAACTGCCGAACACCCCGACGGGTTTGCTGCGGTCACCTTCAGCCAGCAATGTCCCCAGGGCGGACACGATTGGTGTCGGTGCATGGCCCCCGAGGGTGGGAGACCCGATCAGCACAGCATCGGCTTGCTGGATCGCGGCCACTAGTTCATCTGAGGGTGTGAATTCGCAGTTCAGGCTGCTGACGCGAATCCCGGTCCGATTCACACCCTGGGCCAGTGCATCCGCAATCGCTGCCGTGTTTCCGTATGCACTGGCGAACAGCAACACCACATTCAGGCTGGCCTGCTGATGGCTTCGGCCCCAGCGTCTGTAATCGCTCAGCAGACTGCGCCAGCTGGTGTCGATGGCGGGGCCATGGCCTGGAGCGATGGTGCTGATGTCCAGCTCCTCCAGTCGATCCACCAGGGCCTCAACCTGACGGGCCATCGGTGCCATCAGGCTGTCGTAGAAGTGTCGCCGTTCCTCCTCGGTGCTGCTGCGATTGGATTCAGCCCAATCCTCCGTGCAGAGATGGGCACTGAAGAACTTGTCGCTCATCAGCAGGCCCAGGCTTGTTTCGAAGGCCAGGAGCCCCCCTGGCCAACGCGGTGTAGGGGCTGGCAGCAGGTCCAGAGACCGCCCATGACTCAAATCCAGAGTCAACTCCTGGCGAACCACCCGCATCGGAGGAATCTCTGGAAGAGGGGGCCGTTCATCGGCTCCGTCCTGGCCCGGTGGTGCGGGCTTGCGCTGATGCCAAAGCTCGTTCAAGAGCTTGGCACCTGCGTTCGAGGCGATCAGCTCGATTTGGTTGTATGTGGTCGCCAGGCTGTGGAGCATGGCGACACGGTTGGGGTTCACGTGGCCGACAACCACCAGAACCGGTCGGTCCGGATGTGGCAGCACGTCCTTTAGAGCCGGCAGAAACACCTCTCTGTATGCCGCTCCTGGGGGGTGAACCAGCACGGCAGGGTGCTCTTCGTCTGCTTCAAACAGAAAGCTGTTCGCTGTGCTGCCGCGTTCCAGGGCGTACTCGAGCTCGAAACGATGGCGCTGGGAACTCAAGCCACGAAGGCTGATCACACCGTCGTCGATCGGCAGTCGAAGGGTGCGGCGCTCTTCGGCGACAGTGCTGGTCACACGCATCAGTAGTGATTGCCCACTTTGCGGTGGTGCACGGCAGTGAGGGCATCGGCGTCGGCCACATTGCCTTGTTCCACCAGGGCATAAATGATCCAGTGGTCCGGACCTTCCAGCCGTTGCTCCACCCGGCAGCCGAGGTAAGCCAGTGCATCACTGAGGACCGGGCCGCCATCAGCGGCACCATCGAGCACATTCACGCCGGCAAACCGGTCGGCTCCCGGTGGAAAACGCTTCAGGAAATGTCGCAACAGGGATTGGTGATTGTCCTGACGCAAAACATTCAGGACAAAGCGATCACCCACCTGCATCAACGCTTCAATCGCCCTGTCTTTGGCCACGGCCACGGTCAGGCCGGGTGGGCTGAAACTGGCCTGGCTCACCCAACTCGCCACCATGGCGCTGCGGCGGCATGACTCCCCCTCCCCTTGGCTGGCCGTCACGACGTAAAGCCCACCACTGATGCGACCGAGCGCTTTGTCGAGCTCTCCATCGAGGCTTTTCATCGCTGCAATCGTTTTCTCCTTGGTCAGCAGCTGGCCGAGATCGGTGCCGGACTCCTCACAGCGTTGGTAGTCGCTGCCCTGGGGCAGCTGGCGGATCCGCAGTGGTACGAAGGCTTGCTTCTGGCCCTGGCTGCGCAGTTGATCGGAAACAGCATCGATCGGTTCGTCGTTGCCGCCAAAAGCGTCGTAGACACCAACGAGCTGTTTCGGGTGCAGGGCAGCCAGCAGTGTGCCGATGGACGTCTGCAGATCTCCATCAGGTTCCAATGGCCAGGTGGGCACCACAACGGCCTTGGCTTCACCGATCAGGGCGGTCAGTTCCTGGGCATCCGTTGCCCGAAGGTCGACCAGTTGCACTTGAGCATCCGCTTTGCCGATGCCGTGGGCGATCGCCTGGCTGATGCGATCGGAGAAGCCGTATTGGCTCAGATAGCAGATTGCGGCATAGCTTTCGCCTTTGCTGCGTTGGCCGCTCCACTCCCGATAATCATTCAGCCAATGGCTGAGGTGATGGCGCAGCAGGGGGCCGTGGCCAACGGCGATGGTGTTGATGTCTGGTAATCCATCCATGCGCTTGAGGGCCTGCAGCACACTGCGCGCATTGGGCCCCATCAGGCAGTCGTAATAAAAGCGGAAGTCCGGAGCGATCGCTCCGGGATCGCTGTCGAAGACATCGTCGGAGCAGTAATGCAGACCGAAGGCGTCGCAGGTGTAAAGGATGCCTGTGCCGTGATCGAAGGAGAAGATCGTGTCCGGCCAGTGCAGGTTTGGAGCACTGAGGAATTCGAACCGGTGCTGGATGCCGCTGTCAGGGTTGATGCCCAGATCGAGCTCCTCACCGGATTTGACAGCCCGACTGTTGAAGGGACGGTGGACTTGATCCTTGAGGAACTGGAGGGCAACCTTCGATCCGATGATTTCGATGTCGGGGTTGAGGTCGATGAGATCACCGATCAATCCGGAGTGATCGGGTTCGGTGTGACTCACGATCAGAACATCGATCGCTTTGGGATCGATCTGCTCCTGAAGCCGTGGAATCCAAGTGTCCCGGAACTTGGCGTGGCTGGTGTCGATCAGAGCGGTGCGTTCACCCCGCACCAGGAAAGAGTTGTAGGTCGTGCCGTTGCGCAGACCGAACTCAATGTCGAAGCGACTGCGTTCCCAGTCCAGGGAACGCATGGTGATGGTGTCGGCGGCGATCGCTTCGCACTGCAGGCTCAGGCGAGTGGCAGCGGGAGCAACAACCATGGGGCGAATGTCTCGGAAGTTGACTCTACGAAGACTTTCCGGTCCACCGCCCCTGCAGAGTGATCCGGCTGCTGAAGGCTGAATGGCGACCACTTCCACCGCATCGGCGGCAGACGGTTTTCGAAAGAGCATTGGGCCCGGTGTTCTGTTTGCCGCGGCCTGCATTGGGGGCTCTCACCTGATGTCGTCCACCACGGCTGGCGCCCAGTTCGGCTTTGCCCTGCTGGGCCTGATTGTGGTGACCAACATCGCCAAATATCCGTTTCTGCGTGTTGGCACGCGGTTCACAGCCGTCACAGGGATGTCGTTGTTGGAAGGTTTTCAACAGCGCAATCCGATGTACTTGCGCCTGTATCTGCTGGTCACCCTCGCGACCGGGACCGTCACGATCGCTGCCGTCAGCTTCATTGCAGGGGTGCTGCTCCGCAACGTTCCTCTGCTGAGCGGATTCAACCCCTACGGCCTCTCCATGGCTGTGCTCGTGGTGAGTGGCGTGATTCTGATGTTGGGTCGTTACCGCGCACTGGATCGCTTGTCGAAATTGCTGGTGGCCATGCTCACCCTGCTCACGGCACTGGCGGCTGCAACGTTGCTGATCCGGGGCCCCGTCGGTGATGTGGCATCCAGCTGGTTGGCCGCGGATCCCAGCCCTTGGACTCTGGCCAACCTCGGCTTTTTGATCCCCTTGATGGGTTGGATGCCCGGGCCGGTTGAAATGTGCGTCTGGCCATCGCTGTGGATGTTCTCCCATGCCAAGGACACGCAGCACACCGCATCGCTTGCGGAGGCGGAGGGGGATTTCAACATCGGTTACGGCATCTCCCTGCTGACAGCATTCCTGTTCGTCACCCTTGGCGCATACACGATGTATGGCAGTGGTGAGGGCATGCTCAGCGGCTCAACCCTGTCGTTCGCGCAGAAGTTGATTCGCCTCTACACCGAAGCGATGGGGGGATGGGCGGCCTGGGTGATCATTCCAGCTGCCTTCGCTGCCATGTTCAGCACGACCATCACCTGCCTGGATGCCTACCCCCGGAGCATCGCCGCCATCCAGCGACTTTGGATGAGAGGCGATGCCAATCAGGCCCGGGACGGTGTTCAGACCCAGCGATTCACCCAGTGGGTGATCGTGCATCTGCTGGTGGCCGTGGCGGCGTTGATGTGGGCCAGCAGTGGGGGCATCACGGTGAAGGATTTCGTCTTCGGTGCGATGACGGGAAGTTTTCTCACCGCTCCTCTCTTCGCCTGGATGGCCATGGACACGATCAACAGCTCCTTGGTTTCGACGGAGCACCGCTATGGCCCGTTGATGCGCACCCTCTGCTGGCTGGGCCTTGTGTTTCTCAGTGGCTTCAGCCTTTTGTTCATCGCCAACGCCTTTTTCGGACTGGGTGCTTGATGGGACCCATCACCCGAAAACCCCCGCTGTGGCGGGGGTTGGGTGTCCGTTCTTCCACTCGTCCGCGGTTGTTCAGCAGAGGCTCAGTTCTCGACCATCACTTGAACGCTGGTATGGCTGACGGATTTGCCAGCTGAGATCTCAAGGATGCCGTCGCGGTAGGTGGCCTTGAGTTGGTCACGGTCCAGACCGCAGGGGAAGCGGAAGCTGCGGCTCCAGGTGCCGGTGCGGAATTCGCTCAGCAGAGCGGGCGTCTGGTTTTCAGCATCTGTGGCGGACTTGCGCTCGGCACTCACCACAAGGGTGCGGTCTGTGGCTTTGATGTCGATGGAATCCCGCTCGACGCCAGGCAGTTCGAGGCGAACGATGTAGGCACCCTCACCGTCGATGACCTCAGCGTGCGGAACGCGCTCAGCGGTGGCGATTTGCTGCTCGAGACGCTCGAACAGATCGAAAGGAGATTGACGAAGAGTCAGCATGATTGTGTCTTGGTGGAGTGAACATGAAGCGGACTTCTTGAATCGCCCGCCATGACAATCTGCACTTGGAGAATTGAAAGCAGAAGGGGGAGAGCCGAATGCATTGATTCGGTCTGCACGACCAAGTTCGGTTGCTACGAAAGAGATGTCGTTGAAACCGAATCAGCTTCCATTGGTGAACTCCAAGGCGCTTGTTTCTTGGAATGCTGTTAGGTCTGTGTTGAGAAGTTCCGTGTTCAGGCCTGTGGTGGAGTTGATCCTCAGGTCGGCTCCTTGTTGTGTGATCTCAAGATCGCGTCCGAAGATCTTGGAGTTCACCAAGATGGATTCGCCGATTTGATAATCGAGGATTCGATCATTGCCCTGACTGAGGCGAAAGCGATCTTTTCCCTTGCCTCCCTTCATGTCGTCGTCCCCATGTCCCGCATCAATGATGTCGTCACCCTTTTTGCCTTTGATCAGGTCATTGTTTGTGGTGCCGGTCAGTGTGTTTGCTAAGTGACTGCCAATGATTTTGTTGCGCTTCAAGCTTCCTTTGAGTTCAAGCCTCCACAATTGATTCCCGCCGAGCAGGTAAAGGCTTCTTGGGTTGGCGAACGTCAGATTGCTGACCCCGCCTTCAATGGGGATGGTTGATCTGCGGACTCCATGTTCGTTGAAGATTTCCACACCGGCCGCTGTGCCGGTCCAGATGTTGCCTGATTGATCGATTTTGATTCCATCTGGGATCCCCTCTGATGCAATGTTCAGGACGGTGCGATGAGAAAGAAGAGGATTTTTTGCACCACCACTGAGTTTGTATTCATAAATTGTTCGAGGATTTTCGGGGTGGCTGCTTCCGTCTCCAGAGAAATAACCTGTGTCTGTGATGAGAACCCGATTCCGATCTGAATCCAGTGCGATTCCATTGGGTTTGCTGAAGCCGTCGGCAACCATTCGGAGATTTTCTCCGTCCAGGTTGACACTCCAGACCCAGTCCCCTAGTTCCGGTGCGGGGCGAAATTGTTGTTCGTATCCATAGGACGGATCTGTGAAGATTAGGACACCCTTCTCTGTGAGGATAATGTCGTTGGGGCTATTGAATGCATTCCCATTGGCGTCGTCGATCAACGTTCGTGTTTTGTTTGTTTGATGGTTGAAGATGGCGACACCTGCAGGTTTCGATGAAGTTCCCTGCATCGTGAAGGCGATTTCCTTGGAATTAATCGCAATGGCCCCATTCGCCATCGGTATTCGGTCTCTTAGTCCGAGGTCAGTTGTTATTCCTGTGATCGGATCGTATTGTGAAATGACGACGTATTGGGAGCCATTCTTTTTGTTGAGTCGGTTGGAGGTGAAGAATAATTTTTGGGTTTCACTGTTGAAGACTGGGCCCTCATGGGCCAATTGTTGATCGTATTCAGCGACGATTTTTAGTTTCCAATTTTTCATTTCTGACGACTGTGCGATCAATGTTTATCGATCTAATCTATCGATTGAACGCAATAAATTCAGTTAATCCTGTTGGCTTTTTTAAATCCACCACCATTCGCCGATGCTCGCGGCCTGACCGCACAGCGTTTTCTCGTCATCGTGAACACTCCAAATGCGAGCGTTGCAGATCATGAATCGTCGACCGCAACGGCTGATGCGCAGACCGCTGTACGACTTGATCGCTTCCTGCTGGTGGGCCTGAACTAGGGCACGCTGGCGGCCGCGTCGTTCGGATTCCGGTGCCGTGAGTCGGGACGGCAGTCCGATGAGCCCGTGCCAGGTTGTCTGCCAAAGCTGTAGGGCAGCCGCATTGGCGTAGATCAAAGTGGGGTAATGGCTGCTGTCGTGGGCCAGCACGGGAGAGGCGCTGGAAAACAGCTCCTGGCAACGCAGTCGCCCCAGATCCCCAGACCGGTCGCAGACCATCAACGGCCGCCCGAAAGCGCGCTGATGTGAGTTCAGGATCAGCTCAGCCCAGCGACGGCTTTGGGGATGCAACCAGGGAGCCGTTGTCAAGGGCGCTCAGGTGCCGGCGGCCATCGCCTGCAGCATCGCCCGCTGAGCACTGGCCTGGCCATGGGAGCGCAGGTTGTTGAGGAAAATGGAGCGGGCTGAGGGGAAGCGTGGCTCCTCCGCGAGGGGCAGCTCACCGGCTGCATCAAGCCCGGTTTCTCCCTCGAGAGCTGCTGTGATCACCACCAGATCGCCATCGAGATTGCGGTCGTAGCGCCACCACAACGCCGGGTCCTGCACGGCTGGATGCAGCGGTAACGGACTGCTGGCCTCCGTTGTAGGGGCTGCTCCACTGGTCTGGGCTTGTTCGGCCAGCTCGGCCAAAGCTTTGCGTCGGTATTCAGCAAGGTCTTCCAGCAGCTTCGCTCGCGTTCGCCCGCGCAGCTGGAACAGCACGAAGGGGTCTTCGCTGAAGCGATCGCCCATCAGGAAATACACCGCGCTGATGTGCTTGCAGGGATTGGCCTTGTCCGGACAGCTGCACTCACTGCGCACTTCCTGAAGCTTGAACGGGAACAACCGCTTGCCACTGGCAGCGAAGGCTCGCTCGATATCAGAGGGCATGATTCCGGCCAGCAGCTGAGCGGACCAGCGCGCTTTCTGGGTGAGCGCTTCGAGCACAAAACCCCAGTCCTCATCGTTCAGCACATCGAGCCAGAGCTTCACCTTGTAGGGGTCCTCTCCGGTGCCCTGGACGCGGGCATGCACCCGTCGTCCCTCAAAGCGGATGGAGGTGACATTGCCTTCGCGGGCGTAGCTCCAGGCCCGCTCGAGACGCTTTTTAAAGCGATAACCATTGATCAATTCCATCCACTGCTCGACCCACCAGGGCTGTTGTCCCAGCCCCTCATCGCCGATGGCAGTGATTCCGTTGTTGGTGTTGGTGGTCATCGGAAATGCCTCATCTCAACTGTCCTCAAGGGCGACCAGCTCCCGCAGCCGATCTCCAGCCAGACTGCCAAGCCACTCTTCGCCGGAGCCAACGATGTCCTCGGCGAGTCTGGATTTCTCCCGGATCATCCGGTCGATTTTTTCTTCCACTGAACCGCTGGTGATGAATTTGTGCACCATGACGCGATTGGTCTGACCGATCCGGTAAGCCCGGTCTGTGGCTTGATTCTCCACGGCCGGGTTCCACCAGCGGTCGATGTGGAACACATGACTGGCTCGGGTCAGGTTCAGTCCGACGCCACCGGCTTTCAGAGACAACAGGAAGAGCTGGGGGCCGCGGGGGTCTTCCTGGAAGCGATCGACCATGGCCTGCCGCTCACTTTTGCGGGTGCCACCGTGCAGGAACGGCACCTCAGCTTTCCAGCGCTGCTGCATCCAGGCCTGCAGCAGATGGCCCCATTCCGCGAACTGGGTGAACAGCAGGGCTCTGTCGCCCGCTTCGATCACCTCTTCAAGGATCTCCTCCAGCCGTTGCAGCTTGTCGGAACGGCCCAGGAAGCCGTCATCCACCGCCCCTTCACTCAGAGCGAGAGCCGGATGGTTGCAGATCTGCTTCAGCTTGGTGAGCAATCCCAGCACCTGACCGTGGCGTTGGCCACGGGGTGCCCGGGCAATGGCATCGAGGGTGTCTTCGACGGTTTTGCTGTAGAGCGACTTCTGCTCCTTACTGAGCCCGACCCATTCGCTCAGTTCCACCTTCTCCGGAAGGTCAGAAATGATCGCTTTGTCTGTTTTCAGGCGACGCAGGATGAAGGGTCCAACCCGAGCCTTCAAGTCCCGCAGCGATGACATGTCGCCATAGCGCTCGATGGGGAGGCGGTACCGCTGGCGGAAGAAGTTCTCCTCACCGAGCACTTTCGGGTTGAGGAAATCCATCAGGGCCCACAGTTCGCTCACTCTGTTTTCCACGGGGGTACCGGTGAGGGCGATGCGAAACCGGTTGCTCTTGCTGGAGCGCGCCAGATCGCGGGCGGCCTGACTCTGCTTGGCACCGGGATTCTTGATCGCCTGCGCTTCATCGATCACCACCCCCTGCCAGTCGAGTGTTTCGAGCAGTTCGCTGTCCCGCTGCAACAGGCCGTAGCTGGTGAGCACCAGATCCACGGATTTCAGCGTTTTTTTGAGCTGTACCGGGGTGGAGGGACGGCGGGGACCGTAGTGCTCACACACCGACAGCTCCGGTGTGAAGGCTGAGGCTTCCCGTTTCCAGTTGGTCAGCACGGAGGTTGGGGCCACGAGCAGGACTGGGCGTTTGAGCTCCTGCTCCACCTTCAGGTGCTGCAGGAAGGCCAGCAGCTGGATCGTTTTGCCAAGGCCCATGTCATCGGCCAGGCAAGCGCCTTGGTCAAACCGGTTGAGGAAGGCCAGCCATCCGAGTCCCCGCTCCTGATAAGGCCGTAGTTGCCCACAGAAGCCTTCAGGCGCGGGCAGGGGATCGGGAGCCTTCTGCTGGTGGTACTGCTCGAGAACAGCTTGCAACCGCGGGCCTGCATCGAATTGATGCACGGGGAGCCGCATCATCAGCTCTCCATCGGTGGCCGTCAGACGCAGCGCTTCATCCAGGCTGAGGTCGGGTTTGCTGCTGCAGAAGCGCTCGGCGTTGCGCAGGTCATTGGGGCGCAGTTCGATCCAGGCCCCCTTGTGGCGCACCAGGGGGCTTCGCTTGCCGGCCAGTCGCTCCAGTTCCCGCAACGTGAGCGTCACCCCACCGATCATCAGATCCCAGCTCCAGGTGAGCGATTCGCCCAGTGTGAAACCTCTGGAGCTCTCCGGTAGCTCGGCTTTGATGGCCAGACCAAGGCGGCTCGCCAGACCACCCGAGAGGCTGGGGGGTAAGTCCACACCAAGGCCTGCATCCCGTAGCTCCCGGGCTGCCGTTCGCACCAGCACAAAGGCTTCCGCTGGGGTGAGCTGCATCATGTCCGGTGTGGCGCTCTCCAAACCCCGTTCGATCGGAGGGAACACCGTCAAGGCCCGGCCGAGCCCCTCAAGCAGCACCTCACCGGGTTGCTCCACCAGGACATCGCCGAGTTGAAGCGTGCTGGCACCGGAGGCCCAGGCCGCGGCGGCCGGCAGCTTCAGGCTGGGATCGGCCTCCGCCTGGAGCGCGAAGCGAAGCTCCCAAAGCTCCTGGCCATCGGCGGGGGTGAGCAGTTCCAGGCAGGTGCGGGCGGCGGCCACATCCCCGGCGATGCCCTCCCGCCAGTGCAGGCTGGCGCCAGCCAGGCGCTCTGCATCCTCGTCTCCGAGATCGATCACACCGGTGTCGGATCCCAGCGCCTCCTGCCAGACGCTCAGCAAGGGGTCCAATCCATCGCTGGATGGCTGAAAGTCTTTGCGCAGCAGCGCATCCACCAGATCTTCGAGCAGGGTTGCCACCCGCAGCCGGCCGCTGCGCGGTCGGCAACAGGCCACGGGGTTGGCGGCGCGCATCGCTTCCGGGCGCAACCGCGTCATGCGGTTGCTGCGACGCCCCATCGGTTCTCTCCAGGGCAGAGCACAGGTGGCGACCAGGGGAAGGCTGGCGGCCAGATCCTCAAGCCGGCGTCTGTCCTCCTCACGGTTCAGCAAGGGCACCCAATGGGCCCGATGGGGATAGCCCTCGCCTTTGCTGAGCTCCACCTGCGGAATCCAGCGCCCCCGTGCCACCAGGTTCAGGGCCCAGCGCTGCAGATGGCTCCACCAGCGCAGCTCATCGGCGAGATCCAGGTTCCGGTCGGTCAGGGGCAGGCGTGACAACCAATCTGTGGCTGCTTTGGGTTCCAAGGCCAGCCCCTGCACTTGCCAGGGCCACCATTCCGTTTGTTTGGGAATCGGTTCACCCGCCTGAAGCGGCAGTCCCGTCCAGCCGGGGTTGTCGGTGTCAGCTGGTTCGTTCGCAGTGCTGCGGGAGCGCCGTGGTTTCACCGCCCGGCTCGGCAGGGGGAGACAGGCGGTGGCATCGATGCTGACGCTGGGCAGCAGATCCCGTTCGTTCAGCCAAGCCTTCAGATCGTCACTGGCCAGGGTGAAGGGGTGCAAGGCCGGCGTCAGTCCCGCTCCAGCGGGTGCAGCGACCCGCCAGGTGTCAGCCCAGACCAACAGCGCCGGCTGTCCGGTGCTGTTCGAGGTGCGGATGGCGGGAAGCCAGGTGGCGTGCAGCAGGCTCATGGCCGCGACGCAGGCAAGAAGCGGTGGATGCCGTGGAGGAGGAGTGCACTACCGATCAACGGCAGCCAAGCTTTGAAAAGCTCCACTTCTACTGATGCAAGAGCTTCGAGCTGCCAGTTGTCAAGGGATAGGGGCAGGCTGAGGCTGCGGATTCCGCAGACGGCACCCACGAGGCCGGCTTGCAGGTGGTCATCGTCGGGATCCACCCGCTTGAGATGAAAGGCGAGCAGTCCATAAAACAAGCCGCAGCCTGCGGATCGAACCGCTGATTCCAGGCCCCACGGCAAACTGAGTAAGCCCGCCACCGCACCCGCCACCAGAGCCCATCCGATCGACTGAAGCCGGAGTCGGGCTCGCGCTTGGGATTCGCTGGATGAATCAGCCACGGAAGGCGGCGGCTCAGGGGCGATCATGACGGCTGGAATCGCCTTGCTTCCCATGGCAGCCGCCGCTTCGTCGCCTTCTGCAGCGTCCTTGCCCTGCACCGGAGAACAGATTCGATCGGCATTCCTGGATTTCTATGAGCAGCGTGGTCACGTTGTGGTTCCAAGCGCCTCGCTGATTCCTGAAGACCCCACGGTGCTGCTCACCATTGCGGGAATGCTGCCGTTCAAGCCGGTGTTTCTGGGCCAGCAGGAGCGACCGGCGCCGCGGGCCACCAGCAGCCAGAAATGCATTCGAACGAATGACATCGAAAACGTGGGCCGCACCGCGCGGCATCACACGTTTTTTGAAATGCTCGGCAATTTCTCGTTCGGCGATTACTTCAAACAGCAGGCGATTGAGTGGGCCTGGGAGCTCAGCACTGACGTGTATGGCATCAATCCCAAGAATCTGGTGGTGAGCGTCTTCCGAGAGGACGACGAGGCCGAGCAGATCTGGCGCGATGTGGTGGGGGTGAACCCGAAGCGGATCATCCGCATGGATGAAGCCGACAACTTCTGGGCGTCCGGCCCCACCGGCCCCTGTGGTCCCTGCTCGGAGATCTATTACGACTTCAAGCCCGAGCTGGGGGATGAGGGCATCGACCTCGAGGACGACGACCGCTTCATCGAGTTCTACAACCTGGTGTTCATGCAGTACAACCGCGACGCTGAGGGCACCCTCACACCGCTGGCCAACCGCAACATCGACACCGGCATGGGCCTGGAGCGGATGGCTCAGATCCTGCAGAGGGTTCCCAACAACTACGAAACCGACCTGATCTTTCCGTTGATCCAAGCGGCCGCCGATCAGGCGGGGGTCGACTACCACCAGCTCGACGACAAGGGCAAAACGTCGCTGAAGGTGATTGGTGATCACAGCCGTGCCGTCACCCAGCTGAT
>PAEP01000009.1 GCA_002700765.1 Synechococcus sp. MED850
GCACCGTGGGTGACTATCAAACAGTCGCCACCCTGGAGACCTTCGGCTTTCTTCCGCCGATGACCCAGGACGAGATCTACGACCAGATCGCCTACATCATTGCCCAGGGCTGGAGCCCGCTCATCGAGCACGTCCATCCCAGCAATTCCATGGCGTCCTACTGGTCCTATTGGAAGCTCCCCTTCTTCGGTGAGAAGGATCTCAACCTCGTCGTGAGTGAGCTCGAGGCCTGCCACCGCGCTTACCCCGATCACCACGTGCGCATCGTTGGTTACGACGCCTACACCCAAAGCCAGGGTGCTTGCTTCGTGGTCTTCGAAGGGCGCTGATCTCACGATCACATAACAACGAGCCCTGTTCGCACGATCAGGGCTCAAGACATGACCAAAGGGCAGGAGCCCTTTACCTCACGACGACACTCTCGGGCGGACATGGCCAGACTTTCCAGTCGCGAACTCGCACTTGAGCGCCGTAAGGCGCTGACCACCACCGGTAAGAAGTCGCCAGCAGCTGCTGGTGCTGGTGGCAATCGGGTGCGCAGCGCAGCGGATGCCCGCTCCACCCGCACCAATTCCAACCCTGCGGATGATGCCCCTGCAGTCGCGACTTCAGCTCCTGTCGCTGTCGCGCCTCGACGGACCGTCGCTTTCACGCAGACGACTTCTCCTGGCAAATCCCAGGTGAAGCCGCTGCGCCACCCCAGTCGAGACCTCGTCCTGGCCCGCCGCGAGGCACTCTCCCGACGGGGGAAAACCGCAGACACCAGCCGCGATCGCAATCGCGCGGATGTCGCTCGTCAGACGAAGTCAGCAGCTCCTGTTGCAGCCCAGTCCGAGCCGAAGAGCTCCTGTGGCTGTGGTGGTCAGCGCGCGACCGAAAAGGCTTCCTTTAGTGCTCCCACGCTTCAGCTCTCTGCGCGCACAGAGCGCCGCAGCGCTGCTCCCAAGCGTCGCTCCATCGAAAATCCAAGCCGCGCCCTGGTTCTCGCCCGTCGTGAAGCAATGGCGAAGCATGGCAAGGTCGCGGGCAAACAGCCCACCAGTGCAGCGGCGGTTGCCCGCCAGGCGAACCCAGACCTCACAAGCCGTGAGCTGGCTCAGCAGGTGCGCGAGCTTCGTACCAAAGCGGGTGCACGCAACAAGCAGGGCGCTGGCGTGACCCGGCCCACAGGTCCCAATCGCCATGGTGCCAAGCAGGCCGCTGCTGCTGATGCTCACTGGAAGGTCGGTGAAAGCACCACAACTTCAGGCCAGACCGTCACCGGTACGCAGGCCAACCGCTCGGTGAAGACCACGGGCAACGAGGCCAGCACCTGTCGCTCGATCACCGGCACCGAATATCTGGGTGCTGAAGTGTTCCAGACCTTCTGTCAACAGGCTCCTGAGCCCACCACTCCTGCCAAGGTTCGCGTCACCGCCACCAGCCATGGCAACAGGGTGACCGGCAACGAGGTGGGTCGTTCCGACAAGGTGACCGGCGATGAGCCCGGCACCTGCAAAAACGTCACCGGCACGGAGTACATCTCCGCCAATCAGGCTGCCTCCTATTGCGGAGGAACCAATCCATCCCCCCGCAAGGTGGGCCACAGTTTCACCGAGCAGGGTCGCCCCGTCAGTGGTGTGATGGTGGGTCGCTCGGCGAGCGTCACGGGTGATGAAGCCGGTGCCAATCGCAGCCTCACAGGCGATCAGTACCTCGGGTCAGACCCTCTTCCAGAGGGGCGGCCAGCCGCCAAGGTCGGTGTCTCCGGAACCCTGTCCGGGACTGGTGTGACCGGCACCATGGTGGGCCGCTCCTCCCAGGTGACGGGCGATGAATTCGGCTCATGCCACCGGGTCACCGGCGATCAATACATCAGTGCTGAGCAGGTGAATTCTTTTTGTGGCAGCAAACCTGATCCGGAGGCGGCCAAGGTCGGATTCAGCATCACCAACCGCAATCAAGTGGTCAGTGGCACGCGGACGGGACGGTCTGACCGTGTAACGGGCGATGAACCCGGCACCTGCAAGGCTGTCACCGGCACGCCCTATGCCGGCCTGGAAAACGCCGGTCAGTACTGCGGCACCCCGGCTGTGCGGGCCATTCGTGAGCGCACGCCTGTTCGTTCTGGCGCTGCTGCTGCTCCGATGACAGGTCTGCAGCCCGGTATTGGTGGTGTGATGACAGGGGCCGAACGCGGAGCCTGTGAAGACATCACCGGCACCCCTTACGTGGGAGCCGATCAACGCTCCTCGGCATGCGGTGTTGATGCCCCCTCAGACACTGACGCTGCAGTCGAATCTCCTGAAGCAGCTGCCTGGACCCGATTCAGCGTGATCTCTCCTGCGCGGGCTGCCCAGAAAGAACGCGATGGCCGTTCTGGTGTGACCGGCACGTCCTACGAGCAAGGGAGTCGTATTACAGGCCCTTTTGACATGGCTGGCGGCAAGGTGACCGGTACGGAGCAGTTCCGCTTCGACAACCGTGAATTCCAGAACCGCCAGCAGCGTCAGTTCCAGCCCACCGTGGCGATTGTGAGTGAGCCGGCTGAAAAGCCTGCCTCCCGGGTCACCGGGGAGGGATCGTCCACCAAGATCACCGGCGATGACTGGGATCGTGGAGAGCACGTCACCGGAACGGAAGGTGCTTCCGCCCGTCGACGTAACCCCAGCCGCCCCGGGCCGATGAGCGCGATGTCTCCCTATGAGCGCAAGCGCAACGAAGAGA
This sequence comes from Synechococcus sp. MED850, assembly GCA_002700765.1. The sequence continues at coordinate 2,707 of PAEP01000009.1, forward strand.
GCGAATGGCCTGTCAGCCGTGTGACCGGTTCCAGCGGCAACACCGACAAGGGTTCCCTGATCACCGTCTCCGGCGGCGCAAGGGGCTGATCCACTCATGGTTCGCTCCAGGATTTCCCGCGGCGGGCGACCTCTGGCCCCCACGGCTCCAACCCGGAGTCAGCTGCAGCAGGCCAACATTCCGTCCCTGGAGGTTTCCACCAGCGACGGAGAGGTCTCAGCCGCTGATTCCTCGCTTCTCAACAGTCGCGATGTCGCGCTTCAGCGTCGACGGGCCCTCACCAGCTCAGGCAAGGCAGCGCTGGAGACCACCTCCGCGATCGATGGACGCAGGACACGAACCCTTCAAGACAAGCGCGGGCCGGAACAAGTACGGCAACCGGCTTGGGTGCGTCGCAGCAAGCCGACGGTTCATCCGGTTCCGTTCAACCTCAGCCGCTCGTCCCTACCGATCACCTCCCGTCCGCACCCCCTCACCGACAACGCAGCTAATGCCCACCTGACCGCCTATGAGCGGGAGGTCAAAGGGCGGTTTGATCGCATTGTTCCTGTGCTGAAACAGATCTCAGCCCTGCAGCATGACCAGGACTTCATTCCCCAGGCCCAACGTCTGGTGCGTGCAGAACTCGGATTCGACCTTCCTCAACACATTCTGGAGCGCGCATGGGTGCGCCCTCTGGACATGCGCGCGCTGTTCGCCTGGTGTGTGTTCGAGTCGCATCGTTTGTTCAGCGACCGCTTCTTCCAGGACGATCCGCTCGACAGTGCAGCGGGCAGCGAAGCGTCCAGGCAGTTCGAACAGTTCCTGCTCGACTGCGGTTTCCACCTGCTCGATCTCACACCCTGTGCGGACGGACGGCTGGCGCACACGGTCGCTTACGCCCTGCGTGTTCCGTTCAGCGCTGTGCGGCGGCGTTCTCACGCCGGAGCGATGTTCGACGTGGAAAACACGGTGAACCGATGGGTGAAAACGGAGCACAGCCGTTACCGCGAAGGACGCCCCAATCCCGCAACAGAGCCGACCCGCTACTTGAAGGTGGTGACGTATCACTTCAGTTCCATCGATCCCTCGCACCAGGGTTGTGCAGCCCATGGCAGTGATGACGCTCTCGCCGCATCATCTGCTCACCAGCGCCTCCTGGATTTCCGCCAGTCGGTTGAGAACAGCTTCTGCTGCGGGGCATCCGTTGATCTGCTGCTGATTGGCCTCGACACGGACACGGATGCAATCCGGGTTCATCCACCATCCCGTGATGGCGAGATGCAGTCCGATGCGTGGCTCTGCGCGCGAGAACTGCATGCCTTGACGGCATCGATGACCTCGGATGAAGCGCTGCTGCAGATCAGCGACGCCGTTGAGGCCGCAGCACCGGGACCGATGGATCCCGGCATGGTGCGATTCATCACCCGCCTGCTGGTGAACAACTGCTCCCAGATCGATTACGTGCAGGAGATGCACGGTGGCCCATACCCCGATGCCGGTCATGCCGAACGCTTCATCGGCGTTGGAATCGGCTTCAAGGAGGTGCATCTGCGCAATCTCACCTATTTCGCCCATCTCGACACCGTTGAGGAGGGTGCTCCGGATCTGGACGTGGGGGTGAAGATTTTCCGGGGGCTGAATGTTTCCCGCGATCTCCCGATTCCGGTTGTGGTGCGCTTCGACTACTCAGGTCGGGTCCCCGGGGCGCGCGAGAGAGCGATCGCAGATTGTCAGAGGGTCAACCAGGCCATCGCCGCAAGGTATGCCGATCTGGTTCAAGACGGCCTGTTGCACACCTGTCTCACCGTTCGAGACCGCAACAAGACAACCCCAGCAGAGGTCGTAGGGTCCACTCTCGATCCTCAGACCCAGGAGGCTCACTGATCATGCTCATTGTCAAGGTCATCAAGCCGCTTGTCTCCACCAACCGGATTCCTGATTTTCAGCACAAGCACCTTCAGGTTGTGCAAGACGGGAGCTCCAAGAAGGTTGCCGTTGACGCCGTTGGGGCCAAACCGGGGGACTGGGTGATCTGCGTCGGCAGTTCGGCAGCCCGTGAGGCGGCAGGAAGCAAGTCCTATCCCAGCGATCTCACCATCGTCGGCATCATTGACCACTGGGAACCTGATCCTCCGAAAACGTCGTCCACCTCCTCGTCAGCTCCTGCCCCAGCTGTTGCACCCGCTCCTGCACCCGTGTCCAAGGCGGGCTCTGGCTCAGCGGCGCAAGGAGGTTCAAGCACCTGATGGAAATCATGCAGGTGATGGGAACGCTGGTCTGCACCTACCGCGTGGCGGGGCTGGATCACATGCACCTGCGCATTCTCTGCAACAACAAAGGCAAAAAACTGGTTGCTGTTGATCCAGTCGGCGCCCGCGAGGGCAACTGGGTGTTCACAGCCAGTGGTTCCGCAGCCCGTTTCGCTTGCCCTGATCCGACGGTTCAGACCGATCTGACCATCGGCGGGATCATCGACCACTGGACGCCGGACGGATAGGGACGTTTCCCCCTCCGCCGCTTCCGTCTCCGCTTCCACCTCTTTTATGGCCACCCCTTCTCCCTCCCCCCGCCGCCGCACCACACGCTCCTCGGCCGCCTCCCGAACGACAGCAGCGTCCGCCAAGACGGTGGACGTAACGCCAGTGGCCAGCGAGGACCCCCCGGCTTCAGCACCCGCTGCGCCCACAGACAGCACTCCATCGACCCCTGCGAAATCAACGCCCACCAGTGGTGGCGGCTCCAGCGCGGGTGGACAGCGTCCAGCAGTGAAATCTGCGTCGACCAGCTCTGGAGGGTCGGTTCAGGGAATCGCCCTCGGCATGATTGAAACCCGAGGTGTCGTTCCGGCGATTGAGGCGGCCGATGCCATGACCAAAGCAGCTGAGGTGTCACTCATCTGCCGCGAATTCGTGGGTGGTGGCTATGTGACCGTGATGGTCCGCGGTGAGACGGGAGCGGTCAATGCAGCAGTCCGTGCCGGTGCCGATGCGTGCGAACGGGTCGGTGACGGTCTCGTGGCAGCGCACATCATTGCTCGTCCGCACACCGAGGTGGAGCCTGCTCTTGCCTCCAGCGGTGCCCTGCGTCGCAGCTGACGCCACAACACAGGTGCCTCAAGTGGTTCATAAAAATCTCCCACGCCCTTAAACGGCGCTTAGATTCGCCCGCCAGATCACGACAAGCCCGATTCCGATCCCGCTCGCCGTTTTGACTCAGGAGCTGTCCCTCCCTCTGCACACCGCCTGGCTAATCCCGTTGTACGGATTTGCCGGAATGGTCGTGTCGCTTCCCTGGGCCTCCGGTTGGTTCCGCCGAGTGGCGCACCGACCTGCCGCCTACCTCAACATTCTGTTGACGCTCCTGGCGTTCGTCCACGGCAGCCTGATTCTTCAGGAGGTGTTCCGTTCAGGGCCTGTAGACCTGGCCTATCCGTGGCTCACGGTTGCCGACCTCGAGCTTGACATCAGTTTCAGTCTCACCCTCAACAACCTGGTCGCTCTTGAGCTGATCACCGGTCTGAGTTTGTTCTCCCAGGTTTATTCGCTGGGGTACATGGACAAGGAGTGGGCCCTGGCTCGTTTTTTCGCCCTGCTTGGTTTCTTCGAGGGAGCCATGAGTGGCGTGGTGCTGAGCGACTCCCTGTTTCAGAGTTATTTCCTGCTGGAGATGCTCACCCTCTCCACCTATTTATTGGTCGGTTTCTGGTACGCCCAGCCGTTGGTGGTCACCGCAGCGCGTGACGCCTTCCTCACGAAGCGCGTCGGTGACGTGCTTCTGCTGATGGGTGTTGTGGCCCTGTGCAGTTTGTCCGGTGCGATGGGATTCGGCGATCTCTACAGCTGGGCTGCCAACAGCAGCCTCACGCCCCTGGCGGCAACGCTGCTGGGGCTCGGACTGATTGCCGGCCCGACCGGTAAGTGTGCTCAGTTCCCCATGCACCTCTGGCTGGATGAGGCCATGGAGGGACCGAACCCGGCATCGATTCTGCGTAATTCAGTGGTCGTGACCTGTGGTGCGATCGTCCTGCTGAAGGTGATGCCGATCCTGCAGACCTCACCCATCACCCTCGCTGTCCTGCTGGTGATCGGAAGCATCAGTGCCATCGGTGGGTCGCTGGTGGCGATCGCGCAGGTGGACATCAAGCGCACCCAGTCCTATTCCACGACCGCCCACCTTGGTCTGGTGTTCATCGCCATTGCCCTGCAGATCCCGGTGTTGGCCCTGCTGTTGCTGTACACCCATGCCGTCTCCAAGGCGTTGCTCTCGATGAGCATTGGTGGTGTGATCGCTTCCACCAACTGCCAGGACATCACGGAACTCGGAGGCCTGGCCAGTCGCATGCCGGCCACCACCACCGCTTACATCGTCGGCGGTGCTGGGCTGGTCGCTTTCCTTCCCCTTGGAGGGTTTCTGGCAATGGCCCAGGGCATTGAGCTGCTCAGTGTCCGTTCGATTCCATTCATGGCGGTGTTCCTGATCACCAATGCCCTCACGGCACTCAATCTGGTCCGCGTGTACCGGCACGTCTTTCTGGGTGATGCCTTGATCAAGTCCCGCCGGGCCGCCGAAGTGAACTGGCAGATGGCGTTACCAATGGTGGCCCTGTCCGTCGTGGTGCTGGTCACCCCGGTGCTTCTGGTGCGGTTGGAATCGCTCGATGGTCTGCTCGCTTTTCCTTTCTGGGCTGCTGCGCTCGTGGTGGGCAGTGGTTTGGTTGGGCTTCTCGCCGGCGCCCTGGTGCCGCTCAGCAAGGCCTGGTCGCGCTCGCTCAACCCTCTGGTGCGCGGCATCCAGGATCTTCTGGCCTACGACTTCTACACGGAGCGGTTCTACAGAATCACCATCGTCAACGTGGTCGCCAGCATTTCTCGCCTGGCCTCCTGGTTTGACCGCAATGTGGTGGATGGACTGCTCCACGGCGTTGCGCGTTTCTCTCTGCAAAGTGCCGACAGCCTCAAGCTCAGCGTCAGTGGACAAAGCCAGTCCTACGTGCTGACCGTGCTTGTGGCGATCGTTCTGTTTCTCACTTCGGTGAGCTGGTTCCTCACCTGACACCGAACCCATGCTGCTTTCCTTTCTGCTGCTGATTCCCTTTGTTGGGGCCCTTGCCCTGCTGGTCTGGCCTGGAGATCAGGGGGACGAGCGTCTGCGCATCGGCAGCATTGCTGTGCTGGCCGTTCAGTGCCTGGTGAGCTTTGCGCTGCTGGTGCCTTTCGATCCTGCGGAGAGTGGTCTTCAGCTGGTTGAACAGGCCCGCTGGGTGCATTCGATCGGACTGGACTATGCCCTCGCTGTGGATGGTCTGTCCCTGCCGCTGGTTCTGATGAATGGTGTTCTCTGCCTGGTGGCGGCGATCGCCTCCCGCACAATCGACAACCGTCCGCGCGTCTACTTCGCCCTGCTGCTGGTGATCAGTGGTGCGGTGAATGGAGCCTTCCTGGCCCAGAACCTGCTGCTGTTCTTCCTCTTCTATGAGCTGGAACTGATCCCGCTGTGGATGTTGATCGCTGTTTGGGGAGGCGCCAACCGTTCCTACGCGGCCACCAAGTTTCTGATTGTCACGGCGGTTTCCGGTGTGCTCATCCTGGCGGCATTCCTGGGACTGGCCCTGGTCAGCGGCACGATGGATTTCAGCCTTCATCCGATCATGGCGGGTGAGCTGGGAATGACGGCTCAGCTGGTGCTGATGGGCGCTCTGCTGATCGGCTTCGGCATCAAGATCCCGCTTTTCCCCTTTCACACCTGGCTACCGGATGCTCACACCGAGGCGTCCACGCCTGTGTCGGTGCTGTTGGCTGGGGTGCTGCTCAAGCTGGGGACCTACGGATTGCTGCGGTTCTGCCTCGGACTGTTTCCTGAGGCCTGGCAGCTGGCGTCTCCGTGGCTTGCGGCATGGGCGGCGATCTCGGTGCTCTACGGCTCCTTGGCTGCGATCGCTCAGACGGATATGAAACGGATGGTGGCCTACAGCTCGGTGGGCCATATGGGATATGTGCTGCTTGCAGCTGCTGCCGCAACCCCGCTCGGGTTGATGGGTGCCCTCTTCCAGATGGTTAGTCACGGCTTGATCTCCGGCGTTCTCTTCCTTCTGGTGGGAGTGGTGTACGCCCGAACTGGGACCCGCGATCTGAATGTGCTGCGGGGATTGCTCAATCCGCAGCGAGGCCTCCCCCTGACCGGCTCTCTGATGATCATCGGCGTGATGGCGAGTGCGGGGATCCCTGGCATGGCTGGATTCATCTCTGAGTTCCTGATCTTCAGGGGAAGCTTGCAGCCATTCCCCATCGCCACCTTGCTGTCGATGGTGGGCTCCGGACTCACAGCGGTTTACTTCCTGTTGCTGGTGAACCGGGCTTTCTTCGGCAGGCTGGCCATTGCCGCCGGTGCCGTGGTGAATCCTCGTATCCTTCAGAGCGTTCCGCTGCAGGAACAGGTGCCTGCCATTGCTCTCACCCTCGGCGTCCTGCTGTTGGGTCTGGCGCCGGAGCTGCTCTCCGGCCTCAGTGAATCCACCACCACCAGCCTCAGCCAGTTGAGCGAGGTCCTGTCATGACGGCGACCCAAACCCCCACTGCTCCCCTACCGCTCCAACCGCCGACGCTGCCGGATCAGGAGGAATTGATCCGCCGTCTGCTCGGCGATACGCCTTTGCTCAAGGACACTCCGGACCATTTGCTCCAGGTGGTGAATGTGCTCGAGAGCTACGGCATCGTGCTCGATGCTTACAGCAAGAATCTGGTTGATCAGGGGGAGAAACAGCTCCTGAATCCATTCCCCGTGTTCCGTTTCTTCCATGAGGGGTTCACGCTGAAACGCCTCTGGGACCACCTGCTCGGCGATCGGATCAACTTCGAATACGCCGAGTACTGCCAGAAAGCGATGTTCTGGCATGGCACCGGCGGTCTTGATGCCTATCTGGACAGTGAGGCTTTCCAGGACGCCTGCCGACGGATCATTCGGCGCAAATCGGGCCGCGATCCTCTCCTGGCGATGACCAATCAGTTGTACCCAGGCTTTGCGCCGGAATCGATCCGCTCGCTCTCCACGATCTATTGCCTTGGTCTCTTCTGGCGCGTGATGAGTGATCTGTTTATCGATCTGGCGCGCCGCTACAGGATTGGAGAGGTGGCCTGCGTCAACGACGTGGTGCATCACATCCGTGATGGTTTGGTGGCTGCGGCGGGTAACCCGATCACTTACAAGGTGACCGTGGCAGGAGAGGAGATCTGGGTGCTTCCGCCGGAGGCGGGACTCACCTTTCTCGTTGATGTGGCTGTCCCCTACGTGGAAGCGGTGTTCTTCCGTGGCATGCCGTTCCTCGGCACCGTGTCGTACAACGCCCAGGCCCGACAGATCTCACCGGACATCAGCGATTTCAAGTACGGCGCTCTTTACGCCGATCCAATCCCCAGCATGGGTGCGGGCATCCCTCCGAGCCTCTGCATGCAGGACATGTTCCGGCACCTGCCCGAGGAGCTGAGCCGCTGGTACGACCACGCCGGCCGCGGACAGGTGGATGTGCATGTGCAGATCTGCGTGAGTTTTCAGAAATCGATGTTCTGCGTCACCAATGGCGCCATCGCCGGCACCATGCCCCATCCGCTCGACAGCGATGATCCGCAGCAACAGGCTGCGAATCGGGCTTACGCCGAGTCCTGGAGCGCACGGTTGATGGGCTGCCGGCGGGAGGCGCTCCTTTAGGTTTCGCTTCAGGGATACGGCATCTGATGGACCAGTGGCAGGAACGCAAGCGGCCGGTCTGCCTGGAACGTCGCTTTGAGTTCGACAGCTACAGCGCCACCCGTGACTTCCTCGACAAGTTGGGTGATTACAGCGAAGCAACGCAATGCTTCCCGGACATCAGTTTCGGGACCACCTATGTGAACATCACCATCCGACCGGACGCCGAGGGCAAGGATGCTGCTGTGAGCGATGGAGATCGTGAGTTCGCCGCTCAGATCGATGCCCTCCTCGGTTGAAACGGTTGATCTGGCTGCGGCCTATGCCGATTCAGGCGTAGCGGACGTGCTGGCCCAGCTTGACCGGGAGCTGGTCGGGCTGGCACCTGTGAAAACCCGCATCCGTGAAATCGCGGCGTTGTTGTTGGTTGAACAGGCGCGACAGCAATTGGATCTGCCCAGCACGACGCCCAGTTTGCATATGTCGTTCACCGGGCGCCCCGGCACGGGAAAGACCACCGTTGCGCAACGCATGTCGCAGATCCTGCATCGGCTCGGCTACCTCCGGAAGGGGCATGTGGTGACGGCGACCCGGGATGATCTGGTGGGCCAGTACGTGGGCCACACCGCTCCCAAAACCAAGGAGATGCTCAAGCGCGCCCAGGGCGGGGTGCTGTTCATCGATGAGGCTTATTACCTCTATAAGCCAGACAACGAAAGGGATTTCGGTGCAGAGGCAATTGAGATTCTCCTGCAGGAGATGGAAACCCGTCGCAGTGACGTGGTGGTGATCTTCGCGGGGTACAAGGATCGAATGGAGATGTTCTACAACTCCAATCCAGGCTTGTCCTCGCGGGTGGCCCATCATCTGGACTTTCCTGATTACAGCGACTCCGAGTTGATGGCGATCGCCGGTCTGCTGCTGAAAGCCCAGCATTATCAGTTCAGCCCTGAGGCGAACGAGGCCTTCACGACGTACATCACGTTGCGGCGTGAGCTGCCGTTCTTTGCCAATGCCCGGTCGATTCGCAATGCGATCGATCGTGCCAGGTTGCGTCAAGCCAACCGACTCTTCGCCCGCATGGATGAGGTGCTCACCCGGGAGGATCTGATCACGATCGAAGCGGCCGATATCAGGGCGAGTCGGGTGTTTGATGGGCAGGTTGAGGGGCATGATCATCACCCTCTGGCCAAGACCGGCTGATCAGTTCGCCGATCACGACACCCACCAGGGCTCCGGTGGCGCCGTGGCCTTGCAGCAGCACCACAGAGAGCACGAGAACACTGATGCGCGCTCTGAGCATCACCATGTAGAAGGCTCCGCTGACCCCTCCGCACCAACTGCCAAGACTTCCGATTGCAGGCATGAGCTCATGCAGAGCGCTGCCGAATGCACAGGCGATCAGAAACACAGGAAAGAAGATGCCGCCGCGCCAGCCGGTCTCAAGACAAAGGCCAAGCATCAGCAGTTTGATCAATGCGGAAAAGATCAGCATCGGGGCGTCGGTGCGGTTGACGCCTTCCAGCAGCGGTCGCAGCTGATCCTCCCCTGCGAATGGAACCAGGGGCAGCCAGTGCATCAGCGCCCCCAACAGCAGGCCTGTGAGAACGGGCCACCAGCGCCAATGCTCGAGCAACTCCCGCTGCTGCAGCGCCCGTCGCCATGAACGAAGCATCAACCCGAGGGCTCCACCCACCAGGCCCGCGAGCAGCGCTGACACCAGGGTGCCGATGTCCTCGCCCAGATTCGAAGGCCACGTGTAGGGCAACGCGCGAAGTGTTCCGCCGGTGACTTCATCAATCCCATGGAACAGGCTGAAACCGGCGAGGCCGCCGATGATTCCGGGAAGCCATCGCTGGATTCGATCCGCCCGTTGGTCATGGACAACAGCGCCCCCGAGGAGGGGAGCGCCGAACATGGCCAGGCTTCCCGCCACGCTCGCCTTTGCGTAGTCCTGATCACGTCCTCGCCAGATTCTCTGACTGCTGAGGGCCGCCAGTCGGCTCATCAACGCTTCCGGACCCGAGACCCCACCACCGATCAGAGCAACCATGGCGCCAAGCAGGGCGCGGGGATTGTCCCGCGGCGGAGCGTCCTCAGGGTGATGCAGTTCATGCATGGTGGCGTGCAGCTCCGGCAGCAGCGTTTTCTTGCCACCGCGATGGATCAGGGCCAGCAGCACCCCGATTGCTCCGCAAACCCCCATCGACCAGCCGAGCGGCACGACGTAATCAAGCCCCTGTTCTGTTGAGTCCCCCCAAAGGCTTCTGGAGACCGTTCCAACAACCCCCATCACCAGCGCGGTGATGGCACCGCTGGCGGCCCCAGTCAAAAAGGCGGCCAGCGCCTTGTTCAGTGCGGTGGGCATCACCGGAACTTTTCGGGCCATCCAGCCTTACCAGTGAGGATCAAGTGCGTAGTCCACCACGAGCTGTCCGCTTTTGGAGGCAGGGACAGTACTGATGCACGCCCGGACCACGGTGCCGTTCACTTCGATCTCACAGGCGCCGCAACTGCCGCCTAAGCATCCAGTTGGAATGTTGATGCCGGCTCTGGCGGCCGTTAACAGCCAGTCACCTCCAACCTCCCCAGTGGTGGTGCTGCCATCGGGCCAGCGGATGGCGATCTGATCAGCAGCCATGCGGGGATCTCAGCCATTGCATGATCACTGAATCATTGCGATCAGAACAGCCCCTTCCCCATGCATGGAACGGCTCGCTGAACCATGCGACCAAGCGAGATTCAGGCATCCAGCAGGGGCGTGAGATTCACATGCTGCTCGAAGGCATCGGCAAGCCGGTTCAGCAGCTGATCGCGGTGGTCGGCATGGTGGGGCCTGTCTATCGGGAGATCCGGCAGACCTTTTCGGGTGCGCAGGTGATTCAGCCACTGTCTGCGCCAGGGGCCATTGTCCAGTAACCCGTGCAGATAACTGCCCGCCACCATCGATCCGCGCGGTCCGTTCTTCCACCAGCCGAGGCTCGGATCCTCCAACAAAGGGGAGAGGGACGCATCGCTTGTGGTGGTGCCCTGGTGCAACTCAAAGCCGCTCACGCTGCAGCGGGTCGGCCAGAGCGCTTCAACACGGCGTTGCCGCAGGGTCTTGCTGTCGTGGAAGCGGGTCTGGAGTGGCAGCAGGCCGAGCCCAGCAGCCGAAGCCTCTCCCCCTTCCATCCGATCGGGATCGAGAAGTCGGTCCCCCAGCATCTGCAGGCCACCGCAGATGCCGAGCAGGTTCCCGCCTGATGCCGCATACCGCTGCAGAGACTCTGCCAAGCCACTGCTGTGCAGCGTTGCCAGATCGGACATGGTCTGCTTGCTGCCCGGAAGAATGACGGCATCCGGTTGGCCGAGGGCCTCACCCGGCAGCAGCCAGCGCAGTTTCACGCTTGATTCCGCCGCGAGCGGATCGAGATCGGAGAAATTGCTCAGGGAGGGCAGTCGCACCACGGCGATGTTCAGGTCAGCGGCAGCGCTGGAGGGGCGACGCTCCAGCAGGTCGAGGGAGTCCTCCGGCGGAAACTGCTCATTCAGCCAGGGCATCACCCCGAGCACGGGGATGCCGGTCTCCTGTTCCAGCCAACGGCATCCTTCATCGAAGAGAGAGCGGCGGCCGCGGAAGCGATTGATCAGGATGCCCTTGATCAGCGGACGCTCCACCGGTCGCAGCAGGGCCAGGGTTCCGACGATCTGTGCAAAAACGCCACCCCGCTCAATATCGGCCACCAGCAGGCAATGGGCTCGCAGGTACTGGGCCAGCCTCAGATTGGTCAGATCCCGGCGTTGGAGATTCACTTCGACCGGGCTGCCGGCTCCCTCCAGCACCAAGCGTCCGTGAGGCCATTGCTGCTGGAGAGACGCGAGGCCGGAACGGATGGCCTGCCAGCCAGGCCGGAACCAATCGCGGTAGTAATGCTCNGCCCGGGCGGTGCCCACACTGCAGCCCATGTGGATCACTTCNCTGGTGCTGTCACCCCNCGGTTTGAGCAACACNGGATTCATCGCGCAGCAGGGGTCCAGTTGCGCAGCCCAGGCCTGCATCGCCTGGGAATACGCCATTTCTCCTCCGTCTGCGTCCACCCAGGCGTTGTTGCTCATGTTCTGCCCCTTGAAGGGCAGCGGTTGCTCNCCCCGTCGTTTCAGCACCCGGCAGAGGGCGGCCGTCATCAACGACTTGCCGGCGCCACTGGAGGTGCCGAGCACCATCAGAGAAGGGGTGTTCATGCCAGAGGCCAGAGCCGACGCAGCTGATGGCGGATGTNTTCGGCGGGAGGCACCGCATCGTCGAGGAGACGGGGATCCTCATCCAGCAGCTGACGGCCCAGTGGTGTGAGGCGGAATCGGCTGGTCAGTCCTTGACCGTCCACCTCGCGGCGGAGAACTCCAACGGTGATCAGCCATCTCAGATCCTCTTCGAGCGCATCGGCATGGCGTGGCCAACGCCAGGTGCGCCCGTAGCGGCGCCGATCAGCCCAGAGGCTCGCGGCATCAAGTCCACTGTTCTGGAGATCCCGGTAGAGCTCAAGACTGAAGGGGAGGCACCGCATCGATCGCTTGGCCCGCTCCCGGCTGCGCTGGCTCAGCAGGTTGCTCGGGTGAGACAGCTCGTTGATGACACACCCTCCAGTCCTGATCGCTGGCAGCCTACGGATCATTCGCCTGGAGCTGTNTACCTTGCTGATGCTCGCCTCGGCCTCTCCGGCTCGCCGCCGCTTGCTGGAGCAAGCCGGGATCGCCCATCGCGTGAGGGTGAGTGGTGTGGATGAATCCACGATTCATCACCCCGATCCCCGTGAGTTGGTGCAGAGGCTGGCCGAGGCCAAGGCCCAGGCTGTTCACGCTGGCCTGGCACCGCAACGGGATCACGACATCACGGCAGTGCTGGGGTGTGATTCTGTTTTGGCGTTCGAGGCTGAGGTGTTCGGTAAGCCTGCGGATGCGGATGAAGCCATCGCCCGCTGGCGACGGATGGCTGGTGGTTCCGCCGTGCTTCACAGCGGGCACGCCTTGTTGCGCGGCCCGGTGGGTTCAGCTGCAGTGGTGGTTCAACGGGACTGTGTGAGCACGCAGATCCACTTCGCCTCCTTGTCGGAGCATCAGATTCGGGCCTATGTGGCNNGTGGGGAGCCGCTGCAGTGCGCCGGTGGATTTGCGNTGGAGGGTCGTGGTGGGTTGTACATCGAAGCTCTGAANGGCTGCTACTCGAACGTGATCGGTCTCAGCCTGCCCTGGTTGCATCGCCATCTGCTCCCGGAGGACGCCGGTTGAATCTGCTGCTGTCCCTGACAGGAGGCTGACGGGGCCTTCGCGAAGCAGCAGAGTGAACGCCAGGACGATGCTGCCGCGTTGGTTGCTCTGAGACGCCGTCTCTTCACGCTTCTGGCCTTGCTGCTCAGCGGTGCGCTGTTGTTCACAGGGCTGAGCNATCGCTCAGCCCAGGTGCGCGCCAACTTGCTCGACCTGGTGCCTCTGAACCGTGCTGAATCGCCGCACTCGCGTNCCGACGGCANCGGATTGGAGGAGGAGTTCACCCTTGAAGGGCGCTACAAGCTTGCCAAGGTNAGGGTGCTTGGCGTGCCGTCGATCATGGTCGCCAGTCCCCAGGACGATGGCGATCAGGGGCTGATTGGCGCCTCGATGCGAGCCAAGGTGATCGAGGGCAATCTTCGCGCGCTCTACGACCCCAACCAGCTCTGCAGTTTCAGTGAGCGGCTGACGGAATGGCTGACCCAGANNTTGTTGGGGCTGGAGAGCACGGTCTGCAGTGCTGGAAGGCGCTACGGGCTGGACCGATCCGGTGAGCCCATCGATCTTGTGGTGCTCAAGGACGGCGATGGCCCCTACGANCTGGCAGCNCGTCTGCCGGGTCGCGAGCAGCCGTTCCCCATCCTCACTGTCACCAGAGCCGATGCGGACATCAACGGCGCCAAACCGCTGGCACTGGCACAGGACTGGCGGCTGCTGCTGGAACAGCGGGTCAACCACGCCCGCAAGGTGTATTCCCCCCAGCGGTTGGCGCGTCGGTTCCGCGTCACCGTTCTGATCGAGCTGCTGGTGTTCGGCTTGATGGTGGGGACGTCAATCCTCTGGAATCGGCTTCGCCAGAGGACCACACGCCTTCAGAGCGAGCTGCTCAAGCAGCGGTCGAGGAATCGACGCTTTGCCATCAGGNTGCANGCNGAGCAGGCCCTCACGATCGGAGTGCTGCTGCTNCTTCTTTATGAAGTGGTGATGATGCTTGGNATCGCCGTGATGGCGATGCCCGGCCTGGTGCCCNTGGGCTTGGAGCTGCTGATGCAGCCGACGTTTGCCTTCGTCAAGTTTTTCCTGGTCACCCTGCTCACNTTTCTGCTGCGCAGCCTCGCCACGTTTCTGCTCAGCCAGTGGGCTGCGGATGTGGATGTGTCTGAGCGGGAGTTGGCGAGACGGCAGCAGCGCTTCATCAGTCTGCTGCGGGTGACCCATCGCCTGATCAACGTGGCTGGATTGGTGTTGGTGGGGATCTGGGTGCTGCTGGATATCCCTGGTGTTCGTTCAGTTTCCAATTCTTTGATCCTGGCCGGTGGCGCTTTGTTGGGCGCTCTGGCTTTTGTGTTCCAGGGGTTCCTGCGGGACTTTGTGACCGGTCTGGTGATGTTGCTGGAGGACCGNTATGCGATTGGTGACTGGATTGAGGTGGATGGCATCCAGGGGGAGGTGGTTGATGTGGGGCTGTTCAGCACACAAATTCGTTGTCTCGACCAGCGCATCAACATCGTTGACAACTCGTCGATCCTGCAGATGCGCAACGCCACCAAGTTGCGCTCCGGCAGCCTGATTACATTTCTGATTTCACATCGGCAAAGCGATCTGGCTGTTGTGTTCAGCACGCTTTCGGATGTGATTGAGACCTTCAAAGATGATCCGATTTGGGGTGATCGTTTGATCGGGGAGCCGATCCTGCGTGGGGTGAAGCGCATCAGCGCTCTNGGCGTCCACATGCAGGTGCTGCTGATCACCCGTGCTGGTGAGCAATGGGCAACGGAGCGGGAGTTCCANCGCCTGGCTTTGAAGGNGTTGCATTCCAGGAATGTCCAGATGGCGAATGGACTGGAACTGGCGGTCACCGAGCCGGATGACCCNCGNCGGATGGAGGGATGAANGGTGTANGGATGCTGACGCTCAATCGTCCAGGAGGTTTCTACGCTCNGCGAAAGAGGTCAATCGCATCCGTGTCCCCCCTCACGCCCAGCTCCTTTGANNAGCTGTTCGCAGATCTGTCTGACGCGTCGATCACCCCTGACCTGCTGTGTCAGCGNGCCGCGGCCGCCGGTGTTGCTCTCTCCGTTGAGGACCTTCAGCTGGCGATGGCGACCCATCACTTGATCACAGAGGAGGTCAGCCTTCAGGGATGGCGTCAATTGCTGTCACTCCAAATCGGTAATGCCCAGGTGAAGGCGCGGGAGGCCTTCCATCTGCTTGATCAGGATGATGACGGATTCGTTGATCTCGGCCTGCTCAAGCGTTTGATTCTGCTGTTCGGCGTGTCTGAGGAAACGGCGGATGTGATCTCGATTGAAATGGCCCGGGATGGTTCTGAAGAGATTGATCTTCAGCGTCTTTTGGATTACTTGCCTGAGCATTTCTCCGCACATCCGCGTGCTTACGCCGGTGGCCATCGCTCCACGGAGCACCCGGACATGGCNGCACGACGGCATTCCAGCGGAAACACCAGTGGATCTTCAATCGATCCAACATCNCAGATCGGCACTTCAGCATTGCANATGCAGATCGGTTGGTTNCGTTTACTGCAAGGGGCGGCCTATCGCAGTTTTCGGGAAAGTTATTCAGCNAATTCGGAAACCCATCTGCGCGCTTACGACCTTCCTTACACGATTCCTGATTTTGTCAGCTTCGTGAATGCTGCTGTGGATTTTTATCTGTCACTCGGCATTGTTGAAGAGGGGGCGGAAGAGCCATTTGAAACGCTGCGGGCGTCGGTGAACCGTGCAGAAGATGATNTGCGTGAACGGATGGCGAATTGGAACNATATTCCCCATACGGAGGCCATGCAGGAGGCGGAGGACGATTTGGAGCAGGAGCTGGTGGAGCTTGATCATCACCACCAAATCGTTGCCGTTGTTCTGGACGTGTTGCTCATCGCTGCGTTGCAGGGTCACCAGCCCGATGCCGTCACCCATGAAGACCTGCAGCATCATGAGCTCAATCGGTTGCGCCAACTCGATGACCACCGGGAGTTGAATGNTTCNCCCGAGCAGGGGAAACGGGTTGCATCGCGGCCGTATATCGAAACCTGGCAACGGGTGATCGTTGATCCGGATGCAGAGCGTTTTGCGGGCTCGATCATGCCCACGGCGTACTGGTATGAAGAGTTCATGCCGCTGCTGCTGCGGGCNAGTTCGGTGCGTTCTAAGGCCGATATTGAAGCTTGGGATAATGCTGAGTTGTCTGAATTGAATGCCTGGTTTGTTGAACATCNGGAAGCCGGTGAATTCAGTCACTACGGACATGCGACGGAGGAGGCCTTCAACACGCTGCCTCTGCTCGTGAAGAAGGAGCTCCGCCAGGCCTGGGAGCTGACGCGTCACTACCTGAACGGGGTGCAGAAACGGCGTGAGCGCGAAGAATTCGGTCGGGAGAGTGGTTTTCTCTGTCAGTACGTTGCCTTCCTGGATCTTTATGTTGGTCGAGGGGATGTTGAAGCCAGCCAGATGAGGGTGAGTTTCCCTTATTTCATTGGCCCCCCCACATGGCGTTTCATGCACACCAGNGCTGAATTGATTGCTGCCCAGCCGGAGGATCGCCAAATTGAATCCATACAGGCATTCAAACAATTTTTTGCGGCACTGGCATCGATGTATCCGTGCCCCTATTGCCGCTTCCATTTGAACAGATATGTCGTTCGCAATCGTGAAGTTTCGATGTATCCAATTGAATATCTAATGCTTGGAGCTGATCAACCCAACAGCACGATGGAGGTGTCTCTGGACAATAAACTCGAGCAGATCGTTGATGCCCAGTCCCTGAGGCTGTTTCTCTGGAAACTGCATAACACTGTGTCGTCGTCCATTGCTCGCAGCGAGGCCTGGTACCACGCTGACGTTGGTGCTTACTACACATCGCGGTACTGGCCAAGTCTTGATTCAGAACTCGAGAGGGCCAACACCCTTGGGCTTGACTTGATTCGGCGCGAACGTGTGCAACGCATTTATGGCGTGGTGAAAAGCGCGGCGCATCTTTCAGTCTTGAGGGATGAGCTGCAGATCTCACTTCACAACAATGATCTGGAACAGCAACAGGAGATCCGAAACAAGGCGAAGGTTGCCATCGATGGGGTTGAACAGGCGGTTCTTCAGTCGAGGTTTCTCCACGATCACTACCGCTACAACCCCGATCTGCAGAATGACCCCCCGCATTTCAGTGATGCAGAAGAAGTGCTGGCCCGCAGTGGCTATTTCACCGAAGACGTTCCTTGAATTCTCTTGATTAAAGTTACTTTGGTTGGATNACACGGGTCTGTTGATGATTGAGACGGATTCAAAAGTCTTGAACGGCTTCATTGTCTTGGCATCGGTGGACTGCAGCTTGTAGAAGCGAACCGTTTGATCAATGGTCGTNCTTCTATTCAGACGATATGACGGGCAATTGTTAATCGAACGTGTCCTTACCATGCTTTGATATCAATCTGATCAAGCAGANCAACCAAGTCTGATGAAACGGAAGCCCAGCAANTGCGGGACTTGCAGGCGGCGTCCACTGCGCAGTGTTGACCCCCGACCGTTCACTTTGGCATTTTTGATCACTTTGGCTTTTTTAATGGTCGTGGCCTTGGTTGCATTGGCTGCTCTTTAAGCTTGCTATCCGAATCAACGAGAGCCCTATCGATGAGTGTCAGGCCATCAAACTTTTGGTTTCGTCTTCTGTTGCTCAAGGTCTGATCATGCCACCAGACGCTCCTTCACCTGAAAGGTTCAACAGTTGTTCAGCTCAATAAGGCGTGCATCAGCTCATCACTCGGGCAGAGAGTCACAGCTGTCTCGAAAGTCACTTTTCAGGGGGGACTACCCGTATTGTTTCACCATAACCAATCGTTTACTTTCTGTGGCTAATTCTTGGATATCTGCTTTTAACGGTTGTGGCATTCCAGCTTCATGGCAAGTTCAAGCGTGTTTCAAGGTCCAAAGGAAAGAACACTTTAAAATGGACCAGTGCCAAGCAGTTGCTTCTCGGTAGAGATGAGGAGGTGATTGACTTTGAAAGAAAANCCANAGGTTTTGTAGAAGTTGACAAGAAATTGAAACGGTCACTCCTTTATTTGGATTCAAATCGCAATGGCTTGCTTGACAGCAGCGATGAACTTCTGTTCGCAGACAACCTCGGCTATAGCAAGAAACTTTATAAAGCCAAAAAAGGCAAGATCAAAGGAACCAATGTTGTAGAAGACTTGAATGAGCTGATGGGCGAGCATCTTGATCTGCGTGAAGAATTGGAGGAGGGTGATCACAGCACGGGTTTAGCGCTTTTCAATATGACAAGCAAGAAAGGTAAACAACTTGGCTATGTTTATATGGGGAGTATTGATCGCGGATATGCCAATATCATGTGTTCGGGAGAACCGAATGATGATTGGTTTTCTGAGCAATGTGCATCTTTGTGATTCAATATATTGAACAGTGTTGAGCTTAATTGTTTTGGCTGAATCAATTGTTGAATTTCTTTTTCGATAGTCTTCTTGTGCGCACACCGCAGGTTTTGCCTTGCAAGGCCTCTCGGTGCGTGATTCAGGATAAATATAAAAAATATTTCAGGGAAATAACCTTGCTTGAATTGTGTTCTTTGCTTTTCAATGCTGTTTAAATTGTCGGGTGATCGGTCATCATTGATCATTGCATTTGGAGTTGGCTCTTTGCTGGAGGCTGCATGAACAGAGGCCGACGATGCGGAAGTGTCTAAACGAGAAAAAGAGCGTCGAACATTGTTTTGTATGGTTGAGTCCGTTAATCACCAGTCCCTGTCATTGTTGATGGAAGGACGTGTGAACTCACTAAACTTGACTCTCCTCGATCATCTGCGAATTCGTTGGGCTCAAGAAGCGAGAGCACTGATCCCGAACCAAAGCATGCAAAGGGCATAGGCTGTATTTGCAAGCTTGCTTCCATATCGATTGGGTTGCTTGGCCTCCTTCAGTTCGAGAAGATGTAATGCGGCTGCCTGAATCATATAAATTCCGACAAGAAGAACCAATGCTCCAAGGGCTTGCGTTCCCCATCCTTGGAGGATCCCCACAATGGCGACGACACCCCAAGCAAGATTTGCAAAACCAACTTCAATTTGAAAATCGTTTCGTGCTCCATAGTCCCACCCCATACGCAACGCATCACTTCTGTGAAAAACCGCATGTCGAACAAACGACAACAGGCCTACGCCGCCGACAGCCCACGCTGAGATCCATTGCGTCGCCGACTCAACATCTCCAGAACCAAAACTGTTAAAAGCATTCCAGAATCCAATGCCTCCAATAACCCAAGTGATTTGCATCAACACCTTGGATATGCGTGGATTGCTCGACAAAGGCATTGAAATTTTGCTCAGACCCTTTCATTGTCACTCATTGACTTTGGGTTTTCACCCTTGCTTGTGACGCTATCCCTTGATTAATAGAAAACCCCGCCATTGCTGACGGGGTTATAGGCCTGTCGGGAGATCGATAGCGACAATCACAAACGCCCCCTGCTTTTCCCCGAAGGGTTTTGTATGGCTTTCAGCTGCTTTCAGCCAGTGCAGCATCAGGCTTCCCGACAATTCGCTTTACTTCATGGCAGCCGTGACAGTTGGCTTTGGANACATCCACTGTTGCTGTTCTCGCATCAGATCACATCACCCATTCGAGGGATTGATGCAGGGCTCNTGATCCCCCAAATGGGCTAGAAGTCNNNTCAGAGGTNCTNGGGATTCAGCTGCTTCAACCCCCGACAAGCTCAANNCAAGGGCGATTTGGGNCCGATTGGNCGTGTGATNCAATNTTGNTGATATCCCCTGCTGCAACTGGATTGTTAGGCTGGATTGGAAGTTAACAACAAGGGAAGGGAATTGCTCGCTTCNCAGCTGTTGTTGAGTGGTTTACTTGCCTTGGCGGCCACATGGGGCTTCGCGGCCGCTGTAGATGCTGCTCGAGACGGATTGNTGATCCTCCTGTTTGGTGGATTCTGGCTCGGGATTCACGCGTTTCTTGGTTTTGTTCGCCTCAGCACGCGCCTCGATCGCGAAGCTCAATTGCCACTTCTGGATGCAGCGGACTACGACAATGCTGTGCAGGAGCAGATCGACCGTGCGCAGCGCGTTGTTGTGAAACACGATGATTAATCTGCTGCGGTCGTTTCGTTTTTCAGAGCGTGGACATCATTGTTGTTCGTTTGACGTCATCCGGATGATGCATGGGAGGGATCCAGGGGCTGCTGGATTCTGGCTTGTGCGATAAAAATCCCCTGATGCTCCNATGAACACCAGGGGATTGTTCTGCTGATTGTTGATGAGTGTGGCGGTTGATTAGACCTTTCTGGAGTAATACTCCACCACCAGCAGTTCGTTGATTTCCAAGGCGACCCATTCGCGTTCACACCGGCCTGTGACCTTGGCACTCATCTTGGGTTTGTCTAGCTCAAGGTGCGTTGGGACGTTGGCCAGACCGGGAAACTCAAGATTGGCTTCGGCCAGTTTCTTGCTGCACTTGCGTTCGCGGATGGCGATCACATCACCGGCTTTGCACTGGTAGCTGGCGATGTCCGTGACACGGCCATTCACGGTCACGTGACCATGGTTCACCAGCTGACGGGCTCCCGGCACTGTTGGGCCGAAACCGAGACGGAAGCAGACATTGTCCAGTCTGTTTTCCAGAAGCTTGAGCAGGTTGGTTCCTGTGGAACCGTCCTGGGCGCGCGCCTTCTTCACNTAGCGCACGAGTTGGCGTTCAGACACCCCGTAGTTGAACCGGAGTTTCTGCTTTTCTTCGAGACGGATTGCGTATTCAGAGCGCTTGCGACGGGCTTGGCCGTGCTGACCGGGTGGATAGGACCGCTTTGCGGCCTTCCGGGTGAGACCGGGAAGGTCTCCCAAGCGCCGCGTGATCCTCAGACGAGGGCCGCGGTATCGAGCCATGGGTGGGTTGGTGTTGTGAGCATTCGTGCGTTTCGGCGGGCATGCTGGGAACCGGAGACGGTCCTGCGCATTCCTCCATGCACGAACCAACCACTGTATCCGTCGGCCCGTTGGATCAGTTACGTCGCGGTTTCAACAGCACCGTGGCGCTCCTGATGCTGACGTTGATCGGGTTCTACAGGCGTTTCATCTCTCCGATGATCGGGCCACGCTGCCGCTTTACGCCCACCTGCAGTGCCTACGGCCTGGAGGCGATTCAGCGCCATGGCCCTTGGCGCGGGGGTTGGCTCACGGTCAAGCGCTTGCTGCGTTGTCACCCCTTCACCCCCTGCGGTTGCGATCCCGTTCCGGATTGACCCATGACCGAATCCTCTGATCGACGGCTCAGGCTCTACAGCCGCACAGGCTGCTGTCTGTGTGAAGGATTGGAGCAACGCCTGCGACAGCTGGATCTTGTTGGGCTTTCGCTCGAGCTTGTGGTGATTGATATCGATGCATCGGATCTTCCGCCTGCTGTTAGGGCCCGTTACGACCTCGAGGTGCCGGTGCTGAGCTGGAATGGCCGCGACCTACCGCGTGTATCGCCTCGTTTGAGCGGAGAAGGCCTGTTCAACTGGTTGCAACGGGCCCTGTCCAACCCCGTCTGAGGGGCTTAGAACAATGCCACCTTGCCGGATGTGGGGACCAAGGGATGAGCCAGACATTGCACGCCCTGCTGCGCGATGTGGGTTGGCCTGTTCCGGATGGTCTGAGTGATCCGGTGTTGACGCAGGTCACCAGCGATTCGCGTGCCGTGAGTTCTGGCAGCCTTTTCCTTGGATTGCCCGGGGAGAGGGTGGATGGAGGCCGTTTCTGGCCTCAGGCTTTGGCGGCTGGAGCCGCAGCGGCGGTGATTGGTCCTGCTGCTGCGGCTGCGCAACCACCGGGGCTGGAGGACCCGGTGGTGGTGGTGGCCGATCCGGTGGCCCCTCTGCTGGGGGAGCTGGCAGCGGCATTCTGGGATCGGCCGAGCACCCGCATGAAACTCGTTGGTGTGACCGGTACGAACGGCAAAACCACCACGACCCACCTGATTGAGCATCTGGCATGGGCGTGCGGCACCACGACGGCTCTGTTCGGCACGTTGGTGAACCGCTGGCCGGGCCACAGCATCACCTCGGTGCACACCACTGCATTTTCGGATCGGTTGCAGGGGCAACTGGCTGAGGCGGTGGCGGCCGGCACACGCCTGGCGGCGATGGAGGTGAGCTCCCACGCCCTGGCTCAACACCGTGTGGCTGGATGCCGTTTTTCCGGGGCTGTGTTCACCAACCTCACCCAGGATCATCTCGACTATCACGCCTCGATGGAGGAGTACTTCGAAGCGAAGGCAAGCCTGTTCAAGGATCCCCTGATGGTGGATGGCGCCTCTAAGGCAGTGGTGAATATCGATGATCCCTGGGGCGCCCGGCTGGCGGAACGGCTTGGATCGTCATGTTGGTCCAGCTCTTTGCTCGATCCTTCCGCTGCGTTGCGGATGGTGGATCTGGTGATGACCGGCAGCGGCGTTGACGGTCGTTTGATCAGTCCCTGTGGGGAGGGGACGTTCCGTTCACCGCTGCTCGGTCGCTTCAACCTGATGAATGTGCTTCAGGCGGTGGGAGTGCTGTTGCAGCAGGACCTCCCTTTGCAGCCGCTGCTCGCCGCGATCGAGCAGTTCCGCGGTGTGCCGGGTCGGATGGAACGGGTGATCATTCAGGGCGCTGATCAGGCTCTGCAGCCCACGGTGCTGGTGGACTACGCCCATACCCCGGACGGCCTGGAGAATGCTTTGAAGGCCTGCCGCCCCTTCAGCCAGGGACGGCTCATCTGTGTGTTCGGCTGCGGCGGAGACCGTGATCGAGGCAAGCGACCTCAGATGGCAGCGATCGCATCACGGTTGGCCGATCACGTGGTGGTGACGTCAGATAACCCTCGCACCGAAGATCCAGCCAGGATTCTTGATGATGTTGTGGCGGGACTTGTCCCTGGATGTGAGCACGTGGTGGATGCTGATCGTGCAGCGGCAATCGCGTCTGCGATTTCCGAGGCGCATGCCGATGATCTCGTGCTGATAGCCGGCAAAGGTCACGAGGATTATCAAATCCTCGGTATGGAAAAGGTGCCTTTTGATGATCGAAAGGAGGCTGAAAAGGCCCTGCGTAGGCATTTGCCTGAGGGATAATCCCTAAGCAGGGTTTTGCCTGAACCGGATGAAGGACTTTTTTCGACTGGATTTAGCCAAAGACGCGCAATTTTTTCAAACCCCTGAGGGGCTCCTGGCAGGGTCCCTTGTGTTGCTGCTTCTGGGGCTTTTTCTGAAGCTTCTGGAGCGCGTCAGCAGGCCCAATGTTGCGGTGCTGATCCGAGCCTTGCGGCGACCATTGATGCTCGGTTTCGGGATCTCACTTTATGCTGGCTGGCTGTTCGGATTGCTGGCCAAAAATATTGCTGTCATCACCGATGCGGAAGTGATCAAAGTCACCACATCGCTGGTGTTTTTTGCGATCGGACGGGCGGTCACCATTGCTGGTTTGAAAATCCTTCATTCAGGAAGTTTCAATCGTTGGCTGCTCAAGGAAGTTGAGGATGATCGTGAAAGAGCGATGTTGGTGGCTCTGATTGATAGGGTTTTTTGTATTGCTGTTCTGCTGATTACTTCCGCTGCGATCATGATCGCGATGGGTGTTTCGGCAACTGCTGTCGGAGCTGTGCTTGGTGGGGCAGGGATCGGCATCGGCTTTGGAACCCAGCAGATCTCCCAGAATTTCTTGTCGGGTTTGATGTTGTTTTTCAACCGCCCCTTTGCCGAGGGAGATTGGATCAAGGTGTCAACGTTTGAGGGCACTGTCGAAAGGATTGGCTGGTATCACACACGCATCCGTACCTTTGATCGTCGTCCCCTGTTCATTCCCAATTCGGTGTTTGCAACCACACCGATTGAAAACCCAGGCAGGATGTACAACAGGCGAATCAAGGTGGAAATCAGCCTCCGCTACGAAGATATCGATCGGATCAATGGAGTTACTGCCAGCGTCAAGGCAATGTTGAAGTCTCATGAAGCCATTGATCAGTCGCAAACCATTCTTGTCAATTTCAATCAATGGGATAGTTCATCGGTCAATATGCTCGTGTATTGCTTTACGAAAACAACGATTTGGGGCGATTGGTTGGATCAACAGCAGGACGTGTTTCTCAAGATTGCAGACATCGTGAAACAGGCTGGTGCTGACTTCGCATTCCCCTCCACAACGCTGTACCCACCATCATCGATGGATCCACAGCAGCCATGGTTTGGACAGTCTCAGGTCGATCAGGCTTCAAAGCGTTGATTGCGTCTCAGAGATCTGAACTGAATCATTCCCATCAGGGGTGACCGGTCGCCATGGGTTTCAGGGCGTTCACCAATTGATTGATTTCAGCAGCGTCTGTCATCACGTGGGTGCAGGCACGCAGGCAGATGGGATCGGCCAGGTCTCGGATCCACACGCCCTGGTGTCCAAGCTGCGCGACGGTCTCGGAGCCGCTGGATGGGGAGTGCTCGAATTGGAAACTCACCAAACCTGCAGCCGGCGCGGCTGCAACGATCGGGCTGACGCCCTTGATCTGCGAAAGCTTCTGCCACAGGTCCTCGCTGCGTTGGCGGATCTGTTCAAGGCGCTGCTCAGCAGTCCCGGCCTGGTTCAGCAGCTCCAGCGACGTGCGTAGACCTGCCAACAGCGGGACGCAGCTGGTGGCCACTTCAAAACGTCGGCTGTCGTGATGAAACGGATCCTCCGAGCTGAGGTTGGCCTTGCTTTCATCCTGCAGACTTCGCCAGCCGATCAGGGTGGGTCTGGCCTGCTCCAGAACACGCTCTGACAGCGCGACACCACCCAGCCCTTCCGGCCCACAGGTCCATTTGTGCCCGGTGAAGCCGTAGATGTCTGCGGCCGAGGCGGCTTCCTGCACAGGGATCTGGCCAAAACTTTGCGCGGCATCCACCAGCAGGAAGGGATGTTGTGGATGCTGCTCGAGCTGACTGGCGACAGCCCCGATCGGCATGATCTGGCCGGTGTTCCACAGCAGATGCGAGAGCACCACCAGGCGGGTACGCCCGGTGAGCTGCTGCTCGAGTGCATCCAGCACACCCTGGTCCGTCGTCTGCTGATCACCGCAGAGGTTTTTGACGGGCAGGATGTCGATCGTCAGGTCGGCGCGATGGGCCAGTTCCACGCAGGCGGCCACGACGCCCGGATGTTCACAGTCACCGATCAGCAGGTGATCACCGGCCTGGAACGGCAGTCCCCAGAGCGGCAACACGCAGCCAGTGGTGACGTTTTCGGTGAGGGCGAGGCGATGGGGTGGGACGCCGCAGTGTTCTGCTAGCAACCGTCTGGTGCGGTTCACCTCTGCACCGATGTAGGGCCAGATGTCGCTGGTGAAAGGGCCGAGTTCCTGGATTGTCCTCCAGCTGGCGGTGATCGCCTCCAGGGAGGCGTTGGGAAGGGGTCCCTGCCCTCCGTAATTGAAATAGGCCTTGTTGGCGAGGGCAGGACAATCCAGCCGTAAAGCCCTGGCTTTGGCCTGGTTCAAGGGTTGGTTCGTCACCTTGGCGCTGCCTCCAAATGTGCGGGAGGCCAGTCGTCTGGGCTCCCCAATCCAGAGTGGTCCACCGACCACCTTTCAGGCTGCTGTTGATCAGCCGCCCAGTGGATGCATCCAGCAGGATCCATCAAATCAGAACCCTTCTGCNGTGCCGTTGGATCGACCTGGTGAATTGCTTTCACATCTCCACCATGGGGGTTGGAAATCTTTGATCAGGGGTGAAGAACCGGCTGAAGATTGACGTTGTTTCGAGCTTGATTGGTTGGCGGTTGCAATCCGATCGCGTCGCTAACTTTCAGCCAGACGCTCCGGTGTTCTGACAACGCTTGACTGGCTTTGGATTCTGCATCCAGCACTGGCCGTCGTCATCGTTTATCCCCTGATCGGTGCCGTGCTGCGATTGGCCTGGCAAACCCGGCAACGCAGGGTTCATCAAGTGAACCATCCGCCAGCTGTTGGACGTGATCACAGTGAGCTGGGTCGTTGGTTGGCGCTGGCGGTTGTGCTGCTCGTGCTGACCGCCTTGGTGGTGGTGATTGCCAGCAAGGCTCCGCTGGCTGCCTTTTCAGGTGGACCATCCCGAGCCTTTCAACTGCTTCTGGTGTTGATGGGGACGGTCTCCAGCCTTCTGGCCCTTTGGTTCAGCAAAGCACCCTGGTTGCGTTTCAGCTTCAGCCTGATCACCTGGGTTGGCGTGCTGGGACTGGGGGCACAGCCAGAGGTGTGGCGGCTTTCCGATGACCCCCTTTCTCCGGCGTTTTGGCAATCGCATTACTGGTCCGGGGTCGCCGTCACNGGTCTGATGCTCTTCTCACTCGCAGCCCGATCGGAGATCCTGCGCGACATCCGTTTCCGACGTCTGCACATCACGGCTTCCGTTCTTGCGGCTGTGCTGTTCGTGGTGCAGGGCATCACTGGCAGTCGTGATCTGCTGGAGATCCCCTTGAGCTGGCAGAAACCGGCTGTCTACTCCTGTGATTTTGAGGAGCGTCGCTGCCCTGCACCTGCCGTGCCCCAAGCCCAGTTGTGACCTGCTCCTGCCGCAACTTTCTCGGCGCTCAGGGCCTTTCGTACACCCACACGGAACGTCCATCCATCAGGGTTCTGCTCCTGCGGCGGTAAATCTTCGGTGCCTCTTCCCAGGCATCGATTGCAGGCCAGAGGCCTGGGGGGACGCGATACACCTCACCGCTCACCTGACCGGATCCGGGCTTGAGCATGGGATAGCCGGACCGTTCGATCAGCTCCACACCATCGATGCGTCCGTCCGGTTCCTGATCGGCCCCACTTAAGAGGTGATGGGCGCAGCCACCCGCTTTGAGCGAGCCGTAAACAAACAGCCGATCCAATGACGGGCCCCGCAGCTCAGAGCACCTGCACCACTTCACTCACCTCAGGGATGGATTCGCGCATCTTGCGCTCGATGCCCATCTTCAGCGTCATGGTGCTGCTGGGGCAGCTGCCACACGCACCCTGGAGGCGGACTTTCACGATCGGGCCGTCGAGTTCGACCACTTCCACGTTGCCGCCATCGGCCATCAGGAACGGCCGCAGCTCATCAAGCACCTTCTCCACGTTCTCCAGGGTGAGGGCCATGGTTTCGGTGCTCATCGGGATTGTGTGGATCGATGCCCTTCAAGACTACGGAGCTTCCCCATAGGGTGACCAGAACGGTTTTCACCCCCGGCGCCGGTGCAGCACGACAGCTCTTCTCTGCCCGATGGTCCATACGACGCCGTGCTCGTGGGCGCCGGGATCATGAGCGCCACCCTGGCGGCGCTTCTGCATGAGCTGGATCCTTCGATGCGGTTGCTGCTGGTGGAGCGGCTGGAGGCTCCAGCCCAGGAGAGTTCAGCGGCCGTGAACAACGCCGGNACCGGCCATGCCGCCAACTGTGAGTTGAATTACACGCCGCTTCAGGCGGANGGCAGCGTGGCCACCGCCAAAGCGCTCTCCATTAATGCGGCCTTTGAACGCAGCTTGGAGTTCTGGAGTTCCCTCCGCGAACGGGGACGGTTGACCCCTGCTGATTTCCTGCATCGGGCCTCTCACATCAGTGCGGTGTGGACTGCCGAGAACATCGCGTTTCTGAAGCAGCGCTTCGCTCAACTCAGCCAGCTGCCCGCCTTTGCGGCGATGCGCTGGAGCGAGGAGCGGAGTGAGCTGACGGAGTGGATGCCACTGGTGATGGAGGGACGCGATCACCAGCAAGCGGTGGCAGCCACGCGTATTGCCCGGGGCACGGATGTGGATTTCGGTGCCTTGACCCGTGCCTATCTGGCGGAATTACAGGCTGATGGGGCGCTGGAGGTTGCTTACGCCACTGAGGTGAGTGATCTGAAGCGGTCGCGTCGGAAGGATATGACCGAGGGGAACTGGCGGGTGGTGCTCCGCGGTCCCCAGGGCCGTCAGGTTGTGCAGACGCCTTTTGTGTTCCTCGGTGCTGGCGGTGGAGCGCTGCCGCTGCTGCAGCGTTCGGGCATTCCAGAGGCAGCGGATTTTGCGGGCTTCCCGGTCAGCGGCCTCTGGTTGGTGTGTGGTGACGTCGAGCTGGCGGACCGTCAACGGGCCAAGGTTTACGGAAAGGCAGCGGTTGGGGCACCACCGATGTCAGTACCGCACCTCGACACCCGCTGGATTGATGGGCGGCGTTCACTGCTGTTCGGCCCCTTTGCCGGCTTCAGCAGCAAGTTTCTGAAACAGGGCTCATTGCTGGATCTGCCGGCGTCGGTGCGACCCACCAACCTGCTGCCGATGCTGCAAGTCGGCGCCACCAACACGCCATTGGTGCGTTATTTGATCAACCAACTGCGTCAAAGCCCCAAGCAGCGTCATCAGGAGCTGCAACAGTTCATGCCCACAGCCCGAGCTGCGGACTGGAGCCTGTCGGTGGCTGGCCAGCGGGTGCAGATCATCAAGCGCAGCAAGCAGGGGGGGAAGCTGCAACTGGGTACGGAAGTGGTGGCTGCTGCTGATGGCTCACTGGCGGCCTTGCTGGGCGCGTCCCCCGGAGCCAGCACAGCGGTCTCGATCATGTTGGAGGTGCTCCAGCGTTGTTTCCCGGAACGGTTGGCCAGCGGGCCATGGCAAGAGCGTCTGCGTGCGCTGTTGCCCAGTATCCATGGGGACCCTGTCTCCGATCCAACCGTGCTGCAATCCATGCGGGAGCGCAGCGATGCCCTGCTGGATCTGACGGCCTGAGGTTTATTGGCCCAGGTTCACCAGCACCACGCCAGCTGTGATCAGGCCGATGCCGACCAACTGCGCCGGACTGAGCAGCTGGCTGTAGGCAAAGCGACCCACCAGCACGATGGCGATGGTGCCGATGCCACTCCAGAGGGCATAGGTGAGGCCGAGCGGGATCGACAGCACCACCTTGGACAGGAGAGCCATCGCGATGGCGTAGGCGAGAAACACCAACACGGTGGGCAGTGGTTTGGTCATTCCCTCCGACAGGCGCAGGCAGGAGGTGCCGAGCACTTCAGCGGTGATGGCCAGAAACAGCAGGGTCCAAGGTGATTGAGCCGCCAGGGGCGAAGGCATTACTGCGAAGCGCTGGTCACGTACGTCTTGTCTATCTGCAGGTCGTCCCCGGTCGTCCGGCTCGCCAGGCTTTGCATCCAGCTCGATCGCAAGCCCAGGGCGATGGCGGTTTCACGGGCACCAGAGAGGGGATGGAGTTTGCCCGGATCCGGAGGATTTGATCTTCGGGAGAACCGAAAGAGCGCAGGCTGATCTGGGTGTCCTTCAGTGGATCGGTCAGCAGGGAGATCAGCTCGTGCTGAAACGATTCCATGCACGTCAGTTCAAAGCGGTGGCGCAAGACATAGCGGCATTCATTCCAATAAACAATCATTGATCCAATCGATCTCTTAAGGATGCTATTGTAATAAGCATTTTTGATGGAAACGTTGTGCTGAGCACTCCAAAAGATGAAAAGCATGCCGGGGGGATTTACAAGAAAGATNTGCCANATGTATTNGTNATTGGNCATAATAAAATTGCCACAAGNTCNATAGATTTGATGTTTAAAATGTCNGGTTANAGGGCTTTGCATTGGGACAAAGGNANTCTGGCNGGAACAATTAAGAAAAATATGCAATCAAATCTTCCTCTTTTGACGCATATTGATGATTATCATTGTTATTCCGATATGGAAAACGTAGGCTCGTTCTATGCGTATGAGCTTTTCCCGCTGTTTGACCTGCAGTATCCCAACTCGTTGTTTATATACAACCACCGACCTGTGTCGGCATGGATAGAATCAAGGAAAAATCATAGGAAATACCTTAAAGTGTACCGTAAAAAATTTAATTCAAGAAACAATTTGAAACTTTCATCTAAGAAAAAAGTTGAGGAGCATTGGCGAAGCTTTTTCGAGCGTCATGAAAAACGAGTATTTGATTATTTTAAAGGCAAAAGCAATTTAATAGTGGTAGATATTGAGTCTTCTGAATCCCAGTCGAATCTTCTTTCACGCCTTTCAAGTGCGGGATTTAAGATAGATGATTCCTTGACCAGTTTGCCCGTGGCTGGCGTTACCAAAAAATCTTAAAAATTAAAATTCCGCATTCTCAAGGTGCAGCGCATGTTGCGTAGGTGACATGAATTAACTGCTTTTCATATCGGGAAAAACAGACCATTCAGCGCCTTTGAGTGGTCCTGGTTGGCAGTGATCTGCCGATCAGTCCTGTCATAAGCAGCGAATCTGAACGCTTCAATGGTGTCTGAAGGGCCAGTGGGATTGATCAAACGAATCGACTCTCTGCTGTCAATCATCCTTAAGCGGAGCGCAGGCCAACTGCGCTGGACTGAGCAGCTGTCTTTCGGCGAAGGCATTACTGCGAAGCGCTGGTCACGTACGTCTTGTCTATCTGCAGGTAGTCCCCGGTCGTCCGGCTCGCCAGGCTTTGCATCCAGCTCGATCGCAAGCCCAGGGCGATGGTGTTCACCTGCAGGCTGACGTCGCGTNGGCTGTTGAGATCGGCGTANTACTCAGGAATGGATCTCTGGTCTGAGGCCGTCCAGCGTCCACCATTGCGGTCGTGATTGGGTTCGCCATCGGAAAGGAAGTAGAGCGTGTCGGCGCTCTCATCGGAGAAGGCTTCATCCAATCCCTCCCAGGGAGAGGTTCCTCCCCAGGTGGTGGCATGGCCATCATCCAGGGTGTTGACGAAGGCGATGGCGGATTCGCGGGCGCCCGAGCGGCCGAGGGGCACCAAGGCCCGGGCGGAGTCCGCCCAGATCCGGTGGTTTTGATGTCCGGGAGAACTGAAAGAGCGCAGGCTGATCTGGGTGTCCTCCGGTAGATCGCTCAGCAGAGAGATCAGCTCGTGCTGGAGCGATTCCATGCGCGTCAGGGCACAGCTGCGCCGGCTCCAGAAATACCGTCGACCGCCCCAATAAATTCTTGGATGTCCGTAGCCGCTGCCCCAGAGGATGCAGGCCCCCATGGAGCCTGAGCCGTCCACAAGGAAGCGCATGCGTTTGCTGCTCACATTGCGAAAAAACAGGCCATTCAGCACCTCTGCTTGATCCTGGTCGGGAGTGATCTGCCGATCAGCACGGGCATAAGCAACGAAGTAAAAGGGTTGCGTTGTGATTTCACGGCTGACCGTTTCAACTTTCAGAAAACTGGTTTCAATCTTGTCTTCAGGTCCAGTGGGATCGATCAAACGGATCAGCTTTCTGTTTTCATCCGTCATCAAGCGGAGTGCTGGTTCTCGCGATGTCCGCAATGGAGTTTTGTCGTCTGAAAAAGTGAATCGGGTGTTGGCCGCGATTTGCTCGAGTGGGATGGATGCTGTCTCTGCATCTATCTCACANTCAGGTTCATCGGAGGGACACCGGATGCTGCCGATATCGTTGATTAAGGGTGCGATTGATCGGCTGTTGGTGGTGTTGTATCGCCCATCCAGATGCATCACGGCACCACAACGATGCACTGCGAAGCCTCTGCCACTGCCGCTTACGGTGAGTCCGTAAAACACAGGCTCGTTAAGTTCTGCCATCTTCAGTCCGAAGATCGGATTGAAGATGGATCCTGATTCCGCTGCCAGCTCTCTGCATTGATTGAGAGAACTGGCGTAGTCGCTGTGATTTAAATCGGTGTGGGCCAGTGCCTCGGAGGGAGGCTGCTCGGTGGCGATGAGCAGATGGAGACTGCGTTCGATTTCAGAACGCATCAGCCTTTTTCCGCCGGTGCTGTTCTGTTGCAGGGACGCTTTGGTGTCCATTTTGTTGATCAAGCTGCCTGTGGAACGCAGCGCCAGGGTTGAAGCCCCAAGCAGAACGGCGCCCGTGCTGGTGGCGATCAGCAGTTCAGGCAGACCGAAGCCGTGNTGGTGCTGGCGGGAGTGGATGCGGCGGGCCCGAAGGATGTGTTGGAGGGTCATGGTGGGGTGCGGGAGTGGAATTAACGGTTCGGGATTGATGTCAACGGGGCCGACATCGGTTGTTGTCCCAGGTGCCGCGATGCAGGTGGCCTGAGGCCGACAGCTCAACGCATCGCAAGGGCAGAGGCCTGGATGGATCGCTGTTCCAGGCGATCTGGCGGATCAGCAGGATCAGGGGGGACTGATCCGTGCTGGTGCCTGGCGGTGAGAGGGAATAACTCTGTTTTGAAACTTTCAATTCCACCGTGCGGGAATGAGCGGTTCCCTCCTGACTCATCAATCGATAAGGCGGTGTCCACGTGCATCGGGTGGCATCACAACATTCCAGCCTTTCGTTGCGTTGATCGCTGCTCAGATGGCTGAGCTCCAGCACATCACTGGGGCGACCAAAACCTGACGATGTGTTGGCGGTGCCGATGTACGTGGGATCAAAATTGATCTCGCAGCTTGTGCCTTCGCTCGACTGTCGCGCCCGCAAATGAAACAGCCCCGATTCAACCTGTTGGGTGTATTGGTCCAGCTGATTCAGGGCCTGTTGCCGTCTGTACTGGGGGAGCACCCAGGAGAGTCCAAGCATCATGATCACCACAACAACCAGAAGTTCAACCAACGTGAATCCGGATCGATTGAGGCGTTGATGGGGATTCACAATCACAGGATGCAGCGGGTCTGAAAGTTCGGATTGAGCTCCACAATGCGCCGTTCATCATCAATTGAATGATCCGGTGCCGAGAACAGATAGGTGATCACCGCAATGCCTGGAATGGCACCTGTTTCGATNCNGCGGGTGATGGGATTGCTGCCATCCATTCCTTTCACCAGAGGTGCTGGAACAGCCATGTCCCCTGCTGGTGATTCCAGTTGTTGTTTGAGATATTCGGCTGGATCCAAACAAGCCCTTTGCTGCTCTTGGTTTGGAATGGCATCCAGTGTGAGCCGAGCTGTGGCCTGCTGGATCAATTGAATGTTGTTGTGAATGGCGGCTTCAATCCTGTCCCGTTCGATGCGATGTCGTCCGCTGGTGATCGATTGGATGGAGATGCGGGCCACGCTCATCATCACCATCAGCAGAAGGCTTCCGGCGATCAGCACTTCCACGAGTGTGAATCCCGANGGATGGTTGGCTGATCGCTTGAACCTTGCTTGATGAAAGAAGAGGTGAACCATGATTCAGAACCGTTGGAATTGATCAAGGCTTGTTCCACGAACACCACGGGTNATTGTTCGGCCATAGCCGGCGAAGCCTTTGCTCCCCCAATCCCAAAGCTCGGAAGCTTGNGCCACCAAACTGGAATCAACAGAATCAGACGATTGCGCGGTGAGGCTCAGGCGATNGTTGTTGGCGCAGAAGCTGTGGCTCCAGATCATGCCGCGCAGCACCGTGTCACTTTCGAGCGACACCGTCCCTTGACGCATCAGGATCCAGGCCGCAGGAAGACTCTCGCCCGACAGGGTGATGGCTTGATTGCGCGATGCGCAGCCCTCTGGAACCTGGGCNGACTCTGTGGTGATGATTAAACGTTCCGGGCGATGATTGCACTGGTTTGAATTCACATCCACACCGCAGATCTGAGCTTCGGATCCCAAGGTGATGGCTGATTCTTCACCTGCTTGGTTGTTCACGGATCCAAGCAGATGCAGTACCACTGGCCGTGTGCTGTTTTCAATCAGCAGCCTTGACCGGCTGAGATTGAGGCGGTCCAGATACACATGGCAATCGCCTGTTTGTCCTGTGCAGATGTCGTTTTCACGCAGCCTGATGGTGGCGGTTGTTTGCTGTCGGCCGTTCACTCTTGTGCGGCGTCTTGTGATCTGCAGGTCGGTCGGTCTGCTGTAAGCCGTTCCTTCGCCGGGGCGATGACAGACCACACGATTGCGGCAGCCTCTCTGGAGCAGGTTGTCGTCATCGATGCGCCAAACCCTGATCTCACCGGGACGGCCAGGGAATCCATCCCTGGAATGCGTCGTTCGAAAAATGGTGCCGGGTGGTTGTTCCTGATCCACCACAGGCCAGATCCGCGAAGCCAGGTTGATGGTGTTGCGCGCGTCGCCACCCACCTGGCGCACCAGGTTGCTGCTGTTGCAGTTGCCAAGAACGGTTCCGGCCTGCTCCTTGGTGCGGTGCCAGAGCACAAGACCCGGGCCATTCAGTTGCACGGGTCCGAGTTCCAGGTGGTGCGCCGCCAGCACACCCCAGTCCTGGGATCGACTGATATCAACCCAGGACTGGATGTAAAGCGACCGCTCCAGCCGGCTTCGGGCCAGGAAGGAATCCTCCGGGGCCCCCTCACGGCGCACGATTCCTTCAATGATGAATTTCGCTTCGCCGCTGTCGGCATGGCCGGATGTACCGGGACTGCTGTAACCCCGCAGCCGGTAAAAACTGGCGATCGTTCCGACGCCATCATTTCTCAGGCTGGGGCTGTCTTGTGCCTGCAGTGGAACTTCCGTGGTGGGCCAGACCGCATCGGAGTTCTGGTTTGGGTGCGCCGGCAAGCCGATGGAACTGTCCTGGCAGATCT
Organism: Synechococcus sp. MED850; assembly: GCA_002700765.1. The sequence continues at coordinate 37,046 of PAEP01000009.1, forward strand.
CCGAGAATTCGGGTGGTTGATCTGTGTTCAGGCGTTCCCAGTGGAACCCGTTGTTGGCTTCGTTGATGTTTTCTCGGTTGTCTAAATTGAACAGAAAACCGCGATTTTCTGCTGGATCGGCATTGTTTAATCGGCCGAGAATTCGATTGAGGCCATTGTTGGCTGCAGCCTCCGCCAGTTGTTGATAACTCTCTTTGGCACTGAGCCGTCTGGACATGATCTGTCTGGCCATCAGTCCACTCACCCCAGCCGTGAGCACGGTGCCAAGCATCAAGACCATCAACAATGTGAGTCCTTGTTGGCCTTTGTGTTGGCTATCAGCGTGGTGTTGGACGACCCTGTTGCGGGCTGAGAATTGACGGCTCATGATTCATTCCGCACGCAACGCAGATCGGCGATGGATGCAGCACCGCTGCTGCTCCCTTTCTTCAGATCACTGGATCCGGTGCGAAGATCAAGGCAGGCCACAATGTTGTAAATCGAGGCATCTTGATGGTTTGAACGTGCTCTCAGCGTGAAGATCTGATCTTGTTCTGATGCATTCACCTCGTAGCAATGTTGTTGATTGGCTTCCGTGCAACCGGCGCTTGCCAGATGAATCCATGCGAAGTTCGCCTGGTTGGCTGGGCCTTCCGGAGTCATCAGGGGTGTGATCTTGTCGAGATCTCTCCAACTGCTTGGCAGAAGACCCATTTCATCCACAAAGGCGGCAATGGTGGTTTGAATCTGGGCGAGGGTGGTTGCCGCTTCGTTTTGCCGTGATTTCTGAATCTGGCTGAAGTACTGCGGCAGGGCCACCGCTCCCAGAATGGAGATGATGGCGACGGCAACCACCAGTTCCACCAGTGAGAAGCCGTCCATGTTGTTGGGTGAGCACATGGGGCGCCCCGCTGTTGCGTTGATGATGGTTGCCATCCGTCACCCTCAAACTCCGGTGATTTCAGGCTTGGTGAAGGTGCCATCCGTGAGGTTGACGGTAACTTTGACAACAACATCTTTGGTGTTGTCGTTGTCTGCCTTGCCAGTTGCATTAACAATGAAGGCATCNTTGGTGCCTTCACAGCTGTAGGTGAAGTTGGTGTTGTCGGTTTTGAGGGTTCCTGCGTAGGCGGAACAATTGGTGTGGGTTGCCCCGTCAGCAACAGCGCCATTTTCGAGGTAATAAGCGCTGGCTTGTTTGGCAATGGTTGATGCCTGTTGGGTGCCTTCCGTGGCAGCCGCTTTCTTGGTCTGGCTGAAGAACTGGGGCAAGGCCACGGCACTGAGAATGCCNACAATCACTGTGACGATGAGCAGCTCGACCAGCGTGAAACCTTGGCTGCTTTTTTGATGGTTCTGTTTGGATTGTTTGACCAGGGTCTGTAGCAGATGGTTCTGGAAGGTGTTCATGGGGTGTGAACCGTGTACATGACAGTGGGCGTGGCATGGATGGCCACTGTTATGAGAGATCTCATCGAGGTTTGTGAGAGTTCTCACGCGCCTCTGTGATCTCTCTCACACACCTGAACTCATAAATAAATTTGTCTGAAAATTGACTGAGGGCCAACTGAAAGGCCTGTGAAAGTTGGTGCAACAGCCCTGCCCGCTGCGCTCTTGAATGATCTGATGGGCTGCCCTCTCCCCCGTGCCCCGGGCTTCTGGGATGGGCCTCCTAGGATTTAAGGGAGAAGATTTCAAGACCCAGGACGGGTGACTGCCGCTGCATGACCGACGCCCCCGTCTCGCGCATCCGCAATTTCTGCATCATTGCCCACATCGACCACGGCAAGTCGACCCTGGCCGACCGTTTGCTGCAGGACACGGGCACCGTGGCCAACCGGGACATGCAGGATCAGTTCCTGGACAACATGGATCTGGAGCGGGAACGGGGGATCACGATCAAGCTCCAGGCGGCTCGGATGAATTATGTGGCGGCCGATGGTGAGCAGTANGTGCTCAACCTGATCGACACCCCTGGCCATGTGGACTTTTCTTATGAAGTGAGCCGCAGCCTTCAGGCCTGTGAGGGGGCGTTGTTGGTGGTGGATGCCAGCCAGGGCGTGGAAGCCCAGACCCTGGCCAACGTGTATCTCGCCCTGGACAACGATCTCGAGATCATTCCGGTGCTGAACAAGATCGATTTGCCCGGTGCTGATCCGGATCGGATCAAGGAGGAAATCGAAGCCATCATCGGACTGGACTGCAGCAACGCCATCCCCTGTTCTGCCAAGACCGGATTGGGTGTTCCGGAGATCCTGCAATCGGTGGTGGATCGGGTGCCACCACCGAAGGATGCGGTGGCGGAGCCCACAAAAGCCTTGATCTTTGATTCCTATTACGACCCCTACCGGGGTGTGATCGTCTACTTCCGGGTGATGAGTGGACGGATCAATTGCAAGGACAAAGTGCTGCTGATGGCCAGCAAGAAAACCTACGAGCTCGATGAAATCGGGATCATGGCNCCCGATCAGAAGAAGGTTGATGAGCTTCACGCTGGTGAGGTGGGCTATTTGGCGGCGTCGATCAAGGCGGTGGCCGATGCCCGGGTCGGCGACACGATCACCCTGGTGAACGAACCGGCTGATGCGCCATTGCCCGGTTACACCGAGGCCAAGCCGATGGTGTTCTGTGGACTGTTCCCCACCGAAGCCGATCAATACCCGGATCTCAGGGATGCCCTCGACAAGCTGCAGCTGTCGGATGCGGCGCTGAAGTACGAGCCGGAAACCAGCAGTGCCATGGGCTTCGGTTTCCGCTGCGGCTTCCTTGGCTTGCTGCACATGGAGATCGTGCAGGAGCGGNTNGANCGNGANTACGACCTTGATCTGATCGTCACGGCGCCATCGGTGATCTACAAGGTGAACATGATCGATGGCTCCGATGAAATGGTGGACAACCCCGCCACCCTTCCTGATCCGCAGAAGCGGGAATCGATCGAAGAGCCCTACGTGAAGATGGAAATTTATGCACCGAATGAGTTCAACGGTGCGTTGATGGGCCTCTGCCAGGAACGACGCGGCGAGTACATCGACATGAAGTACATCACCACCGATCGGGTGACGTTGATTTATGAATTACCTCTGGCGGAAGTGGTGACTGACTTCTTCGATCAGATGAAGACGCGCACCCAGGGCTACGCCTCAATGGAATACAGCCTGATTGGTTACCGAAAGAACCA
>PAEP01000010.1 GCA_002700765.1 Synechococcus sp. MED850
GGGCAGGCAGAGCACGTTCTTTCCGGCCAGGCGCTGGTAGCGCACGATCGTGTCGATCAGGGCCGTGTTGAAGGCATGGCCCATGTGCAGGCTGCCGGTGACGTTCGGTGGCGGGATCACCACCGAAAACGGTTCACCAGGCGCTTTGGGATCGGGATGAAAGGCTCCCTGGTCCTCCCAAGCCTGTTGCCAGCGCGCTTCCGTACCAACCGGGTCGTAGGTCTTGGCCAGTTCGGGCACGGATGCGGTGCAGTGCGTGGGTCATGCTCGCAAAAAGGAGAACGGACCAACGCACAATGGTGCGGGCATCTCAAGCCTCGATCGTGAAGCTTCGGAACAAAGCAGGACTGCTGCTTGTCGCCCTGGTTCTGAGTGGTTGCAGCGCGTTGTCCAACACCACGCCGGTGGTGCTGTACATGGCCATCGAGACAGGCTTTATCAGTACGGACAATCGGAAAGACACGGACAGTGATGTCAAACGGATCGTGTCCAAATTTCAGAAGCTGCACCCGAATGTTCAGGTCCAGTTTTCTCTCTACGAATCTTCCAATCTGATCTCAGAGCTGCGCAAGCGCAGCCTGTTTGGTCTTGGCCCTGATCTGATCGTCACTGGTGCATCGATGGCGAGAGAACTGCTTCGAGAAGGGCTTACGGATCCCTTGCCGGAAAGCNAACGCACGAAAGAACAAACCGACCCCACCTATCTGGAGTGGGTGCGGTCCCAAGACGGGCGCCTGGCNGNNCAGCCCTNNNTCNTNTTNCCCCAGATCGCCTGCTTCAACANCCAGGCAATTCAACAGCCACCGGAGAGCTTGAACGATCTGCTGAAGGTGGGGGCTGCCGGCGCCCGCGTGGGTCTTTCCATGAACATGTTCGAGGTGTTGTGGACGGCAGGAAGCCTCAACGCTCTTCCGGCACTGGTTGCGGCATCCCGCGGCACACCCCTGGTGCCCGAACAACGCGATCGCATCGCTGCATGGCTCACCTGGCTGCAACAAGCGAGCAATCAACGCAATCTCAACTTCGTNNACAACGACNCTCAGCTGGCGANGCNGCTNGGCAATCGAGAACTGGATTGGATCAGCTGNAACNCANGCNNGCTCNCNCGCCTGCGCGACCAACTCGGCGACGACCTCGNCNTNTCTGCCCTGCCCAATGGACCNNANAACGCNTCCGCAGCACCGTTCAACGTGCNAGTAGTTATNGCCTTGGGGCAAGACTCNAGCGCGGAACAGCGCTCCATGGCGATCAAACTGNGCGACTACATCACCAATCCNCTTGTGCAAANACAAGATTNCNTGNTGNNGANNTCATATTTGCCAGTNAATCCAAACGTAATCATCCCCACAAAAAGCTCAAAAAGACTGGCCGCCATCGCACAAGCAAGACACCAATTTCAAGAGCACTCTTCCGATTTAGCCGCTCTTTACGCCAGGGGNCTTCTGTTTGGTCAGNTGTCCGATGTACTCACGCAGGTCGTGTCCGGTGTCAGCCAACCGNACACAAGCACCGATGAACTGATTTCAATTCTGAGCCAGAAGAGATGAATCAACTGCTCTTGGAAATCATTGGCTGGTTGGGCTACCTGCAGCGCACCTCCGTCGTGGTTCAGCTGCTGNTGATCAGCCTTCTGATCGTGGCCTGGCGCTTGCTGAGGCGACATCCCANGCTGGCGACGCTTNCCATNCCTCTGCGTCTGCTGATCGCNCCAGCAGGNCTGGTTCTGATCAGNGTCGTNGCNANGAGCCTCGGCTGGAATGCCGGGCTGCTGGNTTATCTGGGCCTGTGCTGGCTTGGNTGGAACCTTCTGATCCTGCTGAGTGGTCTGCTNCAANAACTGATGCCCGCAACGCGGGTGAATGCACTGCTGACNCAACTGGTCAGGCCGCTGTACCTCATCACAGTGNTNTGGTACTTGATCGATCTGCCGAGCAACGACAACGATCTGTCGGTGATCGAAGTCGGCCAGGTGTTCGGCGTTTCGTTCACCTTGGGCACCTTGTTCACCCCACTTCTTGTGAGCTATCTCCTGCTTGTGGGCACGGGTCCTCCTGCCGCCGGGTTGGCCTGGTTGTTGCAACAACTGCTTGGCTATTCCGAGCAAAGCCGCAGAGCGGTCGAATTGATCATCCACTACGTGGTGGTCGGGATCGGAATCGCGGTCGTGGGCGTTCAAATGGGCCTTCCCAGCACGGCCCTGGTGGCGATCGCCACTGGACTGTCCTTCGGCCTGGGCTTTGCGGTGAAGGAAGTCTTTTCCAATTTCATCATGGGCATCTGGCTGCTGTTCGAAGGGTCCGTCCGTCCGGGCGAAGTGCTGATGGTCGATGACGACCCCTGTGAAGTCCGAAGGCTTGGCCTCAGAGCCACGCGGCTTTGGCGCAATCGAGACAATGCGGAACTCCTGATTCCCAATCAGCAGCTCTTCACAGCTCAGGCCACCAGCTACACCGCCACAGACAGCCTTCGCCAGAGCGAAATCCGCATCGGTGCGGCCTACCGGCATGATCCTCGCCAGGTGTTGCAGCTCCTGGAGGAAACCGCCCAGAGCGTTTCAAACGTGTTGCACCATCCAGCACCGAAAGCCTTTCAGCTGAACTACGGAGATTCAGCGATCGAGTACGCCCTGCGCTACTGGATCGCCAATCCCATGAGCCACATCAACATCGTCAGCGAGGTGAATCAGGCAATCTGGACGACTTTCAAACGGGAAGGAATCGAAATTCCTTACCCGCAGCAGGTGAACCACGATTCGCGGGATCTCATCGCTGCTCAGCTGGACAAAAAAGGCTCCGGGTAAGCCTGATCAGGCCACCTCCAAAATCTCCATCTTCAGGTCGCTCACCGCCGAAGCAGAGACGGGGCATCGGTTTTGACCAGCTTGGGCACAAAAACAACGTTGATCACAGCGCCCTGCACACAAAGCGGCTATTTAAGCAATTACCCCTAAAGTGCACCAGATAGGGTTTTCCATGGGCGTTCCCGCTCGATTGCTTGGCGTTGCTCTGGCCAGTGGCCTTTTACTGGCGTCCTGCAGTGGCGATTCGTCAATGAATGTGCCAATCGTGCTGAGGATCGCCAAAACAATCCCAAGCGATTCGGGCGCTGAATACGACGATTATTCACGCATGCGATCCGTACTTAAGGAACTCGTCGAACAACTGCAGGATGTTGACGAATCGATCCATGTTCAGATCGCACTTTATGGACGGCGGAACTTTGTGAAGGAGATCGAACGCCAGACCAAAAGCGGTTTTGGTCCGGATCTGATTATTACCGACAGCGAAACATCACTTAACCTTTACAACAAGGGCTTGATCGTTCCTATCGATTCGAAACCTGATCAATACAAAAATATTCCAAAATATCTTTTCAATCTTGTCGAATCCAAAGACGGCCATTATGTAGGACAACCCGTCAGCCAATATGTTCAGATTGCTTGCTATAACAAGGAAAAGTTCAATACACCTCCTGTCACCCTTAAAGAGGTGAATCAAGATAGCGAAGATCTTACGTTTGGCTTTGCACTTCAGCTTAAAGATCTTTACTGGAGTACAGAGGCATTCAATGCCGAAACAGCCATTGAACAAGCGCTAAATGGCATTACTCCTAATAAAAATCAAACAAAGAATCTAACCAGCTGGCTGACATGGCTTAAGTCAGCCAGCTATCAACAAAATATTCGCTTTTTAAATGATCAGGCTAGCCTTAGAAGAGCTTTCATCAAGAATGAACTCGATTGGATTACCTGTTGGAGCACAAGCCTGCCGGAGCTGAGAGATGGAATGAAAGGCAAATTGGGCGTCGCAGGACTACCTCAAGGACCCTCAAAAGACCTTCGAGCCACAACACGCCTCTCCGTTTGGTCACTCGGAAAAAACTCCAGCCCCGTCCAACGCTCAAAAGCGAAGGTATTCATTGATTTCATCACAAAGCCATGGGCTCAAAAAACATACGCACTTAAAAACAGGCAATCCTTCCCCGTCGACAAGAACGCTGCGATGATTGTTGCATCGAAAATCCCAGGCGGCGAAGCAGCTCTGGCTCAATACGAAAAAGAAGTCATGACAATCACTGCATCAGCGAGCAGAACCAAAGCAATGGTCTTTCGAGATCCGCAGAATTATGACAAAATTTCAGAACAGCTGCTCGACACAATTTATGAAATCGAAACCCCAGAAAATGCAGCTATTAATATCATCAATTCACTAATGGAGGAACAAGAATGATTTACGATCTTTTCAACGAATTCATCAGCTGGCTAGGCTATCTGCAACGAGGTTCTGTACTCCTTCAAACAACAGTTTTCATCACCGCACTATCGCTTGAGCCTGCCTTACAAAGGCGTCTCAAACTCAATATACGGAAAGAATATTTGGATCTGATCATCCCAGCTGTCTTGCTGGCGATCAGCTGTATCATCATACTTTTCGAGTTACCAGGTGGCTTTCTCCGTTACTTATGCGCAGCCTGGCTGATTTGGAGACTGATTGACCCAATCAAATTGCTGTTAGGAAAAAGATTTCCCAATTTTCCTTCAGAAGAACTTGATAAATCCATCTTCAGGCCCGTCTTCCTTGTTGTCTTTACATTAACGTTTTTTCAAACAATCGGAAGCCGTGAATCACTTTCGATTATTAAATTAGGCACTGTTTTTGGTGTTGTTGTCACCATTGGAAAATTATTCAGTGCCATTGTTATTCTGTATGCAATTTTTGCTTTTTCGAGCCGACCCGCCTCCCTGTTGGCATTGATCAGCTCACAGTTTTTTGGAATGCAGCCGCAAACACGAAAGGCTCTTGAATTGATTCTGCGCTACACGGTCATTGGCTTAGGACTTGTCAGTGTTGCTTATTACCTTGGAATCAATGGAACGGCATTGGTCGCAGTTGCCGGTGGACTATCTGTTGGCATTGGCTTTGGTCTTAAAGAAATTATCTCCAATTTCATCAGCAGTCTATGGCTGCTTTTTGAAGGAACAGTCCGACCTGGAGAGATCCTGATGATTAACGGTGACCCCTGCACCGTCAGAAAGATGGGGTTGCGCGCTACACAACTTCGCCGCGGGAGGGACGGAGCTGAACTTTTAATCCCGAATCAGAATTTCTTCACCCAAGAAGCGGAGTCCTACACCACAGACGAAACATCTCGCCGTGATTCCGTCGTTGTCGGTGCCGCCTACCACCATGAGCCAATGGAGGTGATTGCACTGCTCGAAGAGCTCGCTAAAAAACACGAGAAAGTATTGCAGTACCCACCTCCACAAGCATTCACGATCGATTTTGCAGATTCCTCCATCAATTACAGACTCTTGTTCTGGGTCAGGAATCCCCTCGAAGCTTTCGGAGTCGGCAGTGATCTTCGACAAGCCATCTGGCGAAGCTTTGAGGACAACGGCATTGGCATCCCCTTCCCTCAACGGCAGGTTTATCCGATGGAATGGCCCCCTTCGAAAGATCAAACGTTGAAAATGGGTCTTCCTGCTCAGCAGCTCCCAGCCGAACCATCACCCAACTCACCTTCAGAACAAGATAAGTCGTCCTAATTGTCTGCTCATCCCGCTGAAAGTCGCTGAAGATAGGCTTCCCGTGTGCCAGCATTAATCCACCCTGTGGCGATTAACTTGCTGTTTTGAGCATTCACGCGCCCACGGTGTATGTGTGAAGGACCAGCTGGAAAGATCAACAACTTCCCTCGTTCCGCCGGCTCATGATGAGCTTGCCAATGGAACTCCGTACCAGCTTCATCAACACTGTTGCAATACAGAATCCATGCCAACACACGATGTGAAGGTTCTGTGGCCTCATCACTGATGGTCCAATCGCAATGCCACCGCTTGAACCCTTCCCCCGGGGCGTAATACTGCAGATTAAAAATCGGGTTTACGAATAAATCCTGATCTGGACAGCAATCACGAAACAAGGGCCGTTCTTGGAGATAACGCTGCAGCCCGGCAGAAACACCGCGTTCGATCAATTGCGACAGCGCAAAGGCTTCCGAATCGCTGCGATCAATCGCCACCAGGCTGATGTCCGTACTCACTTTGGCGGGCTCACGATCGCCGTCCATCCCGAAGGCAACACCTGGCCGCTGCAAATCAACGCGGCGTTCGAAAAAGGCGCCCACTGCATCGGCGACTGACTCAAAACCCGCATTGCNGTAACGCCCGATCAATTGCATGGTCCCTCCTCAAGCCTGGGAATCGCCACAACCGCATCGAGCAGCTGCCAGCGGCTTCGCTCCGCCACATGTCCCAACAAATCCAACCGTTCCATCACCGTGGCCGCCCGCTCGAGATCAAGTGGCGCCCCTGGACCCATCGGCAGCACCAACACCTGTTGTTCAGCCGGGTCTGCCATCACCTGAAGATCCAGGTCATCGAGCTCCCGCTCAAAGAACACCCGCCGCATTCTGGTGGTGAGTGTTGGCCCCAATGCATCCACAAACTGCTGCATCCCCTGTTCATCACCACGGCAACCGCAGTTGAGCGAGAGCCAAATCAACAGCTTCACCCAGCTGTCCACCGTCCAGAGGGGCTGAAAGCTCTGCCGGTGTTGACGCACCAGCTCCGCAATCGCGAAATCGAAGAGCGTGGCTTGGAGGCCAGTGGCATCGGCGGAATCCATGCTCGTCATCCTCTCCTGCAAAAGGTCAAACTGGGGAGAACGGCTGGACCCAAGATGGCCCTGGACCTGAACGATCCCGAACTGGAGTTCTCAGATCTGGTCTACGCCTACCAGAGCTGGGTGATGGCGGTGATTAACGACGAGAAGCTCGGCGGAGAAGAGACGCTTCTCACCGACGACATCGCCGAGGATGCTCTCAACTCGATGCGATTCCTCCCTGGTGAGGTCACCAGCGCGATCGAAACAAGCCTGGCCAGGGTTTATGACGTTGACGCTGATGAACTCGCCGAGCTGTTGTTCCCGGAAGAGTGATCACTGATGCGCTGGACCGTTGAGGACATCCCATCCCAGCAGGGGCGCATCGCCTTAGTCACGGGCGCCAACATCGGACTTGGTTTGGAAACCGTGCGCGCCCTTGCCTCCAAGGGCTGCACGGTTCTGATGGCCTGCCGCTCCCGCAGCAAGGCACAACAGGCCCGCGCTGCCCTTCTGGATGAAGGGTTGACCGGTCTGGATCTTCTCGATCTGGACCTGGCGGATCTGGACAGTGTTGACTCAGCAGCCAACACGGTTCGAGAGCGTTACGGCCAGCTTGATCTCCTGATCAACAATGCCGGTGTGATGGCACCGCCTTATCAACGCAGCCGGCAGGGCCACGAACTCCAATTCGCGGTCAATCACCTCGGCCACATGGCGCTCACCCAGGCACTCCTGCCGTTGTTGAAGGACGGCAGCAGAGTGGTCACCGTGAGCTCCGGAGTGCAGTTTTTCGGCAAGATCCGCTGGAATGATCTCTCTTGGCAGGAGGGCTACAGCCGTTTCGGCGCTTACAGCCAAAGCAAACTGGCCAATGTGATGTTTGCTTTTGAGCTGGACGCTCGGCTCAAGCAGAGCGACAGCAGCGTCCAATCCCTGGCGGCCCACCCGGGAATGGCGAAAACCAACCTGCAACGCAGCAACCTCACACCAACCAGCAACTGGGGCGAACGCCTGGCGGTGAGGGTGATGGATCCCCTGCATCAGAGCGCTGCCATGGGAGCGCTGCCACAACTGCATGCCGCCACCGCTCCAACCGCGAAGGGTGGCGAACAGTACGGACCGGATCAACTTGGGGGCCTGCGTGGTCATCCGACCTTGTCCCGGGTGGCGTCCGCTGCTCTCGACACGGAAGAGCGGCAACGGCTCTGGACGATCAGCGAAAACCTGATCAGCGGAACTGCAGCCGTTGGCTGATCAGAACGATCAGCTGCTGCAGCTCGCACCCTTCGTGATGGGGCGCGTCAAGCGCGGCGTGGTGGGCACGAGCCGCTACGCCAGAAAGTTACGACTGGCCATTCATGACGCAGCCCATGACCCGGAGCAGCGCCCGGTTCTGATCAGTGGAGAACCAGGTCTGGGGAAGGACAACATCACCGCTCTCATTCACTACGGCTCCCACCAGCGGCGCCAACTGCTGATCCGTTTTGAACCGACCGATCTGCAGAGCATCGGCGTCGCGCTTCTGGACAATCTCGGCGACCACTCAGTCCTCATCAACAATGTGGACCAGATCGAAGCACCACTGCGGCAACGATTGATCGCGATGGCCCAGGGTGAGGTCGAGACCTTCAGGGGTCGGATGCTGTTCACGAGCGAATCGTGCCAGGCGGATCTCGATGGGTTCAGCCTTCAGATCCGGGTGCCACCTCTCCGGGTGCGCCGCGGTGATCTCGGTGACTGGCTTCGCTACTTCCTTCGTCTGAAAAGCCGCGAACTGGGTTGGCGAACAACACCAGAGGTGCCGGAGGCGGTGGTGCGACGCCTTCAGAACCACGATTTCCCCAACAACTTGAGCGAACTCGAGCTGCTGACAGAGCGAGCTTTGCGCCAAACCCGTCAACAGGCGGGCGGCCTTCTTCCAAACCAATTGCCTGAGGTGGTCTTCTGGACAGGGACGCCCAATCAGAAACTTCGCTTCGATCTCTGGCGCTGGCGTCCGAAGTGGCGTCAGTGGATGCGTGCTCCGCAGCTGTGGAATGGTCTGCTCTACGGCGTGGTGAGCTGGCTGTTCATCGCCGTGAACCTGGCGCTCTGGCTCGGTCCTCAGGCAAGAGCAGACAACAGCGTGCTCAAACTGTTCTGGGCCTGGTGGTGGCCATTGATCCTGTTGAGCTTTCCGCTGGTCGGCAGGCTTTGGTGTGCGGTCTGTCCCTTCATGGTGTGGGGGCGAATTGCCCAGCAGCTGACCCCATGGCGCAAGCGTGTCTGGCCCCATGGCGACAACGATCGTTGGGCTGCACCGGTTCTCAGTGCCGGCTTCGCCCTCATCCTGGTCTGGGAGGAGGTGTGGAATCTGGAGAACACCGCCTGGTTGAGCAGCTGCCTGCTGCTGTTGATCACAGCTGGGGCCGTCGGTGGATCACTGCTGTTTGAAAAACGGTTCTGGTGTCGCCACCTTTGCCCAGTGGGAGGCATGAACGGCCTGTTTGCCAAGCTGTCGATCCTGGAACTCCGCGCAGAAGCAGGCACCTGCAGCGGAAGTTGCAGCAGCTATGCCTGCTTCAAAGGCGGCCCTGCCGAGGGAGAGGGCTTGACCACCCAGGGGTGTCCTCTTGGAACACACCCTGCGCATCTCAGTGACAACCGCAACTGCGTGCTGTGCATGACCTGTGTGCAGGCATGCCCGAACCGTTCCGTTCAGCTGCGAATCCGCCCACCTGCCGCTGATTTGCAGCGGGGTATGTCGCCACCGGACGGCGAAAGGGGTTTGATGCTCGTACTCCTTGGTGGCATTTGTCTTCATCACTGGGAGCGGCTGCTGGGATGGCTCCCTTTCGCGCCCATGTCGCTGCAGGAAGGACCTCTCCTGCCAAGGCTGAGTGTGGCGACCCTGGCTCTTGCTCTTCCGGCGATGGCAGGGCTCTGGCTGAAACGGGACTGGCTTTATGCCGGTTTGCCGCTGCTCTGGTCCCTGCTGCTGGCAAGACACCTGCCGATCGGAATGCTCGAAGCTGGAACCATTCTTCCCACTGGTTGGCCCCAGTGGTCGGCGGATCCCCATGTGATCGGTTTTTGCCAGACCCTGGCGATCAGCATTGGAGTCGTTGGATCGATGGTGCTGACCAGACGCTTGAGGGACGACAGATCAGAAAACTGGAGATTGGTCAGCACGATGATGGTGCTGTTCGGCGTGGCAGGACGCTGGTTGGTCGGTGCTTGAGGCCATGAACGATTCCCCTCCTCAACTCAATGCGCGCCAACAGCGACTGCTCACCGCTCTGAAGGAGAGCACTGATGAGATGAGCGGGCAGCAACTGCACAAAAGCCTGGAGGGCACTCCAGGCGCGATGGGCCTGGCAACGGTGTATCGCAATCTGCGCCAATTGCAGCAACGAGGATTGGTGCGCTGCCGCCATCTCCCCACAGGTGAAGCGCTTTATGCGCCGGTGGAGCGGGACCAGCATCACCTGACCTGCGTCGATTGCGGACGAACCGAGCCCCTCGATGACTGTCCGATTCACGATCTTGTTGTGCCCCCTAAGGCGCGGGCGGACTTCGATCTTCTGTTTCACACGCTTGAATTCTTCGGTATCTGCAGCAGCTGCCAAAAACAGCACACCAACAAACCATGACCCTTGCAGCGACCTATTTCGGAGCCAATGGCTGGCTACTTGAACTCGATCAGATGCGCGTTCTGGTGGATCCGTGGCTCAAAGGGGCCTTGAGTTTTCCGCCGGGCCCGTGGTTGCTGAAGGGAGAACTGAGTGAAGAGCTGGACGCGCCTGAGGATCTCGATCTGTTGCTGCTGACCCAGGGTCTGGCCGATCACGCGCATCCTGAGAGCTTGAAGATGTTGCCCAGAACGCTGCCGGTGGTGGGCTCAACTGCAGCGATTCAGGTTGTCAAGAGCCTTGGTTTCACGACCATGACAGCACTGAAGCCTGGTGAAGCCACAACGGTTCAGCAACTCACCATTCAGGCCACCGCAGGTGCGATGGTGCCTGCGGTCGAGAACGGTTACTTGCTCAACCATCCCGGAGGAAGCCTTTATCTGGAACCTCACGGCTTCCTTGATCCATCTCTTCCGCCGCAACAACTCGACGCCGTGATCACACCGATGGTTGATTTGGGATTGCCGCTGACAGGTCCGTTTGTCAAAGGCTGCAGCGTTGTCGAAAAACTGGTGGAGCGGTTCCAACCCACCACTGTTCTGGCCAGCACGTCCGGAGGAGACGTGCAGTTCAAGGGAATACTCAGCGGCATGCTGCAGATGAAAGGCAGCGTCCGCTCCACCGCAGCAGGGCTTCCTGATGGAACTCGCTGGATTGATTCCGTCGCCGGTGAGCGCTACTGCTTGAAGCCAGGTCACTGATCAAACCATGACCGTTTCGACCGGTCTTGCATCAACAGCCCAGGAGACAGCCAGAGGACTGAACGGCTCAAGTCGGATGACCGAACGAATTGCAGCTGACAGAACGTCAACAACGCGTTACATTTCGTTGCAATCGCCTTTGACCCATGCAATCCAAGCAAGCTCCCAACGCATGGTTTCAATCCACGGCAGCCCGTGACATTCACATGGACCAGTTGAAGCGGGTCGAACTGTTCAATGGCCGCGCCGCCATGCTGGGCATCGTCATCGGCATCATCACTGAAGGACTGACAGGTGCAGGCATCGCCCATCAAATTGGGCTTGGCGCTCTCGTTGACGGCTATGCAGCCTGCCGGACCCAATTCCTTCCGTTCTGCTTCTGAGCTGTCGTCGCCACCTCATCAAGCCCCAGGTCGACCCTCGTCGAAACATTGATTCCGTCACTGTGTTGACGAGGTGATGCTCCAATTGAATGCATCCGCCAAAGCCACGTGGTGCCACGTGAATCAGCAGTTCAAAGCAACATCACGGGGCTGAAGCTTGCTGTGGTTGGTCATCAAGAGTGGGTGACCTTCCTCGCCGTCGATCAACTGCCAAAACCTGGATTGATTAGTCGCTCTCACCGTGCGTTGGAAGAACCCGCAGGTGCAGGAGCCGTTGTTGCTGTTCAGATGGCACGCCTGACAGGTCAACGCGTGCCATTTTTTACGGCACTGGGCCGTGATGACATCGCTGAACGCAGCGTGGAGCGGTTAAGGCATCTTGGCGTTGATTGTTACGTGGCTTGGAAGGATGTCCCCAGTCGTCGCGGCATCAGCTTGGTGGACTCCACAGGTGATCGTGCAATCACCGTGATTGGAGAACGATTGACACCGCAATCATCAGATGATCTGCCATGGGATTCACTCGCATCATGCGATGGCGTGTTTGTATCGGCAACGGATTCCGCAGGCTTGAAACAGGCGCGTCGAGCTCGCGTTCTCACGGCAACACCGCGACTGCGGCAGGAGATTCTTCAGCACGCTGGCGTTGAACTCGACGCCCTGATCGGCAGTGGTTTGGACCCTGGTGAACAACTGGACAGGACTGTTCTCTCGCCAACACCACGGCTGATGATTGCAACCGAAGGATCAAACGGCGGCACCATGGAACCTGGAGGACGGTATGAAGCCAGCCCAACGCCAGGACAACCTGTCGAATCCTATGGATGTGGCGATAGCTTTGCCGCAGGAGTCACCGCAGGACTCGCGGCAGGATTATCAGCACGAGTGGCAATCCAGCTTGGAGCCGACTGTGGCGCCGCATGCGCAACGCGTTTCGGGCCGTATTAACACGGCCCTAGAAACAACCAGCCAACCAATGGGTCTATTCCTGACGATCAACCCTGAGCCACATGGAAAGCAAGGGCAGAGTTCTCGCTAAACAATCATATTTTCGAACCTTTAAAAACCAGGAAAAGCTAACAACCAGTCCTTATTCCATATGATTTAATTGAAACAACCATCGCCTCTTCCTTTAAACCGAGGGAAGTCAATAACAATTCGATGGACTGATCGGTCACTTGCGCTTCAAACATAGGCTTCGCTGATCACCAAACTTCACAACAAGACAACCATGCAAAGAACCGCTGAGCAGCAGGCAGTCACAACAAACCCGGACGCTTTGCCAGTTGGATTTCCCTGCAGCTTGCAAACTGATCTTTTGCAGTGGAATGAGCAGGTTGTTGAACAAGAGCAATTTGGTGAATGGAAGTTGATACTTCTGAACTCCGAGAAATTCCACCCCGGCAATGTTGTCATTCTCAAGCGTGGAAAGGATCTTGTACTGATCGATAGCGGTTGCGCAAAAAACTATCAAAAACTCGTCAACAAGATAACCAAGCAGGATTATTCACCCTTTTTTCTGGTGAATACTCATGCTCATCCTGACCATACAGGAGCCAATGTGGAAATGGTTAAAGAAGGCGCCATTGTTTTAGCGCATCACAATGCTCGCGAGCACATGGTTGGCTATGGAGTACCGGAAGAATCTGGTTTGCCCGTTGTCACCTTTCGTCGCAGCATGTCGATCCATGCCGGAGATCAACGCATGCGTTTGATCGGCCTTGCCCCGGGTCACACCGATGGCGATATAGCCGTGTGGGTTCCAGACATGAACATTCTTCATACTGGCGATATTTTCATGAGCAGTGACTATCCATTGATAGACGCCAACAGTGGCGGCACAATATCTGGCCTGATTAAGTCACTGAAAAAAGTAATACGCCTCTCAAATCGGGACACAGTCGTCATTCCTGGACACGGGGATCTAGCAGGAAGAAAGCAACTTGTTCAGTACAGAAAAATGCTGCGGGACGTCAAAAAAAATGTAGAATACAACAAAGATATGGGACTTGATCTTGAGTCCATCAAAGATCTTAATTTAACTAAAAAATATGATCGCAAGTGGGGACAAGGGGATCTAATCACAGGCCGACAATTTGTTGGATTTGTCTACAACACACTGGAAGACAAAGCAGCGCATTCCCACAGCCATTCATCAAGCATTTCAGAAAAAAGCTCTGTTCATCAACATCCATCAAACGACTCCAATCGAGCGCCATGGGAATTAAGCTTCGATGTATCCAAAATAGAGACTTCAAGCGACCGCAAAGGGAGACTGATTCTTGGCTTCCAAAGCAAGGACGCTACAACGATTGATGCAATCAATAATGAGAGCCACCAACAAACCAATCAACTAGCAATCAAGAAGCTAGCCAAAAATTTTGATGAACTTACAGGACACAGCCTTACCGAGGCAAGCTTGACTTATTCGCACAAAAAAAGACTGGAAAAAATAGACTTTCATCTCCTCGATTTTCAGAAAAAACGTCGCCAATTTGCCATCAAGAGCGACATCGTAGAACAAATCAATGAATTATCAATGATTCACCAATCAAAACCATGCGTTTCAACAGAGTCTGAATGCGAGCAAGGCCTTCTGATTGAACAAGCTACATTCACCATCAACATGCCATTCATGCCTGGCTACGATTAACCATACCGATCATTTCACCATCACTGGTCCACTTGAGACAGCAGTTGTTATCACTTCAACAAGAGCTCGGCCCCTTCAGAGACAGAACAATGACCGAGCCACGAAATGAAGGCCTCAAGTTTTGCACAGTTACCATGGAATACGATTATTCTTGAACTCCATGAAATTCAGAACTTTTGCTTTGTCTGCAGTCAATATGGGGCTTTTCGTATTTGGAGCAGCGTCTGTTGCTGTTGCCTCAGAATGCGCGACGGTGATGAGCCCTGATGATCCAGCACGAGGCAGAAATGATATTTCATGCAAAAAAGTAGCAAGAAACAGCACTAATGGAGCCATAGGGTTTTGGCGTTGTTGCAAGGAAAATCAGCAACAAAATTAATCTCCCACAAGGACTTCGAAGCGNAAGCACATGAGCCAGATCAATGATGCTATTAAAAAGTACAATAACTCTCGGTTTGATTTAAACCGTTGACTCTTTACGATGTTCTNGAGGTGTTAAACCTCAACACGGGTCGCGGGGTCTCTTCCTCACTGAGACCCTTTTTTTTGTATCNATTTATCTTCAAAACATGTCTTGCCATGGCTGGACAAAACAATCCATCTCACGGCTGCGACAAAGATTTTCGACATTTCGATTATAATAAGGTGGATTTCAAATCCTCCTCAGTTCAATACACCCCTACTGATGTTGATGACTTTGTTNCCCCAACAATCATCAAGGGCGTTCAGGACCATTCTTCTGGTGCCGATACTCTTAAGCATGACGGCAAGCCTCATCGCTCGTCCAGAACGAGCCAGTGGCGAAGGCATCGACGAATGCAAAATTATCAATCAAGTCTTGAACCGACTGGGGCACGCAATGGCCATCAACAGAATGATCATTGCCAGCGGCAGTGATTCAGTCAAAGTGGAAAAGGCCAGTGCAGAACTCGCCGAACAAACAAAGAGTTACCGGAAAACAAAGAAGCAACGAAGCAAAGCAGGCTGTGATGGGTGGAATCGTGACCTGCTCGACTGAACAATCAAAAAAGGCATTGATTGAACCAGTTCTCTGCTTATAACACCACTGTAGCCAGTAGTTGCTGTTCAGATCTAAACATCCCGGACATTGCAAGCAGACGGCAATCACAAAAACAATGATCTCTTGCAAAGTCGACCGTACATTCTACAACTTCTCTCCAACGTTCAATCAGGAATCCGTTCAATCGTTGCAACAATTTAAATCGTCTAGTTGTTAAATCTGTTTTGCACAAATCGTACCCTAGCCTTCACAACCTCCCAACTCTTTGCCATCAAAAGCAATGAAAGGCGCCCCAAAGATTAACCATTACAAGACAACAAGTCCTTTAAAATACTATTATGCATGGCTTCAAGTCATGACATTTAATCAACAGCAAGACGATCAAAATTGCCTGGCCGATCAACCGCCATTGCAGTATCGAACGGCCCCTGCAATTCCACGACGATCCAAAACATTAGGCTTCTCATCGATGGCCAAGGCCATGATGTCTTTGACACAAGCATTATGATTTTTTGCTTGCTGTGATCGCTGCGCATCATTGCTCAAGGCTGCATCAAGCTGCAAGAAAATACCAATCAATGTCACAGTCGAAACAGCACCAAGCACTGGAAATAAATGGGCATTGATGATGTCACGCACTTTTGACATGAGAGGAACCGATCAGCAGATCTTAATTATCGCTTTGATCGCATGCTGATGCAATCTTGATGCTCGATTAACCAAAAGATTCTATTTTGCTGGAACGCATATTCAAAAGAATTACAAAAGAATCTTGCATGCCTCTCGCCAAGCGAACACGAGCTGATCAGGTCAGCATGGTGTTCGCGAACAAACGTTTGATGGGCAAGTCCAGGCCTTGTTCAACGATCGAGCCGGCTCAGACGTCGACTAGCGAGCACCTGTTCGACGACGCACAACACGGCTGGCACTGCGTTCTTCGGTCTCTGACGCGCTACCAGGCTTGTCATCCTCAGTGGCTTCCTCCTTCACGGGTTCCTCATCGGGCTCTTGAGATTCGATCAAACCAAGAATCATGGCGGCTTGCAGCTGGTCACTCATGTCCCCAATGGTCATGAGCGCCTTCAGGACCAGTTGAGCCCTCGGGGCCTTGGGCAGTTCTGGACGAAGCTTCTTGGTGGTGTTCCAGAGCTCTAGAGCCACTTCCTTCAGCAGATCCTTGTCAGCGGCCATGAGATGCCTTCTTTTGATGGGATGGAAATACAGTCTCATACCAGGACCACCCATCAGGACGGGACCAGAGACCGTGATCATCCAAAACCGGTAGAGCAATCTTGACGGATCAACCATCGATGCATCACATAGAGCGACAAAGAAAAACTAAATTGACGTTAAAGAGTTATCGTAAAAAATCCAACACTGATTGCATTCATACGACCTTTGAGAAGCGAGTTGGTTAGCGCGAAATAAAATTAAATTCCAAAACGAAAGGGATACTTAACTCAGTAGCATTTAAGACGACACGCAACACCTGGTTTTCTATTCTTTTTTCGCCAGCATTGACTAATAAGGCATTACCCAATGTCTTAGCTGGAAATTCACCTCATTGCTCTTCATTCAACGCATTCTCTGATCATGTCTCTCCGGAAGTACTTGTCGCACGATGCAGTGCAGCATGTTGGCATCAACGTTGACAACATGGAAATTTCAAAAAACTTCTACGGAGACATTCTCGGCGGGATTTTTATTGCAGAAATCAAAGGTATTACCGGAGAAGAGTGGACAACAATACTTAATGGCAATGTTGTTACTGCGCCACAATTAGGACGAGGCGATGCTCTCGATGTGTGTTTTTATTCATTCGGCAATACTGCCGTTGAGCTTCTCAGATATTACAACAAAGAAACAGGGAAAACACACGACGCGCATCCCTGCACAGAAGCGAACGAGCAGGGCGTAGGTGGAAAACATGTTTCATTCAATCTAGCGGATGATATCGATTCCAAGGAATTTTTCTCGAAGCTGATTGAAGAAACAAAGGACATGAAATATGTATCACTCAACAAACCTGACCTTCACCAGCTTGGGCCCGATGGAGATCTGGGCGGTTGGAACTGTTTCTTCATGTCAGGACCTAACGGCGAACGGGTTGAGTTCAATCAAATCCCCAAAGGCAAATGCAAGGCCGATATCAACTTCGCCGCAGCAGCGGAGAAGTTCCGCACGTCGATCGATTGAAACCACACCCCAAGCTCAACCCACAGGCAAAATAAATAGTCACATCATGCCTGTAGTTTTATAGATATTTTTCCGCAAAACCAAACAANCGCGTTTTTCGGAATCATTTTATCTTGCGCTGCTCAAGGATAAGCGTCTTGCCTATTTTTGCGCCTAATTCATAACTTTATTACTCACCCGCTTGGCTTCAATGACAATTTCTGCGTCTAAAGCCATTGTCTGAGCTCCAATTGCGCATCAATTACGACCATCACTTAGACCAACAATTAAGTCTTGCCAAAGACACTTGTGCGTACTGGAGATACCGGCTTCGATAGAGATGTCGTCACCCGGGAGCCCCCGCTGTGATTGGACTCACAAGGTTCTACTGCTATCAAGGCGAGCAATTTCAACTTGTGGATGTTCCCTCGCAAGATGCAGCGGATGAGACCGCTGAACTCACGGAGCAGGGTTGGGACATTGAAGCCGCCATTCCTGTTTAACCCCACACAACCAGGAGCTCCAAGCCAAACGCCGGACAGTGGCAATGGGCGATCACAGGATCGAACTGTGGACAGCCTGCTTGTAAGGCAGGTGCTCTACCGCTGAGCTAATCGCCCGATGCATTCATTTTGCCTCAGCGGTGCACGCTGACACCATCACGGCAGACGAATCAAGCATGGCTACAGGCCGTGACCACGACAGAACCAGCTTGATTCTGAGTGCGCCAATGGGCCTCCTCATCGCGCTGCTGCTCGATCCGACATGCGGTCTGATCACCACAGCAGCCTTTGCCTTTGGTGGCCTCTGGCTCTCTCCAGATCTCGACACCCGGTCCAACGCCCTGCGGCGTTGGGGGATCCTGCGTTTCATCTGGTGGCCCTACCGTCGCGTTCTTCCACACCGTTCGTTTTGGTCCCATGGACCGCTGCTTGGAACAACAGGACGCCTGCTGCTGTTGATCGCGTGGCTGAGTCTTGTGAGCGCGTTCTTCCCTTGGACGGAGACATTCGTGGTGATCAACATGCTGAAGAACGTCTGGAACGCACAACCACAGCGCGTGGCAGCCTTTTTGATCGGGCTGGAAGCCAGCGTTTGGCTGCATCTGATTCTCGATGGAGATCCTCTACCGAAGGAATGGAACCGTCGACGGAAGAGATGAGAAGGTGGGCGCGCTTGCCCTCTGTTGTCCATGGCCGAGTCCACCAGCGCTGCGCTCCAGGAGCTGATTGATGTGGTTGCCCGCCTGAGAGATCCGAAGGGTGGCTGTCCCTGGGACCTCGAGCAAACGCACCAGACCCTCACCCCCTACGTTCTGGAAGAAGCCCATGAGGTGGCTGACGCCATCCGCCACGGCGAAGACGCTCACCTCAGCGAAGAACTTGGGGATCTGTTGCTGCAAGTGGTGCTGCACGCACAGATCGCCAGCGAAAGCGGGCGTTTTGATCTCGAGCAGGTGGCACGCGGCATCAGCGCCAAGTTGATTCGGCGGCATCCCCATGTCTTCGGAGAAGCACAAGCGCGTGATAGCGATGCCGTGCGCCGTCGCTGGGATCAGATCAAAGCCGAGGAACAGGCGCACGCTCTCGCCGGCTCCAGCAGTCCACTCAGTGATCTGCTGGCTAACAAAGTACGCAGCCAACCCGCCTTGGCTGGCGCCATGACCATTTCCAAAAAAGCCGCCCAGGCTGGCTTCGAATGGGATTCGATCGCCGGGGTGTGGGAGAAGGTGCANGAGGAACTGGATGAACTCAAGGAGGCCGTGGCGAGCGGCGACAAGACACACGCCCAGGACGAGCTGGGGGATGTGCTGTTCACCCTGGTGAATGTGGCCCGTTGGTGCGGATTGGATCCTGAGGAGGGACTCGCAGGCACCAATCAACGCTTTCTCGATCGTTTTTCCCGGGTGGAAGCGTCCCTCCAGGGGAACCTGCAAGGACGCAGCATCAACGAACTGGAAGCGCTTTGGCAGCAGGCCAAGGCTCAGATCAAAGCTGAACAGAACGGAGCTCACGCCTGAGAAACGCCATCACAACCCCCCAGGCCTGATCAGCAAGCTCCGGATCCCAGCGCCAGCCATCGTCACGCATGAAGGTGTGATTGGCCTCGAACAGCAACGTCTCGTGGCGGAGGTTGATCAGAGCCGAACAAATCTGCTCCCGAGCTTCCGCTGGCACGTGCGGATCCTCCGTGCCGAACACCGTCAACAAAGCTCCCTGGATCTCTTGGGCCCGCTGCAGGGAATCAGCACTCCCGCGGCCGAGTCTTCCGTTCTGCAAACCAGTCGGATAGAGGCAAGCCGCGGCCTTCACGTCAGAACGGAACGCAGCACGGAAAGCAAGATGACCACCAATGCAAAACCCCACAGCACCANGTCGCTTGGAGTCGGTTCCCGGATCCGCCCTCAGCCACTGCAAAACCGCATCAGCATCGGCGTCATAGGCAGCAATCGCTGTGCGACGGGCCGCATCATTGCCACGCAAGCGTCCGATCGCATCGGGTTCGATCACCGTGCCCACCGGCTCAAGCCGATGGAAGATCTCAGGGGCTGCCACCACGAAGCCATAGCCAGCCAAACGGTTCACGAGGCGCAGCATGGGATCTCCGAGTTGATAGATATCGGAGTAGAAGAGCAGCCCCGGAAAGGAACCATCCTCCACGGGTCGCGCCACATGGACACGCATCAGGCTGTCGTCGACGGTGAGGCCGATCGTCTGCTGCTCAATCCGCATGACTTACGGAGCATCACTCATCAAGTGTTGGTCGGTTCCGACGTTGGCGCTTGAGATCGCCGCGCTTTTTCTTGGCCTCCAGACGTCGCTTCACCGCCGCTCGGCCCGGCCGTGTGGCCTTCCGTTGGGGTGGAGGCGGTTTCAACCCTTGACGCAACAGATCGGCCAGCCGTGCCATCGCCGCCTGACGGTTTTGCCACTGGGATCTCTCTTCCGCTGCCACCACTCGCAGACAGCCATTCAGCAGGCGTGATCCCAGCTGCTGCTTGAGCCGGGCCCGGCGATAGGGCCCCAACACAGAACAAGCTTCCAGATCAAGCAACAGCTCAACTCTGGAATCTGTGGTGTTCACCCCCTGTCCTCCTGGTCCTGAAGCGCGGCTGAATCGCCACTGCAACTCACCAGCAGGAATGACGAGGCGATCGCTCACAACAAGATCTTGAGTCAATGGCCTGGCCGATTGATTGCCGCTACTTGAACGGTCAGATCATCTCAACCAACCCTATGTTGAGTCGGTTTTTCACTCAGAACTCAGATGAGCCAAGGGGTGCGCAGTCTGCTTCTGAGTTGCTTGGCCTTCAGCCTGATGACGGTCTGCGTCAAGCAGTTGTCCCAGGGTGGGATACCAACCCAACAGACCATTCTGATCAGAGCGCTGATCAGTCTTGCGCTCTGCCTGTTTGCATTGAGGCGAGAGAACATTTCACCTTGGGGACATCAAAAAGGATTGCTGGTGGCCCGAGGCGTCACCGGCATCCTGGCGTTGTTCTGCTTTTTTGAAAGCATTGCGAACATGCCTCTGGCGTCAGCAACTGTGCTGCGTTACACCTACCCAACCTTCACCGCACTGACGGCGTGGTTGTGGTTGCGAGAACCACTGAAGAGAAACATCCTTGCTGCGATTGTGGTCGGCTGGCTTGGGATCACCCTTGTGGCCCGCCCGGACTGGCTGAACACGGAGGTGTCTCGGCTGACGCCCCTTCCAGTCCTGGTTGCCGTGCTGGGGGCAATGCTTGCGGGCGTGTCATTCGTGACGATCCGAAAGTTATCGAAAACCGATCACAAATTGGTGATCATCCTCTACTTCCAATTGGTTTCCATTCTCTTCGTTCTTCCCTTTGTCATCACTCAGGGTGTTTGGCCGAACTTTAATCAATGGTTGCTGTTGTGCTGTGTTGGAGGGTTGACCCAACTCGGCCAGATCTGGCTCACAGAGGGACTGGGCTTCATCCCAGCCGCTCGTGCAACCTCAATCAATTATGTGCAGGTGGTNTTCAGCGCTTTATGGGCCTACTGGATTTTCTCAGAGCAGCTAAACAGCGGGATGATACTTGGCGGCTTACTGGTGCTTGGATCAACGTTGATCAGCATTTCAGCAACCAACAAAGGCGAGACGACGAAAACCTAAACATCTCAGTCTTCACAAGACGGTGCACTGCCATAGTCTTGAATCAATGCTTTGATCTTGTCATTAACAGGTGTTGGAAAGACTTCATTTTGTGGCTCAAAACCCAATGCACCNTTGCTGAGTCCATCAAGAACTGCTTNNTCAGTCTTGTTTTCACGATCAAGATCAATGATGGCTTTCTGCAAACTCCGTTCCAGCCGACCATCATCCTCACGACGGAGACGCTCTGAAACAATAAAATAGTTATTGCGCTTCACCTCGGGGCTCTTCCAGGCGACATAAATACTTGGCAAATACTCATCNTTAACACGGCCCAAAAGGGACACTGAGTTGCCCTTAATAAAGGCATAATCGAGTTGTCCCACAGCCACCATGGCAGGCAGATCATATTGATTGGTCACATGTTTGCAATCTTCAGTGTCTGCGATCACGACACCTTGACTGCGCATGTCCAACAATGGATGCATAAAAGTTGAGCCAGAGTACAAACTACCAAACCCAACACGCTTTCCTTTGATCACTTGAATGCCCTTATCNTTCTGCTGATCAGCCTTCGGACGNAACTTCTGGTTACCAATCAAGACAGACACATAGGACGGCTTTTGAATCGCGAGCGTACTGGCNTCACTGTTCTGNTCAAGCACTTTATAACCTCCATANATTCCAACCCTAATCATATCAATTTCACCCGAACTAAACAATTGATAAGCATGCAAGTAACTGATCGCCGGCTTATACGTAAACCGGACGCCAATTTCCTTGGTTAAATAATCAGCGAACGCATTCATACCTTTGTTCAAGGTCTTCTGATTGCGNCCAGGCTCTGTTGTGAAAAAGATTTCGCGTCCTGAATCAACTGAATCACTGCTTGATGCACCGAAATCCGTGGCCGGACGAGTGCACGCCTGCATCAAAACAACGCCTGCAAGGCTTCCAATAACGAACGAAAAGNGAAGCGATGAACGCATNACTATTAATTTCATCGTCAATAATCAANTTTAAATTAACTCAAGATTTGATTCACCGTCAAGACGGCATGATTGATCTCAACACAAGANTTTTGAACCAATCAAGCTCATGGGATCCATGGCGCGGCGGGACGATGAAGTCCTTAGCTGGAAGCCTGCCGTCTTTCCCGACCATGGGCTGGATCGATGAAGAACATCGCGGTGTGCGTTATGGCCTCGCCGGAGAGGTGCTTGTGGAGGAAACCAGTCCGTTTCAACGCATCAGCGTGATCAGAAGTGAGCGCTATGGCAAAGCACTGCTGCTGGACGGATGCTGGATGACAGCGGAACACCAGGAAAGGCACTACCACGAATCGCTTGTGCATCCGGCGCTGTGCGGAGCCAGGTCGATCGAACGGGTGCTGGTGATCGGCGGCGGTGATGGCGGGACCGCGCGCGAATGCCTCCGGCATGCCGGTGTTCAGCATCTCGACATGGTGGAGATCGATGGACGCGTTGTCGATCTGAGCCGCCAACACCTTCCCAGTCTCGGAGGCACAGCCTGGTCAGATCCCCGCTTCCATCTCTCCGTGGCAGATGGGATCGCCTGGGTTTCTGATGCAGCCACAGCCAGCTACGACGTTGTTCTCGTCGACGGCTCAGATCCCGCCGGCCCCGCGGAAGGCTTGTTCAACCGTCCATTTTTTGAGCACTGCCGTCGCCTGCTNCGGCCGGGTGGCGTGTTCGCCACCCAGAGCGAATCCCCCGAAGCGTTCCGGGACGTGCACATCGCCATGGTCCAACTGCTTCGAGACGTCTTCGACCATGCAGATCCGCTCTACGGCTGGGTGCCGATGTATCCCAGCGGATGGTGGAGCTGGACCTTCGCTGCCATGCAGGAACCGCACTACCGCGTTCCGAAACCACAGCGCACCGAGACGATCGCCGGCGATTGTGAAATCTGGAGCCCCCGCTGGCAGGACGGTGCATTCCGAGCCATGCCGGTCTCGATTGAGCGGGAGCTGGACCGATGAAGCACCTCTTCGACAACGACGGTGCGATCTTCATGGGAGCCCAGCGCGATCCACAGGACTGCCAGGTGGGCGTGTTCGGCGTTCCCTATGACGGAACCACCTCCTTCCGGCCGGGAACCCGGTTCGGGCCCGCTGCCATACGCAACGTCAGCGAGGGCCTGGAGACCTACTGCCCCCAGCTGGACCGAGATCTGGACGACATCGCCTACGCCGACCTCGGTGCCCTTGCGATCCCCTTTGGAGCCCCAGAGCCGGTGGTTGAACGCGTCAAGACAGCCACGGAAGCTGTGCTCGACCTTGGACTGAAACCGCTGATGCTGGGAGGAGAGCATTCGATCAGCTCTGGAGCAGTTTCAGCAGTGGCCGAACGCCATCCCGATCTGGTGCTGGTGCAACTGGATGCCCATGCCGATCTGCGGGAGGAATGGCTTGGTGCTCGCCACAGCCATGCCTGTGCGATGCGCCGCTGCTTGGAGGTGCTCCCCAGTGGAGATCTGCTCCAGCTNGCCATCCGCAGCGGCACCCGACTTGAATTTCAGGAGCTTTGGCACAGTGGACGCCTGATCCAGGACTGCCCAGCGCTGGCCCATGCGATGCAGAACTTGGCAGGCCGGCCGATTTACCTCACGGTGGACCTGGACTGGTTCGATCCTTCAGTCCTTCCCGGCACGGGAACCCCAGAACCGGGGGGATTCCATTGGTCTGATTTCGCTCAGGTCTTGCAAGTTCTTCAAGATCACCGTCTGGTCGGAGCCGACGTTGTCGAACTCGCTCCCCAGTTGGATGTCAGTGGAGCAAGCGCCGTGCTGGCCGCCAAGGTGGTGCGCAGTCTGNTCCTGTTGATGGCAAGCGAAACAGCAGCCAACAACGACCGATGAACAGCGTTTCAGTAGAANTGGCAAGCATCGATGCGCTGCTCACGCAATCGGGCGTGCTGCCGTTCCANCAGATCGAGCACGAGGGTTGGGTGCTGAAGAATCAGCGTGAGAAAACTGGCACGGTTCAGACGGAACAAAAGCAATGGCGTCAAGGCTTTGGCATCACGGCTGTGGAATTCACTGGACTCCACCANATCCTCATANAAGAACAGCTCTCCCGGGCCNTAGCGAATGCGATCGCGAGGTCCACTGATCAGTTCAACCAGTCCCCGCTGNGACACATGGACAGCCTGAACTGGCTCACCTCGCCGAAACACCAAGGCACCTGTCGGAAATGTCAACCGATCGCACTCCGGATGCTTGGCGATCAACTCAAGCGGTGTTGCTTTGCTGCTCAGAGCTTGGGCCTGCAATACAGACACTTAATCAATCTTCCAATCTGAACATGGACTCGCCGAACCAAGGTTGTTTAGGACACACCCTTGCGAATGTTCACCGTTAATTTTTTCACTTAAGCCAACGCTCGATCCAGTTCAAGCTGACGATCCAGATCATCGACGGCGACACTGGCGAGTCTGGGAAGTTGAGGAGCCCTGGGCGTCCAGTGATGGCAGACAATCAGGTCAGACACCTCAGGATGAACCTCCAGCCGCCGCAACCGACACCAACCGGGATCCATCCCACTGCTGCTGCAGTGCTGACAGGTGCGGCAGCAGTGTCTGCTGGGCAAGAAAAAGACTCAGACAGAGTGCTCAGGGTAAGGACGGTTTCAGGAATGGACCGGACTGGGCACCGGATCTGCCAAAACACTTCCATTTGCTGAAGAGCTCCATAAGATTGCCGGTCTTGACCTCCAGCTGATGCCACTGCAGCGCACTCCGCTTCACGATCTCTGTCTGAAGAGCGGCGGCCGGATGGTGCCTTTCGCCGGGTGGGAGATGCCGGTTCAGTTCAGCGGTCTTGTGCAGGAGCACAAAGCAGTGCGTGAACAGGTGGGCATGTTCGATATTTCGCACATGGGGGTGCTGCGGCTGGAGGGGCGGAACCCGAAAGATGCTCTTCAACACTTGGTTCCAAGCGATCTGCATCGCGTCGGTCCCGGGGAGGCCTGCTACACGGTTCTTCTCAATGAAAACGCCGGCATCCGGGATGATCTGATCGTTTACGACTGCGGCGCCATCGATGCGGAGCGTGGGGTTCTGATCGTGGTGATCAACGCTGCCTGCGCCGACAGCGACACCGCCTGGATCAGGGCACGGATGGAACCGGAGGGGCTCACCGTGACCGACCTCAAAGCCGGAGGTGTGCTGTTGGCTCTGCAGGGTCCCCAGGCAATCCCCCTGCTGGAAGCGTTGAGTGGCACGGACCTGACAGGCCTGCCCCGCTTCGGACACCGCGTACTGACCCTGGAGGGCATCAAACAGCCTGTGTTCACAGCCCGCACCGGTTACACCGGTGAGGATGGTGTGGAGCTGCTGCTGTCAGCCGACGATGGTCAGACGTTGTGGCAGGAACTGTTGTCCAGAGGCGTGACGCCCTGCGGTCTCGGCGCCCGAGACACCCTGCGTCTTGAGGCTGCGATGCACCTGTATGGCCAAGACATGGACGCTGCTACGACCCCGTTTGAAGCCAGCCTTGGCTGGCTGGTGCATCTCGAGATGCCGGCTGATTTCGTCGGTCGTTCAGCCCTGGAGCGTGCTGCTGAAACCGGTCCGACAAAGCGATTGGTGGGGCTGAAACTTCAGGGACGGGCCATCGCTCGCCACGACTATCCAGTGCTGCACAACGGCGAGACCGTCGGCGTGGTGACCAGCGGCACCTGGTCTCCCTCGCTGGGGGAGGCGATCGCCCTGGCTTATGTCCCAACGGACGTTGCCAAAGTCGGCACCGAACTCAGCGTTGAGATCCGCGGCAAGGCCCAACCCGCCACCGTGGTTAAACGCCCCTTCTACAAGCGGTCCTGACACGGTCCTGAGCTGTGGGAAACTCGCCTGTCGACGGCTGAGACATCCCGATGCGCAGCAACGGTTGCGGCGACCTGCGCGAAACAAACATCAATCATTCGGTGCAGCTTTGCGGATGGGTGGACCGGCGCCGCGACCACGGCGGCGTGATCTTCATTGACCTCCGCGACCGCAGTGGCACCGTCCAGATCACCGTTGATCCTGATCTGGGAGCCGAGGCTTTTGCCGTTGCGGAACACCTGCGCAGCGAAACCGTGCTGCAGGTGAACGGCAAGGTGCGTGCCCGTCCTGCTGAATCCCTCAACGACAAGTTGGCCACGGGAGCCGTCGAGGTGCTGGCCAGCGGCATCACCGTGCTGAACAGCGTGAAGGGCAACTTGCCCTTCCCCGTGTCGGTGCACGACGAGGAGAACACCCGCGAAGAGCTGCGACTGCGCCACCGCTATCTGGATCTGCGCCGCAAGCGCATGAACGACAACCTGCGGCTGCGGGCCCAGACGATCCAGGCCGCCCGTCGCTTCC
>PAEP01000011.1 GCA_002700765.1 Synechococcus sp. MED850
AAGGGGGACTTCAGCCAGCTGAAAGATTTAATTGACAAGATCAATAAATTCAACCTGGATAGCACTCTTGGCCCTCAAGAAGAACATGAAGTATGGGTTGGCAACCCACAAGAAGCATCTCCGCAAATTTTATTGAATCTAATCAATGGAGATCAGCGAGAACTGGAAGGCAGCGGTGTCAATGACACCTTTTTTGCCTTGTACGAAGTCTAAGCGTTACTTCTGTAAATCATTTTAAGCGCAGGACCAGGTCAAAAAGATCTGGTCCTTACAATGGGGCAAAACCTTAAAGAGTCCTGTGCAAAAGTTAGAATGAATATGCTTATGTAGCATCTTGGGTTCTCCCCTATCTACTGGCTTTAGCATTCAAGGACGAACAATTCTGCCTGCCTCGTTGATGAACAGGCAAAGACTGAAAAAATCATATTTGCATTGTGAAGAGCATTTGACAACGAGAAAACATTTGTCATCTCTTAGCGTCACAACCCAATGCAAATCACCGCAGAAATTCAAGCCATAACTGATCTGCACTCTTACCAGAAAAATCTTAATACCTAATCAATCAAAAACAATTCAATTATTGAGTTGTTAAGGTTGAGAACCATTCCACCAGAATCGCTTCATTGGTTCTGGCTTCTCACCCTGTTCGGATGACCTCGACAAACCTGGAAGCCATCAACCTTCGAGACCTTCCATTTGATCGGTTTGGTACTGCCATCTTCCCAGTCGACGATATGACCCCCCATAGCGACAAAGACGCCAAACTCTGTTTTGACGATCCAAATCTGCGCTACTACGTGATGCGACTTCGAAGCAGACCTGCTGTTTTGACGGGGATGACTCGACATCGACGCGCCACACAATGTTTGGGCTCAGCGGATGGTCAACCTTGGTGGCTAGCCGTAGCGGCACCAGACGTTGAACCCTCACAACTCAACCGTTCAACCGTGCAATTAGTGAAAGTGCAGCAAGGGGAGGCACTTCAATTGCATCAAAACACATGGCATGCGGGTCCGTTTTTCCTGACGAAAAGTGCGCTTTTTTTCAATCTCGAATTAACCGACACGAATCTGACTGATCACAATTTTCACCGCATCGAAGCCTCAATGAAGCTAATCATGCATTAAAAATCAACAATATCAAATCAAAACGAATCAGGAGACGTCCAAAACTTGACAATTGCCTTTCAATCAGGTGTGAAAAACTGGAATCATTTCAAGCCACCAATTGTCATACCTGTCCATCGATGCGGCGAAGCGATTGCTCCTTAGAGGGTTGTCTGCGCTGGTTGAAATCCAGGAACCTACAGGGGTAAGCATGCATTGCATCCACTGGTTTCACGCAAGTGACAAAAGCCTCTTCTGCTAGGGGAACCAAGAGTCGCCTCAGCAGTAGCGACGATGACACGTGGGTGGTCACGTGCAAAAAAGCTAAAGTTCTATAATAAGGGGGTTAATTGCAAGAAGCATTCAATGAAGGTGTTCATTCTTGCTTTACTTGGCAGCCTGCTGTTTGCGGCGCCGGTTGAGAGCCACGGCAATCATGACCACGGTGGTTCAAAACAGGTTCTTCCTGAAACCAACAACACTGGACCGAAAGTTCATCTGTACCGAGAGGCCACCTGTGGCTGTTGCACCAAATGGGGCACGATCATGGCCAATAACGGATATCAGGTGATCGACAAAGTGATGGATGATCTGTCTTCACTGAAGACAACTGAAGGAATTCCTGGGGAGTTAGCGTCATGCCACACAGCATTTGTGGGGGGGTACTTCATCGAAGGGCACGTACCCGTTGCATCCATTAACAGGCTCCTCGATGAAATGCCTGATATCGCAGGCCTTGCGGTGCCTGGAATGCCGCTGGGCTCACCCGGCATGGAGGTTCCAAACAGTNCTGGTGATGCGTATGCCGTTCTTGCCGTCTCCACCGATGGCTCCACCTCGATTTACGACTCCTACCANGGCTCTNCTTTGAAACCCTGAGGGNTCATCAGATTCCTTGAANTNGGTCTTCCNGAACAAGAGAATTCTTNNTGANNAGTCCANTNGAGTTGAACAGGCCCCAATTCTGATTGTGATGCCTGNATGCANTTCATTTTGANCGCNGCGCCATNCGAACAAGNTTGACGTNTTANCCTCAATCACCATGACTGACCACAATCAACAACAGCTGACGCCACGTGAGATGGTGAGAGCACATGCNTACCCGGTTCTGGCATGCCTNGGCAGCTTGAGCCTGCTCAGCATCGCTGTTCTGCTTGTGCCCCAAGCCGTCAAGACCCATCGATACAACCGTTGCATCGATGTGCAGATNCAGATGCGCGCAAGCATCAACCCGCAAGGTCAGAACAGCCCCGGCAAAATGAANTACCTCAAAGCAGTTGAACACTGCGAGGGCTACTGAACGTCGACCAAAACCCCATGGTTCTTCAAGTTCTTTCCATCGTTGTTGGGATGCTCTTGATCGGAAGCGGCCCAGGCCATACCCATGGCAAAGGCATGTACGAAACAGAAGCGGGAGCCCAGAAACGCGCTGCAGAAATTGGCTGCAGCACGATTCACGAAAACAACGGCAAGTGGATGCCCTGTGCTGATGAACGCGAATTGCACCGGCAACTGAGGAAGCAATGATGCGCCGTTCCAGCAGCCAACGTCAGGCCCGCCGCATCCACCGTTGGCTGGTNCCGATCGCAGCGGCTCCACTCCTGCTCACCGCCATCACGGGGTCCCTTTACAGCGTCCTTTTAGAGCAAGGGATCGATGCGTTCTGGCTGCTGAAGATCCACACCGGACAGTTCGGTGCCGTGAACCTGCAACCCTTCTATCCCATTCTGCTGGGCTTGCTCACCATCCTGGTCACAGCATCAGGGTTAGCGATGTTGCTGAGGCAGGGGCGGGCGGCCTGAAACGCGATCGAATGCCAATTGCAACGCTGGGGCACAGTGGACAGAGCCTGACCAGCCGACTAGAAGTGAGAATGATTCCCACTTAGGCAGGTTTTTGTGCCGGTGGCATTGATCCAACCGCCACATGGCTCACATCCGTGCACCAGACCAGGAGGTCAAGGCCGCATTCATGAAAGGGATTCGACGATGAACAACACTTGGCTGATCTCAGGTCCGCCAGGCTGTGGAAAAACCACCTGGATCCTCGAGACGCTGAAGAACCACGCAGGACCTTGCGGTTACTTGCGACTGGATGGGACTTCGGAGCAGGGTCTCCAGCAGGCCCGGAATGCTGGTATTGACCATGCTTGGCTCAAAGACCAGCTNCCGCAGCTGCTTGATCTCTCGGATTCCGATCTCGACACCAAGGCACAGCTGGACAATTTGCTCGCGTTGATCGAACTGCCGCAGTTTCGAGCACCGCGCGAATCCGGTCTGAACGGAATCGATCCCAGCGTGTCTGAACAGCTTTCAACACTGAACCTGACGCCGGATCGCGTGCTTCATTTCGGACGCGACCCCGACTTGCCGCGCCAGGACACCTTGGACTTCAAGAAACTGGAGGCATGGGGCCTGACGCTCTATGACAGCGTTTGGGATCCGAACAGCCTCAGCAGTTTCTGGTTCGAACTGGTGAATGGGGCCTATGGCGATGTGTATCGCGCCAAAGCGTTGATGAACATGCCTGACGGCCGCGCCTTTTTCTGCAACTGGATGGTGAGCCAGCAGGGATCACAATTCCTGCCGCTGACAACGGTGGCACCACCCCACGGCCGCCCNAACCGGCGATCCGAGCTTGTTGTCCAGGGCAAGGCTCTCGATGGCATCGGCATTCAGACCACGATCGACGACTGCTTGATCAGTGATGAGGTCCTGGAGATGCATCAAGCCCCGATGCGAGACCGCCAAAGCGAACCCACAACGACNATCACCAACGCATAACCATGGCTCAAGCCGTCATCTCCTGCCTCCACGCCAACCTCGCTGCTGTCGAAGCCGTGCTGGA
The DNA here is from genome assembly GCA_002700765.1 of Synechococcus sp. MED850. The sequence goes on from PAEP01000011.1 coordinate 3,954, forward strand.
GGACATCGATCAGCAGGGGATTGAAACGATCACCTGTCTTGGCGATCTCGTCGGTTATGGCCCCCAGCCCAATGAAGTGATCGAGCTGGTGCGTCAACGCTCCATCGCCACCTGTCAGGGCTGCTGGGATGAGGACATCATCGATGGCCTCAACGCCTGTGAATGCAGCTACCCCTCGCAGCTGGCGGAACGACGCGGCCACCTGGCCCATCACTGGACGGCTGAACAGCTGACGGAAGAGAACAAGGCCTTCCTGGCCAGCCTGCCGATGAGCTTGCGCCGGGATCGACTGCTGTTTGTTCATGGAAGCCCCAACAGCCAGCACGAGTACCTGCTGCCGGACATGAATGCCTTCGCAGCACTGGAGCGGGTGGAAACGGCGGGAGCCGACACCCTGTTCTGCGGGCACACGCACCAGCCCTATGTCCGGGAGCTCAGCGGCGGNTCAATCCAGGTGAAAGTGCAACAAACGAGCNATGGAGCTGCTGAAGAACGAGAGCTTTCCCTTCCCATGCGCCGCATCGTCAACGCAGGCTCCGTGGGTGAGCCGCGCCATGGCAACACCAAAGCCACCTACGTCATCCACAACGACGCCAGTGGAGAGATCACGATTCGCGAGGTGGAGTACGACGTTGCCAAAACATGCCAGGCGATTACCGATGCTGGACTGCCGGAGGTGTTTGCCTGGCGCTTGAGCCATGGCTTTGANTACGCCGAGCGGGCAGAGGATGCCAGCCACGTGTGCGAGCGCTGAATTCGCTCAAGAGAGCACAGTTCAACACAAAAGATTTCGTGGCGTTAACTGGTTAATTGATTAAGCACAAGTCATATACAAACAAAGAATCAAAACAGGCGCGCTTGGCAAGCAACACTCCCCCCAAATCCCCTTGGCGAGCAAAGAAGCTCAGAGGCCAGAATCAAAGACAAGCTGTTAACATACAAGAATAACTAAATCTGAAGGCAAAATATCGGCCAGAGAAAATATATTTCATTAATAAATTCGGGTATTGTAGTCGATAATCACGATCAGCATACGAATGGATGTCATAAAGATCCGAAAGCTCTCGTCGTTTTGGATGCTATGCATACAAAAGACCGAGGGCTTGAGTCGTTGTTCAGGAAGGCGAGCATCTTTATAAGTACATTGCACAGTTGAAGATGAAGCGCGATCCATCTAAGACAAGAGAAGTGATTCACAAATTAGTGGCATGAGCAAAGTACTCGCTACCGCAAAGTGGTCTTTTGATTTGCTGGCGAAGCGCATTGCTTCATTAAGAATGAGAAAAATCACGACGCCGACAAATGCAGTCAACAATTTTTCCTATGACGAATCTCAGATGATGGAATCAGATCCCCTCATTCGGCAGCAAAGATCACAGCTCGACTATGACTGCTGAGTGCAGCGCAGTTTCAGCATCATGTCGGACATTGGAAAGGAACGAAATAGTCGTAATCAACAACTTTATATACTTACTTGAATCTGCGATAGGACAATGGGAGTTTCAAGCAAGATTTTGCTACAATGAACTGAGTGAAACCTGCAAGATATGAACCAGAATGTATTCATTGGCATTGCCAGTACTTTATTGATACTGATCCAATATCCTTCTATAGCAAGATCATTTTTTGTTGTCCCCCCAACAGAGGTTGCGATTCATAATCCTAAATCCACTGAGGGGGAGCGAAACAGAACAACAATTACTGTTTCTGTCCCCGCTGATGCGGAAAATACATTAGCAAAAATCATATTAACTCAACTNCCGAATATCGATCAGTGGGACTGGGGAGAACTGAAGCCCGAGGTATACTTTGGTCAATACTCCATCAGGGCCAGGGGTAAGAAAGGATTAGCAACAGCCTCACTTTCAAAATCAGGTGATGTACTTGAAATCGCTCTGACACCTGCGGTTGAGCCAGGGAAAACGATTAATGTTGTGTTCACAGGATTCAATCCTGATTCAAACATTTATCAATGGAAAACCGAGTTCCTCGCGTCCGGTGATGAGCCCGTCCGTTATTTAGGACCCACCTTGCGGGTTAATATCTACGATATCGATCCTTTTCACTAAAAAACAGAAGCAGCNCAAATACTCTGCATCAATCATTCCAGANANANAGATGATTAAACGAATCATCCAGCAAGCAATCATCTTGATNGAATAACATTGCAAATTTCATCAAAGCAAGCACGATGACCTACGTCNATTACATAAAAGATCAGGCCTCAAATTTAATTGTCAAATGCAATAAGACTTTCTCTACGTATGAGATCAAAACACCTATTTTTCAAAACCGCAAACTCGGGTTCTAGAAATGTCTTAATCGACCTTGGGCGAGGAAGAGCCACATTGATGTCATTTAACAGCCGACCTGGATTTGCACTCATGACAACAACGCGATCGGCCATAAAGATCGCTTCATCAATATCGTGAGTCACAAATAAAATAGTTGTCTTGAGATCATGCCATAANTTAATCAAATTCTCCTGCATCATAAATCGAGTCTGAGCATCGAGGGCGCCAAAAGGCTCGTCCATCAACAGAACCTGTGGTGCATTCGCCAAAGCCCTAGCAATCGCAACACGCTGTTGCATACCACCTGATAAAGACATCGGATAAGACATGGCAGTTTTGGCCAATCCGACCATATTCAAAAATTGAGATGCAATTCGAAANGCCTCTTGCTTTGATTTTCCATTCATCAAAGGACCATGAGCAATATTTTGAATGACTGTCTTCCAAGGAAACAACGATGGCTGTTGAAAAACCATGCCGCGATCACCTCCTGGTCGTCGAATGATTTGACCGTCTACTTGAACAGTTCCATTGCTTGGTGAGACAAAACCGCCAACACTATTCAGCACTGAGGANTTACCACAACCAGATGGACCAATAAGACAGACGAATTGACCGGGCAGAATATCCAAGCAAAAGTCATCAACAGCAAGGAATGGTTGGCCCGCTNGCTTATAAAGCAAACTCAGATTTTTAATCGATACAGCGCCATACAATTCATGGTTTAAATCCTTTTGTAAGTTATTACTTCTATTCATTGTAGTCTTCAAGTCCACCAAACAGCCTTTCTAGAAACCATCTCAAAAAGTCGATCTGCAATTGTAGAAATCACCCCCAGAACAAGCAATCCAGATATACTTTGACCGATCTGTAGATTTTGTTGAGAAATATCTATGCGATAAGCAATCCCTGAAAAGGTACCTGCCAATTCGGCAGCAACAAGAGTATAGAATGAAATGCTGATTGATGTTCTTAATCCTACGCAAATGTAGGGTAAAGAACTTGGGAAAAGAACCTCTTGCATCATTCTGCTTTCAGGAGTACCAAGACATTGAGCAGCGCGTATCAGATTTTTGTCAACTTGTTGCACACCAGAGTGTGCAGATAGCCAAACCGTAAAAAATACACCCCAAAAAACAAGAAACCATTTACCAAATTCAGATANGCCAAACCACAATATTACAATCGGCACGAATGCAATCGGAGGNATTGGCCTTAGCAACTGAAAGATCGGCGCAAGTAAATTGGACACAAATTGGTAACGNCCNGTCAGCATTCCAACCAGAATTCCCAAAAAAGCTCCTGCTAGAAATCCAACAAATACACGCGACAAACTCATGACAACATCGATTAGAAGCTGCCCTTTCATCATCCATTTATAAAGAGCAATAACGACTAGAGAAGGTGGTGGAAAAAGCAGCTCATTGACAAAGCTCGACCGAGAAACAAGTTCCCATATCCCAAAGAACAGGACAATTGAAATGAAACCTGTGATTAAGCCTACAAATTGATTATTAGATAAAAAGCGTAACTTTTTCATCTATACTGTCACTTTATCTTTACACGTTCGGGGGCAACACTTAAGAGAGGCTTAGAATAAATGACAGTACTAAAATCAGGGACACTTGTTACTCCATCTGGATGATTGCCACTTTCAAGCCTCCAGGTCGCATGGGCGTTGAGAATATCCAAGACCTTTTGATCAAGAACAACTTCATAAATATAATCATCCCAAATAGGAGCAAGATCATCCCTTGCCATCCCAACAGTGTCTGCAACCAGTGTGATCGCGTCGTCCCTATTGCTTTTAATCCAAGTTTCTGCGTCAAGCAACGCCTGCATAAACTTTTCAGCTACTACTTCATTGTTTTCGAGGTAATCAATCGTTGTTACAATATTGAATGTTTCTGAATAAATGCCTTTGGTATCAATTTGAAAAGACTTGTCTCCCAGTACCTTTTCGCCATTGCTGATGTATGGCTCCCATGTGTTGAAAGCATCAATACTTCCGGCAGCTAACGCTGGAAGCATTTCTTTAGGCCGAAGGTTAACGAGTGTCACATCATCTGGAGTGAGCTGAGCCTTCTTAAGGAGTTCCATTGTATAAACTTCTCCACCGGTACCAGCTGTAAAGCCAATTTTTTTTCCTTTTAGATCTTCAATCGAAGCAATTTTTTCATTTGCTGAAGTGAGTGTTTTCAGGTCCGAATATTCCATTCTTGCTAAAAATGCAATGGGCTGCTTTGCCATGGCAGCAGCTGTTGTAGGAGCTTCTGCAGTTGTGGCAATATCAGCCGCTCCACCGAGCACAGTTTCNAAACATTTTTTACCNGATGTAAAAGTAAGAATTTCTACTTCCAAACCCTGCTGATCAAAAAAACCCTTCTCCTTAGCAACGATCGTGACCCCNGAGATTGGCGATAAATTTTGAGCCAATCGCAATTTTGTTTTAGTGACAACCTCTTCTTGAACAACCTTTGATTCCTCAGCTACAGGAGATGAGGTGTTTTGAGGTCCACAACTAGCGACCGATAGCGAAACGCCGATGCCAAGCAGTGCTCCGCCAATGAGCTTATTGAACTGACGACGCGACAGATCCATCATTAACTCATAAGCTTCTTTTATTAAGCCATGGTTGGATCACACGAAAAGTACTAACCATCACGATTTACAGATTCGACAGATTACGCGTATTTTTTGATACAAANACAACAAATCCCTCTTCGCGCAAGCACTTGNGAGCCNATAAGGCGTCATCGGATACTTTGTGCCTTTCAAGTATCAAAGCAGAGCATGCAATAAGGCTTAATTTGAAACGTAGACCAATACTTTGTATTTTTTCGGTCAAGCGAATCAAAAGAATTCATGGATTGCAAGCGCCCCCCAGCTGACCCGGAGCGACTGAACCGCTAGAACAAGTGAGAATCATTCTCGCAGTTCTTGTTGTCCTGCCACTTATCTCAGCCCCGAAAAGATTCCGATTCGAACTTAGGCTCTGTCCACAGGGTTCCAACCAACGTGTGTGAGCGCTGATGGAACGCTGGGCACTGGTGAGTGGACTGCGTGGAGACCTCGATCTCTACGAGAGCATCCAACGCGATCTGAAGACACAGCAAGGCGTTGAGAGTCTGTTTGTTCTGGGTGATCTGGTTGGTCTTGAGAGGAACTGTGATTCCTTACTGAATCGTCTCCGCAATCCCAAACGCGGTGATCTCAAACCCGACTGCATCTACGGATGGTGGGAGGAACAACTGTTGATTGAATCCGGTTTTCGCGGCGATCAAAAAGCGCAAGCTCTGCGACAAGCCCATGGAGACGATGCTGCCTCGGCACTGGTGAAGGCTGTCGATCCAGACCACCTGCAGTGGCTCGCNTCTCTCCAATTCGGCTTCATCGAACTGGATTGCGCACTGATCCATGGCAGTTCCGCNGACGTCGCTGATCGGCTCACCCCAGAGAGTTCGCCCTTGATTCTGTTGGATCGGCTCACCCGGCTGGATGTGAACCGGTTGTTCACCGCCCGCAGTGGCGTTCAATTCCGCCTCGAACTGACCGGTGGGTCCATTCAATCCCACGTCAAAGACCATGCCGGTGAACAACAGCAGGAACAGACGGTTCCCAANCGCAGCGTGATCGGGATTGGTGAAGGCGCCAATTACACGCTGTATGACCCAGGCAGTGATCAGATTTCGTTCCTCTCCGTCAGTTCAAAGCCCAGAACCAAAAGACTCGGGTTCGGATGAATCACTACTGGGTGAAGATCACCCCAGAGGTGAAGCGTGAAAGTTCCAAGTCTCCTCGNCCTCCAGCCACAGCTCCCAGGCAAACTGACGGCCCGCCTGCGTTACAAGCCGTCCACCGAATCCGGCGGGAGAGGGTTGGTACAGATCAATCATCTCTCCGACGGATTCACCTTCTCGCGTCAGAACATCACTGACCGGTTGACCAAGACGTGACGACAGCTCCTGCTTGAGGTCCAACAAGGTCATCACGNAGCGTCGATGAAATCAAGCACTAGATCGCCGGAACCGTCACGCTGAATCACGAACNTGAAGGCATCAATNCTGCCCCGCCAGAGTCCCTCAACAGGGTCAGCATCCTCTCCNACAGGTTGTTCGATCCTGTGATCAAACAGGATGGCGAAGCAGTGGGCAGCCACGGTGGCTGCTTGTTGTGCATCCATCTCNTCGAGCTCGTGGGGTTCCACGAGACAGCCTTCCAGAAGTTCTGCATCTATCACATTTCCTTTGCCAACATCCGCAACAAGAGCCTGGAGGGCGGCGAATTTCTTGGACTCACACATGGGGTTGTGCTCTGATCAAGCGATTGCACCTGTCCTAACTCAAATCACGCAACGGCGTTGCCTTTACACCGCTAAAAACACAGATTCACATTGCGCAAGAACACATGTGAGTGCAGTATCAACGCTGAGGATCCGCTCTCCAAGATTCAGGCGTCGTGCCACAACCCGTTCAACCAGGTTCACTTCAAAGGGAACAAATCCACCTTCCGGACCAATCATTACAACGCCTGGTTGGTGCGCTGTTGGCGTCATTGCCGAGCAACCAGGGTGGGCAATCCAGCAGGGTCGCCCCGCACAAAGATCAACAAGATCGTCCTCCACAAAAGGACGAAATCGACGGTGTTGATGAACCTTTGGCATCACCGTGTCCCGCGAACGCTCCAGGCCTTCCTCTAAAGCCGCNTCAATCAATTCAGGCTGCAGCAGAGGGNTCTGCCAGAAACTTTTCTCCACACGAGCACTGTTGATCAAATGCAGATTGCTCACCCCGAACTCAGCCACAATCCTGAATATCCGGCGCAGCATCTTGGGCCGCGGCAAGGCCANAACGATATCCAAAGGATGCCGAGTGGGGGGNGGCTCCGTCAGACACACATGCAATTGCACCTGCCCATCCTGAATCGCTTCAATGGTTGCTGAGCCCGTNAAACCGTCCCTTAAACCAACACGAAGACAATCACCGATGGATGCTCTGAGCACATCACAGATGTGAGTCGCGCGTCGGCCATCAAGGCGCACAACGGATGAATTCAACCACTGATCCTGACGATTCAGAAGAATTAGATTCATTGCATCAATGCATGCAAAGCCGATGTCAACTTTGGCGCTTCCAGGTGCGATGGGTCACGCCGATTAATTCAAGATCTTGATCATATTCGGCAGCGATGGACTGCATCAGATCATCCTCAATCATCCAGATCACCGTCAATGAAAATGGCTGGCCAGCTTGAATCTTGTCCGGACAAGAAAGAATGGTCTTGTCAGGTAAATAATGCAAGGCCTGCGACTCTTCCCATGGCTTCCAGGTTGTGCTGGGGAGAGGAGAACGGGACAGATCAGCCCGCATCAACTCACCTTTACCAACCCAATCGCCCTCAAGGCTCCAGGCCGCCTCCTGACCANTCCGATCGGACCAGAACTGGCCTGGAAATCCTGCAAGTCCTTCACGAATGCTGGCTGTGCGCACAAGTCGCCCATCTTTGCCGTANACAACACCAACGCTTTGGCGCAGATCGCCCTGCTTGAGAAACAACTCAAACGGCATCCAGCTTTGAGGTTGTGGTGTTGGAACCAGCCAAGCTGCAGCACCATTGCTGAACGCCAATCCACGCATGGTTGCACTGGCGGGATGCGCGAAACCCGTCGCCAGGCTGTGATCGTCCCGATTGTATGTCCATTGCTTCTGGACTCTTCGCCCGTCCGGGAAGACATAGGAATTGACCTGTTCAATCGCAGTTCGCGGCAGATCCGCCGTGAACGCTCGGGTGCTTTGAAACGTTTCAATCACATCACCCGATGGTGAATAACGCGTCCAGCGTCCCTGCCAGGCCCCCAGATGCTGATCCCAGAAGGCATGCCAGTTTTGATCCGTTCGTGAAACCGCCAGAACGGCTTGTTGAGGAACAACNTCCTGAGCCGTTGTTGGAACCGTGTGCAGTCCTGCAGCGCAGCACAACACAACACCTGGAGCGATCCGTCGNAACCAGCGCTGCATCGTCACAACCGATCAAAGGCGCTCTCAATCTGACTGCAGCTCTGTCCGCACCTCTGTCCGCACCTCTGTTCGCAGCGAGGAAAGATGAGGGGCATCGCTCTGCTCNGCTGTTCCGAATCCCCCGCCTCCCGGCGTTGCAATGGTGATCCGATCACCTGGGTTGACCTCCGTCTGCGCACAACCAGCCAACACATCAACCCGTCCATCCGCGCGCTGCACCTGCGCGCTGCCACAGGTGCCTGCTTCGCCGCCGTTCAAACCGAACGGTGGCACCANCCGTGAACCGCTGATCAGCGAGAGCGTCATCGGTTCAAGGAAACAAAAAGAGCGAATCAAGCCATCACCGCCGCGCCACCGTCCTGGCCCACCACTTCCACGACGNAGGCCAAATCGTTCGAGNCGCACCGGATAACGCTGTTCCAACACCTCCGGATCGGTGATGCGCGAATTNGTCATGTGGCTCTGAAGACCTTCACTGCCCTGGAAACCATCACCGGCGCCGCCGCCGCCAGCAATGGTTTCGTAGTACTGGCGCGTGGCGTCGCCAAAGGTGAGGTTGTTCATGGTGCCCTGTCCTGCCGCGAGCACACCGAACGCACCGAAGAGCAGGTTGCACAACGCCTGAGACACCTCCACGTTGCCGGCCACAACAGCTGCGGGGGGTCTGGGGTTGAGCATCGAACCCAAAGGCACCACCAGATCAAGCGGAGCAAAACAGCCCTGATTCAGTGGAACGTCACTCGTCATCAACGTGCGGATGACATAGAGCACAGCGGCCTTGGTCACCGCCAGAGGGGCATTGAAATTGCCTGACCGCTGGAGAGATGTGCCGCTGAAATCAAGGGTCATCCGCTGACGATCCGGAGCCACCGCGATCCGCACCTTCAACAGCGCACCGTCATCGAGCTCAACCTCGAAGTGTCTTTCCTGCACCGCTGCGATCAGGCCTCGCACCGCAGAGGNGGCCTGCTGATGCAACAGCGCCATCTGACCCACCACAACGCCGCTGCCTTCTCGCTGCGCCAGCCTCTGCAGCGCCTCAACACCGGCCTGATTGGCCGCCACCTGCGCCTGCAGATCAGCCATCAGCTCGGAAGGATTGCGCGGAGGATGCGGCATCGCCTGGCAGGTCGCCTGCCAGAGCGGCCTGTTCAGCTGGCCCGCTCTGACCAACAGCAGATTGCGTAACAANAGCCCCTCCTCAGCGATGGAGGTGCTGAACGAGGGCATCGAGCCGGGGGACGGCCCCCCCACATCGGCGTGATGGCCACGACTGGCCACAAAGAAACGTGGCGTCGTCGTTCCGCAGAACACCGGCGTGATCGCTGTGATGTCNGGAAGNTGGGTGCCGCCATGNAACGGATCGTTGCTGAGCCACGTGTCGCCCTCGCGCAAATCNTCCACATCTCCCGTGGCGACCTGCTGGAGCAGATCCTGNACACTTTCTCCCATCGACCCCAGATGCACNGGGATATGAGGAGCATTCGCNACCAATTCGCCCTGACCGTTGAACAGGGCACAGGAGAAGTCGAGCCGTTCGCGGATGTTCACCGAACGACTGCTCTGCCGTAGCCGCTCGCCCATCTGCTCCGCGATCGCCATGAAGCGATAGCGGTACAGCTCAGCCTGCACNGGATCGTTCTGATCCACGCCAGCTGCTGATGCTTCAGGGGACGTGCACGGCACATGCGTCAGCAGCAGCGTTCCGTCCGCTTGGCCATGGCTGGTCCATCCGGGCTCCAGCACGATGCAGCCGGTGTCATCACTGATCAACGCAGGCCCCTGAAGCCGCTGATCCGATCGCAACTGTTCCCGATCCCAGAGCGGGACCTGGCGCCAGCCCAGCTGTTGATCATGGAGAGGCACCCAACGGGTCGGTTGTGATGCATTCGGCGGGGNCCGNTCCTGGGCCGTNCTGGCCGCAGAGGGGGCATATCCCCGGGGTGCCGCCACATCGACGGTGAGAGTGTCGAGAATCAGCTCGGCGTTGTCATCAACGCAGTAGCCGTAACGCTGTTGATGCCGCGCCAGAAATGCTGACTCGATCGCCTGCCGATCCAGATCGGCTGACCAGCCAATGGTCAACGACTGGTCACTGGCGGGATAGCGAAGATCCAGGCCGACCCAGCGCTCGACGCCGTCCTGATCAGCGGCCAGATCCCCCTGATGCTGCAATTGCCATTGGGCCTGCTGGGTGAGCTGATCGATCTGTGCCTCGAGGCTGGGCAACAACGCATCACTCAGAGGTGCGGCCAGGTTGCGTTGCAGGCGCAGACGCTGCTGTGCCTGCCCCATGCCATAGGCCGAGAGCACCCCTGCCAGCGGGTGGCACAACACTGCAGACAATCCCAGCTGTTCCGCCAGACGACAAGCGTGCTGACCGGAGGCGCCGCCGTAGGCCACCAGAACACCACCGCGCAGATCGATGCCGCGGTGCAGCGACACCCGCCGCACGGCATCGGCCATCCGCTCAACCGTGAGTTGCAGCGCCCCCTCCGCCAGCTGCTCTGCTGAACGTCCCAGGGACGCTGAAAGGCGGTTGAACTGCTCGCGCACAACAACCGGATCGGGGGGCTGATCGGCGTTGGGGCCAAAGACCGTCGGAAAGCGATCCAACTGAAGACGACCCAACAGAAGATTGACATCGGTGATGGTGAGCGGACCTCCCGCGCGGTAACAGGCCGGACCAGGTCGCGCTCCGGCGGATTGAGGACCCACCTGGAGGCGGTCAGCGACGCTCCGGATGATCGAACCACCTCCGGCGGCAACGGTGTCGATCGGCAACCGCGCAGCAAGCAGTTGCAGTCCGGCGAGCTCGGTCTGCTCCTGCACCCGACGAAGGCAGTCGTCATCAACCGACTCCACACAGAACACATCCGTGGAGGTGCCGCCCATATCGAATCCGAGCACCGGTTGATCGCGGAAACCGGCGGCTCTGGCCACAGCCACAGCACCGACCATGCCGGCAGCGGGACCGGAAAGGATGGTGTCCTTGGCCAGCAGGTGATCCGTGGCCTGGAGCGTTCCGCTGGAGGTCATCACCCGCAGAGCGGTTGACGTTCCAAGAGAACGGCGCACCTGATCGAGGTATCCACGGAGCACTGGCGCGATCGCGGTTTCCACCAGTGCTGTCTGACCGCGAGGCACCATCCGGGGAGCGGCGCTGACCTGATGGGAACAGACCACGGAGGTCAGTCCAACGGATCGCAGCACCTCGGCCGCTTGCTGCTCATGCACCGGATTGCGCTGGGCATGCAGAAACACCACAGCTGCCTGGCGGATGCCTTGTCGAACCAGGGCTTCGAGCTGTTCCAGAAGGGTGTCATCCCAATCCAGTGGATTCAGCTCATGGCCAGCCGCATCCAGCCGGCCAGACACCTCGAGCACGGTCTGCGCCAGGAAAGGAGCAACGGGTTGCCGCAGGGCAAACAGATCCGGACGGTGCTGATCGCCGATCCGCAACAGATCTGCCAGACCGGAGTTGGTCAGCAACAGCAACGGCTCGCCGACACCTTCCAGCAGGGCATTGGTCGCCACGGTCGTGCCCAGACGAAGACCATCGATGGCGTCGGGCGGCACCGGCTGATCGGCATCAAGCCCAAGCAGCTCACGAATGGCAAGCACCGCCGGATCGGTGCCGGACGAACGGGAAAGACACTTGTGGACGAAAAGCCGCCCCTCTGGTGAACAGGCGATCAGATCGGTGAAGGTCCCACCCCGATCAACCCAGAACTGCCAGCCCATGCCGAACGATGTCAACGTCCATCAAAGAACGGCATGGTGATGGTTCGGAACGGCCTGCTGCCTTGGTGGTTTCAGCAGTGCTCAAAAATGCCTGTTGGAGGCTCGCCAGCCTGCTCACGCCGCAGCGCAGCATGCTCGAGGTAATCGTGATCAGCCTCCTGCATTGCCGTTTCGTCGTCTTGGAACCAGCAGCCATACATCAGGTTCAGAACCCGATCCACGTCAAGACCCTGATCGGCAACGTCCTGCCAAAGCCGGCGTGACAACTCATCATCAGCAAGTTGGAACTGGGCTCGGGCGAGGTTGCGCGCAGAGGTGAAGTAGGTCTGCTGTTCGCGCTGCATCGCAGGCGTGTACTGGAGCAGCTTGGTTTGAAGGGTTTGCAGGAACGTCAAGGACCACAGCGCTTCTGCTACCAGGATGAGTAGCCGTCGCTACAAAGACAATCAGTCTTAATGCTGCTTCAAGAGCGAAAAGACGCTCCATTGAGCGATGGACCCGTCCAACACTGTTCGACAACCCTCCCATGAGGTGAGGTTGAGATACCAAGAACGAATGAAATCAAAGGCATCAAAGCTGCCAAAGCCATCAATAGACAACAAGATTGCCTACCAACAAGTTTCACTTCAGCAGTGAAAACACAGTCCCAGAGGGTGACGCCAACGATATTTACGCCAAGGTCCTCAATATCAGCAAAGAGGATCCACTCCAACACCAACCCGATACCCTCAGTTAATGACCAAAGACAGACAAAAACTCAGCAAATAAAATGCTCAAAAAGCTGGAAGCGAAGAACCTCGACAAAATTTTAATTCGGCCAAAACTGAACGAATAAAAGTCGTTCAACCAGAGCGCAATTGTTTATCCACACCTGTTCATCGTCGTGACTTGCTTTGCAGCAATCAAAGTTTTGTAATCACCGCCATTGTCTCTGGAGCCCTTAGGAATGGTTTCGTGGGCAGGCGCTTCTGCTGATTGGCATCAGAGTGGCTTTGAGCCGCGACAGTTGCCTTCACGCGCTGCCCCCCCTGAGCGCATCCCGTCCCAAGCCCGCATCATCCTTCAGCTGGGTTGCGACATCGAGGCTGTTGACGCCGTCATTAACCACGCCCAACAACAGGTTCAACGGCTCAAGCCCAATCGAAACCGGCTGGCCTGCACCCCTGCAAACCGTGATCAACGCCACCCGTAGCTGAGCACCATGCGCATTGTTTTGATCGGCAGCTTCGGTAACAGCGGTGATCAGCACTACCGC
>PAEP01000012.1 GCA_002700765.1 Synechococcus sp. MED850
ATCAGCGAGCCCTACGGCTACGGCCTGGGCCACCCCCTCGTCGAGGACGAGGAGTTCTACGTCCGCCGTTCCCAGGAGGCCTGAACCGATGACCAGCGTTAACCCAGATGTTCAGCTGAACCACACCCCTGGCCATGTGAAGCACGACGGTCACAACATGACCGGTTTCGTGATCTTCCTCTGCTCAGAGAGCGTCATCTTCCTGGCCTTCTTCGCCGGCTATGCCGTGCTCAAGCTCACGGCTCCCCAATGGCTACCGGATGGCGTCGAGGGGTTGGAGGTGCGCACGCCGCTGATCAACACCGTGATCCTGGTGAGCTCCAGCTTTGTGGCCTACTTCGCCGAGCGCTACCTCCATCACCGCAACCTCTGGGGCTTCCGGGCGGTGTGGTTCCTCACCATGGCGATGGGGTCCTACTTCGTCTATGGGCAATACCTCGAATGGTCGGAACTCACCTTCAGCCTCAGCAGCGGTGTGTTCGGCGGGATGTTTTATCTGCTCACCGGCTTTCACGGTCTGCACGTGATCACCGGCATCCTCCTGATGGGCCTGATGCTGGCCCGATCGTTCCGTCCTGGTAATTACGACAAAGGTGAAATGGGTGTCGCATCGGTGAGCCTGTTCTGGCACTTCGTCGATGTGATCTGGATCATTCTTTTCCTCCTTATCTACGTCTGGCAGTAATCCCATGATCATCGACGACCGCCACTACGACGTCATCGTCATCGGCAGCGGCGCCGGTGGCGGCACCCTGGCCGGTGCCCTGAGCCGGAAAGGCAAGAACGTGCTGGTGCTGGAGCGTGGCGGAGCCATGGCCCTGGAAGACCAGAACGTCGCTGACGTTGATCTGTTCCGCAAGGATCGTTACCACCCCAAAAACGAACGCTGGTTCGGCCCTGACGGCGATCCCTTCGCTCCCCAGACCACCTATGTCCTTGGCGGCAACACCAAGATCTGGGGCGCGGTGCTGGAGCGGATGCGCGAGAAAGACTTCACNGAAGTGCCTCTTCAGGAGGGCATCTCGCCAGCCTGGCCGTTCGACTACGCCGAACTGGCTCCNTACTACGAACAAGCTGAACAGCTTTATCGGGTGCATGGCAAGGCGGGAGTCGATCCCACTGAACCGAGCCGCAAGGGCGACTACATGGCCAAGCCCAGGCCGATCGAACCCTTCCTCGAACCGCTTCGATCCGCCTTGCAGCGACAAGGATGCCAGCCCTATGACATTCCGATCAGCTGGTCGGAGGACAAGGACGATCCCAGCGGCGATGCCCAGCTGTTCGGTCTCGAAGCAGGAGATCANGACCGTCTCACCATCCGCAACAACGCNCGGGTTCTGNGACTTGATGTGAATCCGTCCGGACGCGAGGTGAAGGGGGTGGAGGCGGAGGTTGACGGAGATATCTGGCTGTTCAGCGGAGATGTGGTGGTGATGGCGGCCGGCGCCGTGAACACTCCGGTGATCCTGCTGCGGTCAGCGAACTCTCACCACCTCAAAGGGATCAGCAACGGCTCCGACCAGGTGGGGCGCAACCTGATGAATCTGCAGCTCACCTCAATCCTGCAGTTGGCCACCGAGCGCAACAAAGGACGGTACGGACGCTCCCTGGGCATCAATGACTACTACTGGGGAGACAAAAATGTCAGTTTCCCGCTCGGCCACATCCAGACCGCCGGAGGCGTTCTCCAGGATGCCCTGTTCGCCGAATCACCGCCGGTGCTCTCCCTGGTGAGCAAGATGATTCCTGACTTCGGCCTGGAACGTCTGGCCTCCCGCTCCGTGGCCTGGTGGGCGATGACGGAGGTGATGCCGGATCCCCACAACAAGATCTGGCTGCACAACGACCAGATTCGAATCAACTACATCCACAACAATCGCGAGGCCCACGATCGGCTGGTTTACCGCTGGATCGACACCCTGAAGGAGGTGGAAAATGACCCGGTGACCAAGGTGGTGCTGAAGGCGCCCACCCACGCACGGGGCGAGGCGCCGATGAGCGTCGTTGGCTACAGCTGCGGCTCCTGCCGCATGGGGGATGATCCNTCCACGTCCGTTGTGGATGCCGACGGAAAGTGCCATGAGCTGGAGAACCTCTACATCACTGACGCGAGCGTCTTTCCCAGTTGCCCGAGTGTTGGGCCGGGGCTCACGGTGATCGCCCTCGCCTTACGACTGGCCGCAAAGCTCACCTAGATCAGATCGCTTTGTTCTGACGCGACGGTGATCCCCCCATCACATAAGCCCGTAACGACCCCAGCAGTCCCTGCTGNGGAGTTTGCTGAATCACACGTGCAGCAACAAGCATCCCGCCGATCGCCTCGTTGGGTAAAAGGCGCGAAACCAGTCGCGCCTCCAGTTCACTGTTGATTTCCTCGCTTGGATANAGGCTGATCACAGCCATCACCTCACGGTCATCCATGAAGCGATGCACCAGTGAGGTGATCTGGCCATCCGAAAGAAAGCTGCGGCCGTCGCGACCGAATTGATGTTGCACCGCATGAAACAGCTCATGACGGGCCACCTCTCCAATGGAGCGACCATTCTTGGCAATCCTGTCCCCGCACAGCGTCACTTCCAAGCGGGCTGGGTCATAACTGCCAACACCGGCGTCCTGCTCGCGACACCACTCCCCTCCCTGAACTGTCCCCACGCCCAACCAGGTCGCGAGAACCAGAAGCAGAGCAGTGGGCATCAAGCATTAACACGTTCTTAAACCAACCATAACGATTGCTCGTCCTGCTTCCGGAAGCTGTTGCTACGGATTCGACAACTCCATGATCAAAAACACCCTCTGTCCATCAACCGACAACCGGAACCGCCCCAAAGATGTGGTGAACTCGGACTGGTGCAGGTCCTGAACGGAACGGCCGTTGAATGCAGACAGTGGCANCTCACGCAACTCCACNTTGGTCTGTTTGGGGCCGAGCACATCGGGCCAGATCGGAACCCCCATCGCTTTGCTCCAAAGGCGATTCAAGGTCGCGTCATCCACTTCAACCCTCTCTTGATCCGTTTCAGAAGAATTGGAGTCGTCGTCCGGCATTGAACCGGTGTTGGTTGCGGACGTCAGAGGAGAGGCNGGGGATATTGGCTGGTTCGAATCAGCCTTCAACNTGACGGCTGGCTTGGGAGTTCTGCGCGTCCCAGTCGGTTGGGACGNCTGGGCCTCAGGAGGGCAGCCAGCCCGCGCATCCGTGGGTTCGGGCAGCACAACGTCCTCGATCAGCTCTGGAGCTGGTGGAGGAAGAGTGCCGCTCAGATCGAGCCCGACGGAGGGAAGCGTCTGCTGTTGCACAGCTCGTCGTGTCAACNTCACCAACTGAGCTGTGTTGTCCACCACCATCCCCTCCGCCTGGCTGGGATCCGTCCTCACAGAAACGTCCCCATCGGTGCGCGCACCGATGGCCAACCAAAGGATGTGGATGACCACGGCAATGCCGATGGGCACAACCCAGAGGAATCGATCAGAAACCTGCTGTCGGAGGGAGCTGAAGTTCAACATCGAGAGTGGTCGAATCGAGCAGTGAAACAAGGTCCTGNACCTCACCCCAAGCGACCCCGGGGGCCAGCACAACACGAATGCGTGTGTCAGAGCTGAGGCGTTCAGCGCGCCGGAGCAGACCGGGAATCTGAACCGAGCTGATCGGACGATTCCAGAGCCGCAGTGAACCGTCCCCTGCAACGAACAGGGTGACGAAACCCTGGCGAGCTGAACTCTGGGCTTTCCACTGAGGAAAGACGATCAGTGCCGTCGTCAGCAGCACAGTTGCNACCGCAATCAGAGCTGCGGCAACACTCCACTGGAGGGACTGAACGGGACGATTGCTCATGGCATCACGTCCTCCAGTTGCAACCGAACAGGCACGGTGCTTGTTGCCTTNAGCCAGGCGAGATCGCTTGCCACGTCCGAGGCTTGGCGCCCACNGGAGGGGAGAAAGCGAATCCCTCCGTCTGGGAGATCCTCNCCACGCAGTGTGCGGGAGAGAACAGTGGCGGAGATCGGCTCACCATTGAGATACCAACTGCCCTGAGGAGAACGCACCANATACCAGCGATCTGCCTTCTTGGAATGGACCGGGGTTGAGCTCGGTTGACGGATCGCCGGGTCGCGAAGCACTGCCGGCAGCATGGCCATCGATGTCGTCAGCGTGAGCGTGACGGCAGTCAAGGCAATGACAAGTGGCATCAGTCGCTCAGGCAGCTGTCGCGCAGTGAAAAAATCACCGAACGACGCTGCATGCGGTTGAGGCGCTGGACCAGGAGTGCGACCACCGCAACAACAATGCCAAGGGCTGTTCCGATCAACATGCGGCCGTAATCCCCGATCAGGGATTCACCTCGCGGNAGCAGCATCTCCGGTCCCAGAGCCTGCAGAAGATTCATCAAGCCAAGCACCGTGCTCAGCAGACCGAGCAGAGGACCGAGCACCATCGCCAGATCCATGCTGGCTTCCCAGCGACTGAAGCGATGATCCAAACGTCGCAGCTCATGATTCACGACCCGCCTGGCCTGCTCGGACTCAAGACCCTGCATGCGGGTTCGCAAGGTTGAGACCTGTTCATCGGCTTGACGACGCCAGCGGTACCAATGCATCGCTCGATCAACACCAGCCGCCAGCACGGAAATGGAGAGAAGCATCAGTGGTGCCATCAGCACACCTCCCTGCTTCAGCGCTGTAGGCCCAAACACCGTTGAAATGCGGNTGTACCGAAATTAGGTGGAAATCCCTGCTGCAAAGCGTGATTGATTTGCTTGACAGCGCGAAACCCCCGTTCAGATCATCGTGACGAATTCTTCGGAGATCGAAGGATGCAGGGCCATCGTGCGATCGAAATCGGCCTTCGTGGCCCCCATCCCCATAGCAACAGCTGCCATCTGGATGATCTCCGCAGCATGCTCACCAACCATGTGGCAACCCAGAACACGATCTGTGGCGAGTTCAACCACCAGCTTCAACAAACAACGAGAGCCATCGCCAGGGAGTGCGCGCTCCATCGAGCGGAATCTGGCCCGGTGAATCTTCACCGCATCCGAGCCGTATTGATCGATCGCTGCTTGTTCTGACAGTCCAACGGTGGCCAGCTCGGGAGAACTGAACACAGCCTTGGCCACAAGCTCATGATCGACCTGACGGGGACGATCGGCGAAAATACTGTCGGCATAGGCGCGACCCTCGTCGATGGCCACGGGGGTGAGGTTCACCCGATCGGTCACATCTCCAACGGCATGGATGTGGGGAACAGAGGTTCTTTGGTCAGCGTCGACAACGACATGTCCGCCCTCGACGGCGACACCAGCCGCCTCGAGGCCAAGCCCCTTCAGCCAGGGACGTCGTCCTGTTGCCATCAGCACTCCACCACACGGAATTGTCAACTCATCACTGAGCGCGACCTCCAGATCGCCGGGCTGCCCACGCACCGACACCACATTGGTGTTGAACAACACATGAATGCCGCAGTCCTTCATTCCCTCCAACACGGCATCAGACATTTCGGCATCAAATCCACGCAGGAGATGGGAACCACGCACGGCCATGGTCACAGACAGTCCCAGGCCACGAAGAATGCAGGCGAATTCGCAGGCAATGAATCCGCCCCCAACAACCACAACCCGTTCAGGGAAATCCTTCAGTTCAAACATGTCATCACTGATCCAGGTCAATTCCGCCCCGGGTATCGGCGGAACAGAAGGGCGCCCCCCAACAGCGATCAGAACGTGATGGCTCTTGAGTTCCCTCTCGACAGCACCCTCGCGCTGGGTTGCGATGCCGATGCTGTGGGGACCGGTGAACCGCCCCCATCCGCGCACAAGCGACACCCCTGCTTTATCGAGAAAACCGAGATGCAAATGATTGAGACGATTCACCTCCGCGCGCACACGCTGCAGCAGATCGGACAGATCGGAGTCGACTGAACCGATGCTCAAGCCGTAGGAGGACGCATCACGGAGTTGATGGCGTGCCAACGCGCCGTACACAAGCAACTTCTTCGGTACGCAGCCCCGGATCACGCATGTGCCGCCAACACGGTCGCCCTCAACAATCGCGACCTTGGCTCCATGGCGGGCAGCACGCTTCGCCGCAGCCAGTCCCCCGGACCCTGCACCGAGAACGATCAGGTCGAAGTCAGCGTCCATAGCAATGCAGGCGGTGTGGACATTCTCATGAAGCCTGCGCTGCAACGCCAAGTGCGCAGCAACACAGGGCCGGATGTAAAGGCCTGGTTATGGTGCGAACAAGATCTCACCAAGGCCATTGGAAGAGCTGGCCACGACCACGATCACAGCAACGCATGAAACAACCCTCTAAGTCGCACCAGCATCCGCAAGATCAGAACACGAAGAGACAGCGATCCCGGCANCGCGAAATCGTGATGATGATCAGTTTTGATGACATGTCATTGCGCCTCCAACAACTGGCCAAAGAGGGTCGGCAGCAGGATTGCATCGCCCTGATGCAGGAACTCGGAGACTGGCAAAGCTATGAGCGAGGGAAAACCGCTCCGATCCTTCATATGGTCTACAACAGTGATCAATAACGTTCAAAACCCTTGCTGACAGCCCAATCACCCCCTGGCGCAACAGCAGGCATGTTTTGTCGTTGAACATCACACCGAG
The DNA here is from genome assembly GCA_002700765.1 of Synechococcus sp. MED850. The sequence goes on from PAEP01000012.1 coordinate 6,618, forward strand.
CAAAACAACCCTCATCAAGCAACATCCCATCCACGNACCTTCATCCCGTCAAAACGTCAGAACCCCGCACAAAAGCAGTCTCCTAACAAATATCACCGGAACAAAACAACCACAACTTAAACATTGGCAAATCATCCCTTCGCCAATCAGTCGAATGGGGGCGTTTCATAATTCACCTGATTTCAGGTGAACACCCATGAACAACATGTTNNACAAATCAAAAACCGTTCTCTGGAGAGGAAACAATCATTCGCACTGTCCCAATCCCTACACCAAACGCACCTGAAAAAGAAGCGATAACATTCAGTTTCAGCTCAACTTCAAGCGATCCAGGGTTGCACATCAAGAACGCATCAACACCAATCGCATCAACACTGACGCCGGTCCCCATTGCCTGCCATGACGCTTTCAACCACCAAATATGAACCTCTGAGTTGGCAGGACTTGAGTGAATTAGCCGTTCCAGAGCCCGATCGGATTCACGGGTCTACCAATGCACAGGCAACGCTTCGTTTGTTTGGCCACGCTGAAAACGATGTCGTCGTCACGCTCTACCGCGACCACCACGCCTGGTGTCCGTACTGTCAGAAAGTTTGGTTGTGGTTGGAATTCAAACGCGTTCCCTACCGCATCCGAAAAGTCACCATGCGCTGCTACGGCCCCAAGGAGCGGTGGTTTCTGCAGCGCGTCCCNTCGGGAATGCTTCCCGTGCTGGAGCTGAACGGAGCACTGATNACNGAAAGCGATGAGATCCTCCTGGCACTGGAACGTCGCTTCGGCCCCCTCGGGCAAGCCATGACTGATCCCGACGCCATGGCACTGCGCCAGTTGGAGCGGTTGCTGTTCCGCGCCTGGTGCCTCTGGCTCTGCTCTCCAGGCCTCAACACCCGCCAGCAGAACCAAGCTCGGNAGCAGTTTCAAGCGGTTGCACGTCGGCTGGAGCAGGAGTTGAACCGCCATTCCGGCCCGTGGTTAAGAGGTCCAACACCGGAAACCGTCGATCTGATTTTCGTTCCCTATGTGGAACGCATGAATGCTTCGTTGGCTTACTACAAGGGATTTCGGCTGCGGCATGAACATCCAGCCATCGATCGATGGTTCCGAGCTCTTGAACAGCTCGACACCTATCGGGGCACCCAGAGCGACATCCATACCCATGCCCATGATCTGCCCCCGCAGATGGGGGGGTGCTGGTCAGACGACGAACCGGAGGCCCGACGCCTGGCCCAATGCATCGACCGAGGCGATGGTCTGGGTGAAGACGAAGCCTGCTGGGACGACATGGACAACCCATCCCAGGCCGCCGTTGCCTTGGGTCGCGTCCTGCGGCATCGGCAGCGGCTTCTGGCNCTCAATCCCCTTGGACCCAATGGTTTTGATCGGCCACTGCGCTGCGCGCTGACCCATCTGATGCAGGGCGCAAGCTGCCCGCCCCCGACCGGCAGCGCAACTGGGCTCCGCTACCTTCGCGATCGCATCTCCGTTCCGCGGGATATGCCGCTGCCAGCAGCACGGCTTCTGCGGAAGGCGTTGGAAGCCACAGCAAGCCTCGATGGACCCGCCCAAGGGCCACCTCTACCGACCCGTGACCGCTTCGACCAGGATCCTCGCCCCTTCCTGGTTCAGCCATAGTGAAACGGGTCCTGAGGTGAGATGTGCCACTGCGACTGCCCGCTTACCAACCGATCCCAGCCACTGACTCCGACACGNAACTCATTGAAGTTCCGGCTGCAGCCCTGCACCCAACCCAGTGGTGCATTGGCCTCGCGGAGGTTTGGTCGCGGGAAAAGGATTTCGCAGAAGAAACCCGTCAGGAGCGTCTGGATTACCTGCGCGGCAAACCTGTTCCTTTGATTCGCTCGGCCAGCGGCGCCTTGTGGATGCTGGACCGACACCACCGGCTGCGGGGATTGCTGGGCATCGATCCCCACGCCACAACATGGGGTTATGTGATCCGTGAGCTGGNCACAGACGACCGACATGCCGTGCTGGATTTTCTTCAACGACAGGGTTGGTTGTATCTGTTCGATGGACGGGGGATCGGTCCACAACCGGCCGAGGCGCTACCCCAGTCCCTGCTCAATCTTGAGGACGACCCCTACCGCAGCCTGGTTTGGAAACTGAAGAAGGAAGGGGCGATCAAGCCGCAGCCTCAGATTCCGTACCACGAATTCCGNTGGGGGGCCTGGCTGCGCAGTCGTCCNCTGCCCCCATTCAGCTCGAGGCGATTGGAGCCCGCACTCGCACCGNCTCGACGCCTGGTGTGTTCTCAGGCCGCCAGCAGCATGGCGGGATGGAGGGGAGACAAACGCAGCTGTCGCTGATCAGCGCCTGCTGCGGCAATCGATCTGGAGCAGATCCCGCACCTTCTGCACCTGACCTGCCAGCTGCGGGTCAGTCGCAAGTTTCTTCTCCACCTGCTCGACGGCNTACATCACGGTGGTGTGGTCTTTNCCGCCGAAGGTATCGCCGATCCGCGGCAGGCTCAGATCCGTGCCCTGACGCATCAGATACATGCCCACCTGACGGGCCTGGCTCACCGCCCGGCGTCGCGTGCTGCTGCACATCTCCTCAGCCGTCACGCCAAACACTTCGGACACCTTGTCGATCACCTGTTGAGGCGTCACTTCAACGCCCTGGCCCGTGGGATCCAACATCGGGGCCACGGATTCCACGGTCATCGGCAGACCGGTGATCGAGGCAAANGCCACCGCACGGGTCAGAGCACCCTCCAGCTCGCGGATGTTGGACGTGAAGCGCCCAGCGATGTACTGGATCAGATCCCTCGGCAGCGCCATGCGCTCAAGCTCGGCCTTCTTCTGGAGGATCGCCATGCGGGTTTCCAGATCAGGCGGCTGGATGTCGGCGATCAATCCCATCTGGAAGCGCGAGATCAACCGCTGCTGAAGCCGGGGGATCTGACTGGGCGGTCGATCACTGGCAATCACCACCTGACGCCCGGCTTCATGCAGAGCATTGAATGTGTGGAAGAACTCCTCCTGGGTGTACTCCTTGCCCTCGATGAACTGGATGTCGTCCACCAGGATCAGATCGGCGGCCCGATAGCGGTCCCGAAAGGCCTGCATTCCATCCTTTCGGATGGCCTGGATCAGATCGTTCGTGAAGGTTTCGGTGGACACGTAGGCCACCCGGGCATCGGTATCGATCTCCAGCCTGTAGTGGCCGATGGCCTGCATCAGATGGGTCTTGCCAAGGCCGACTCCGCCGCAGATGAACAGGGGATTGAATTCACGTCCCGGAGCCTCGGCCACCGCAAGGGCTGCGGCATGAGCCATCCGGCTGTTGGGCCCCACCACGAATCGATTGAAGATGTATCGGGGATTGAGACCAGGGAGATAGCGGCGAGAGCTTCGTTGTTCCGGAGCCTTCGCATCTGTGGGCGGCGCAGCATCCGCAGGCCGTTCAGCCATCGCGTCAAGGTCCCCAGGAGGAGGAGACAGGGCGCTGTCGGCCAGGACCGTTACCTGCACCGGATGACCGCAGGCATCACTGGCCAGCTGCACGATCGTGGGCAACAGATGCTCACGCAATCGAACCCCTGCAAACGGGTTCGGAGCCAGCAGCTTCAGTTCCCCATTGACAAAGCTCTGGCACCCCGTCGGACGGATGAAGGTCTCGAACGTGGGCTTGCTGAGCTTGCTCTGCAGGGCCGATTGCACGTTGTTCCAGAGCTCATCGCCCGTCTGCACCACAACAGCCAACCGCCTTCGTGCTGAATCTACGCATGCTTCCAGGCTTGATCGGTCTTTAATGAGTCAGCAGAATCAAGGCTTCGATGCAGCGTCCGGCTGGCTGGATCAGTCTTCTCCTGATCGGAACGACTGTGAGCTCCTGCAGCCTGCTGCGCAATCAGCTGGGCCTGGAACAGGAGCCTGAGGCACAGGCGCCTCCGGTGGTGAGTGACAAACCCCGCTCTGCTCCGCTGCAGCCGGGTGAAAACGTGATCGTGAAGGCTGTGGACCGCGTCGGTCCAGCCGTGGTGCGGATCGATGTGGTCAAGGAGATCAACAATCCCCTGGGGCGAATGTTCGGCCTTGGCCCCTCAACCCAACGCCAGCAGGGCCAGGGATCGGGGTTCATCACCCGATCCAACGGGCTGATCTTCACCAATGAGCATGTGGTGCGTGGCGCGGACAAAGTGGCCGTCACACTGCCGGACGGGCGCAGCTTCACCGGCAAGGTTCTTGGAGGCGACAACCTCACCGATGTGGCCGTGGTGAAGGTGGTCGCCGAAAAGCTGCCGGTGGCCACCCTTGGCGACTCGAACAAGTTGCGCCCGGGGGAATGGGCCATCGCCATCGGCAACCCTTACGGACTGAACAACACCGTCACAGCTGGGATCATCAGTGCGGTTGGCCGCACCACCGGAGAAGGACAACGGGTCCCCTACATCCAGACGGATGCAGCGGTGAACCCTGGCAACAGCGGTGGACCGCTGATCAACGCGGCCGGACAGGTGATCGGGATGAACACATTCATCCGCGCGGCACCCGGCGGTGGGCTCAGTTTTGCGATCCCGATCAATTCGGCCAAGCGCATNGCTCAACAGATCGTCAGCACAGGCCAGGCCTCTCACCCGTTTCTCGGCGTTCGTCTGCGTGATCTCACCCCACAGCTCGCCCGAGAGATCAACGCCACCAACCCGCAATGCACGGTGCCGGANGTGAATGGCGTGCTGGTGGTGGATGTAGAGCCCGACTCCCCCGCGGCTGCAGCGGACATTCGCCAGTGCGATCTGATCCGCAAAGTTGGAAAGGACGCCGTGCGCAATCCCTCTGAAGTGCAGATCGCCGTCGACCGTGGACAGGTCGGGGAACCGATGCAGCTGACCCTCGAGCGTGAAGGAGAGGAGATCCTCGTTGAGGTGCTGCCCAAGGAGATGCCCCGCAAGAGCTGACATGCGGGCGCTGCCGGGGCTCACGGTGATGGCGCGCTGGCCTGCGCCACGCCGATGCAAGAGGCGGTTAACAGGGGACCTCTCAGAACAACTGCATCTGCTACGCCCAGGAGAGAGGGCTGCCCGGATGCAACGTCGACTGACCGCCCACACCATGGCGGTGGCAGGCTCGCTCAGCCGGAGCGGCCATCTCGATCTCACCCTGGCCGTGAGCGGCCTGGCTCCCAAGGCAGCGGAGCGCTGGGGGNGGGCCCTGGGGGCCGACCAAGTGTGCTTGCAGAGCGGCAGCTCGCTCGGATGTCGCATGCGGCATCTGCTGATGAGAACGTCCAGGCAACGCCGGGGTTCCCCTGCCCTGCTGATCGGCTCGGACCTGCCCAGCCTGAGCCGGATCGACCTGCTCCTGGCGATCGAGGGATTGCAAGAGCACGATCTGGTGCTCGGACCCTCCGTGGATGGAGGCTATTGGCTGATCGGAATGGCACCAACACTGATGCAACGTCCGGAGGCCTGGCCACTGAGCGGCATTGCCTGGGGAAGCAACCGCGTTCTGCGACAGACCGAAGCGAAGGCCGATGCCCAGGGGTTGAGCGTCGAGCTGCTCAGAACCCAGCAGGATCTGGACCATCTCAGCGACATGNGGCCTTGGCTCAGCTGAATCCCGATTCAGTGCTGACCGTGGTGATTCCCGCCCTTGAGGAGGCACGCACCCTTCCCCTNCTCCTGGCGGATCTTGGCCGCTGGCCCATACCGTTGCGGGTGATTGTGGTCGACGGCGGCAGCAGCGATGCAACAGCCGCTGCTGCGCAACGCGCTGGGGCTGAGGTCCTGCGCTGCTCGGTGCGAGGTCGTGGCCAGCAATTGNGCTTGGGGACACAGCACGTGAAGGCTGGCTGGATCCTGGTTCTGCATGCCGACAGTCGGCTGATCCCGCAATGGCCCGCGGCCGTCCAGGCGGTGATGATCACCCCCGAAACGGCTGGACATGCCTGGTTCTTCGACTTCCGCGTTGATGCAAGAGGCTTGATGCTGCGGCTACTGGAGACGGCGGTGGCATTGCGCAGCCGCTGGCTGCAGCGTCCCTATGGCGATCAGGGATTGTTGATTGAGCAGGATCTGCTCCAACGCGTCGGTGGGTACAGACCGATGGCGTTGATGGAGGATCTCGATCTCGTCCAACGCNTGAGCGGTCATGGTCGGCTGAAGCGCATCGGTGTTCCCTTGATCACCAGTGGCAGACGCTGGCGCCAACGCAGTGTTTTGCAACTGGCTTGGCACAACGCAAGGTTGCGGCAGCGATGGCGGCGCGGAGACGATCCTGATGCGCTGCTGCGTGCTTACCGCAGCGGAAGCGACGCAGTCAGCTCGCGTACCAGAACGCGCAGCGATGCTGTTGCGGCTCCAGCTCCCAACCCTGGCGCTGGTAAAAACTGACGACACCCGGGTCTGCAAACAGGCTCACCCGTTCCGTCCCCATGGTTTTCAGGGCATCCAGCACATAGACCATCAGCTGACGCCCGAGACCTGCCCCCTGGTACAGCGGATGCACGGCAACATCCCACACGGTGGCTTCAAATACCCCGTCTCCCGTGCAACGGGCGAAACCCACCAGACGAGGGACCCGGGGATCATGCCGCCAGAGCCCAACCTTGAGCAGGCTGTGGTTCAGAGCCTTGCGAACCCTCCGAACCGGCCTGCGGCTCCAGCCGACGGCCTCCAGAAGCTGTTCGAGCTCCACCAGATCGAACTCACGGGTCTGACTGAACACCAGCGTGAGCTGGTCGTTGGCACAAGGNCACAACCGGGCGTCGGAGCCATAAAACTCCTGAAGAGTCGGGGTGACGGTCGGCAGCGTGTGAGTGGACATCAAAGACGAGCCAGCCCGCGTTCCTGCAGGTCAGCGAGCTGAGCGTAAAGCCCCCCGCGGGCACGAAGCTCTAGATGGGAGCCCTGCTCGATCAGGGACCCCTGGCGCAGCACCAGAATCCGATCCGAGGCCTCAACCGTTGCCAGACGGTGGGCAATGACCACGGCGGTGCGTTTCTGCAGCAACCGATCCAGATCTTGCTGCAGGGTNGCCTCTGTCGTCGGGTCCATGAAAGCTGTCGCCTCATCCATCACGAGCACGGACGGATGACGGATCGCAACTCGCGCCACCGCCAGGAGCTGTCGCTCGCCGGAAGAAAGATTCCCGCCTCGCTCGCGCAGTTGCGTCTGCAGACCATCCGGCAGGCGTTTGAGCAGGCCGAGCAGGCCGAGATCACGGCAGATCCTGGTCAGTTCGAGATCACTGATCTCGGCATCAAGCCGCAGATTGTCGGAGACATTGCCACTGAACAGGAAGGTGTCTTGAAGCACGACGCCGAGCTGACGACGCAGGTCGGCAATCGGAATGGTTCGGATGTCTTGGCCATCAAGAAGGATGCGTCCCTGCTGGGGTTCGTAAAGGCGGCAGAGCAACCGGATCACCGTGGTCTTTCCTGAGCCGGTGGGTCCAACCAGGGCAACATGCTCCCCTGGAGCGATCCTGAAGGAAAGATTGCGGAGGATCGGTTCATCGGGGCGGTAACTGAAGCTGACGTTCTCAAACTCGATTTCGCCTGAAATCGATCCTTGCAACGGCACCGCCTGCGGGGATTCAATGATCTCCANCGGTTGCTCCATCAGTTCGCCGATGCGCTCGATGGCGGTCAGTCCTCCCTGAATCTGGGTGAAGCGCTCCGCCAGCTGCCGCAGTGGATCGAAGAGGCGTTGGGCATAAAGGATGAACGTTGTCAGGGTGCCGAGTCCCATGGCTCCACCGGTCACCATCCATCCGCCGAGAGCGAGCACAACCGCAACAGCACAAAGGGAGACCCACTCCAGGAAGGCTGAAATGCTGCTGTCGAAGAAGATCGTTCCGTTCACAGCCTTGCGGTAGGCGGCTCCTGTGCGTGCAAAGCGCTCGCCATTCACCCGTTCACGGCGGAACATCTGCACCACATCCAGACCTTGGAGGTTCTCCTGGAAATCAGCGTTGAGCTGGGAGAGCTCCTCACGCACGCGGTAATTGGCTTTTCGGTATCGCCGTTGAAGCCAGAGCACAACAACAACCACTGGAACCTGCGTGCACAGCAGAAGCAGTCCCAGTCGCCATTCAAAGAACAGCATGGAGGCAGCGATCACCGTCAGGGTGACCAGGTCTCCGAGCACACCCACCGCACCACTGCCGAACACCTCGGCCAGGGCATCCACATCGCTGGTCAGCCGAGTCAGAAGCTTGCCGACCGGCATGCCGTCATGGAAGCGCAATGACAGCGACAGGGCGTGCTTGAACAGGTCGTCCCTGATCCGCGCCGTCAGCCGCTGGCCGATGGCCTGGATGTTGAAGGTTTGCACCCCTTGAAGTGCCAGTCGCATCAGCACCGCAACCAGCAGAAGCGCCACGATCACGCGGATCGAATCCTGAACGGAGAGCGCGTTCAGCCAGGGCAAGCGGGTTTCATCACGCATCACGCTGATGGCCTGACCCACCAGCAGAGGCTGAATCGCTCCGGCGAGTGCCACCGGGACCAGCAAGACCAATGTCAGCGACAGGCGTCGCCGGTCGTATGCCAAATATCGCCCCAGCTTGAGAACCCGTTTCCAATCCCCTGAAGCAGCCATCAGGCGATTGCTCCAGCCGTCGCCGAGGCCGCTCGCATGGCGTCAACGATCTGTCGGAGATCACCTTGATCCAGACGCAGCGACAACGGATGCCCCACCAGACGGGCCGTTGAATGAAACAGGTCCTCAATCGCAACGAGGCCGTTATCACGCAGGGTTCGTCCGGTCGCAACGAGATCGACAATCGCTTCCGACATGCCTGTGATCGGACCCAGTTCGACGGATCCGTTCAGGTGCACCAGTTCGACAGGCAAATCAAGGGCATCAAAGAACGCTCGGGCACAGGTCGTGAACTTGCTCGCCACGCGGCAGTGAGGCGGCAGATCAGCAGCTCGGCGGTAGCCGCTGCTGGCCTTGACGGCGACAGCCATGCGGCACCCGCCAAAACCCAGGTCCACCAGCTGGGCCACCGGCAGCTGGTGTTCGCTGAGCACATCGAATCCCACAACACCCAGTTGGGCTTGGCCGTAAGAGACGTAGGTCGGGACGTCGCCGTTGCGAACAAGCAATGCCCTGGCCCGTCCACAGGGGGTGGGCAGCATCAGCTGACGGTTATCCGGATCGAGGACGGCCGAGAAATCAAGGCCCGCTGCGGCGAATCGCGCCACCGAATCTTTGAGCAGCGCTCCTTTGGCCAGTGCGACGGTGATCATGGAGTCAGCACTGACCTGAAAACCAGGCAGGACTTTAACGATGTCGTCCGCACTCCACGCGCTCCCAGTTCTGCAGGACAACGTGATTTGGATCTGGGAGGACGGCGACCAGGCCGTGGTGGTGGACCCAGCCGTGGCAGCGCCGGTGCGGCAATGGCTGCTGGACAGGGAGCTGACGCTGCTGGCGATCCTGCAGACCCACCACCATGCGGATCACATCGGCGGTACGCCGGACCTGCTCCACACCTGGCCTGATGCCGATGTGATTGCAGCAGCAGCGGATCGCGCTCGGATCCCGTTTCAGACCCGCTCCGTAGCGGATGGCGATGAAGTGGACCTGATGGGTCACACCCTGNAGGTCATGGATGTGGCCGCCCACACCGCAGCTCACATTGCCTTCTATCTGGCTGATCACAGCATTGGTCCGGTGGTGTTCTGCGGCGACACGCTGTTCGCCGGCGGCTGCGGACGACTGTTCGAGGGATCCGCTGAGCAGATGCACAGCGCCATGCAACGGTTCGCGCTTCTTCCAGAGAGCACCAAGGTGTGCTGCGCCCACGAATACACCGAAGGGAACCTGCGCTGGGCTGCAGAGCTACGACCGGATGACCAGTCCATTGCTGCACGTCACCGGGAGGTCAAGCGGCTGAGGTCCGTCGGATCGTTGACGCTCCCCAGTTCCATCGGCGCGGAGCGCCGCACCAACCTGTTCATGCGGGCACAAACGGCCCAGGAGCTGGCGGAGCTGCGTCATCACAAGGATCACTGGCGCCCAACCTGATTCGATCGGGGAAGAGAATCACCGAGGCGTCTTGTCGCAACCGAAGGCGACCACGCGCGCCACGCGGATGATCCTGAGCCAGGGGCAGATTCACCCGAAGGGTCTGCTCATCGATTTGGATGCGGTACTGCCAGGCATGACCGAGGAACTCGCGTCCCATCACACAGGCGGATGCGGCTGGGTCCGGCTCCATCGCAATGGCATCAGCGTCCACAAGAACGCAACCGTTGGCTGAGGGACGGACCGTGGCTGGACCGATCGGATGCAGTGGGCCCAGAGCACACATCAGGCCGGCCTCCCCGTGCTGCTCGACTGGCAAAAGATTTCCCTGAAGCACAAAGCGACCGACAAACGGTGACGCCGGGTCTTGCACCAGCTCTTTCGGCGCGGCGCATTGATGAAGCACACCATCTTTCATCACAGCAACCCGATCACAGATGGCCAGGGCTTCACCGGGGTCATGGGTCACGATCAAACCGCTCGCCCCACAGATCTGAAGAACGGAGGAGAGTTCACTCCGCAATCTGAGGCGAACCTCCACATCCAGGTTGGAAAACGGTTCATCAAGCAACACCACCTGGGGGGCAGGAGCCAACGCTCTTGCCAGGGCAAGTCGCTGCCGCTGCCCGCCTGAAAGCTGATGGGGAAAACGCTGCTCGAGATGGTCGAGGCCGAGAAGTTCAAGCAGCCAGCGTGCCCGACTGTTGTCCTGTCCCGAACGAAGACCGAAACAGGCGTTCTGCCAGGCGGTGAGATGGGGGAACAGGGCGTAGTCCTGAAACACCATCCCCACGCCGCGCCGCTCCGGTGGCAACCAACGCCCATCGCCGGCAACCAGACGATGCTGCAGATGAACGGTGCCCTGCGACGGCCGCTCAAAGCCGGCAATCAACCGCAGCAAAGTGGTCTTACCGCAACCGGAGGGGCCCAGTAGTCCAACCAGCTCCCCTGCTGCGAGCTGGAGATCGATACCCCTAAGTGTCCACTCCTCACCAGCGTCCTCGAAGCGGTGCCAGAGATCACGAAGCTCAACCGTCGCGGATGAAGTGGACAACGCTGGAGCGCGATGATCTCGATTCATTGTGCGATCCGGCCATGACCGCCCAAGCCATCACCACCGCTTCTGCACCCAAGCCTGTCGGGCCTTACAACCAAGCCGTACTGGCTGGGGGGTGGCTGTATTGCTCTGGACAGATTCCGATCGACCCGGCCACCGGGCAGATGGTTGGAGACGGTGATGTGACGCTGGAGGCCCGTCAAGTGCTCAGCAACCTCAATGCTGTCTTGCAAGCAGCAGGAGGAAAGGCCTCTCAGGTGGTTCGTTGCACTGTTTATCTGGCCGATCTGGCCGATTTTCATCGTGTCAATGAGGTCTATGCCGAGATGTTCGGAGCCGGTGTGAGCCCTGCAAGGGCCTGTGTCCAGGTTGCGGCCCTTCCCAAGGGATCACGGGTTGAAATCGACTGCATCGCATGGCTTGGTGATGATTTGACCACGGTGTGATCGCGTCGACGCTGAGACCGGACCGACTGGGCTAAAAAAATCTGTCGATTTTCGGTCATGGTCACGCTTTCTCCTTCAACAGCAGCCAGAGAAGAGGAACAAGCGCCGCAAATGGTCCGTCAGCTTGATCGCCGCGAACAAGCGACGAAAGCACTGCAGCGCAATGGTTGGACGCTGCTCTACACGGGATTAACCAGTCACAGAGCCAGCGTCACCCTTCTCGATCCCAGTGAAAGCCTGCAGATCAGTCTCCAGATCCCGATCGGCGACGAATCCGAGGACTGGAATCTCTGGCTGGAGGCCTGCCAGCGCCAGCTGAGCCAGCCCCTGCGTCAGTGGCTGGAAGCACAGGGTGTGGAGCAGGCCACCCTCAGCCGTCTCAGCGGCGTCGGATCAAGCGGGGAACAATCCCTGAAGCTGTCGAACATGCTTCAGGTGGCCCGTTGGCTTCAGGAGCCAATTGGCCAGATCGAACAGCTCGCCGATGAAAGCGGCAGCCAGCTTGTTCTTCACCTTGCAGGGCTCGGACCGAATAGCTGATCCGACGGTTTCATAGGTTGTAGGGGTGGTGGGAAGGACTCATGCCCCAGGCGAAGTTGACGATCGGGGAACTGGAGGCTGGATATCCCCTGTACTGCAAGGCCTTGAGACGACTGCTGCAACAGGGGAAATCAAGCAGGGATATCGAGCGCACGGTCTGCTGGGGGCACCTGGAAACCCTGAATCGTTGTCTTCCGACCCGGTACAAATCCCCCTCTTATCTGATGGCCCTGATTCGCCGCGATCTGGAAAAGGACAACGCGTTGTGAAACAGACGTGAGGTCAGCTCGAGCTTGACTCCTGCCTCATGATCTCAACAACCTCAGGGAAATGAGCCTCCATGCAGGAGTCACAGATGCCGTGGCTGAAACTCAAGGTGGTGAACTTCGAAAGGTATTGATCCAGATGCATCCAATGGCCGCATTCATCCTTGGCCTTGCGGCAGTAAGAACACGTTGAGATGATGCCTCCACGCTCATCCTGATGACAAACCGCTTCGAGCAGACGAAGGGATCGCTTGCGCAGCTCGAGGAAAGAAACGGCCTGTCGTGCCAGGGCTTTCATCACACGGCATTGGGACGATGTGAGTTGACGAGGTTCACGATCAATCACACAAAGCGTGCCGATGCGATGGGCTTCATTGTTCTGCAGAGGGAAGCCTGCATAAAGTCTTATTTCAGGATCGCCAGTCACCAAAGGGTTATCTCTAAAACGTTCATCCTTCAATGCATCTTGAACAATCAAGGGTTCTGGACTGAGAATGGCATGGGCACAAAATGACCAATCTCTAGGTGTCTCGTCTGTTTCCACACCAACCTTGGATTTGAACCATTGTCGATCGGAATCAACCAAGCTCAAGAGCGCGATTGGCACCTGACAGGTTTCCGAAGCGATTGCAGTGATGTCGTCATAGGATTGCTCAGGACGAGTTCCCAAAATCCTGTATTCATGCAGCGCCAAGAGACGATCCGACTCATTCTCAGGCAAGACCGCTGCAGTCACGACATAAGCTCATTCACTGCAAAAGTAGGAACACAAACCGCTCAAGCAAAATTATGGAAACAACAGTCAAGTAAAGATTTGCAGCGTAAGTAAAACTTCACGGTTGGTCTATAGAAAACAGCACATTCAGGCGCTTTCTAACTGTCTGGCGACAGCATTCCAGCGGCATCCAAGACGATGGATCAAGGTTGAGGAAACCTCAACCCAAAAAACAGCCAGGATTTCTGGAACGTAGCAAGCAACACTGACCAACAGCAGGTCAGTCCTGCAGGTTAAAGATGACCAAGGAGGCGACATGAACGCTGGCCCCTCTTGTCCAATTCGGTTCACACAACGCGATCAGGCTCAATCACTCGTTGACCTATGCCTGACAGCAGCGGAAGTGGAATGGCGCCGATGGTCTGAATGGCAAATGGAACGCAGCGCCACGAAACGGTTGAAGCGGCAACGGCGATGGATCGGTGCATGATTCGCCTTTGGAGCGCACCAANGCCTCGACAAGCACCCACACAAAAGCAANAATCGGGGCGCCAGCATCAACATCAAGNCAAATCAAAAACACAAATCCAATTGATACTTAANAATTTAAATAGGCCCAGAATCNTTNTTNNANCCATCGACAAACAAAGACCAAAANNNAGCCAACANACCAAAAAGCACATTNCTGGAGCATCTCAATACNGCAAAGCANCCNTATAAAGCNATNCGCAATCATCAATCAATCCAATATCTTTACAACCTATTGCTGGAACAAACCGAGTCGAAGCAGACAACCGCGAGACGATTTTTAAGCACATGTTCTTTCTTAAAATCAGCACGCTCATCCCTATGGAAGGATTGCTCCAGCAACTTGCTTCCCCCTCAATCCGTACTAGTTCGATCAGCATTCAAAAACCTGAGCATCACCAAAGCGAACTGGACACCTTATCTTGAGGTGAGATACTGATGAGCACAATGCCGAATTGGTTCAGACAATCTGTTTCCGTTGGCGTTGCCTTGGGAAGTGCCTTGTTTTCATTTGCAGTATCAGTTGCCTGGAATGTGTGCGCGGTTCTAGGAGCATCGTTGTTGATCGGCGCCATTCTTGTTTAAGCCTTGCCCACAATACAAATTTGGATCAAGCTGCAAAGACTGAATGAAACATTCCCGAAAGAACATCCCACTCTTTCGAACAAATAAAACATCATCAATAATTTAATACAATCAGCAATCTTTGTCGCAAATAACAAATATTCTGCAAGTGTTCGCGAGTTCTATTAATCTTAATAATACAACGGCTATAACGCTTCATTTGTTTTGATCCGGAGGGAGCCCTGAACATCAGGACCCGAAGGCAAAAAGGCGGCAGCAGGTTCCCTCAGAACTTGAAATACGACACGGTCGCGGCAGACAGGTCGAAGCGGTTAACATATTTTAACAATTGATTTCTTGCTGTGGTCACCGCGATTCTGTTCCCAATTGCCTATGCAACCATTTTTATCTGCTTGCTTCTGCAAGCTTTTCGAATGATGAGAATGAGTTCAGATCAAACCTCATCTCCT
>PAEP01000013.1:0-27944 GCA_002700765.1 Synechococcus sp. MED850
CTCCTCGGCAAACACCTGGGCTGCCCTGATCTTCTCGGCCACGGTGTCAACACCACCATCAAGGGACCCTTTGAGGCTGTCTGCCAACAGTTGAATGCGATCGCGCTTCTGCAGAGCCATGGCAAGGAAGATTTTTGCCTCTCCATAGCAACGCCAGCCGCAACGGCGGAAACGTCACCCCAGCATTCGCGCAACGAACTTCGTCAGGATGATGCGGTTGCATCGGCATGCATGCGGAGGTTCCAGGCCCTTTACGACCGTCTGGATCAACTNAACGGCACCAAGGCCAAGGTGGAGGTGCTGATCGAGCATTTCCGAACCTGCGAAGCCGAAGATTCCGCCTGGGCGCTGGCCTTGCTNCTAGGGAAGCGNCGTCGCCGGCTGATCACTGGCCGACGTTTGCGCGACGTGCTTCAGGAGCGNACAGGCCTGCCGGAATGGTTGATCGCNGATTGNCACGGCCAGGTCGGGGATTCAGCCGAAACGCTGAGCCTGCTNTGGCCNGAGGTNCGCGATCGTCTGCCACCGATCTCAGCCGATCTCCCCGACCTGTCACACCATCAGCCCTTGCACTGGTGGATGGAGACCCTGCTCCCCCACATCAGTGGCTTGAAAGGCGACGATCAGACCGATGCTGTGCTGTCGCTCTGGCAATCGCTTCCTCAGGAACAGCAATTCATCGTCAACAAACTCTTGACCGGTGGATTCCGTGTGGGTGTGTCCACAGGCCTGATCAGCCGCGCGGTAGCGGCAGCCTTCGGTTTAGAGGAAAGCCTGGTGGTGCAGCGCCTGATGGGGGGGTATACCCCCTCAGCTGAAAGCTTTCGCGCNTTGACGGCACCAGCAGATGCTGAGGAACAGNTCAACAGTGGTCGGCCNTACCCGTTTTTCCTGGCCAGTCCACTGGAGGCNGAACGNATTCAGAGCACGGAGGCGTCCGATTGGTTGCTGGAGTGGAAGTGGGATGGCATCCGCGGGCAACTGATTCATCGAGGTGATCGCGTTTATCTCTGGAGCCGAGGTGAGGAATTGGTCAACGACAGCTTCCCGGAGCTGGTGGCACTGGGCGATGCCCTTCCAACCGGAACAGTGCTGGATGGAGAGATCATCTGCTGGGAAGAAGACGNCAGCGAGCCCCTCGGATTCGATGTGCTGCAGAGACGACTCGGACGCAAACAGGTGGGCAGCACGCTGCGTCGGGACTGTCCCGTCTGCTTCATCGCCTACGACCTACTGGAGATCAACTACAGCGATGTTCGCGAGCACTCGCTCGAGCANCGCCAACACCAACTCAAGGAGGTGCTGACCAACATCCACCATCCGGANCAATGGCGCCTGCGCCAGAGCGACAGTTGGCTCTTGAACAGCTGGGACGCGCTTGATCACCAGNGNGACNAGGCAAGGCAACGCAAAGCCGAAGGGTTGATGCTCAAGCATCGGAAGTCGCCATACCTCTCGGGTCGCCGGCGCGGTCACTGGTGGAAACACAAGCTGGAGCCGATGAGCCTCGATGCTGTACTGATCTATGCCCAGGCCGGCAGCGGGCGACGCGCCAACTTGTTCACGGACTACACCTTTGGTTTNTGGGACGGGGAATCACCGGCCCAACTGGTGAGTTTTGCCAAGGCCTATTCAGGTCTGAACGATGAGGAGATCGTGGAATTGGACCGTTGGATCCGGCGCCACACCCTGCAGCGATTTGGTCCGGCACGGTCCGTGAATCCAGAGTTGGTCTTCGAAATCGGTTTCGAGGGGATTCACCCGTCCAAACGCCACAAATCAGGACTCGCCGTTCGATTTCCACGGATCCTGCGCTGGAGAAGGGATAAAACAGCCGCNGAAGCAGATCAACTCACGGCAGCGCGGGCATTGATCCGATGAAGGTGATGGGATGGATCATGGATCACGGCCATCACGTTTGGCGTTGAAAATAGTCAGCACTGCTGACCTGAGCGTGGTGCGCAGCTGATCGAACGTCTCGCCCCCATCGAAACCTGGTTTGATCGCCAGGGCTGGACGCCACTTCCGTTTCAACAACGCACGTGGGAGGCCTATCTGTCCGGCCGCAGCGGTCTGATTCAGGTCCCCACAGGGTCTGGCAAGACCTATGCAGCGGTGATGGGACCGATCGCCCGGATGCTGGCGGATGCGCCAGAGCGACCAGGGATCCGGCTGCTCTACATCACGCCACTGAGAGCCCTTAGCCGCGATCTGGCCCATGCCATCCGGCAACCGATCCAGGCCATGGGCTGGCCGTTGCGGGTTGCCATCCGCAATGGCGACAGCAGCAGCAGTGAACGATCCAGACAACTGAAATCTCCACCACACATTCTGGTCACGACACCTGAATCGCTGACGCTGTTGCTCAGCAATCCCAAGGCGGAAGAGCTGTTCAGNGCNCTTGAAACGGTGGTGCTGGATGAATGGCACGAATTGATGGGGAGCAAGCGGGGCAGTCAGACAGAGCTCTGCCTCAGCTGGCTCAGGCAGCACCGNCCCACGCTGCAGACCTGGGCGATCAGCGCCACCATCGGCAACCTTGACCANGCAGCCCGCCATGCACTCGGACTGTCCGACAAACCCGTGATCGTTGGCGGAGCTCCTGTCCGNGCCACGGAAATCCGCAGCCTGCTGCCGGACTCGATTGATGGCTTCCCCTGGGCNGGCCACTTGGGGCTGCGCATGTANGAGGAGCTGGTGGCGGCGCTCAATCCAGGCATCAGCACACTGCTGTTCACCAACACCCGGAACCAGTCGGAGCGTTGGCATCAGTGTCTGCGCTTTGCCTGTCCGGAGATGGAGGGATTGCTGGCACTCCATCACAGTGCGATCGACCGCAGTGAACGCGAGGCGATCGAAGCCGCCGTGAAAGCGGGATCCATCCGCTGGGTGGTGTGCACGAGCTCCCTGGACCTCGGCGTGGATTTTCAACCGGTGGAACAGGTTGTTCAGATCGGCAGCCCCAAGAATCTCGCCCGACTGCTGCAGAGGGCCGGTCGCTCCGCCCACCTGCCCGGGGGCACATCCCAGGTGCTGTTCATGCCCACGAATGCGCTGGAGCTGCTGGAAGTGAGTGCCGTCCGTCGTGGACTCCAGGAGGGCCTGGTGGAGGAACGCAAACCACCACNGGCACCCTTGGATGTGCTGCTTCAGCACCTCACCGGCCTGGCCTGTGGTCCAGGCTTCAACCCTGAGCGGACCTACGACGCAATTCAAGACTGTGCTGCCTTCTCNGCATTANGTCAGGAGGATTGGGNCTGGTGCCTGCTGTTTCTCGAACAGGGAGGGGAATGTTTAGCGGCCTACCCCAGGTTTCGAAAGCTGGAATGGGATGCCGAAAGCGAACGATTCCGGATCCGGGAAAAGGCCATTGCCAGGTTGCACCGCCTCAACATCGGAACGATCACNGCGGCACCGGCGATCACGGTGCGGTTTGTACGCGGAGCAGTCCTCGGCCACGTGGAGGAAACCTTCATCAGCCAGCTCAAGCCGAAGGACGTGTTTTTCTTCGCAGGACGTCAGCTGGAATTTGTGCGGCTCAGGGACATGACCGCCTATGTGAAAGTGAGCACAAGAAAAACGCGAACAGTGCCGGCCTGGGCCGGAGGCCAGATGGCGCTGTCCGACCTTCTGACGCATCATCTTCGGCTGGAGGTGGATCGCGCCAGCCGAGGCGAGTTGGATACAGCTGAATTGCAGGCGTTGGCTCCACTGTTTGAACGTCAGCAGGATCTTTCCGTGCTGCCGCGCATTGATCAACTGTTGATCGAGACCTGCAGAACGAGGGAGGGNACCCACCTCTACGCATACCCCTTTGAAGGGCGNTTCGTGCATGAAGGAATTGGATTTCTCTGGGCGTCCCGTCTCACACGGCTGGAACGCGGAACGATCACAGTTTCGGTNAACGACTACGGCTTTGAACTGTTGGCACCGAGGTCTTATCCCATGGAGTCCTTGGTTGAAGACCATGCTGAGCTGTTGCTGGAACGCAGCAACCTGGAACGCGATCTGGAAAATGCGTTGAATCTGTCAGAACTTCAACGGCGCCGCTTTCGCGGCATTGCACAGATTGCTGGCTTGATGAATCGTGGTTTTCCAGGCACGGGGAAAAGCACCGGTCAGCTGCAGATCAGTGCATCACTGCTGTTCGATGTATTCACCCGCCATGAACCGCACAATCGATTGCTGCTGCAGGCGCGTCGGGAAGTCCTGGATGAACAGCTGGAGGTCTCCAGACTGGAAGCTGCACTCAATCGTGCGAACACACAGGAATGGTTGCACGTTCAAACAGAACGTCCGGGACCATTGGCGTTTCCCTTACTGGTGGAACGCTTGAACAACCGCATGAGCAATGAATCAGTGCTGGAAAGAATTCAACGCATGCAGAACGAAGCCATTAAAAAAGANTCATANTCAAACNATAATNAATGAACTGCTAGCTGCNGCAGCGTCTCAAGGAGAGGCGCTGCAGCATGAATACAATTGAATGCGAATGACTAGTTGGGGCTGTTCCAGAAACAATCAACGGCGATTCGCCCCTCAGCGGGAAGCAGCATTTTACGATTGATCAAGTACTCAACAATGGGTTCACCAGATTCCTGATTGACGACAAATTTATAATTAATCACTTTGGATTCATCCGGGTTAAAAGCGATTGTTGCGATCCAGGTGTTGGCATTCACGTACTCCATACCATAGGCGCGTGGATGATCCCATTCTCCAAGTTCCGGACAGGAACCGATGATCGACATCGACTGACCAGGCTGCGTTTCAAATCCGTTGATCTGAAAAACAACNACGACTTTTCCTTCAACAGGCTGNCCCTCAGCGCTAATCACAATGGCGGTCTTAGGATTGACAACATAACCATTCAGGCGTCCATTCTCAATCGTCACNGGATAACCAGTGAGCTTACAAATGTAGGTACCATCAGGCATATGAATATTTTCAGCATCAACAACATGATCAAANTCACCCTTATTAACCATCACCATGACGGCAGAATCACGGAAATTTCGCGTATAAAGATAGAAGTCATCATTCACCCAGCTGGTGTGATGGGAACCGAATGAAAGAGCCTGATTCGATTCACGCAATCCCAGGAGNGTTTTCACAAGGTTGAAGGAATGACTCTCCNTGTCCCAGTTGTCCATCATCGGCCTGTTGTATGGATCCTGCCCTCCACTGGTGTCGTTGTGGAGATATTGCTCCGTTCCATAGAACAGACATGGAACGCCTCGCAAGGTCAGCAAAAGCACCAGCGCAAGATCAAGCTTGCGCTGATCAGGAACAACGGAGAGGAATCGAGGCATATCATGGTTATCAATGAAGGTCACAAGTTCGTTGGCCCGGTGATAAACACGGTCGTAACCAAGAACACGCTCCACTTGATAGAAGCCACCGGGCTCCTGACCTGAAAAACAGAACCTGATGCCATCACAAAGGCCAAAATCAAGAATCGACATACCAATGTTGTTGGCATACTCAACTGATCTCTGCTCCCATGGCTTACTGAATCCATATTCACCAAACATGAAGAGACCAGGCTTATGGCTCTTCATTTCAGTCGTGAATTCCTGCCAGAACCAAATTGGCATGTGCTTAAGCGTATCAACGCGTAATGCATCAACACCAGCATCAAGCCACACCTTAATGGCAGACTTGATGTAATTTCTATAGTCAATACTTTTTTCATTAAATGTCGCCAAACCCATCATTTCTAGATGAATCAACTGATACTCGTCCTCCCAATCTGTAATTTCTCCTTCGTGATAATAAAAACTNTTAGCATCATNATTGAAATCAGCAAGTGGNTTGCCGTCATCAAGAACGACACCCTTGCTNCCATTAATNTCAGGAGAACTGTGATTGCAGACAATATCAAGCACAACTTTAATTCCAGCATTATGACAAGCNTCAACCAAACATTTAAGCGTGTCTGACTCATGAACGCTTGTTGACTCATTGACCTTCANAAATCGAGGATTGATCCTTTTGAAATCACGGGTCCAGTAGCCATGCATTGGAGCTCGACTGAACTGAAGATCACTGACCTGCTCAAACAGAGGAGAAAGCCACAACGCCGTAACACCCAGTTCCTTCAGGTAATCAATTTTATTGATAACACCTTGAAGATTGCCGCCCCAATACTTACCCCAGTCCTGCTGTGATTTGTCGTAGAGACCCTTGCTGCTTTCAACCTCAGAACCTTCAGCACGCCCATCAGAACCGGAGTGACCATCATGGAAACGATCGACAATTATGAAATAAATAACTTCTGAACGGAAGTCAACAGGATTTTCGTAGTAAGCCCGTTCGATCGTGCCTGTTTTCAGCTCGCCAGAAGAAATGGTGCTTGTCATTGCAGACGATTTGCTGATACCAGAATGGCAACATCAAAGCTGAGCGCAACCTCAACGACAGGACTTGCTTGGGAGCAGCCTTGTGCACGGGTAACAGTGACGACAAGCACTGCCAAAAAACCATGCGATGACTAGTGTNTTGANAAGGGTTAACCGAATCAGCAACGATGGACACTGCAGCCCTGACGCAGTTTCTGAGCACAACCAGCAAGCTNGCCGAGCATTTCAGCCCAAGCGAGATCGCAGGACTCTCCGAACAGCTGAGCTTCGAGAGTTACGAGGCCGGAACAGTCCTGATGAAAGAGGGAGAGCCGGCGTGCAGTTTGCTGCTACTGATTTCAGGCGATATACGGCTGACGCATGATCAGATTGAACTCAGACTGCTTCAACCAGGCGAATTTTTTGGTGAGTCGTTGTTCACTGAAGAAGGGAGTCGCTTTGCCAATGCAACCAGCACTAGCCCCGTCACAATTGCGCGTNTGAGCCTCAATCACTTCTACAAATTAGTTGAACAAGCCCCCGTGGCAGCANGAAAGTTTAAACAATTTTTTGCCGCACACCATCTCAACGAAGTGCATGAAAAAGAAGGCCTCAGCTTCGTTGACCATCGAAACTATCTCGGATTAGTAGCACATAATGAAATGAAAGACAGTTTAATGGAATTTGCCNGCACTCATACGGAAAAATTGAAGCGCTTTCACCTTGTCGCAACCGGGACGACAGGGATTAAATTGTATCAAGAAACTGGATTAATGCTGTCCAGAAAAGTAGCTTCTGGCCCGCTTGGAGGAGATCAAGCAATTGGCAAGATGATCTCAGAGAACAACATTCTTGGCTTGGTATTTTTCCGAGATCCTCTTTCAGCTCACCCNCANCATGCCGACATTGAAGCATTGGGACGCCTCTGCGATGTCTACCAAGTNCCGATGGCCACCAATCCGGGTGGAGCTGCTGCATTGCTCAATTATCTTCTGGTAGACCACCCTGAAGAGCCAGTGATACCCAATNGAGTCCTCGAGAAATACAAAAACGCACAAAAGAAAGTCGTGGAGAAATCCGTCGCTTGATCTGACGGAACTCAGTAAAGTNGGACTTCATTCATACAATCTATTGATCGCTAGNGAATACTGAAGTGCAGATTCGAAGCCCCACTGAGAGCTCCACNAGNGAAACNTTTGTGGCACCGTGGTCAACCTTTGCCACGTTGTTTNTGCGAATTGGTGTCCTCGGATTTGGAGGACCTCAGGCGCATATCGCCCTNTTGCGAAGCGAAATTGTGGACGAGAGGCAATGGGTGAGTTCNGAACAATTNGATGAAGGGATTGGTTTGTGTGAAGCCCTTCCTGGNCCAGCATCCAGCCAGATGGCGATTTATCTGGGTTGGCTGCATCGCGGCTGGTTGGGAGGGATTGTNAGCGGCGTCTGCTTTCTGCTGCCAGGTCTTCTGATTGTTTTGGTGCTCAGTGAGTTATGGCGCAACGGGCAATCCATGCTCGGTTTCACCACAGCCTTACAAACGATTCAACCCGTCATTGCTGCCATCATCTGGGCCTTCGCTTGGAAGCTGGTCAGACAACGTTCGGCCCGTTGGCAACTCATCACGGCGGCTTTGGTGATGCTGGGAATGCTTCTCAACACATTTGCAGGGCTTCCAGTCCCGGCGGGGATGTTGCTGTTGTTGGCAGGTCTGAGCCGACTGATCTGTTCAACAACAGCTGGCGTTGGCAGATCCACCGGTGTTGGCCTGCTTCTCCCNCTTCCNATCGCCACGCTCTCTGGTGCAGGTGGTATCGGCGCAACAGGTGCAGGACTGATGGCAAGCCTGTTCAGTGTGTTCTTCAAAACAGGACTTCTCGTGTTCGGGGGAGGGTTGGTGATCATTCCGCTCCTGGAGCGACAGGTGGTGGAACTTGGTTGGCTGAGTTCCTCGGCCTTCCTCGATGGTGTGGCGATCGGTCAGATCTCACCAGGCCCAGTGGTGCTCACCAGCAGCTTCGTGGGATATCAGGCTGGATGGCAGGCAGGGGGAGCCGGAAACGCNCTTCTGGGAGCCNTCGTCGCCACCGCNGGAATCTTTCTGCCCAGTTTTCTCTTCATCCTGGTTGGAACTGCGATGCTTCAGAAATTGAAGCAACAGGCGAAAGTAAAACTCTTTCTCGAGGGTTTGCTTGCCGGAGTACCGGGTGCAGTGGCTGGTGCCGCTGTTCCGCTGTCGCTGAAAGCCTTCAGTGGCGGAACACCGCTGATTCAGCTCACGCTGTTCAGCCTGGCGACCTGGTTCAGCATCAAGCAGCGAATGAAACCGTTGGCCTTGATAGGAATNGCGCTCCTGATCGGACTTCTGATGGTGTTGGTTGGTTGAAATGGACCTATTCCTNGTTGTCCTTGGCGGCAGAACGAAGGGATGCAACGTGGAACAACATGATGTGCGCTGGGTNGTTGGNCGCAGCATTGACGACACCATCCCTGAGCTCAAACGTCAGTGGTTCGGCATCCGTCGTGGTCTGCACATCGACAGTTACCGACGAATCCGCTGCGTTGATGGTCATCGCGTGTCGATCATCAGTGCAAGTGAACCTGAGCTGGACCAGGACATGAAGCTCTGGTTTGTGAACCTCGGTGCTTATAAACCAGAGGACATGGCNGAACAACACCGCTTCGGACTCGTGGTGGCTCGTTCATCCCAGGCCGCGAAAGCGAANGCNAAACGGCTGTGGATGCGTGGNGAAGAACAAATTCACAAAGATGATCTGCATGCTGTGAACGGGGGGCCTGAGATCGATGATCTGNTGCCGATCGACGGAAATGGTCTCTGGAGGGTGCATCTAACTGCCGAAGCNTGCATAGATTCCGGGAGCAATGCTCCGGATTGGTATGGCTACAAACTGATTTAAGGACCAAACCTGCGTTGACCNAACAGTTCACAAGCATGACCATCATCGTTTGATTGNCATGTTTGATTCAATCAATCATTTTTCACGGTCATCAGCTGATCCTCCACCTGAACAAAGGCAATTCAAANCAAACNAACAGCTCTCAACTGACGCTTTGACAAAAAGCTTTGNGTTNGCACGCAAAATCGATGCTAATTTGGGATTAAAATCGACAATAAAATGTTCAAGAANTTTCCAGCAGCCAGACGGGTCCTGATCTACATGGTTTTCAGCTATCTCGCTNTNGTGCTGGTGAACAACAGCGGCCTNGAGTTTGAAAACATGTGGTTGATCTACACCCCGATGTTCATTGGCGTGTATTTATTCTCCCGCTGGCTGGACAGTCGCATCGGCACCAAGGCACAAGCGTTGGGCAGCAACGCTGAGGCCGGAGATGATCCAGCGTCCACACGTGGCTTCGGAGACTGAGCAGGCCAACCTTTCCCTCAATGTTTTGGACTCCCTACGCCGACTGGATCTACACCGTCGTCAGCCTGTCGGGATTGCTGCTGATCTGCTGGCTGGTGCTTGGGCGCAGCAACCATCCATGACCATCAACCGATGATGGCCTCCATCTCAGGTTCGAGAAGCGCGTCCCTGGCGTTGTTGAAGCGCGTCATGGTTTCAGGATCACCACCCTTGTCGGGATGATGCTTCACGGCAAGAAGCTTGTGGGCTCGCTTCACCTGCGACTCCGTCAGTCGTCCGGTGAGGGGCAAGCCCAGCGCTTGACGCGCCTTGATTGCTTCGATATTAGGGTCTCTGCCCATGGGGCATTGTTCGCGGCGATGGTTGGATTTGCCAGGCTTGCGCTTGCTGTTGCGCTTGCTTCCGGAATCGGAGCCGCCGAAACCTGTCTGCTTGGTCACATGCTCACTCTTGATGCAGTCACAATGACTGACCGGTTGACCGAGAGCCTGTCATCTGTGTGACGCTCCTTCAACCACCGCAGACCACCAGGTTGGAATGGTTTGTGTGGATCCATACCACGGTGAACCGAACAATCCTCCATGGGCTGTGTCTTTCAGTCGAACAGAGCGGGCATCGGCAAGCAAGGCGGAAGTCACCGGTACGAGTCCATCGCCTGGAACAGACGCATCACCTGCAATCTGCCGATATGAGTTGGATGCAGTGATCCGAGAGAACCAAGACGCACAAGGTCCTGAAAGGTCCAATTCACCCGCGACGGCGACGTAGTCGACACTTGACGCTTCAGGGCAACCTGGAAAGGTCTGATCAACAAGCATTCGCAGCGCAGTGGCCCGCTTGGCCTGATGGGGACTTCCAAGCGTTATCAGGCGATTGCACAGTGCTTTGCCGCCGTAACGGCGATGAAGGAACGGTCGATCGCTGAGATAAGGACGAAGCATCACGCCACCAGAGCTGTGACCAATCAAGGTGACGCGGCCGGATGAAGAGGATGACGCCAGCTGCTTCACGCAACGATCAACACGATCTAACAAGCGAATCCAGCCACGGGCCTGACTGGTGAGCAACCAGTCGGCGCGGGTCGCATGCACGATCCGGACTGGTGCTGCGCACCTGGACTCAATCCAGGAGGCCAAAGGCAGATAGGCCTCATCTGTGATCAGAAAACCACCGAGAACAACAACAGGTTGATCCGATGCAACGGAAAAGGACTGCAAAAAACGCCGGCAATCAAACCAGGGAACGCATGTTGATCAGAGCACATTGCGGTGAGTTGATCAGGTCATAACCACTGCGTATACGACTCGATCCAGGATCAATCACTTTGCTGAGACGCTGTCCCTCAGCTGTGGCTTCCAGAACGATCTGCTGGCCAATCAACACGATCCGGAATGTCCAGGGAAGAACACCGGGGAGAGTGAAGGTCATGCTGAACGAGCAGATGCTCAAACGATGCCTTACTCATGGCATACGTCCATCCCCTGGATGGAGATGATTTGGTTAAGGATTGGCAGTTGTTTAATAAAGCTCACGAACCAAAAATGGCTCCACCAGCGCACTTCCGTTTGCGAGCATTGATCACAGACATCGGTGAGGTATAGGCATGCCAATTGAACGGGTCTGCGACTATCCACGACCACCACAACTGGTGCCAAGCAATGAACACATCCGTGTTGAAGCCCTTGGTGAAAT
The DNA here is from genome assembly GCA_002700765.1 of Synechococcus sp. MED850. Next base: position 11,417 of record PAEP01000013.1, read on the forward strand.
CCTTGTGGACACCAGAAAAAGTCTGCGGATTCTGGAAACGTTTCATCCACCCACGTATTACCTGCCTCCAGAGGCCATGCGTCAGGACCTGCTGAGACCCGTTTCAGGGCGACCATCGTTCTGCGAGTGGAAGGGCATCGCCAAGTATTTCGATCTTGTCGTTGGAGAACAACGGCTGGAACGTTCGATATGGACTTATCCATCGCCGACAGATCGCTTCAAGGAGTTGGCTGGCTGGTTTGCGGTCTATCCAGGACGCATGGACGGGTGCTGGGTGAATGACGAACGGGTGATTCCGCAACAGGGCGGCTTCTACGGAGGTTGGATCACATCACAGGTTGAAGGTCCATTCAAAGGGGATCCCAACCATCCAGAGCTGATTTAATAACGGCAACGGTTGCCTGGGCGACCCGGACGATTGAATCAACTGTGTTCTCAGTTACCGGTCTTTCAGGAAAGAATGCGATGCTGCTGCGACGACTCTGTATTCCATGTCCGTAACGTTTATCAACAACGTCCGCATTCTCTGCAAGGAAGGTTGTGAGGAGACGTTCCTTGAAGCAACAAAGGCGTGGGTCAATCCTGACGGCATGACCGATGCTTTCTGGGCCAAAACCGGAGACCGCCGGTATTGCTTTGTCGGCCTCTGGGAAAGTGAAGAGAAGCTGATCGCTGCACGCCCTCAGATGATTGAACATCTGAATTCAGTGAGGGATTGCTTCGAGGAATTATCTCCGGAAATGGGTGTCACCGATCCGGTTTCAGGCCCTGTGGTGACTCATAAAAACTGATCGCAACAACCTGTTGAAATCCATCGTTGAATTCGCCGCNAGGCAACGAAGCCAGACTCTCTGGATCAAAATCAACGCGGTGCTGGATCATCGACCGAAAACTCATGTCGAAGTGCTCTTGCATCCTGAATGCGTTGCTTGCTGGCCAGATAACGCAGGCGTGCCTCCAGCCAGTGGCGCAACCGAGGGGTTGAAGGTTGGTTGAGATCACCGCTGGAAGATCGCCCCTCACCAAACGGAATGGTCATGAACATCGTGCTGGTAGTCAACATTAGAGAAAACAAGAACCAGCCGTTTCAAACTTGATTTCAAACTTAATCTCAGAATATCTCGAAAGACTTGATTGAAAGCCACACATGCAGNTCGATNATTTTTNAATGTCCTTGCTGCAGATCNGTTNAAGAAAGGCAACCAAAAACGCTCAGGACAAGACTGGNTTACGAGTGATCACGGCAAAAAATGGATCACCCTTTCCACCCAACAATCCCAACATCCCTGGAGAGCGGGTTTCTTCGGCGAGGATCTCAGGCTTTGGCCAGCCCTGNGCCATCAGCACCTGGGCGACGTAGGTGAGATGGTCACGGTCATTCCCATCTGTCCAGATCTGCGGCGCCTTGGTGAAGAACATTCGATTGCTGAACGCCACGATCACGATTCCATTTGGACGGGTGATACGCAACAATTCTGCGGCAATCTGTTCCGGTTGCTGCAGATATTGCCATCCGGCAACGATCAATGTTGCATCAACACTGCCATCATCAAGTGGCAATGATTGATCACGATTGAGATTCTGTACCCAGTGACGATCCAGACGAGGGTTTTCAAGGAGTTCCTGTTCGTTCAATCCATGACCGATCACCTCGTCATAGGAAACATCGTCTGGGAGATGACTCACCCAGCTGCTCATCAGATCGAGAACAACAGCGCAAGGGGGAACACGTTCGCGGTACAGCGATGTCAGACGTGCTCGAAACGCTTCATCGAGATGGTGAACGAAGCGCGGCTCGCTGTAAAACAGCGCGTCGTCACTCCGGTCGAGTTTGAATCGCTGCGATTCCTCAAGAACGTTCACTACCGCCATGGTCAGCCCAGATTCAGATACCAACGCACCATGCCGGTCAGTTGCCCGGTGATGCCCTCTCCGGTGATCAACTCACCAATCACAGCAGCGACGAACCCCACCATTGCGGCACGTCCATTCAGGCGCTCAACAAACACCAACGCCGATGTGTTCCAAGGACGCGCCGTCGTCAGCGATTCGCCGAATCTCTCCGGCGCCTCGTACTTGTATTGGGGTTGTGTCATGCCTGGTTACAGATCCAACGGACCCTATCGGTTGTTCCGGGTCGGCCGGGGTAATCACGCCATGAACCGCTGGCACCGTTCTGCTGAAGCACCCCCTGCTCACAGAGGGCGCGCATCTTGATCGCACGCACCGTCCAGTCCGTCTGACCGTTTCGACGCAGAATCAAAGCGCCGAGAAAGCTGACTGACCCGCCCCGGCGCTGAAGATCACTGAGGTATTCGGCGGCCTGAACCTTCTCATTGCGGGTTGCATCAAGAAAAACCCAATCAGCTGCCTCAAGCTGACCGGAGCTCAACAACTGCTGTCGCACCAGCCGCCAATCGGCAGGCTCCTTGTCCGGAGTCCAGTCCGCCACGGCAGGAAGAGCATTCAGCCCTGACAGAAGCAGGAGGGAACCCAGNGAACCTCGCAACCAGCCCGANCACGGGAGCATGGANACAACTCGACTGATCAGACGGTGGCACAGACGCGGGATCAACTGATCAACAAGCTCCACGCTGAACCCAATGCAGAAGAGATCTCAGCCCTTGTGACAAGGCTGGAACAGGACTCAGCCGCTGATCTGAACAGGGATGAAGCGTTCCTGCAAGGTGTTTGGGAGTTGCGATGGAGCAGCTCGAAGCAGCCCTGGCTGAAACAGGCTCCCTGGCTGGACAATCTGCAGATCCTTGATGTCAAGAACGGTCGTGGATGCAATCTGCTGAAGCTGCGCGGACCTCTTGGTGGCCTCGCCGGAATCAGCGTTCAGGCCGATATCGCAAGGAAGGAAGGGAACAGAGTTGAGGTTTGCTTCCGACGCGGTGGATGGGTGGGGCCAACCCTGCCGGGCGGTCAGAGGCTGCAACTCTTAAGAGAGGTCAAGCAGAGTTTTCCAGCCTGGCTGGACATCACCGTTTTGGACGACACGCTGCGGATCTGTCGAGGCAATGCTGGAACAGTGTTTTGCCTGCTGAGACGATCGGACTTAAATGTCGCTGACTTTTTCCCACAAGTGGCAAACACAATCTGAAAACAATCATGCTTAACGTCTGAATTTCGACAATGAAACATGTCGTTCATCTCCATTGGTATCGCTTTGAGCCAGGTTGAGATGCACAGTTGCATAAACTATCGAACACATCAACGCGTCTTTCGAAGCACATGCCCCTCAACACAAAACAGCAAAATGTGATTGGAGCCATCATCGACCAAATCAACAACATCATCAAAGGGATGCAACTCTCGGAAGCCGATGCTTCAGACAGCTCAAAATTCATCCAAATCATCGTTGATATCAACTCAGATAATCCAGAAGAAATGAAAGTGGCGACCAAATTGAGCGACAATTCGAATCCGGGTCTCGACGCAACATTGATACAGGAGATGAAAAGAACGGACAACAAACCCGGCCCGACAGTTCAAATCTTTGGCGTGAATGCGTCTGATTAGACACCCGTGGCATCAGCCCAGATGCCCACTATCCAACAAGTAACCAACAAAGCAACCAAATCACATGTAGATGCATTCGATGGCCTTCTANGAGAACTCNAAAAATTTAAACCNCAACCNCNATCTCATTATTTNCTTGAATTCTACTGATCGAAGAAAACCATNTCGCANGAAGATTATCGACNTCAATCAATCCATTAAGGCATACATAATAGCCATACGATCAGTTCGAACGATCAAGATAAGCATCGAGGTATGAGAGCGGTCGATTCATTGTTTCAGAAAACCCGAGAATCCCCCGATCTCGATGANAATACAACAGTGAATCATCTGCATCAAGCATGAATGTTCCCCCGCGTTGACACATCCAGCGATCATCAGGAACGTATTGGCGCCATCGCCCGAGAACTTCAATCATGTTGGCAAGCCGAACCGTGGCTAACTCAAANGGCCGTTGAAAGCCATCGCCACCAGCAAGCTTGAAGAGAGCACTGTTGAACCGTTGTGGAGCTGAACGATCGCCGCTGTAGCCACGCAACACCTCAGCGAGAGTTCCCGGCGATCCAATCCCTGCACACATCAGCAGGAGATCCGGCCAAGGGCCAGCACCCGTTGTCAGACCTTCGTACAAACCACAGGCGCGATGCAAACNTGCATCCGCTTCAACCTGGATCAAATGCTTCGGAAACCCAGTGAACTGACAGAAGCGATCTGCCCCTGACTCATCGCCAATAGCAATGGCATGAAGAGCAATCCCCGATTCTTCGAGNGCGGGCAAAGCAGGCACAAGAGCCTGGGCGTATTCAAGTGAATCAAAATCACCCAATTGACTGAACAAAATCACGAGCCGCCGCTGACCAACTTCCATGCCAGGGATCTTGCTCAATCGTTCCAGCAGAGCAGGAGGCGTATCCACGGAAACAACAGGAAGAAACTCCATCCTGACGGGATCAAGCTGCCGCAACAACAGCGATCATGCTGAGGATTAAANACGGTGGCACATTCAGTTCGCTGGGAACGCCTGAACACCGAATCCGTACTGCATCAGGAGACGTGTCCCCCAAACCACGACGGCGATCCCCGTAAAAACGACCAGGAATTGCCTGTTCCGATGGGTCCAAGTGAGCTGCCCACGGCGCAGAGCGTTGATCGACCAGATCGCCAATGCCGCTGCCGCAGGCGGACCGAGCACATGCCATTCCAAGGCAGAACCCAAGCGACCACTGAGGCTGAGCGCAATGGAGCGTGTGAGAAAACAGCCTGGGCAGGGAATTCCGGTGAGATGGCGAATCGGGCAGCTCCATCCAGGCAGCCATGGCCAACGGGCCTTCAGTGCCAAGTAGGCGAGCAGCATGCTTGGCANAAGCGCAGGCCAGCGGATGCGATGGCGCAGCAAACGCTGTGAAAGCGACCATTTCACGACTGAATCGCCACCATCAAGCGNTTCAACCGTAAAGCTGATCAGCAACCATGGTCCTTCGCATGTTGAGCGCGTCTTCGTTCCACCTGAACAAAGATCAACCAAGCAGCGCTCGCCAAGCCACCACCAACCCAATCACTGCGGAGAAGTTCAACAATCGCAATCGTGCTCGCCCCGATGCGGAGGCCTCGCAGCAGAAATCCCGTCATCCGAGGGGTCCACTGAACTGAGTGCTCCACGTTGATCCTCCGTTCGGACGAAACAAATGCTGGCACAGGAGCATGAGAGGCANCTGAAACCAACAGAACAACAAAAGCCAAGCCTCATTGGCAGACATCCCNNCGGTATCAAATATTGACAATTTTGCTACAGGAANAAATCCCTACCTAAGCTAATAATTGGNTTAAAATCNNATGAAAATCGATAAATTCAGTTTTTTCATGATGATTTCAGCGGGTGTCTCGCTGATCACCGGCACTGTACTTTATCTTTATTCTTCGGGAAACTGGAAAAACCATACATTTAAGACGCAAGCAGAAGCCAGCCAGGCCGCTGAAAACTGGATCAGAGATGGGGGAATTTATATCGTTAAACTTCACCGCTCACAACTCATGGAAATACCACGCAATAAGGACGTCGTCGAACAAGAAATTTCTGAACTTCTTGAGATCGAAGCCGGCGAAAGAAAAAAATGCATGAAAATGCTGGAATCGATCGAAGGAACAGATCAATATGAAGTCTGCATGGAAAAATTTTTCAATTCGCAGCACCCCGCAGATTCAATTGCCAAGACCACTGTCGAAAAAGTTGATGTCATCATCAAAGAGGAACGTTTTAGACGGGATTGCAAACCTCTGACAAGCGACAACACCGGTTATGTCTGTGGTGAGCATGACATCAAGGAGTCAGCTGTGATCAGCGAAAGAGAAGAACGCAATCTCCGTGCCAATCTCAAACTCACCTATTTTTATGTCAGGAATCAGGATGCCTGAACACCGGTGATCGTCAGCGGCCTACCGAACCGCTTTGACCGCAGGTCACGCTTGCTGCTCAAGACCCATTGACATGATCACCTCTTCAGAAATCCTCCAACGAGAACGCCAAGCTCGCTTGCTTGGCAGCGGCATAGCTCCCGATTCTCTTGAAGGGGTCTGGATCCTCCAGAACACCTGGTCAAAGCACGGAAAGCGACCCACCCCTGGCACAGATCCATTGCTGCGCAGCCTTGGGGCCCGACTCCAACTCGAACAGCGCGATGAGAAATGGACGATCGTCAACCAAGTCAATCTGGGCAGCCTGCGGCTTCGCTTTCAGGGAGCAGCCCAGCTGAAAGGATCACGACCGTTGCTGACGTTCGGCTTCTGCAGCGTTGATATCAGCCTGGCAGGCCGAACCCTCCTGCATCGCTCCATCCCGCAACCCTCTCCGCAACGCATCCCCTTTTTTGCCTTGATCGCCATGGCCCCGGACGGCCAGTGGCTGACCGCGCGCGGACGCGGGGGAGGTCTGGCGCTATGGCAGAGGGATGCTTCGGATCAGCCATGACCTACGAAGTCGCCCTCGCCATGCTCGAACGGGATGGACGCTGGCTGCTGCAGCTTCGGGACGATCTCGACACGATCATCCACCCAGGTCACTGGGGCCTTTTCGGCGGCCATCTCGACCCCGGTGAAACACCGGAACAAGCCGTGATGCGCGAACTCCAGGAGGAGATCAGCTGGGCACCAGAGAGCACACCATCCCTCTGGTTCAGCGACGACAGCGGCACGCGCATCGCCCACGTGTTCCGTGGACAGCTTGAGGTGCCCATTGATCATCTGAACCTGCTTGAAGGGCAGGATCTGAAGCTCGCCTCACTTGAAGAACTGATCACCGGCGAAGTGTGGAGCGAGAAACGCCGCGAACACAGACCGATTGCCCCGGGCCTTGATGTGGTGATTCAGCGTCTGCAATCCCAGTCATGACGAGGGAGGTCTGGTTCGATGCCCGCCAGGTGCAGAGCTGTCTTTCAGGACGGCCCGTACTCCATGACCTCAACCTGCAGTTGCTGCTTGGCCAATCCACCACCGTGCTTGGCCCGAACGGCGCCGGCAAGTCCACCCTCGTGAAGTTGATCGATCGAAGTGCCTATCCGATCGTCAAACAGGGTTCTCACCTCAACCTGTTCGGTTCCAGCACCGTGAATCTCTGGTGGCTGCGCCGCCGACTGGGCGTGGTGAGCTCGGAACTGGAAACACGTTTTCTGCCGCAGCTCATGGCCTTGGATGTTGTGATCAGCGGGTTCTTCGGTTCAATGCGCCTCGGCCGGGATCAGAGGCCCACTCCTGAGCAACAGGCCAGAGCTGAATCTCTCCTGCACCAGCTGGGGCTGCAGTCCATTGCGCGCAAGCCGTTTGGACAGCTCTCCGATGGCCAGCGTCGGCGCTTGATGATCGCCCGCGCCCTGGTGCACGCACCCGAGGTGCTGGTGCTGGATGAACCCAGCCGTGCATTGGATCTGAAAGCCTGCCATCAGCTGCTGGACACCCTGAGGCAGCTCTGCCGCAACGGCACAACGGTGGTGCAGGTGACCCACCGCATCGACACGATCATTCCCGAGATGGAGCGGGTTCTGTTCCTACGGGAAGGGCGGCTCTGCGGCGATGGCCCCCCGGAACAGCAGCTCCGGGATCAACCCCTCAGCCAACTGTTCGGAACCCCGCTTCGCGTGCTGGAGCACGAGGGTTTCCGACAGGTCCTGCCGGATTGATTAAAGAGCCCTGAAGGCATGCACTGCCTGACGCAACGTCGGATAGGTCAGCTCACTGACGCGTTCTGTCGGCTCACCCATCTCACGCAGACACGACAGAAACTCGCTTTGCCGTCCAGCCCAAACAAGCTTGACGTTTCGACTCGCCAGCTTCTGTTGCAGATCCTTCAACACCGCGAGGCCATTGATGTCCACATCGCTGATCGGGATGGCATCGATCACGAACCAACGCAAGTCATCTCCGGATGCCCGCACGGCAGCCAGAGCGCACTGCTTGAAATGGTCGGCGTTGAAGAACACCAGTGGAGCGTTGAAACGGAACAGCACCATCCCTGGAATCGCCTGAGCCTGGCCATGGCGATCGATGGAATGCAGTCCAGGGAGTCCCTTCTCCTCCCCGAGCAACTCCACACTGGGACGTGCGGTGTGCTTCACAAACCGCACGACGGCGAGGGTGACTGCGACAAGGATCCCGTTGATCGAACCCAGGGCCACCACACCGGCAGTGGTGACCAGGGAGAGTCCGAACTCGCGTCGGTCCATCCGCCAGAACTGCCTCAGGCTGGCCATATCGAGCAGTGACAGCGCTGCAGCGATGAGAACCACGCCGAGGGCATCCAGGGGAACGAACTGGAGCGGGCCCGTGAACAACAACAACACTAGGGCGATCATCGCGGCGGCGACCAATCCGGTGACCTGGGTTCGGCCTCCAGCGGTCACAGCCATCGCCGTTCGGGAGTCGGCACCAGTGACAACAAATCCCTGAGCCAGNGAAGACGCCATGTTGGCGACGCCATAGGCCACAAGCTCCCGGTCCACATCCACCTCATACCCGCCACGGGACGCAAAGCTGCGCGAGGTGATCGTTCCGCTGGTGAACAGCACNAGAGCCAGACCTGCGGCAGAACCCAGCAGTTTCGGAATGGTCTCCAGCGGCACCTGAGGCAACGACGGGATCGGCAATCCGGCCGGCACCGGAGCCAGCACCGCCACGCCAGACGANGGCAGATCCAACAGCTTCACCAGCACTGCCGAGAGCACCAACACGGCAAGGGCCGCGGGAACACGCGTCAGGAACCGCTGCACAAGCAACAGCACCGCAACGCTGAACAGGGCCACCAGCAGGGTGGGCAGCTGGGTGGTGGGCAGCTTCGAGAGAATTTCCAGAAGCTTCGGAACAATCCTGCTGGCCGTGACCTGAAATCCCAGCACCTTGCCGATCTGCCCGAGAAAGATCGAGANGGCAATCCCGTTGAGGAATCCCACCAGAATCGGCCGNGACAGAAAGTCCGCGAGGGCCCCAAGCNTGAAGGCGCTGGCCAGCACACAGAGGATGCCGGTGAACAGCGTCAACGCCGTCGCGAGGGACAGATAAAGGGCGGGGTCACCACCGGCCAGAGGGGCGACGGCCGCGGCGAGGATGGCGCANCTGGCCGCATCGGGGTTCACCATCAGCTGCGGCGACGTGCCGAACAGCGCATAAGCCAGCAATGGACCGATGCTGGCGTACAGACCAACAGCAGGGCTGAGGCCGGCCAGTTCGGCGTAGGCAATNGACACGGGCAACGCCACCGCCGCCACAGACACACCGGCGAAGAGGTCATGACTGAAATCGCGTCCGAAGCGATAGCGACGCAGGACCGCCAAGCCCGGCATCAGTTCAGACAGGCTGGCCATGCAGGGAATGCTCAGCTCACAACAGGATGGGCACGGAACAANCCTGGTGCCGCATCAGGTGCTGAGGTTGCTTTGTCGTCGCAACACCCCATGGCGCGGTGCCAGGAGGAACGCGAGCAGGAACTGGACCGTCTGGGTCAGAACGATGCAGCCTGCCGGAGAACTGTCGGTTCTGAAGGAGATCAGAACACCGAGCAAGCAGGAGGACATGCTGCTGATCACGGCGATCACCGCCATGCGATCAAAACGGTCCGTCAGGAGATACGCCGTAGCGCCAGGGGTGACAAGCATNGCCACCACAAGAATGATTCCGACGGTCTGGAGTCCGGCGACAGCCGCGAGGGACAGCAGACCCAGCAGCATGTAATGCAGCATTCCAGTGTTGATGCCGATGGAGCGCGCGTGGGTGGGGTCAAAGCAGAACAACATCAGATCCCGGAAAAAAATCAGCAGGAACAGCAGCACAATTCCTGAGATCAGGCAGATCTGGACNATCTCGGCNCCCTGAATGCCCAGAACGTTGCCGATGAGNATGTGATGGAGATCGATGTCGCTGAGTGTCTTCGAGTTCAGAACGAGCCCCAGAGCGAAGAAACCGGTGAACACCAGGCCGATCACCGTGTCCTCTTTCACTCTCGACATCTGTTTGACAAAGCCGATCGCAGCAACGGAACCGACGCCGAACACAAACGCNCCAAGNGATAGCGGCAGCCCAAGGCCATAAGCGATGACCACCCCTGGAAGAACAGCATGGGAGACCGCATCACCCATCAGGGCCCACCCCTTGAGGGTCATGAAACANGAGAGCAGGCCGCACACGCCTCCCACAAGTGCACTGACCAGCAGCGCACGGACCATGAAGCCNTAGGACAGGGGCTCCAGGAGGAACTCCATCACCAGCACGCATTTGTGTAGCCCCAGTCCTAACTGCTCGCAGGCGCCGATCCGAAAGTGATGACCGACAGGTCTGATCGTCGAAAGACGGAGCAGGCTCAGATTCTTCGCTCTCTCAACGCGTGCCGCGTGCCTCGATCCAAACCGCTCGCCCCGCTCTGCGGCGGTTGCCGACACGCCCGAGTCACCTGGTTCAGAACGTGCTGCAGATGTTGCTTCCGTTTGTGTTCAGGGGGCAGAGACTGCACCTGAGCTACACAGCGGCCGCCGAAGTTCTCGCACGCGAATTTGCCGCCAAACAACGGGGGGAATGCAATCTGCTGATCGCTTTCCGCCATCCGAGTCCCAGAGATCCACTGGTCCTGGCGGATCTGTTCTGGAACCGGATTCCCCAGGCGGCCCGAAGGTTGGGCCTGCCCCTGAGAGAGCCGATCCTGCTGCGGTTCCTTTACGACCGCGGCATTCCGCTCTGGGCAGGACCGACGATCGCCTGGCTGCTGCAGCGGTGTGGCGGCATCGCCATTCACCGCGGTCGCCTAGATCGTCCAGCACTGAAGCAGGCTCGTGAGGCACTTGCCAAGGGCCAACAGGCCCTGGTGGTTGCACCGGAAGGAGCAACCAACAACCTCTCCAGCGAGATGGCTCCCCTGGAGCCCGGGGTCGCTCAGATCGCCTTCTGGGCCGCTGAGGACATGGCATCCATCGATGATGCCCGAACGCTGCACGTCATCCCCGTCGGAATCCGCTATGGCTGGAGACGGCCGGACTGGCGCGCCCTTGACGCGCGCTTGATCGCGCTGGAACAGCACCTGGGCGTTGATCGGAGCCCGACGGACGATCAACGCGACCGCTTACTGGGGATCGGAGCCAATCTGATCGGAGCGCTTGAACAGCTGGAACGGCTCCGATCCGAACCGAATCGGCCTCTGGCGGAACGGATCGAGAACTACCGCCTGCATGGACTGCAGAAGGCGGAATCCCACTTCGGGCTGCGCGCGAGCGGAACCCTGCAGGAACGTTGCCGACGGATCGAACAGGCGGCCTGGGACCGCATTTACCGCGACAACATTGAGCAACTCCCCCCTTTGGAGCGGAGCCTGGCGGACTGGGAGGCACGGGAGGCTGATCTGCAACTCACCCGGATGCGTCTGGTGGAGCATTTCACCAGCGTCAGTGGTCACTACCTCAGTGATCAAAGGGATTTCGATCGGTTTGGCGAAATGGTGCAGCTCGTGGAGGAAGCGATCGGCTGGATTGAAGACCGACCCTGGACCGGATCCCCTTGTTTCGGTCCGCAGCGCGTGGAGCTGAGCGTCGGCGAACCGATCGCCGTGGACAGCCGTTTGCAGGAGTACCGACGGGATCGCCGCCAAGCCGTCCAGACCCTCACCGGAGATCTGCATGACGCGCTGGCGCAGCTGATGCAACCCAGAATGAATTGAACAGATTCCTGTTGCTTCGCTCTCTGCATTGTCAGCAATAGAGCACAGGAATTCGCTTGGAGCAGGAGCGAAGCATAAACGACAAATGTCAACTCTCCTAGACCAATTAATCAAGAGTCCATCAAACAAGCTCAAAACAATGAATTGTTTGAAAATAATATGAAATTTATACAGCCATGCCGAAATCAAAGGAATTCGCCTCTTTTCAGAAGTTCAACAAGTCGCTAACAAAATTACTCAAATCTAGACCTGAAACATCTGACATTGAATCAGACGAGTTTATCCAGTCGATCATCGACGAACTTTCAACACAAGTCGACAACATCCGATCCGACGACAATCCCGACATCTGGAAGAAGATTTACGTCCAGAGAGACAATGCAAAAATTCGCGTTGAAGTCTTCAATCGCCTCATGTCAATGGGTGCAAAAAACTGATTTCTTCCTGCACTAAATACATCCAACAAAACGCTGCTTTCAGGGTATTCGGCTAAGTATACATCGAATTTATCGATAAAAGACATTTGTGTTATCAGGACTTAATTTTAGCTCTATAAAGTTGAATAATATTAATGTTCGAGTCATTTCTAAACTTTGAATAGGAATTAATTATCGTTGCTCATTGAGCTCATCCCGGTCAGCAAATCCGGCGGAAGGCCTCCAAATGTCATGGAAATATTTTCCGGAGTGAAAACCTCAGATGTTTCGCCATAAGCCAGCACGGTCTTGTTGATCAGAACCACGAGATCACAAAAATCCCGCACGTGGCTCAGGTCATGGGTTGAGATCAGGATCGTGCGGCCTTCTCGGCGGAATTGCATGAACAGCTTGGCCATCAGCTGTTCGGTNCGCACATCCACCCCATTGAAGGGTTCATCCAACAGCAGCACATCAGCGCGTTGGGCGATCGAACGAGCCAGAAAAGCGCGTTTGCGCTGACCGCCGGAGAGAGCCGATATCGGCCGATGGCGCAGATCCAGCAATTCCACCTGCTCGAGGGCGTCCCGAACAGCGACTCGATCCGAGCCGCGGGGGATGCGCAGGACATTCATCGAACCGTACCGGCCCATCATCACCACATCCCAGACCGACACAGGGAACTGACTGTCGATCCCCTCACTCTGTGGGACGTAGGCCACGGACTGGGAACGCTGCGCTTCGCGAACACTGCAGCCGTTGATGCGGATGCTCCCACGGGATGGCCGAACAAATCCTGTCAGTGCCTTGAACAACGTGGACTTTCCAGCACCGTTCATTCCGACCAGGCCGCAGATGCAACCGGCGGGCAGGTGCAGGCTGGCGTCGTAAAGGGCAACCGTGCCGTTGTAATCAACGCAGATTTGATCGGCCTGGATTCGCATCAGCGCCTCCCCCGCGTCAGCTCCCGGCGGATCAGACCGACGTTGTGACGCATCAGTTCAAGCAGCGTCGGTGCCGGACCATCCGCAGAGGAGAGAGAGTCGACATAAAAGGTGCCACCGAAACGGGCACCGGCAGCAGCAGCCACCTCGCGCTGCGCCTTGTCGTTCACAGTGCTTTCGCAGAACACTGCCGGCACCCCACGCTGCTTGACGAGTGTGATCAGAGCCGCCATCCGCTTGGGCGTGACCTCACTTTCAGCATTCACCGGCCACAGATAGGCCTCCTTCAGCCCGAAATCCGACGCCAGATAGCTGAACGCACCCTCGCAGCTCACCAGCAGACGCTGAGTTTCAGGAATCGAAGCCAAGGCGTTCTGCAACTCATTGTTCAGTTGATCCAGTTGCCGCTTGTAGGCCTCGCCCCTCTCCTGAAAGGTGCTGGCACCGTCGGGATCAAGGGTTGAAAAGACCTCAACCAATCGGTCCACATAGGCCATGGTCCGTTTTGGGGACATCCACACGTGGGGATTCGGCTTCCCTGCATAAGCATCCTCCTCGATGAACAGCGGCTGCATTCCGTCGGACAGGGTGACCACGGGCACATCACCGGCCGCCGCCGTGAAGCGCTTTGACCAGAGCTCAAGACCAAATCCGTTTTCGATGATCAAGGCCGCACCGGCAGCACCAACCAGATCGCTGGGTGTGGGTTCATAGCCATGGATTTCAGCACCAGGCTTCACGATTGAACGAATCTCGAGCCGATCGCCTGAAACGCTCCGTGCCAGGTCGGCGAGCACGGTGAAGGTGGTGAGCACAACCGGTCGACCGGTGCCAGTCCCTGCCACAGGATCCGAACGACGACATCCCGTGAGCGCACCACTCACCGTCAACATGAGCGTGACCAATCCAGCAAGTAGGAACCGTCCTCTGCTGTCGAATCGATCCAAACCGATGGGCCCCTGGCTTGCTTGCATCATCAGTGGCGGACTGGTCACAACGAGGCGGTTCTCACCTGCAGGGGATTGGAGCGATTGTTTTCTAACCTTTCACCACCCCCTTCCGAAGCCGTGCTGAAGAAAGAACGGGCTGAGCGGGTGATGCAACGGCTGAATGAGCACTACCCGGAAACCCCCGTTCCTCTCGATCACAGCGATGCGTTCACGCTTCTGATCGCTGTGCTGCTCAGCGCCCAGTGCACGGACAAGAAAGTGAATGAGGTGACACCAGCGCTGTTTGCAGCGGGCCCTGATCCACAGGCAATGGCCGCGTTGGAACAAGACGAGATCCATGGCTTCATCCGCCAGCTGGGCCTGGCAAAAACCAAGGCGAAGAACATCCGCCGGTTAAGCGAACTGTTGATCGAGCGCCATGGAGGCGAGGTGCCCCGAAGCTTTTCGGCTTTGGAGGCTTTACCAGGGGTCGGCCACAAAACCGCCAGCGTGGTGATGTCTCAGGCGTTTGGCGTTCCAGCCTTTCCAGTGGACACGCACATCCATCGGCTGGCGCAACGCTGGGGGCTGAGTCGCGGAGACAATGTCGTGCAGACGGAACGGGATCTGAAAGCTCTCTTTCCGAAAGAGACCTGGAATCGACTGCACCTTCAAATCATTTTCTACGGGCGTGAATTCTGCACAGCCCGAGGGTGTGATGGTCGTGTCTGCCCGTTGTGCAAAGAGCTTTATCCGAACCGAAAACGAGCTCTGATCACGAAGAAAGCTTGAAACTCAGATGGAAGCGATGCGCGGGACCCGAGAAACGAGTCCCACAGCATCCACAGCGGCTGCTGCTGATCAGCTCAGGTCGTCTTCGGCATTGGCCTTGATTGTGCAATCCGCCGTCGGATAGCTGACGCACAACAGNGCGAAGCCCTGTCCCATCTGGTCATCGTCCAGGAAGCTCTGGTCGGTCTGATCAACGGAGCCACTGGTCAGCTTGCCAGCGCAGGTCGAGCAGGCACCGGCTCGGCATGAGTAGGGCAGATCAACACCTGCCTCTTCAGCAGCGTCGAGGATGTAGACGTCGTCGGCACACTCAAAGGTGGCGCCACCTTCGATGGTGATTTTGTAGGAGGCCATATGGGAAGAAATCCTCTCCGCTTGTTAGCCAAGGTCCAGAGCGAGTGCACGCTTAATCCGCATTCGCAATGATGGGATTGCGGTCGTGGGCTCCTTGACCACGACATCCGCGTGCAGGCGAAGGGGACGGATGAAGGCACGTTCCCCAGGAAGCATTTCGGACAGCATCTGACGGATCACGTAACCAGGGGGTCGGTGCCGTTCGCGGACATCGCGACGGAGCCTGCGGAACAGACGCAACGGAATGGATTCATCGACGTAAAACAAGCCTGCAAAAGGGAAACAACCCACAAGCGCCTGCGGGCCATAGGACCCTTCCAAAAGAATCACGTCATAGGGCGATGGAATGGATCGTCGGGACACCTGTCGGCTGCGCATGTCGTACAGACGCAGATCAGACGCTTCCCGCTTCACCGCCCGATCCAGATCACAACGAAGCGCTTCCACATCGATTGCCTCAACGGTGTCGTAACCGAAGAGGGGATGGGGAACCCAGTCGTTGCGGTAGTAGTCATCGCAGGCGATTAGCAAGGGACGGATTCCAGACTCCACCAACGATTCGGCCAGAGCGGCAGCAATGAAGGACTTGCCTGCCGCCGAAGGTCCACAGATGCAGAACACCGGCACACCAGCCGCCATCACGTCATCCGGCTGAATGCTGGACTGGACCAGAAACGAGGCAGAGAAAAAGTAGCAACGGTTACAGAATGAGCTAGGCTGATGGAACGTTGAGCCTCTTCACTCGAGGCTGCAGTCAGACCCACGCCAGGCAACGGGGGCATGGGCACTGAGATCGCTGTGATGAACACCCTGCAACTGATCAAAGCCCGGGCAACCCGATCCAGGGCCCTCGAGCAAGCAAGAAAGCAGATGGCGAAAGCCTTTTGCGAAACGTCCCACGTTGATGCAACGCATACAGCAACACCAGCTGCAAAGGACAAGCAATTGACCTACAGAGGAGCTCCTTACACCCCAAACCAAGGCAACAGCACAGCCAAGGCAGGCCGAGAGCTGCGCTATCGGGGCGTGGGCTACGGAATGTATTGACTGTTGCTTGCCTAAAGGCGTTGAGGTTTCCTGCCATTGAGAAACTGACTCAACTCAGTTTCTCAATGGTTTCAAACCATGCCCTAATGAGCATCAAAACTTAGAACAAGAACAACTGAAAACCATAACCCAAGCAAAATTCAACCTCNAAATCGTCAATCATTGCTCTGGCGACAAATTCAACAGGANCNATGATGNCGNGNAGGCGTCATAAGCAACAACAGCAAATTTCACCCATTTGCCAGCGCTTACTCGCAGAAACATTCAAANCATTCNATCGACNCATTCAATCNANNAAGNANAACGAAAAGTCAATGCATTATNGATTCNNCTGAGNNA